>NZ_RYZH01000039.1 GCF_003977685.1 Tautonia sociabilis | reverse complement strand
CCCCGCCGTACTGGCGGGCGCTGTCGGCCTACCGGCTGGCGGAGACGGCCGCCGCGTTCGCTCCAGGCGACGGTGCGGGAGGGATCCCGGTCCCGGTCGGTCCGGAGCCGCCGCCGGGCTCGGTCGACGTAGAGATCGATCCGAACGGGGTGGCCGTGCTCCGAGGGGTGGTGCCGACCCTGGCCGACCGGATCGCCGTGGGCCAGTACCTGGCCCGGACCCCGGGAGTGTCCGAGGTGGTCAACCTGCTCCGGGTCGATCCCCTCGCGACGGCCTCCGAGGGGGCCCAGGCCGAGCCTCCTCCGGCCCTCCCCGAGGAACCGATCGACCCGAGGCCGGCGGTCCCCCCGCCTCCCGAGCCAATCGGGGTCGAGCCGCCCGAGCCCCCCCCTCCGGCCGGGAACAAGGCCGGGGACGATCCCCTCGCCGCTCTCCCCGAACTGGATGGCCTGCCGGTGCGCGTCCTCCTGGAGGACGGCCGGGCGATCCTGGAGGGAGAAGTGCCGTCCGCCCTGGAGGCGATGCGGGCCGTGCTGGCGGTGAAGCGGCACCCCGAGGTGCTCGAGGTGGTCGACCGCCTGAGGTTCCCCGTGCCGATCGAGCCGGGGGCCAACCCGCTCCGATCGGCCGGCGACCCGGAGGCAGTGGAGGAATATCTCAGCGACCAGGTGCGCCGGCAGCTCGACGGCCTGGCGGAGGTCGGCAGCGTCCGCCTGGCCGGCGATCTCCTGGAGGTCCGGGCCCGCCTGCTCGACCCCGGCGACCGCCGACGGGCGGAGGCGACCCTCCGCGCAACGCCGTTGCTCCGCGGGTTCACCCTGGCGATGCGCTTCGCGCCCGCCCCGTAATCTGGGCAAATCGCAGGGACCTCTCGGGCGGGGGTCGTCGTGTCGGCGGGGGAAAACGGCCGAGGGCGCCGAGGATTGACCTTGATCGTTCCGTAAATCGACGAATAGGATGTGCCCCGCGCGTCGTCCGGGACATGGATGGACCGGCCGCGATCGAGGATCGATCGACCACTCGGATGAGACATCAGGACGAAAGACCTCCAGGATGGGGGACCGAGACCGCGATGATCGTCAAGCTGGACGGTGGCAAGCTGGGGCGAGGAGCGGATACGGATGCCTCCTCGCGGATTGACCGATCGCCCTCGATCGCTCCCGAGGACCTCGATCTCGGCCTGTCGGCCACGCGGCGATGGCTGCTGGACCGACAGCGCGACGACGGCCACTGGGTCGGCGAGCTCGAGGGGGATACGATCCTCGAATCGGAATTCGTCCTGCTCCTCGCGGCGCTGGGACGAGAAGACGAAGAGGTCGCGGTCAAGCTCTGCACGTACCTCTTCGAGCAGCGACTCCCCGAGGGGGGCTGGGCCATCTACCCCGGCGGCCCCTTCGATCTGAGCGCCTCGGTCAAAGCGTACTTCGCCTTGAAGCTCGTCGGCGTGCCGCCGGACCACCCGGTGATGGCTCGGGTCCGGGAGCTGATCCTGGAAGCCGGCGGCGCCCAGGCGAGCAACAGCTACACGCGCTTTTACCTGGCGCTGCTCGGGCAGATGTCCTACGACGACTGCCCCTATGTGCCCCCCGAGCTGCTGTTCGTGCCGATCCGATCGGGGCTGAGCCTGTACGACATGTCGTCCTGGACGAGGACGATGGTCGTGCCGCTGTCGATCCTCTCGGTGCAGCGTCCGGTGCGGCACTTGCCCGCCGAGAAGGGGATCGCCGAACTGTTCCGGCCGGACCTGCCGCCGCCGTCGAGGGGGACTGGGCGGGGCCTCTCCTGGGCGAACGTCTTCGTGGCGGTCGACCGCTGCTTCAAGTGGGCGCACCGGATCGTCCCCCGGGCCCTGCGGCGGCCGGGGCTGGAAGCGGCGCACCGCTGGATGGTCGACCACTTCGAGCGCTCCGAGGGGCTCGGCGCCATCTTCCCGGCGATGGTCTACTCCGTCTTCGCGCTGCGGAGCCTCGGCTACGAGGATGATCACCCGCTCATCCGCCGGGCGATGGCTCAGCTTGAAGACCTGATGATCGAGGAGGACGGCGCCGTCCGGGTGCAGCCGTGCGTCTCGCCGACCTGGGACACGGCGATCGCGACCATCGCCCTGGCCGATTCGGGAGTGCCGGCCGACGACCCGGCCATGACCGGGGCCGCCCGCTGGCTGCTCGACCGAGAGATCCGCACCCCCGGCGACTGGCAGCTCCGCCGCCCCGGCCTGGAGGCGACCGGCTGGGCCTTCGAGTACCGCAACGACCACTACCCGGACATCGACGACACGGCCATGGTCCTGCTCGCCCTGGGCCGGACCGCCCTGGCCGGAGGCCCGGAGGGCCGCGCCGCGACCGACCGCGCCATCGCCTGGCTGCTGGCCATGCAGAACCGCGACGGCGGCTGGGCGGCCTTCGACGTCGACATCGACAACCAGTTGCTCACCAAGGTCCCCTTCGCCGACCACAACGCCATCCTCGACCCGAGCTGCGCCGACATCACGGCCCGCATCCTGGAAATCCTCGGCTCGCTCGGCTACAAGGCCGACCATCCGGCGGTCGCCCGGGGGCTGGAATACCTCTGGGCCACGCAGGAGCCGGAGGGGTGCTGGTACGGCCGATGGGGAGTCAATTACATCTACGGAACCTGGCAGGTGCTTCTCGGCCTCCAGGCGATCGGCTTGCCGATGAGCCACCCCGCCGTGCAGCGGGCGGCCGACTGGCTGGAGTCGGTCCAGCAGGAGGACGGCGGCTGGGGCGAATCGTGCCGTAGCTACGAGGATCCGGCCTGGATGGGCCGGGGCGTGACGACCGCCTCGCAGACCGCCTGGGCCGTCAACGGTCTGATCGCCGCCGGCCGCGCCCACGGCGCCAGTGTCCGACGCGGCGTCTCTTTCCTGCTGCGGACCCAGAACCCCGACGGCACCTGGGACGAGCCCCAGTTCACCGGGACCGGGTTCCCGAAGGTCTTCTACCTGCGCTATCATCTCTATCGCATCTACTTCCCCTTGATGGCCCTCTCCCGCTACCGGGCCGCCGTCTCGGGCTCCTGGAGCGCTCGGGCCGGGCGCGCCGCCCCTCGGACCGGGGCCCTGGCCTGCGGCGTCCCGGCGGACCCGAGGCCGCTGGAAGCGTGACCGAGATCCGGCGCCGCGATTGGCCGATGGCCGATGGACCATGCCGACCTCAGAAGGCCGATCTCGGGCCGAGGCGGGGGAGCATCCTTGATTTCCCCGCCCGGCCCTCGGCATCCTTGAGGGCGTGCCCTGCGCCCCCGAGCCCTCGCGACCAGAACCGATCCGCATGAAGAATCCGCTCCCGCCCCCGGGCCCGGCCGACGTGGGGATCGTGGCCGCCCTGCCCATCGAGATCGGCCCTCTGATCGACCTGCTGCGGGACGTGAGAACCTATTCCGCCCCCGAGGGGTCGGATCGGCCAATCGTGGAGGGGATGCTCGGGTCGAAGCTCGTGGCCGTGGTCGTCGCCGGCGTCGGCCGGAGCCGAGCCGGACGGGGGGCGCGGCGGCTCATTGGGGGCCATCGGCCAACCTGGGTCGTCTCGGCCGGCTTCGGAGGGGCACTCGACCCGGCCCTGAAGCGCAACGACGTCCTCTTCGCCACCGAGATCGTCGACGGGGCCGATCCCGATGCCCCTCCCCTGGCGATCGACCTGACTCCTCCGGAATCGCCGGCCGGCTCCGGGTTCCGGTACACGTCGGGCCGCCTGTTGACGGCCTCGAAGATCGTGCGTACCGCGGACGAGAAGGCGGCGCTGCGCGGGCGGTTCTCGGCCGACGTCGTCGACATGGAAACGGCCGCCGTCGCCTCGATCTGCGCCGATCGGGGGCAGCGGTTCCTGGCCATCCGAGTCATCAGCGACGAAGCCGGCACCGACCTGCCGGCCGAGGTGATCACCGTGATGGGCCCGACGGGAGGGTTCCGGCTGGGGGCCACGCTTGGCGCCCTCTGGAAGCGGCCCGGCAGCGTCAAGGATCTCTGGGCGTTGCGCGAGCACGCGATCGAGGCCGCCGACCGGCTCGCGGAGGTGCTCCCCGGGATCCTCGCGCAGCTCCCCTGAGCTGGCGCCGCGACGGCTCCGGTCGACCCGTCCCAAGGCCCAGGACGCCCCGCGCTCCGATCCGGCCGCCCCCAGAAAGAGCCCGCCGAATCGAGGGCCCCGCCCCCTCGGGGCCTCTCCTCCGGCGTGGTCCACCCGATCGGATCAGGGGGCGGCGTTCGACTCGGCCGAGGCCCCCGGCGCCGGCTCCTCGACCGGAGGTGGGATCGAGCGGGAGGCCGACTTGCGGATCGTCCGCTGCTGCGGGGGGATCGGCCGGTCGCGATCGACCGATCGGCCGGCGTCCTCCAGGCTGCTGATCGCCATTGCCGACATCAGCGCGACGAGCACGACCGTCACCGGCCCGAGCATCAGCGCGTGGGGGGCGTGGAACCGGATCACCACGCAGAGAAGCACGAAACCGGCCACGGCGAGCATCGCCAAGAACCAGATCTCGGACGTCAGCAGGTCGGCGATCGTCGGGTCCATCCAGGTCAGGGCCGCCGCCAGCACCAGCGACGAGCCGCCGACCTTCAGTCCGACCAGGGGAGTCACCTCGTCGTAGAAGTAGTTCTGGCCCACCTCCGATATGATGTACAAGGCCACGAACATCAGCAGCCAGTACACCAGGAACATCCAGTACCAGGCCATGAGACGCCCCTCGATCCGACCGGCCGCCGGGCTCCCCCCGGCTCGATCCCGCCGCTTCCTCGCCTAATCTACTCCACCGCCGCGCCGCTCGCCACGACCGGCTCCGCTCCCGTCCCGTCCCGTCCCTCCCCGCCGACGGCCCTCAGCCATAGAGGGCCTCGATCGGCCGGCCGGTGGTGGCGTGGAAGGGCCGGTCGAGCGGGTCCCGGTAGGGGGCGTGCGGGTCGACCCCCAGGCTGGCGAACATCGTGGCGGCCACGTCCCAGGGGCCGACGCGGTCGGACGTGGGATAGGCTCCCATGCGGTCGGTGCCGCCGACGACCGCCCCGGGCGTCGTCCCCGCTCCAGCGACGAAGATCGAGTAGGCGTTGGCCCAGTGCTTCCTCCCCGGCGAGGCTCCGGCGAACCTTCGCTCCAGCGCCACCCGGGGGGCCCGGCCGAACTCCCCCATGCAGACAACCAGCGTCTGGCCAAGCAGGCCCCGGGCGTCCAGGTCCTCCAGCAGGGCCGAGAGGCTGAGGTCGAACCGGGGGAGGAGTTCTCCCATCACGTCGAAGATGTCGTTGTGCGTGTCCCAGCCGAGCCAGTCGAGCTCTCCGGGCCGCTTGTCCTGGCCCCGGGCCGAGTGGTTCCAGGCGACCGTGATCCAGGGCACCCCCGCCTCCACGAGCCGACGGGCCAGCAGGCAGGAGACACCGGAGCGGAACCGGCCGTAGCGGTCTCGCACCGACTCCGGTTCGGCCGAGAGGTCAAACGCCCGCCGGACGTTCGGATCGGACAGCAGCTCGAAGGCCCGGCGATCAAGTGACCGCTGGTCCTCGGTTCCGGGCAAGCCGATCCCGTCACGACGGGCACGCTCGATCGCCTCCAGGAGCGATCGCCGCGCTTCGAGCCGGACGGAGGGCACGTCGTCGGGCAATTCCAGGCCGGGGAGCGAGGCGCCCGGCTCGGCCGGGTCGGCGATGACGAGCGGCGCGTCGGCCCGGCCGAGGAAGCCGCCGTCCTGGCCCGGCGCCGGCAGCTCGGGAACGACGATCGGCATGTTCACATGCGCCGCCGTGCACAAAGCGGTCCGGGTCGGCCGCAACCGGTTCATCACGGCGCCGAGCGTCGGGTAGTCGTCCCGAGAGGGGGCCGGATTCGACGACTTCCTCGGATGATATCGGCCGGTCAGGGCGAGGTAGGCGGCGGAGCCGTGGTCGAGGTCGTCATGGGAGACGCTGCGGACGATGGCGAAGCGGTCGGCCAGGCCCGCCAGCCTCGGCAGGTGCTCGCAGACGGCCGTGCCCGGGACCCGGGAGGCGATCGCCCCGAACTGGCCCCGGATCTCCGCCGGCGCCTCGGGCTTCAGGTCCCACGTCTCGAACTGGCTCTGGCCGCCGTTGGCGTAGACCAGCACCACCGACCTCGCCCGGCCGAACCCGGGGTCCGCCCTCCCCGGCGCCGGCGGTCGTCAGCCGGGAGAGGGCCGCCGCGCCGGCCACCCCCGCGATCCTCAGGAATTCTCGGCGGCTGGCCGGTTCTCCCCGATACCGGGCGGGTGCGAGGAATCGGATCACGACGTCCCCCCTTGGGTCGTTTCGTTCTCGTCGTCTCGGCGAGGGCGATGGACCTCCCCCCGAGTCTACCACTGGTCCCCTCGGCTGCGAACGCCCCGTCGCCGCTCCTCAGCGATCGGCCCCGACCGCCTCGGGTTCCGAGGCATCGGCCTCGGCCTCGGTCGAGCGGTCCTTCGGCCCGACGCCGAGCGCCCGCCGGATGAACTCCAGCCGGAGATCCGAGTAGTGCTCGCTGAAGATCCCGTGGCGGGCCTCGGGGTAGACCATCAGCTCGAACGGTTTCCCGGCCTGCTGGAGTCCATGGATGAGTTGATACGTATTCCTCAGCGAGACGTTGTCATCCTTCGCTCCGTGCACGATGAGCAGCCGGCCGTGGAGATTGGCTGCGGCCTCGACCACGGAGGTTTCCCGGTACCCCTCGGGGTTCTCCTGGGGGGTGAGCATGTAGCGCTCGGTGTAGATGGTGTCGTAATTGCGCCAGTCGGTGACGGGAGCGCCGGCGATGCCGCAGGAGAAGCGGTCGCTGTGTGAGAGGGCGAACGCGGTCATGAACCCGCCGTAGCTGTGGCCGGTCATGCCGATGCGGTCGGGGTCGACGTAGGGACGCTGCTTCAGCCAGTCGATCGCCGTCTCGATGTCCGTCAACTCGGTGACGCCGAGCCGCTTGTAGGCGGTCCAGGCCGACACCGCCCCCTTGCCGCTGGCGCTGCGGGGGTCGGCCCGGAAGACGATGACCCCCTCCGACGCGAGGGCCTGGTCCTGGGCCCGGGCGCCGGCCCAGGTGTCTCGGATCGTCGGGGAGTGCGGTCCGCCGTAGGTCTGGAACCAGACGGGGTACATCCGGGATTCGTCGAGGTCGGGAGGCAGGATCAGCTCCCCTTCGAGCGAGAACCCGTCGGGCGTCTCGATCTGGACCAGCGTTCGAGGGCCGAAGCGATAGCGGTCGAGGTCGGGCATCGGGTTGTCGTCGATCATGCGGACGAGGGATCCGTCGTCGGTCGACCGCAGGGCGACCTTCGTCGGCATGGTGACGCTGGACCAGGAGTCGACGAAGTGCCTGCCGTCGGGAGCGAGCCGGACGGAGTGGTGCCCCGGCTCCTTCGTCAGGCGATCGACGCACAGGTCGTCGATCGAGACGCGGTACAGATGCTCGGCGATCGGGCTGTCCAGCGTCCCGGTGATGTAGACGGCTCGGGCCTCGGGGTCGAGGTGCTCGACGGAGCGCACCTCCCATTCTCCCATCGTCAATTGTGTGATCTTCTCTCCGTCGGCGGTGTAGAGATACAGGTGCCGCCAGCCGTCTCGCTCGCTCGGCCAGAGGAACGAGCCGTCGGGCAGGAACGTCGGGTCGCCGGGGCTTTCGATCCAGGCCTCGGTCTGGTCGCGGAAGAGCTTCGTCGGGGTGCCGCCGGCGGTCGGCACTCGGAGCACGTCGAGCCAGGTCTGCGTCCGGTCTTGCACGGAGCAGAGGGCCGCCTTCCCGTCCGGGAACCATCCGACGTGACTGATGAGGAACGACCCCTCGAGGTATCCCGACAGATCCGCGAACGCCACCGGCCCGCCGCTGCTGGGGACAATGCCCAGCGCGACGCTCGGGTTCGGGTCGCCCGCGAACGGGTAGGGCGTCTCCTCCACCACCCGCCGAGGGCCGGTGTCGTCGAGCACGGTGTGCACGTCGAGCGGCCGGTCGTCGAGCCTCAGGAACGCGAGGTGCTCACCGTCGGGGCTCCACCAGAACGCCTTCCAGCTCCGACCGAAAAGCTCCTCGAAGTAGACCCAGACCGCCTTGCCGTTGCGGACGAGGTCGGTCCCCCCGGTGGTCAGGGCGCGCTCGGTCGCCGTCTCCAGGTCGACCACGTACAGGTCGTTCTCCCGGACGAAGGCGACGAAGCGGCCGTCGGGGCTCAGCTCCGCCAGCTCCTCCTCGCCCGGGGCGCTGGTCAGGCGGACGGCCTTCGACCCGTCCCAGGCGACGAAGTACAGATCCTCCCCGTGTTCGACCAGGGCGCCGGGCTGATCCGGGTTGGGGCGGGCCAGCGCCCGGCGGGCCAGCGTCCCGGCCGCTTCGGCGGAGATGGTCGGCAGCTCGGCCAGGGCCTCGGCGATCGGCTCCGGATCAAGGAACGGCTCGGCCGATCCGGTCGAGGCCTCCACCTTCATCAGCCGACCGTCTCGGGTCTGCAAGTAGTGGTCGGCGTCGAGCCAGCGGACGGAGGCCGGATCGCCGGAGAAATCGGGGCGATCCGGTCCCCGAAGGACCTCGAAGGTAATCGGCTTCTTCTCATCCGATAGTTCGTAGATACTGGGTATCGGACTCGAGAGGATCGACACCTCCCCGGACAGCCGGACGACCGGGAAGTCGGCCCCGGCCTCCACGTCGGCCGCCAGCAGGCCGTAGGTCAGAAGGTTGTCGTCCGATCCGGGCTCCAGCAGGTAGCTCGCCAGGGTCCCCATCGGCTGCGCCGAGCGGACGAGGACCGAGCCGGCCGCGACCCGGTACGATTCGACCCGAGGGCTCGCCTCGACCTCCACCGTCTCCGGGCCGACATAGCCCCCCCGCCGGCGCCGGACCTTATCGATCCGGTAGACTTCCGCTCGGAGCTCGACATCCTCTCGCACCCGCTCCAGCGCGATCCCGTGCCGAGCGATCGTGGCGACCGCCTCGTCGCAGCCTGGCGGGAGCACGTAGGCGAAGGGTCGAGTCACGGCCAGGGTCGGCTCGAACCGCTGGACGAGGGACACCGTGTAGTCCTTCGGCACCCCGGCGGCGACGCTCTCCGAGGGCCGGGCCCCGGTCGTCTCCTCAAAGCCAAGGACCGTGACCGGCTCGTCGAACGGCCTCGCCTCGGACCGGATCGGGACCTCGGCCCCGGCCGAGGCGACCGTCTCCGAGGCGGCCCGGTCAAGCAGCGTCCGGATCTCCTCCTTCCGATCGGCCGCGACCTCCAGCGCCGATCGGACGAAGGCGAGCGTCCCCCGCACCCGATCCTCGAACGGGGCGTAGGCATACGCCTCGCTCAGCAGCGAGAGGCGGTTGCGGAGGCCGGCGTAGGTCGTGCCGAAGCGGGGATGGGCCGGGTAGGTCGTCCATTTCGAGTGCCCGTCTTCGAAGTTGCCGTAGACAAAGGCGTGTTCTCCCGTCGATCGGTGGAAGGCGTCGGCCACGGCGGGCAGGAAGCGGTCCCGGGAGAAGGCGAGCACGTCCGGATGCGTGGCCGGGTTCTTCGGGCCGTCGAAGGTGATGAGGTAGCGGTGGGCCGAGCCGTTGGTCGTGTGCGTGTCAATGAACAGATGCGGATCCCACTCGACGAGGAACCGGACCAGCCCGCGAGTCTCGGGGGCCCTCAGCGCGATGAAGTCGCGGTTCAGGTCGAGGCCCTGGGCGTTCGCCCGCTCTCCCATGCCCCGCTCGGGGCCGTTCTGGCCGGGGCGGTTGTCGGGGGAGAACCGCTCGGCGCCGTCGGCGTTATAGAGCGGGGCGACACAGAGGACCACGTCCTCGAGCAGCGGGTGGCCGGGGGCGTCCGTCAGCTCCCGGACGAGCATCAGCAGTGCCTCCTTGCCGCAGACCTCGCCGCCGTGGATCGAGCCGATCGCCAGGACGACGAGCTTGCCCGACGCCTTCGCCTCCTCGGCCGTCTCGACCGGCGGATCGGCGACGATCAGCAGCGGGATGGATCGCCCCTCGACCGTCGTCCCGAGCGAAGCCATCCGGACCCGATCCGAGCGCTCGTCGAGCCTTCGGCAGAGGTCGACCACCTCGTCGTACCGGGCGGTCGCCTTGAAGCCGCTCCGCTCGGCGACGGTGCGCAAATCGTCCCTGGCGAGGGTCGGCCAGGCGAGTCCCAGCAGCGCAGCGACGGTGAGGAGGCGCGTTCGCATGGAGATCCTCGATGGGAAGGGGGGCGGAGGAAACCAGGCGGAGCAGCGCGAGGCAGAGAAGCAGGAGGGTCCTCGGGGGGAGTCCTCCCTGCGACGATGGGCCCGGGCGCCGGGCCTCCCGCCGTCGATCGAGATGGGGCGGGCCCCTGCGGTGCCGGGCCGATCAGGAGGGGAGTTCCCTCCCAAGCGGCCCGGTCGCACCGCCCCCCCGGGGCGGCCGGGGTCATCCCGCCGATCGGCGACATCATCCCAGGAGAAGGGGGGGTCGTCGAGGGGGGGCCTCAGCCCTCGATCTTCCAGCCGGTGCCGTCGGGGCGGTCTTCCAGCCGGATGCCGAGCCCGGCGAGGCGGTCGCGGATCTGGTCGGCCAGGGCGAAGTTGCGGTCCTTGCGGGCCTGGGCGCGGAGCTCGATCAGCAGCTCGATCAGCGGGCCCGTCAGGCCGCCCGCGTCCGGCTCGGATCGGGCCGGGGGCCGGAGGAAGAGGCCGAGCAGGCGGGAAAGCTCCCGGAGGATCGTCATCCCGGCGACCCACGGGGCGATCGCGGCCGGGTCGCCCTTGCGGGCGTCGAGCCGTTCGGCGTCGGCGAACCGGTTCAGGGCTCGGACCAGCTCGAACAGCTCGCCGAGGGCTCCTCCGGTGTTGAAGTCGTCGTCCATCGCCTCCAGGAACCGGGCGCGATGGTCGGCCACTTCGGGCGGCAGCTCGCCGGCGGCGAGGCGGTCCCCCTCCGCTCGGGAGGTCGGGGCGTCGAGGTCGTAGAAGGACCGGCCGGTCATGCGCTCGAAGCGATCGAACAGCGAGCGGAAGGCGCGGAGGCCGCGCTCCACCTCATCGAGCCGGCCCGGGCTGAAGTCGATCGGCCGGCGGTAGTGGCTGGAGAGCAGCAGGGTGCGGAGGGTGTCGGGCTCGTACTGGTGGAGCAGGTCGGCCATGAGGACGACGGTGTCGGGGTCGGACTTGCTGATCTTCCTCCCCTTGTTCGTGAGCAGCCCGTTGTGCAGCCAGTACGAGGCGAACGGCTTGCCCGAGTAGCACTCCGACTGCACCACCTCGTTCTCGTGATGCGGGAAGACGAGATCCAGGCCGCCGCCGTGGATGTCGAAGTGCTCGCCGAGCAGTTTCATGCTCATGGCCGAGCACTCGATGTGCCAGCCCGGCCGGCCCGGGCCCCAGGGGCTCTCCCAGGCGGGCTCTCCCGGCTTGCTCGCCTTCCACAGGGCGAAGTCGCCGGGGTGCTTCTTCTTCTCGGTCGGCTCGATCCGGGCGCCGGCCTGGAGCTCCTCCGGATTGCGGTGCGAGAGCTTGCCGTACTCGGCGGCCTTGCTCACGTCGAAGTACACGTCGCCGCCGGCGGGGTAAGCGTACCCCTTGTCGATGAGCCCCTGGGTGATGCCGATGATCTCCTCGATGTGCTCGGTGGCCCGGGGCATGTGGTCGATACCGGTGACTCCCAGCGCGTCGAGGCAGGCCTGGTAGTCGGCCGTCACGCGCTCGGCCAGCTCCTTGACGGTCGTTCCCTCGGCGTTGGCCTGGACGATGAGCTTGTCGTCCACGTCGGTGATGTTCACCACCCAGGTCACGTCGTAGCCGGAGTGGACGAGGAACCGCTTGATCGTGTCGAAGATCACCGGGCCGACCATGTGGCCGATGTGGCTCTTCGAGTACACCGTCGGCCCGCAGACGTACATGCCCACCTTGCCGGGGACGACGGTCTGGAGCGGCTCCTTGGTCTGGGTCAGCGTGTTGTAGACGCGGATGGGCATGATCGGGGTCGTTCCCGTCGGGGTTCGCGAGGCGGGCCGAGGGTCGCCGGGCCCTGAGGGTCAGAGCGGCGCCTCATCCTCGGCGAGGAAGGCGGGCAGCAGCCGGAGGAGGCTCCGGACGGAGCCAGGACCGGGGCTCGGCGAGGAACTCCGGAATCGCCAGGGCAATCGATCCCCCAAGGGCCGGCAAGGCCGGATCGAACCGCCCGGCCCCCCCCCCTGGAAGAGATCGCCCGATCGGGCACGCACGCCCCGGAACTCGCCATCGGCCTCCCGATGGTGGAGCGGGCCCCGAGGCGGAGAGCACTCCCGGCTCGGCTCGTCATGGCGATCATCCCTCCGCCCGATCGACCAGCACCACGGCCTGGCAGCACATCGCCTCGCCCCGGCCGACCGGGCCGACATGCTCCCCGGTCTTGGCCTTCACGTTGACCGAACCCTCGGGCAGGCCGAGCAGTCGGGCGACGTTGGCTCGGATCTCCGGCTTGTGGGCCAGCAGCTTCGGCCGCTGGGCGTGGATGATCAGGTCGCAGTTCACCGGACGCCAGCCGGCGTAGGCCGCCTGGGAGACGACCTCGAGCAGCAGCTTCGAGCTGTCGAGCCCCTCCCACTCCGGATCGGTGTCCGGGAACAGCTCGCCAATGTCTCCCAGCCCCACGGCGCCGAGCAGGGCGTCGGCCACCGCGTGCAGGACGACATCCGCGTCGGAATGCCCGGCGAGCCCTCGCTCGAACTCGATGCGGACGCCCCCCAGGATCAGGGGCCGCCCCTCGACAAGGCGATGGGTGTCGTGTCCGATGCCGACGCGCACGGTCGAGCTCCTCCGAAGGACGCCGGGAACGCAGCAATCGTACCCCATCGCCCGGGGGGCTGGCCATCCCGAGGGGGCGGGGACGAGAATTCTTTCGAGAGAGCGGAGCAGCCGAAGGCCGGGAGCGGGGGAGACGAAGACGAAGAGAAGAGGAAAGGAGAGAACAGAAGACGAAGAGAAGAGGAAAGGAGAGAACAGAGGAGAAGGGGGCGGAAGGAGCAGCGAGAACCTCGACGCATTCCGGATCGCGTCGGCAGCGCCTTGGCTCCGAGGAAGGTCGGCTCCCGGGTCCTTCTCCAACGCCAATCCGCTTCCTTCCGGCGTTCGCCCGATAAAATAGGGCAGCGAACCGATCGCCCTCCCGACCGAGGAGCCAGGTTATGCCCATCGGCGCGATCCTGATCGCGATGCTGGTCCCGGCGCAGGGGCCGGAGCCGCTCGACGACCGAGAGGTGAGGCAGCTCGTCGACTCGACCCGCCGGCGCTTTGCCGAGGCGACGCTCGACCGAGAGGCCGGGGCCCGCCTCGCGCTGGACGTGGCCGGGAGAATCGACCAGGCCGCCCAGGCCGAGCCCGACGCGGCTCGGCGAGCCCGCCGGTGGGACCAGGCCGTTGAGCTGCTCGACGCCTTCCTCGCCGCCGACCCGGGCAGCCCGATGGCGACGGCCGTCGATCTCCAGGCCGCCGTCTACCGCTGGGCCAAGGGCCGGACCTGGATCACCCAGCTCGACCGCTTCCCCGGCGACTCGGCGGCCCGGGCCGAGGCGATCGGGGCGCTCGACGATGCCCTTTCCCGGCTCCGACGGCTCTGGTCGACGACCCGAGGGATGCCCTCGGAGGATCTGACGGCCCAGAACGTCCGCTTCCGGCTGGCCCAGGCCCTGGCCGACCGCGCCCGACTGGAGGACGACCCCGGCCGCGCCCTCGATGCTCGCCAGCAGGCCCTCGGCCGGCTCCGAGACCTCCCCGCCGAGCCGATCGCCGGCCACGCGGCCCTGCTCCGGGCCCGCCTGCTCATCGAGCTGGACCAACTGAGAGACGCCGAGGAGGCGCTGCACCAGGCCGAGAATCTCCCCGGGCCGTCGGAGTTGGATCGGCTGGAGGTCCGCGTCGCGCTGCTGATGGCCCGCAAGCAGTTCGACGAGGCGATCGCCGTCATCGAGCGGTCGGAGCTGGACCGGCCGTCGAAGGACGTCCGAGCGGTCAAGGTTCGGGCCCGGCAGTGGATCGACCTGTTCCCGGGCCGGGAGCGTTCCGCGGTCGAGGAGGATGCGATCGCCCGCATCCGACGGCTGCGCGCCGCCGACCACCCGGAAGCCTCCTCGGCGCTGGCGAGCCTGGCCTCGACGATCCTCGAGCCGGATGACGACGAGGATCCCGGCCTCTGGGAGCTGCTGGCCGAGGGGCACCTGGCGCGAGGAAACGCCGAGCAGGCGGTTCGCCTCTATCAGTCCGGGGCGAACCTGGCCGATCGGGGAGGGGACGCGCAGCGGGCCTGGATCATGCGATATCGGGCCGCGGCGGTCCTCGTCCGGGCCGGCCGGTTCGACCGGGCCGTCGAGGCCCTCGGACCCCTCGCCGAGCAGGCCCGCTCCCCGGACAGCCCCGCTCCGGCCGACCAGCGGGCCAATGCCAGCCTGCTGCACACCCTGGCCCTCGGCCGGCTCGCCTCGACCCCCGGGGCGCCGGCCGACTCCCGCCCCTCCTACGAACGGGCCCTGAACGCCCATATCGCCGCCTTCCCCTCCGATCACTCGGCTTCCGAGGCCCGCTGGATCCTCGGCCGGCTCCGGCTGGCCTCGGGCCAGAGGGACGAAGCCATCGACCTCTGGTCGACGATCCCCGCCGGCCACCCCCGCTGGCAGGAGGCGAGGCTGGCGATCATCGCCGCGCTCCGCGATGAGGCCGACACCCTGGCCGGATCGGGCAAGCCCGACGAAGCCCGCGACCTCCTCTCCCGGGCGAAGAACTCGCTGGAGGCGTCGTGCCAGGAGGCCACCGACCCGAACGACCGCAATGCGTTCGACCTGGCCCTCGCCGATCTGGAGCTGACCCCCGGATTCGGCTCGCCGGACGCGGCGATCGGCCTGCTCGACCGCCTGATCGACACCGAGGTCGACGCCGGCCGCCGCGACCGCGCCCGCCGGCTCCGGATCGTCGCCCTCGCCCTCTCCCAGCGTGCCGACGACGCCGAGGTGATGGCCCGGGAGGAGCTGGAACGCTCCGATCCGGCGGCGATCGTCGCCCTGGCCGAGCGGCTGGACCGGGCCGCCTCCTCGGCCCCGGAATCGGCCCGGCGCCGGATCGCCGCCCTCTCCCGGCTGCTCGTCGAGCGCGTGCTGGCCAAGGGAGACACCCTCGACCCCGCCCTCCTCGCCCGAGCCCGGGTGACCCGGATCCGAGGCCAGCTCGAGACGGGGGACCTCGACGGCGCCCGATCGTCGGCCCAGTCGTGGGCCGCCGACCTCGACCCCTCCCGACTCCCCCCCGACCGGCTCGCCCCCCTGGCCGACGCGCTCGACCGCCTCGGGCTCTACGACCAGGCCGGCGCCATCCACCGCGCCGTCATTGCCGCCACCCCCCCGGGCTCCGCCCCCTGGTTCGAGGCCCGCTACGGCCTGGCCGTCTCCTACTACCGCACCGGCCGCTCCGCGGACGCCCGCCGCCTGATCGACGGCACCTCCGCCCTGCACCCCGACCTCGGCGGCGACGAACTCCGAGAGAAGTTCTTCCGCCTGCGACGACGGCTCGAGTCCCCCTGAACTCGACCGATCCCGGAAGGTCGGCCGATCCGAGCCGAGCCGATCCGAGGCCGAAACACGACGGCAGGCAAGGCGGGACCGGGAGGGCAGGGGGGCGGAACTCCTCCCGGCTCTTCAAGGGGAGATCGGCGCCCGCCGTCACCCGGCCTTCCGCCATCTTCGGCCATCCCCGTCTCGACTCCTCACTCCTGCCCCAGCAGATACCTCCCGAACCCCGATCGCCTCCGGGCTCCCGTCGAGAGGTCGTATCCGAAGCCGGTGGGCACGAGGGTCGTATCCTTGTACTGGCGGGGGTCGGTGTACTCGTAGGAGATCACCGACGACGTCTGGCGGAGGACGCCGTCATAGCCCCGGGAGTAGGTGACGACCTCCTGCGGCAGCGACCGGAGCCGGGAGAAGGGGCCGTAGAAGGACATCGCCCCGTATTGCCGGGGCAGTCCTCCCGGGGTGTAGGTCCCGGTGGTGCCGGGGCCGGTGTAGGAAACAAGCGTCGGATCCTGCCGGAAGGTGCCGAGGGGACGTCGCACCGGGATCGAGGTCGGCACCAGGGGAACGACCGCTCCGGTCGGGGAGATCGGCGCCGGCAGCAGGACCGGGGTGGGCAGCACCGGGACCGAGGACCGGACATCCCGGCCCGGAAAGGCGGGATCACCCGCTCGGGCGTCGGGCATCGGACCGATCGACAGGGCCAGGGCGGCGCACGCGGACAAGGCGAGGAATCGCGTCATGGTGCTGGCTCCGGGGTGCGGGCGCAATCGTGCGGGTGCTTCCAGTCTATCACGCGAATCAGGCCGAACCGGCACGATCGGCACACCGCGTGCGAACAGCCCCCTCGGGACTCGGCCCGTTGACCGGCCGATCGCAGGCCGGTTCAATCGGGGCGCCCGGGCCGTCCCGCGTCGCGTCGTGGACGCCGCCCGGGTCGGACGGGCGACCTCTCCCCGTTTCGAGCGACCATCCGAAGGAACAACATCCATGCAGACACGATTCCGAACTGGCGGGTGCCTCGGCTCCCCGAGCCTCGCCCTGGCCGCCCTCGCGCTGGCTTTCTGCGCCGCCCCGGGCCGGGCCGGCGAGATGGTCGAGTTCACCAACCCGATGGGAGGGACCACCCGGGCCTATCTGGCCGCCCCCGAGGGGGACGGCAAGGTGCCGGCCCTGCTCGTCATCCAGGAGTGGTGGGGCCTGACCGACTGGATCAAGCAGAACGCCGACCGCTTCGCCGAGCAGGGCTACCTTGCCCTGGCCGTCGACCTCTACGACGGCAAGGCCACCAACGACCCGGGAGAGGCCCACGAGCTCATGCGGGCGCTCGACCCGAGTGAGGGCGTCGCCAAGCTCAAGGGGGCCGTCGACTTCCTCCGATCGCACGACCGCGTCGACCAGGGCAAGAAGCTCGGCGCCATCGGCTGGTGCATGGGAGGCATGTACTCCCGGCTCATCGCCCAGCAGTCCGAAGAGATCGGCCCGACGGCCATCTGCTACGGCAGCGTCGCCACCGAGCCGAGCCAGATCGAGGCGCTTGCCGGCGCCGGCCGCCCCGTGCTCGGCATCTTCGGCGCCCAGGACCGCGGCATCCCCGCCGACCGGGTCCGCCAGGTCTTCACCGCGCTGAAGGAGGCCGGCTCCGAGGTCGAGCTGCACATCTACGACGACGCCGGCCACGCCTTCATGCGCCCGGGCGGCGACCAGTACGTCCCCAGCGCCGCCAGAGACGCCTGGCAGGAAGTCGACACCTTCTTCGCCGAGCACCTGAAGGGCTCCGACTAATCCCGGGCCGCCCCGGAGCGGGGCGGGGAAGCCTCTCATGGGGGAGTTTCAGGGCGACGGGCGGGAGGGGAACGACTGGGGCCTGACCTATCGGACCGTGCGAGACGGCCGCCCCGCCTCCTTCGGCGAGGTCCTGGCTGCCTGGCGAGACGATCCCGCCTTCCGCTCCCGGTTCGTCACTTCATCACCGCTCGCATCGGATCGGCGTCGGAGAACGAGATGAACTCGGGGAAGGTGAAGACCAGGCCGATCGCCGCGACGTCGAAGGCGCCGCCGAGCACCATCGCCGGGTCCTCACCCTCCTCTCCCCAGCCGGACAGGATGACGACCAGCCTCGCCGCCGTCGGCCTGAGGCAGCCCAGGACGACAGCGGCAAGCCCGCCGCTTTTCCCCTCCGCCCTCAGCCGAGCTCCCTCCGCCCTCCCCGTTCCCCTCACCTTCCCATCGCCACCGAAACGCCCCCCTCCGGCCCCAGCGGTTCCGGCGCCTCCTCGGCGTCCGAAGGGGCCCGGAGCGTTTCCAGGAACCGGATCACCGCCCGCTGGTCGTCGGCCCCCAGCCGATCGAACGCCTTGGTGACGGGAGAGGCGTCCCCCCGGTGGCGACGGATCGCCTCCTCCAGTGTCGGGCTGGCGCCGTCGTGGAAGTAGGGGGCGGAATCCGCCACTCCCCAGAGCGGCGGGGTCTTCCATTCCTCCGGGTCAGGGTGCTCTCGGGGCAGGGGGACGTCGGCCAGTGTCTGGCGATACGTCCCCTTGCGGTCGACCAGCCGGTGCAGGAGGAAATCGCTGTAAACGCCGGCCACCCCGCCGAGATCCGGCACGTGGCAGACGGCACAGCCGATCCGGTCGAAGAGCATCCGGCCGCGCTCCGCCTCGGCCCGAGCGTTCGGGTCGGCCGGGGAGACCTCCTCCGGCCGGGGCAGGGTGTCGACAAAGGCGACCAGCGACCGGAACTGCGATCGGTCCAGATCCGGCGGCACGTCCGGATACGGCAGCTCCACCCGGGGCTTCGCCTGCGGCCGGTGCGGCGTGCCCAGGCCCAGCTCGTTGGCGCAGGCGGCGGCCACGAACTCCTCGAGGGTGGCGAACTGCGCCTTCCAGCCGAACTTGCCGATCCGGCCGTCCGGCAGGACCCGGTAGCGTCCTGGGGGCATCGTGTCGAAGTCGGATTGCAACTCTCGGCCGATCGCCTTGATCGCAGTCGCCAGGTTGCGCCGCACAATGCTCCGGCTCGGGATCCGGTCGACCCAGCCGGCGCCGAAGAGGGCGGTCGCGTTCACCCGCTCGGTCTTCACCGGCTCGAAGTCCCGGGTGACGACGTAACAGCCATTGCTGATGGTGATCGCGTCCGGGATCGTCGGGAACAGCCGGTCCAGGTCCGCGACATCCTCGATGTAATGGTTCGCCACCGCGAACCGGTGCACCAGCCCGCCCTGCACCTCCGGGCGGTCATACGACGGCAGGGCCTCGAACGCCAGCACGTTGTGCTCGTTCCCCCCGCCACCGCCGACTCCCCCCTGTGCATGGCACTCCACGCACGACCTCCCGTTGAAGACCGGGCCGAGCCCGTCTCCGCCGGCCATCGGGTCGTGCGGTAGCCACTGGCGGACGAACAACGCCTTCCCCTCCGCCTTCCGCTCCGCACTGGCCCTCGGCCCCCGGAGCACCGGCACGGTCGGCCTCGCCAGCCATCCCAGGGCCAGCACCGCCGCCCCCGCCATCGCGATCCCGGCCCGCCGCCTGCTCCTCGTCAGCCCGCTCTCTCGCATCGCTGATCCTCCCCCGAGGCCTTCGGGACGGCTCCCGCGCCAGCCGGCGGCCGGCACGCCATCGGACAAGTGTAAGAGAGGACCCAGGCGGAATCAAGTCCGGATTCGTTCGGAGCGGGAACGGGGACGCAGCGGGGCCGTCAGGGGGCGAGGAGCGGCCGTTGAGGGCGGAGCCCGCACTCGCCCCCGGCCAGGAGGCATGGGTTCCGACGGGCTCGAATTCCGCCGATCGGCCTCGTCCGGAAGCCTTGCCGTGCGTGCTCCCCGCCCCTTGGGGGCTGGATCAACCGATCAACTGCCGGAGCCGCTCCACGTGTCTGGGGATCGCGTTCATCGGGTCCTCGGCCGCCTCGTATTCGAGGACGACATACCCGGAGTACTTCACATCCCGGAGGATGCCCACCAGCCTCGAGAGGTCCGCCTCCTGCTTCGGGCCGCCTTCGGGGGCGATCTCGGTCTTCACCTGCACGTTGACGGCGTAAGGCGCGATCCGGGCGAGGTCGCCGTAGGGGTCCTCAGTGTGGAAGTTGCCGGTGTCGAGGTTGACGGCGAAGTACGGGTGGTCGATCCCCTCGATCAGCCGCATCATCTGGTCGACCGTGGCCGTGATGCCGCCGTGGTTCTCCAGCGCGAGCATCACGCCCTTCTGCTCGGCGTAGGGCAGCACGGCCTTGAAGCCCTCGATCGCCCTGGCGACGGCGGCCTCCTCGCTGTCCCCCTTCGGCGTCCTCCCGGCGAAGACGCGGATAACCGGCGCGTTCAGCGCGGCGGCGCGGTCGATCCAGGTCCGGGCCAGCTCGAGCTGCTTCTCCCGCTCCGGCCCCTCGACGACGCAGAAGTCGTTGCCGATCGCCGTGCCGGAGATATCCAGGCCCAGCAGGAAGGCATGACGGCGAAGCCGGTGCAGGTAGGCGTCGTCCGCGTCGGCGGGGAAGTAGTACGAGGTCGGCTCGACGGCGTCGAGGGCCATGTCGGCGGCCAGGTCGACGAAGTCGAACAGGTCCATCGTCGGCCGGTCGCCGGTGAGGAACTGGCGGTAGGAATACGCGGCGATGCTCAGCTTCAGGTGGCTCGGGCGGGTGCGGCGGATCGGGTCGATCGCCAGCGCCCGGGGGGCGGACGCCGTTGGGCCGAACGACGAGGCGGCGGCCGCCGCCGCGGCGGCGCCGAGGAACGAGCGGCGGGACATCGGGGCCATGAGGATCCTCCCTTGGGGCGGGTCGGCGACCGCTCGACCGGGGCGATCGGCGCGACTCGACCCGATTAGGGTAGGGCACGGCCGCCCGCTTCGCTACCGGCTCTCGCCGCCGGCCTCCGCGGGCTCCTCGACGTCGCGATCGAGCACCATCGGCGGGCCGGCCGACCCCGCCGAACGGCCCCCTCCCGGCCGATCGGTGCCGGGGCAGGCCGCCTCGGCCGACCTCGCGATGCCCCGAGCCATCCCCGAGAAGACGAACCGATGCAGCGGCAGGATCGCGTACCAGTACAGTCGTCCCCAGACCGAAGACGGCTGGAAGTACGCCGTCTGCCTCAGGACCGACCGCTCCGGACCATCCTCGTCCACCCGGAACTCCAGCCAGGCGTCTCCCGGCACGCGCATCTCGGCGTGCAGCAGCAGCCGACGGCCGGGAACGAAGTCCTCCACCCGCCAGAAGTCCAGCGCGTCTCCGATGTAGACCCGCACCGGATCCCGACGCCCCCGCCTCAAGCCGACCCCGCCGACAATCCGGTCCAGCGCTCCCCGGATCTTCCACAGAAGATCGCCAGAGTAATAGCCGGTTGAGCCGCCAATCCGCTGCACCCGGTCGAACAGCGAGGAGGCCGGCGCGGCCACCGCCACACGCTGCTCGTCTCGGAAGGAGAAGGCGGCTGGGTCGAACCTCGGCCGACGGACCAGCGCGGCCCGGCTGGGCAGGGCGGCGTTGGCCCACCGGGTCGACACGTCGTTCTCGTTCACCTTGTCCAGCGCCCGCTGCACCGCGTCGCCGAACGGTGTGGGTTCGATCGGCACGAGCTCCCGAATGCGGTCATTCTGGCAGACCACCTCCGATCGCAGCCCCTCCACCAGCGGAAACGCCAGAGCCGCCGGGATCGGCGTCACCAGGTTGATCCAGTACGCCGAGAGCCTCGGCGTGAGCACCGGCACGACGACGATCCGGCGCGTTAGCCCCTGAATCGCCGCGAACCGGATCATCATCTCCTTATAAGACAGCACGTCTGGACCACCAATATCAAAAATCCTGCAAGCCGTTTTCGGCTCCTCTAGACACCCGACCAGATAGGCGAGCACATCCCGCACGGCGATCGGCTGGTTCTTCGTCTTCACCCAGCGCGGGCAGATCATGATCGGCAGCCGGGTGACCAGCGCCCGCATCATCTCGAATGACGCGCTGCCTGAGCCGATGATCATCGCCGCCCTCAGCTCCGTCACCGGCACCGGCCCTCCCCGGAGGATGTCCCCCACCTCCTGCCGGCTGGCCAGATGCGGCGACAGCGCGTCGGCCCTCCGGCCCAGGCCGCCGAGGTAGATGATCCGGTCGAGGCCGGCGTCCTCGGCCGCGTCGGCGAAGTTCCGGGCGGCGGCGCGGTCACGCCCGACGAACGATCGCTCCCCGGCCATCATCGCGTGGACGAGGTAGTACGCCGCCCCGCACCCCTCCAGCGCCTCCCGCAGCGACTCGGCGTCGAGCACATCCCCCCGGGCGATCTGCACCCGATCTCCCCAGGGCCGGCCTTCCAGCTTCTTCGGGTCCCTCGCCAGGCACCGGACCGAGTACCCCCGCTCCAGCAGGATCGGCACGAGCCTGCCGCCGATGTAACCGGTCGCGCCGGTGACGAGGATCGGTTTGGAGGTCATCCGTTGTCCCGAGTTCGAGTTGGCCGCCGGCCAACGGCCGGAACACCGCTTGTTCCCGGTCCGGAGTGTCCGGGAGGCCACGGGATTACTGTAGGCGCCGGGCAAGGCGATCGGCCAGCAGAGAATTCGATGAAGGGCGAGGGGAGCGCCCCTCGGGGGTCCGGAACGATCGCCGCCGCGTCTTGTGCTTCCGCGGCCTGGCCCGCTCGACCAGGGAACGGGAACGACCGGAGAGAATTCGGGACAATTCTCCCGGGCTCGTCGCATTACGGGTGATCGGAGTCGAGGAGACTGGCGGAGGTCAAAGCGATGAGCAGGGCGAGGAGAGGCGTGGTGGGACGCGATCTCCGGGCGATCTTCAACGCCGGGGTCGTCCGGGAGATGGCGGACGGGGAGTTGCTGGAGCGATTCCTCACCCGGGAGGGAGAAGCCGCCGAGCTGGCCTTCGCGGCGCTGGTCGAGCGGCACGGGCCGATGGTGCTCCGCGTCTGCCGGTCGGTCCTGCGAGACGACCACGAGGCGTCGGATGCCTTCCAGGCGACCTTCCTCGTCCTCGTCCGCAAGGCCGGCTCGATGTGGGTGGCGGACTCGATCGGGCCCTGGCTCCACCAGGTCGCCCTGAGAGTGGCCCGGGGAGCGCGCTCGGCGAAGGCCCGGCGCCGTCGGATCGAGGCCAGGGCGGCCGTGCTCGAGACGGCCGGCCCGTCCGAGCCGGCGGGCCCGGACGACCTCGAGGCCCTGATCCACGAGGAGCTGAACCGTCTCCACGAGCGATACCGATCTCCCGTCGTCCTCTGCTGCCTCGAGGGCCTGACCCTCGACCAGGCGGCCCGCCGCCTGGGATGGCCGATGGGAACGGTTCAGAGCCGACTCGCCCGGGGCCGGCAGCGGCTCCGGGAGCGTCTCTCCCGTCGAGGAGTCTCCCCCTCGGCCGGGACGTTCGCCGCGGCAATCGCCTCGGAGCGGGCCCGGGACGCGGTCCCGGCCGCACTCTCGGAGGCGACGATTCAGGCTGCGACCCAGGTCGCGGCGCTCGGCGCGACCGTGGCCGGGGTGGTCCCGGCCTCGGTCGCCCGGCTCGCGAAAGGAGCGATGCGAAGCATGTTCATCACCAAACTGACGAAAATCTCGGCCGGCGTCCTCGCGGCCGGAGTGATCGCGACCGGCGTCGGGTTCCTCTCGGCCTCCGAGCGCCCGAATCAGGAACCTCGAGCGGAGGGAACGGAGCCCGCCTCCGCCGCAGCGAAGATGACCGATGAACACCGCGTGGCCCAGGCGACAAGTATGAACAACCTCCAGCGGATCGCCCTGGCCATGCACATCTATGCCCAAGAGCACGGCGGCCGGCTCCCGCCCGCCGCCATCCATAAGGACGGCACTCCCCTGCTCAGCTGGCGGGTCGCCTTGCTTCCCTTCATCGGGGAGGAGCGTCTCTTCGAGCAATTCAACCTCGACGAGCCCTGGGACAGCCCCTCCAACCTGGCGCTCGCCAGTCAGATGCCCGAGGTCTACGCCCCGGTCGCCGGCCAGGGAGAGACGCGAGCGTCAACCTACGTTCAGGTGCTCGTCGGGCCCGGGACCCTCTTCGAGGGGGAAGCGGGGAGGAAGCTGGACGACATCCCCGACGGCCCTGCCCTGACGTTGCTGGTCGTCGAGGCGGCCGAGCCGGTCCTCTGGACCAAGCCGGAGGACATCCTCTACGACCCGGACCGCCCTCGCGAAGGACTCGGCGGCCAGTTCGAGGGCGGGACCAACGTCGCCTTCGCCGACGGAGCGGTTCGGTTCCTCTCGAATGAGGTCCGCCCCGAGGTCCTCCGCGCCTTGAGCTCCCGAGACGGGGGCGAGATCGTCGGCAGCGACGCCCTCCAGCCCTGACCCGCCTCCCCCGCACCGACGACGAGCCGCCGGGGTGCTCAACCGCCGGCGGCGGCGAGGTCGGGAGCGACAACCGGCCGCACCCGCATCCCCGGCTCCAGGTCGGCCTCCGGGGCGGGGATGACCAGATCCCCCTCCTCCAGGCCCTCCTGGACCTCGGCCCACTCGTCGTTCATCAGGCCGACGGCCACCCCCCGGCGCTCGATCCGGCCCTCCCTCACGGCGAACACCTCCCAGCGTCCGTCCGTCCCCCGGAACAGCGCCGACCGGGGCACAACCAGCGCCTTCGACCGTTCCGCCGTCCGGATCCGGACGTCCACCCGATACCCCACCCCGACGCGCCCTGCCTCCAGCAGCTCCGCCAGCGCCTCGGGGTCGATCGCCACCACGACCGTCACCCGCTGCTGCTCCACCCCCAGCGAGCTGAGCTTGGTGAAGCCGCTCGGATTGACCCGACGCACCGTGCCCGGCACCACCTCGCCATCCGGGGAGAGCCCCCGCAACTCGACCGGCTGCCCCGGCGCCACTCGAATGGCCTCCTGCGTGAGCAGCTCCGCCTCCACCTCCAGCGTCTCCAGATCGCCGATCTCCATGAGGATCTCCCCGGCCGGCAGCAGCCGCTCGCCGGCCACCTCTCGGGAGAGCACCACGCCGTCCACCGGGCTGGTCAGCGTTCCCCGGTCGCGGTTGAGCAGCACCTGCTCCAGCCGGGAGGCGGCCTCGGCCCGCTCTCGGCGGAGCACCGCGACCCGCAACCCCTTCGTGTCGATGTACCTCCGGATGATGTTCGGCGTCAGCGAGAAGGCCGCCTGCATCGACCGCAGCGCGGCGGTCGTCAGCACGTCCTTCCGGTATTCGACCGCCGCCTGCGCCTGCTCGGTCTCGGCCCGGTTGAGCTCCTCCTCCGAGGCGGCGTCGCGCCGGGAGAGCTCCCGGCGCCTCCGGAGGGTCTTCTCGGCGAAGCCGAGCACCGCCTCCCCCGCCTTCACCTGCTCGTCGGCCGCCTCGACCGTGCGGTCGACCGACAGGAGGAACTCCTCCACCTGGCCGATCAGCGCCTCCTCCACCGTCGCGTCCCCGGCCTCCTCGATCGCGGCGTCGAGCCGCTCGACCGCCGCCGTCGCCTCGGCCACCCGGATCTCCAGGTCTTCGGGCACCAGCCGGGCCACGACCCGACCGGCCTCGACCCGATCTCCTTCTTCCAGCGTGATCGGGGCGATCCTCCCCTCGTAGGGCATCGCGATCGGGTACGTCCGAGGCAGCCGAGTCTTGCCCTCCTCGTCGATGAACTCCCGGATCGGCCCCAGCCGGGCCGGCACCGCGTCGACGGTCGGGCCGCCGCCCGGCGCCCCGATCCCGGCCACGACCGCCGCCACCGCGGCCAGGCCGAGCACCGACAGGACGACGAGCGTTCGCGTACTCATGTCAAGCTCCCGAGAATGGTTGGAACGGTGGCGAAGGCCGGGCCTCCGAGGCGATCACTCGCGGATCCTCATGCTCTCCTGCAGGTCCAGCCGCCCGATCGACCGCACCACCACCGCGTGCGCCGCCAGGCTGAACGCCAGCCCGACGACCAGTGTCCAGGCGAAGGCCGCACTCGGGTCGGCCATCGGGATCCGGAACGAGTCCGTCTGCGCCGTCTGCATGAGCGCCCAGAACAGGGCCTGCCCCAGCGGCAAGCCCAGCAGGGTGCCGACGCTGTTGATCACCAGCGTCTCCCTCAGGAACAGCCGGCTGACGGCCGACCGCTCGTACCCCAGCACCAGCAGGGTCGCCACCTCGCGGCGGCGCTCGGCCAGGCCGACCAGCGAGGCGTTGAGCGTCGTTCCGAAGAAGATCGTCCCGGCGAAGAGGACCATCATCACCGTCGCCGCCGCGTTGGTGTCGACGATCGTCCGCCGAATGCTCTCGATCATCTCCTCGCGGACCCCCACGGCCCGGATCACCGGCAGCCGCTTCAGCTCCCGGAACAGCTCCTCGCGGCGATCGGCCCTCGGGTCCACCTCCAGTTGCACGCCGGAGACGGCGAACTCCTCGTCGACCAGCCGGCTGAGGTAGGCCAGGTCGGCGTAGGCGACCAGGCCGATGAAGCTGTCGACGATGGCGACGACCGGCACCCGTCTCGGCTCCCGACGGCCCTCGCTCGGCTCGAAGACAAGCTCGTCCCCCGGGCGCACGCGGAGCTGCTCGGCCAGCGTCCGGCCCAGGGCGAGCCCCGCGGGGGGGATCGGCACGCGGCGGTCCTCGGCGTCCCGGGGGGCGGTCAGCCGGGAGCCGGCGATCAGGCCGGTGATGGCCCCTCGCTTCTTGTAAGGCCCGTTGCGGAAGGTCCCCCCCACGTCGAGCGTCGGCTCCGCGTGATCGACCCCCGGCAGACGACGGACCTCCAGCAACGCGCCCCTCCCGCAGGTGTCCCGGAACGAGAGGTCGACGTCGCTTCGCAGGATCAGCGAGAACTGGATCTCCAGCCCCCGGTCGAGCGCCGCCCTCCCCAGCAAGCCCGAGACGAGCAGGGCCGCCGCCATCGCCGAGGAGGCCACGCCGACCGCGTTCCTCTTCCCGTTCCGCAGGATGTTCCGCAGGACCATCCGCCAGCCGGTCCCCAGCGCCCTCCAGAGCCAGGGGATCCGCTCCGGCCATGTGACCCTCGCCCCCTCCGGAGGCCTCGGCCGCATCGCCTCGGCCGGCTCCAGCGCGAGCACCCCCCGGGCCCCCCGCGCCACCCCGACCACGGCGCAGGCGACGCTGATCGCCAGCCCCGACGCCATCACCCCCGGGAACACCCGGTTCTCCAGCCTCGGCAGCTCGAAGAACTGCCGGTACAGCCCCGTCATCGCCCCCGCCAGCAGGTGCCCCAGCCCGCAGCCGAGCAGCCCTCCCATCAGCCCCACCACCATGCCGAACTTGAGCAAGTGCCGATACAGCTCCCCGTCCGAGTACCCCAGCGCCTTCAGCGTGCCGATCGTCGTCCGCTGCTGCTCCGTCAGCCTCGCCATCAGGATGTTCAGCACCAGGGCCGCCACCCCCAGGAAGATCGCCGGCATCACGAAGGCGAAGGTCCCAAGCTGGCGGATCTCATCCGAGAGGAATCGGTCGGAGATTTGATCTCGCCTCGGCGTCGTCGAGGCGACGCCGAAGTCCTCCAGCAGCAATTCGGCGCGGTCGAGCAGGGCGTCCGGCCGGTCCCGGACCTCCGGCGAGAGCCGGCCGACCACCTGGTTGCAGGCCCCCTCGAAGCCGAAGGCGGCCTCCATGTCGCTCCGCTTCAGGTAGAAGACGCCGAATCGGCTCGGGTCGGGCACGATCGCCCCGGGGCCGAGCAGGTAGACGAACTCGCTGCTGATCGCCGTCCCCACCACCCGGAACCCCCGGCGCCGGTCCCCCATCAACAGGTGGACCGTGTCTCCCGGCTCGATCCCGTGGTGGCGGGCGAAGGCGTCGTTGACGATCACCTCGTCTTCCGGACGGCCGGTGAAGTAGCCCCCCCGGCGGATCACGATGTCGTTGATGATCGGAGCGTGCCGGTCGGGCAGCGAGAGCACCTGGCCGTTGATGATCGCGTCCACCCCCTCCAGGTCCACGATCACGAACTGCTGGATGCGGGTCCGGATCTCCGTCACCCCCGGCAGCTCCCCCAGGACCGACGCCTCCGACACCGGAGCCTTCTTCAGCTCGACCGAGAAGTCGGCCATCCGGCACCGGGCGTAGTAGCGGTCCTTCGCCTCGCCGAGGTTGTGGTAGGCCGACCGCATCGCGACGAAGCACGACACCCCCACCGCGATGATCCCGGCGATCGCCAGCACCACCGCGCCGGAGCCGAGCAGATCCCGGATCAGCTTGCGGTCCAGCGCCGAGGGGCTCACCACGAGATCTCCCCGGGAGGAACGGGGTGGTCCTGCCGGACGTCGTCGGCGATCCGGCCCGACCGGATCCGGATCAGCCGGTCGGCCATCCGGGCGATCGCCTGGTTGTGCGTGATGATGATCACAGTTTTATTCATACGCTTGTTCACGTCCCAGAGCATCGCGAGCACCGCCTTGCCCGTCTCGAAGTCAAGCGCCCCGGTCGGCTCGTCGCAGAGCAGCAGCTCGGGGTTCTTGGCCAGGGCCCGGGCGATCGCCACCCGCTGCTGCTCGCCGCCGGAGAGCTGCGCCGGGAAGTGGTCGGCCCGGGGGGCCAGCCCGACCAGGCGGAGGCACTCGTCGACGTCGAGCGGCTCGTCGACGATCTCGGCGGCGACCTGCACGTTCTCCCTGGCCGTGAGCGTGGGGACGAGGTTGAAGAACTGGAAGACGAAGCCCACCGCCTCGCGTCGGAATTCGCCCAGCGCCCGTTTGGAACAGGCCGACAGCTCCCGATCCCGGAACCAGACCCGCCCGGCGGTCGGCTGGTCGAGCCCGCCGACCAGGTTCAGCAGCGTCGTCTTCCCCGACCCGCTCGGGCCGACCATCACGACGAGTTCCCCTGGCCCGATCTCCAGGTCGACGTCGCGCAGCACCTCGACCTCAACTTCTCCCATGCGGAAGGTCCGGCCGACCCCCTCGAGCCTCAGGATCGGCCCGTCAGCGGCGGTTTCCTCACGATCGGTCCTGGTCGTCTGGAGTGACATCGATCACCTGCCCTCGCCCCGGACCAGGTCCCCAGGACCCCGGATGCCGGCCCGAGCCCGGGGCCGGCCCCGTCCCGAACCGCACGAACGCCTCCCCTCGGCGCACCTTCCGCTCCAGCCAGGCCGACAGCACGCGGCGATAGCCCGCCCTGGTGATCGGCACCAGCAGGCTCAGCCCCACCAGGTCCGTCAGGAACCCCGGCGTCAGCAGCAGCGCGCCGCCGACCAGGACCAGCGCGCCGTCCAGCAGCGTCCGGCCCGGGAACTTCCCCTCCGCCATCGACCGCTGCAATTCCCGAAGCACCCCCAAGCCCTGGCTCCTCGCCAGGTAGGCCCCCAGGACCCCGGTGAACAGGATGGCGCCCACCGTGACCAGCAGGCCGGTCTGGACGTCGTACCGCTCGGCGATCGCCCCGTGCACCTTGAGCAGCACGAACAGCTCGACCACGGGCACGATCGTCAGCAGCAGCAGCAATCGAACGAACATCGCGGCTCGTCTCCTTGGCGGGAAGCTCCCCCTCGGATCCTCCGGCCCGGGCCGTCGAAGTCAACCGGAGAGTCGCGGCCCTCGGCGATCGGTGCACCGATCCCCGGCCCAGTTCCGCCTCGTTCCGAGTCGGGGGAGCGTGGGCCATCAGACCTCCCCTGCAGCGTCTTCGCCCCCCAAGGCGGGCGACTCCGTCCTCGACCGCCCCTGCGGCTCCCGCGAGCTGGTCGTCGCTGGTCGTCGTCGACGCCCTGGCCTTCAACGACGAGCCCGTCGCCCGGGTCCTCCTCCCCCGGCGCATCCCCCACGGCTTCCACGGCACCTGGCTGCCGGCCGGGGTGCTGGGAAGAGTGAGGGTTGACCACGAAGGGATGATCCCGGACGACTGAGGGCCCGAGCCGGATGAGGGATGACGGATCGCCGATGCGGGGGCCACCACCGTCATCGCCTCCACCCGTGGCGATCCCTCATCCCGCATCCGCCCCCGCTCCTCACGCCTCCTCCGACTCGGCCGCGCGAGCCTCCTGCCGGGCGACGAGGAGGATGCCCAGCTCATACAAGCCGAGCATCGGTACCGCCAGCAAGAGCTGGCTGATCACATCCGGGCCGGGGGTGAGCATCGCCGCGAGAACGACGGTGCCAAGGATGGCAAACTTGCGCTTCTCGCGGAAGTCGGCCGCCGAGACGATCCCCAGGGCCCCCGCGAACAGCATCACCAGAGGCGTCTGGAACCCCAGTCCGAAGACCAGGGGCAGCAGCGTGGCGAACCCCATCCAGGCGGTGAGCTGCAGGTTCGGCTCCACGTCCAACCAGATGTTGAACTGGAGCAAGAACCGCAGGGTCAGCGGCAAGACCCCGAAATAGCACAGGCAGACCCCGCTCAGGAACAGGCCGAGCGAGAACGGCAGGTAGCGATAGACGTACCGTCGCTCGTGCCGGTAGAGCCCGGCCGCGACGAACGCCCAGAGCTGGTAGAAGACCCAGGGGCTGGCGATCACCAGGCCGGTAATCAGGCAGACGGTGAAGAAGATGATCGCCGTCTCCAGCGGCCGAAGCGAGATCAGCGCCTTCTGTCGCTCGACGTTGGACGACACGAGGTCGATGGCGGCGGCGTCGCGTACCTCCATCGGCAACTCGACGAAGGTGCCCTCCATCGCCGGGTCGGGCTCGGGGAGGCCGAGCCCGGGGGCGACCTGGCGAAGGGCGCCCAGCAGCGCCGCGGCCGAGATCCGGGCGGGCATCTCGCTGTAGGAGGCCGCCTTGATCGCCGCGGCGATCTTCTCGGCCGTGCGCCGGGTATGGTAGTCGTCCAGGGCCCGCTGGGCGGGGTCCTGCATGCCGTGCATCACGTGGAAGCCGATGTTCATCGGCGGGATGAGCGTCAGGATCACACCCACGGCCAGCCCGAGCAGGGCCAGCACCAGGCGCATGCGGAGCTCCTCGATATGGTCGCCGAAGCTCATGGCGACCATCTGCTGCTCTTCTTCAAACAGGTCGCGGTCGGTGGGCATGGCGATCGATCCCCCGCGGTCATCGGGGCCGCGTTGGGCCGGGTCGGTCCGATCCGGTCCGTCCGGTCGATTCGGCGGCGAGTCGGGCCGCCCCGGCTCGGGTCGGCGAAGGATGGGGTCCGGGGAGGAGACGCGGGTCGCCTCGGCCGGTCACTCGGCCGGGGACCACTCGGGCGGCGCCGCCGTGAGCCTCGCGGGGACGGCTCCAATCGGGCGGGGGCGTTCCTGCACCATCCAGCCTACCAGGCGCCCCTCCCCGCCCGCCAGTCCCCTGGGCCGCACCGCGTCGTCTGGTAGGCGCCGGCGCGCCGGCTCTGCTACCCTGGTCCCCATGACCCGGCCCGAGCTCGCGCCGCGCCGGGCCGGCGCGTCGCGCCCCGATCCCCTCCCAATCAAGCCCACGGAACGGAAATGGCCGCGGTCGACCCCTATTCCCCCTGCCCGTGCGGGAGCCTGGAAAAGTATAAGTGGTGCTGCCACAAGGCCGAGGAACCGGCCTTGCGCGTCGAGCGCCTCATCCGCGGCGAGCAGTACGACCAGGCCCTCAAGGCCGTCGAGGAGGGGCTCCGCAAGGCCAAGGGCGCCTTCTGGCTGCTCATGCAGAAGGCCTTCCTCCACGAGCGTCGCGACGAGCCCCGGCAGGCCGCCGAGGCCATCGACGCCATCCTCAAGAACAAGCCCGACCACCTCGGCGCCCTCGCCCAGCGCGTCGAGCTGACCCTCATCGCCGAGGGCCCCCGCGCCGCCGCCGCCGAGCTCCAGTCGGCCCTCTCGGCGGTCAAGCCCGAGGACCGCCCGATCTTCGGTGCCGTCTTCCGCATGGTCGGCGCCATGCTCGTCCGAGCCGAGGCGATCCCGGCCGCCATCGCCCACCTCGAGGTCGCCGCCGCTCACGAGCCCGAGGACGCCCCGATCGCCCGCCAGGCCCTCCGGTCGATCATGACCGACCCCGGCATCCTCCCCTGGGTGAAGAATCCCTACGACCTCGCCTCCACTCCGGAAGGGCTCCCCGACGACGCCCGCTCCCGCTTCGACGACGCCCTCCAGGCCGCCGACGAGGCCCTCTGGGCCCGCGCCGCCTCCGGCTTCGAGACCCTCTCGGCCGACGGCATCCCCGGCGCCGACCTGAACCTCGGCCTCTGCCGCCTCTGGCTCGGCGACGAAGAGGCCGCCGTCGCCGCCCTCCGCCGGCACTCCAGGGCGATCGGCCCGACGCCCGAGGCCGTCGACCTGGAAGCCCTCTGCCAGCTGATCGAGCCGATCGGCGACGACGACCTCGTCGAGCACGTCCGCCTCACCTGGCCGATCGCCGACCGAAACGCCCTGCTCGCCGCCCTCCGCGACGCCGAGCAGCAGAAGCGAACCGTCGTCTCCGAAGGCCAGGGGATCCTCGACCCCGACGACCCCGAGGCGACCGAGGTCGACATCTTCTCGATGCTCGACCGCCCCCGCCCCGCCGCCCGGCCCGGCCTGTCCCCCGCCGACATGCCCCGAGTCTCCGGCCGCATCCTCGTCGCCCGAGACAGCGTCCTGCTCGACGGCTTCGATGTCGGCAAGCAGTTCGACGAACTCCGAGAGCGGTTCACCGAGCTGGCCGGCCCCGGCATCCCGCCGGCGCACCCGAGGACGACCGTTCTGGAGAAGGTCCCCCGCGTCTCGCTCGCCCTGCGGACCGAGTGGATCCTCCCCGAGGGCCAGGATCCCGAGGAAACCCGCCGCATCCGCCGAGAGGAGCAGATCCGGGTCATCAGGGAGGTCTGGCCCGAGCAGCCCCTGACCGCCCTCGGCGGCCGCTCCCCCCGCCAGGCCATCCGAGACGGCGACGCCGAGATCCCCCTCCGCGCCGCCTTCTGCCAGTTTGACTACGGCCCCTCCCGGCTCGACATCGAGCTCGACGCCCTCCGAGCCGAGCTGGGCATCCCCCCGGAGCCGACCCCCGACCCCGTCTCGGTCGACATCGAGGCCGAGCACCTCGCCCGGCTCCCCCGCATCCCCGCCGAGCACCTGGACGACGAGCGCCTCTGGGCCCTCTACGTGCGCAGCCGGGGCACCGGCCAGCACCTGGCCCTCCGGCGATCGGCCATCGCCCTGTCCAGCCGGCCGAACTTCCTCGAGGGACGCTCCGCCGCCGAACGCTACACCGTCTTCGGCGACCTCGCCAACCTCTCCGCCAGCGCCGGCAACACCGCCGAGGCTCTCGAGTGGGTCGAGCGCGGCCGCCGAGACGAACCGGCCTCCCACCGCAACGCCAACGCCCCCCGCTGGGACTTCCTGGCCCTCCGCATCCGGGCCCGCTCCGAGGAGCCCGAGCAGTGGGTCCCCGAGCTGGCCGTCGTGCTGGAGCGCTACCGAGAGGACCGCTCCGCCAGCCAGACCGTCATGACCAACCTGCTCGACATGGGCCTGATGCGGATGGTCCCGCACCCCGAGCGGCCCGACCAGGCCATGCTCGACAGCCGCCCCCTGATGGCCGTCCTCTCCCGGTACGGCCCCCGCATCACCACCGCCGCCGGAGAGCTCGGCGTCTCCGCCTCGCGTCCCTCCATCTGGACCCCCGGCGCCTCCGCCGGCGGCTCGTCGGGAGCCGGCGTCTGGACCCCCGGCGCCCCCGCCGGCGGTTCGGAGCAGGGGGGCGAACGGAAGATCATCCTGCCCGGACAGTGACCGTCCGCCGACCGGGGGACGACGCGATGGCCAGCGGGAACCCGTTTCGGTCCCTCGATCTCCCGGTTTGGGGCCCCGCCGTCCGGCGGCCCCCGGCCGGCCGGAACCCGGCCGGCGAGGGCGGCCCCCCTCGGCGCTCCCTCCGGCCGCCTCCTCGGCGGGCCTGCCAGGGGGACGGGGCGTCTTCTCCGGTTCTCCGGGTTCGAGCCCCGGATCGGCCTCCTCCTCCTGTCCCTCCAAGACGGAGGATCGCGCCGCCGTCCTCGGCGGCCCCTCGGCCGACCCCGCCCCGGGAGGAGGGCCCGACCCCGGCGATCGGGCCGATCCCCCTCCCGCCCCGGTTCCCAGCGTGAGGAAGGCCTCCCGCCCCCTCCTCGAGCGAGGCTCCCGATGCCCCCCGACCCCTCCTCCTCCGCCGAGCTCGCCCTGGCCCTCGTCCACGAGGGCTGGCGTCACGTGCAGCTCCAACGCCCCCTGGCGGCCTGGGCGAGCTGGCAGCAGGCCCTCCGGCTCAAGCCCGGCGACCCAGCGGCGACCGAGGCCCTCGACCGGCTGGAGACCGCCGACGAGCTGCCCGAGGCCGCCCGCAAGCCCCGACGCCTCCTCAACCCGGCCGACGACGAGGCCCGGGCCCGCTGGGACGACGCCTTCCGAGGGCGGGACCTCTCCGCCATCGCCGCCGCCTCGGCCGCCTTCGAGCAGCTCGCCGAAGACGACCCCACCGACGCCCCCTGCTGGTACAACCGCGCCCTCTGCCTCGCCTGGACCGGCCGGAACGACGAGGCGATCGACGCCCTCGACTACTACGTCCACCTCACCGCCGCTGCGCAACCCGACCTCGCCGCCGAGGCCTGGGCCCTCGCCGAGATCCTCCGCCACGGCGCCGGCGCCGAGCACCGCGCCGACGACCTGAGCTACTCGTTCGAGCTGCCCTGGCCCGAGTCCTCCCCGCCTCCGTTCGAGGCCGACGCCGCCCTCGGCGCCGTCCGGGAGATTCCCGTGCCGATCGACCCCTTGACCCAGGCCCCCATGGCCCCCGGCGCCCGGGTCGTCGAGTGGCTCGACCGCCCGATGCCGCCCCCCGACCCGGGCCTGACCCCCGCCGACCTGCCGATCGTCCGCGCCATCGCCATCCGCTCGCCCGGGGCGCTTCGCTGCTCGGGGCTGGACCGCGAGGCGATCGAGGGCCTGGAGCGCTCCATCGAGGGCCGCCTCGGCCGGGGCCTCGACTTCGACCGCCGCGTCACCCCGCTCCCCCTGGCCATGCTCGACGCCGCCGTCGCCACCGTCCGGCTCCCCGAAGGACTCCCCCCCGAGGACCGGAAGCGGCTCCAGGCCGCCGCCATCGCCGCTTACTTCGAGGAGCGCTGGGCCCGAGTCCCCCGCCTCGGGCTCGGCGCCCGCCCTGGAGACGACGACGGCCCCCCTCGCCGCTCCCCCCGAGAGGCCGGCCAACTGGCCGCCGAGGGGGACGCGGTCGCCCGGGCCAAGCTCTCCGGGGTGATCCTCGTCCGAGAGCAGCTCGCCCGCCGCCCGAGGTCGGCCGACCTCTACCTCGGCTACGACTTCGACCGCCTCCGCCGCCTCTTCGGCCTCGACCCCCTCGACGCCCCTCCCCCCAGCGTCGACCTCCCCCTCCAGCCCCGCCGCGAGGATCCGACGTGACCGCCCCCGAACCCGCCTTTCTCAACGCCCTGAAGTGGACCCCCGACGGGTTGATCCCCGCCATCGTCCAGGACGCCGAGGCCGGCGACGTGCTGATGATGGCCTGGATGGACCGCGACGCCGTCCTCCGCACCCTGGAGACGGGCCAGACCCACTTCTACTCCCGATCCCGACGGTCGAGCTGGCACAAGGGGGGTACCTCGGGCCACGTCCAGCACGTCGAGGAGATCCGGGTCGACTGCGACGGCGACGTCCTGCTGATCCGAGCCCGACAGGTCGGCGGCGCCTGCCACGAGGGATACCGCTCCTGCTTCTTCCGCCGAGTCGCCCCCGACGGCCAGCTCGAGGCGACCGGCGCCCCCGTCTTCGACCCCTCGGCCATCTACGGCTCCGGCTGACCGGGCCCCCGAGAACCCCGAGCCGATCGGTTCCGCTGCTCCTCCTCCGCGGCGATCCTCCCCGATCCCAGGGGCCGGGGCGCCGGATCCCGCGAACACCACTCCACGGGACCGGGTCCGATCGGGTAAACTGATCCGTTCCCGCCCCCATTGCTCCCAGGGCATTGAACTTTAAGGATCCCGACCGATGCGCAAGCCGCGTCTCATGGCCCCCGGTCCCGCCCCGGTCCCGGAGGAAGTCCTGCTGGAGATGGCCAGGCCGGTCATCCACTCGCGCGATCCGCGCACCAAGCAGGCGATCAAGGAGGCCATCGAGGGGCTCCGAGAGGTCCTGAAGACGGCCAACGACGTGGCGATCCTCGCCGCCACCGGCACCGGGGCCATGGAGGCCGCCGTCATCCACGCCGTTCCCCCCGGGAAGAAGGCGCTGGTGCTCAACGCCGGCTGGTTCGGCCTCCGCTGGGCCAAGATTTGCCAGGCCCACGGCATCCCGTTCGAGACGATCGACGTCGAATGGGGCCAGCCGGTCGACCCGGCCCGCGTCGCCGAGGCGCTGACGGGCCGCGACGACATCGCCGTCGTCTGCGGCACCCTGAGTGAGACCTCCACCGGCACCGGGCACCCGATCGAGGCCATCGGCAAGGTCGTCGCCGAGACTGCCGCCCTGTTCGCCGTCGACGGCATCTCCGGCGTCGGGGCCATGGAGTGCCGGACCGATGACTGGAAGATCGACCTGCTGGCCGTCGGCTCCCAGAAGGCCCTGATGCTGCCCCCGGGCCTGGCCTTCGTCGCCGTCAGCCCGAAGGCCTGGGCGGTCATCGACTCCTTCGAGCCGAAGGCCTTCTACTTCAGCCTGAAGGCCGCCCGCAAGAAGCTGGCCGAGTGGGATACCCCCTACACCCCCGCCCACACCCTAATCTTCGGCCTGGTCAAGTCGCTCGAGCGGATCAAGGCCGAGGGGATCGAGAACGTCTGGGCCCGCCACAAGACGATGAGCGACGCCTGCCAGGCCGGCGTCAAGGCCCTGGGCCTGGAGCTCTTCAGCGCCCGGCCGGCCGAGGGCCTGACCGCCTTCGTCGTCCCCCAGGGACTGAAGGACACCGACATCCGCAAGAAGCTCGACGACCGCTTCGGCCTCTCCATCGTGGGCGGGCAAGACAAGCTCAAGGGCAAGATCTGCCGGATCGGCCACATGGGCTACAACGACGAGGTCGACGTGGTCGGCGCCCTGGCCGCGTTGGAGATGGTGCTCGCCGAGCTGGGCCACGAGTTCGAGCCGGGGGCGGGCGTCTCGGCCGCCCAGCGCGTGCTGATCGGGCAGGGCAGCCCGGTCGGCGCGGCCTGATCAACCGCCTGATCCCGAGCGGCCCGCCCCGTCCGACGCGACGGGGTCCAGGCCGCTCCCCGAATTTCCCCCAAGGGGCGGCCGCCCCGACCGACGGCCGCCGGTTCATCCCCCCGCGATCGCATGCCCCCCCCCGACCGGAGCCCGAGTGACGTGCCCCACCGCGTGCTGGTGACCGACAAGGTGTCCGAGGAGGGCCTCGCCCTGCTGAAGGCCGAGCCCGACTTCGAGGTGATCGTCCGCACCGACCTGGCCAAGGACGTGCCGGGCCTCAGAGCCGCGCTGGCCGAGTCCGACGCGCTGATCGTCCGCTCGGGCACCCAGGTGACGGCCGAGGTTCTCCAGGGCCAGACCCGTCTCCGAGCCATCGCCCGGGCCGGCGTCGGCGTGGACAACATCGACGTGCCCGCCGCCACGGCCAACGGCATCGTCGTGATGAACACGCCGGGAGGGAACACCGTCTCCACGGCCGAGCACACGATGGCCCTGATGCTCGCGCTGGCCCGCAACGTGCCCCAGGCCGACGCCAGCCTGAAGGCCGGCCGCTGGGACCGCAACACGCTCACCGGCCGGCAGCTCGAGGGGAAGACCCTGGGGATCGTCGGCATGGGGCGCGTCGGCCAGGCCGTCGCCCGCCGGGCCCTCGGCTTCGAGATGAGGGTCATCGGCTTCGACCCCTTCCTCTCCGCCGAACGCGCCACCGAGCTGGGAATCGAGAGCGTCCCCCACCTGCACCAGCTCTGGGGCCAGTGCGACTACATCACCCTGCACACCCCGCTGACCGAGGACACCAAGAACCTCATCAGCGCCGAGACCCTCGCTCAGATGCGGCCCGGCGTCCGCATCATCAACTGCGCCCGAGGAGGCCTGATCGACCCGGCCGCGCTGCGGGAGGCGATCGACTCCGGCCACGTCGCCGGCGCCGCCATCGACGTCTTCGAGCCCGAGCCTCCTCCGGCGGATCACCCGCTGGTCAACCACCCGAAGGTGATCGTCACCCCCCACCTCGGCGCTTCGACCGAGGAGGCCCAGGTCGCCGTCGCCGAGGAAGCCGCCCGCCTGCTCGTCGACTTCCTCGCCCGAGGCCAGGTCCGCTTCGCCGTCAACATGCCCACGCTCAACCGGGCCGAGCTGGACGACCTGCGCCAGTACCTCGACCTGGCCCGACGCCTGGGCATGCTCCACGCCCAGATGGATCGCGGGATCATCAAGTCGGCCACCCTCCGCTACCGGGGAGAGGTCGCCGGCAAGAACACCCGGCTCATCACCGCCGCCTTCGCCGCCGGCTGGATGGAGACCGCGCTGCAGGGCCAGGTCAACCTCGTCAACGCCGAGGCCCGCCTCAAGGAACGCGGCATCACCCTCACCGAGGAGAAGTCCACCGACCCCGGCGACTTCTCCTCGATGATCCAGGCCGAGGTCGAGACCGACCGCAAGGCCTACATCGCCGCCGGCACCACCTTCGGCCGCGAGTTCCTCCGGCTCGTCCGCCTCGGGCCGTACCGGCTCGACGCCCACCTGGACGGCACGCTGCTGGTCTTCACCCACAACGACCGCCCCGGCCTGATTGGCGCCCTCGGCACCGAGCTGGGCCGCCGAGGCGTGAACATCGCCCAGATGAACGTCGGCCGGGAAGCCCCCGGCGGCGAGGCCATCGGCGTGGTCAACCTTGACAGCATCCCCGACGAGGACGCCCTGAAGGCCGTCTCCGCCCACCCCGACATCCTCAGCGTCAGCCTCATCCGCCTGCCCTCCCACGGCGAGCAGCCGAGCTGGCTCCAGCTCTGATCGGATCGCTCCCCCTCCCCGGCACCGCGATTGCATCGAGGTCGGGTCGATCCCCCACCGGATCGACCCGACCCGAATCGCACCGCGACCCGAGGGAGGCGAGCCTCATGGCCCGAGCCGACGACGACGCCCCGCCGAGGCCTCGGCCGGCCCACCCCGACCGCGATTCCTGGACGAGGACGGTGGCGCTGGTCGTCATCGCCACCGTGCTCGTGCTCGGCGCCAGCACGAGGATGACCCGGCTGATCGTGCCGATCATCCTCGCCCTGGTGCTCGCGATCGCCCTGCGCCCCGTCGCCCGGGCGATCGAGCGGGCCGGGCTCGGCCGGGGAGTCTCCAGCATCCTCTGCACGATGCTGGTCGCCCTGGTGCTGCTCTCGACCGCCGGGCTGGTGATCGCCCAGGCCGGCCGGGTCGTTCGGGACTCCGACCGCTACCTCGACCGGTTCCGCCAGATCGCCTCCCAGGTCGCCGAGCCGCTCGAAGGCTCCCGGGTCGTCCGGCTGCTGAAGGGAGAGGCCTCGGCGACGCCGGGAGCCAAGGGCTCGACTACCCCCGACCTCGCCTCCCGATCCAACCCGGACGGCGATCCCGAGCGATCCGACGGCCCCGAGCCGGGGTCCCCCCCTCGTTCCTCCTCGGCCTCGTCCTCGTCCTCATCCTCGCCCGTCGGCGGCGGCGGCGCTCCGGCCTTCGGCTCGCAGGAGGACTGGACCAGGCAGCTCCGGGAGAACGCCGGCTCGATCGGCCAGTGGGCGCTCCGGGGAGTCGGCGGCGTGCTCGGGATCCTCGGCCAGATCGTCGTCGTCCTCTTCCTGATCCTCTACATCCTCCTGACCCGGGCCACCTGGGCCGACCGGATCGTCCGGGCCGGCGAGGCCCTGGGAATGCGGCTGGAGGATGAGGATCTGGAACAGATGGGCAAGAACATCGAGCGCTGGGTCGCCTGCGTCCTGTCGGTCGCGCTTGGCTACTCGGTGACGATCGCGCTGGTGAGCTGGGCGATCGGCCTGCCGCAGTGGCCGCTCTGGGGACTGATGACCGGCCTGCTGGTGCTCATCCCGTACTTCGGCGCCGTGGTCGCCGGCGCGATGCTGGTCGTCGTGGCGGCGGTCGCCAGCCAGGCCCTCTGGCCCCCGATGGTGATGCTGGGCGTCTACCTCCTGCTCCAGACGCTGGAGAGCTATGTCATCCTCCCCTTGCTCTATGGCGAGGCGATCTCCATCGACCCGCTCGCCGTGCTCATCGGCGTGCTGTTCTTCGGCTTCCTCTGGGGGCCGCTCGGGTTCGTCTCGGCCCTGCCGATGCTCGTCCTGATCCGGGGATTCGTCGCGGTCACCCCCGGCTCGGCCCCCATCGGCGCCCTCTTCGGCGCCGAAGACCGGGGAGGATAGGCCGGTCGGGGAAGGAACACCGGATTGCCAAAGGGGTTCGGGACGATCGCGTCAGCAGCGCCAGGCCGAGAGAACGGCGGCCAGGAACAGGGCCACCGCCAGTCCCCGGTCCACTCCCGTCGGCAGGCCGAGGTCATTGCCGAAGAGGGCGATCAGGGCGGCCAGGACCGCGCCGAGGGCGGGCCATCGGCCTCGGAAGGCCGAGGAGACGAGCAGGATCAGCGCGGCCAGCCCCGCCGAGCCATCCCGGAACAGGGCCGAGGCCGGGCCCGGGGCGAGGGCGACGCGGAGCGGCTGCGCTCCCCCGGCGGCTTCCCGGAGGAGATCGCCTCGGGAGCCGATCGTGTCGGCCACCTCCTCGAGGGAGTCGGCCGATCGGGCGGCCTGGACCAGCTCGGTCAGGTCGGTCCCCTCGATCAGTCGGTTCTGATGGGCCCAGGCTAGGAAGCCGACCAGCAGGAGCAGCCCCGAGAGCAGCCGGGCCCTCGGGCCGGTGAGGGCGTCGAGCAGGCCGACCAGCCGGCGCCGGAGGCGGTCGAGCCTCGGCTCGGGGGCCGACTCGGCGTCGAGCAGCGCGGTTTCGGGGTCTCGAAGAGCCTCGGCCAGCGACTCGGCGAGGGTCCCGCCGGGGGTCGGCGTTCCCCGCTCGAAGGCGATGGCCCGGGAGAGCAGGGCGGGGGCGATCCGCCAGGCCCGGCGCCGGGCGGTCAGCTCGAAGAGGCCCTGGGCCTTCAGCCGGCGCTCGAGCAGGTCGATTAGCAGGAGCCGGTCGCGCTCGTCCCTCCTCGCCCGCAGCCGGGCGTCAATGGCGGCGATCACCCGGCCGATCAGCTCGAACCGGAGCAGCCGATCCCCGGTCGGGACCTCCCGGCGGGTTCGGGCCTCCCGGTAGGCGTCGAACCCGAACAGGGAAAGGAAGAGGGGCCCCCAGTGTGTTCCGCCGTGGTCGACGGCGAAGGCCCGGACGGCCGGCTCGGCCAGGCCCGATCGGCGAAGGTCCCGGAGGACCGCGCAGGCCCGGTCGACCGGCTCCCGACGCTCCCGGGCGATTGGGCGATCGATCAGCACCTCCTGCACGCCGGCCAGGATCGCGGCGACGACCGCCAGCGCGACCGCCACCCCGAGCGTGCCCGACGCCACCAGCCCCAGCGGAGCGAGTATCAGCACCGCCGCCACCGTCGCCAGGTCCCGGACCCTCCCCCCGGCGACGAACCGGCGGACGCGGTCGAACAGCGGGCCTCCCCGGGCGATCCCGCCAACAACGAAGGAGCCCCCGGCCGTCATCGCCATCAGGCCGAGCAGGCCGATCGCCAGGCTCGACAGGCCGACCAGCAGCGCCAGGAATGCCAAGCCCGCCGTCCCGCCGTAGGAGGAGAGCAGCACCGTTCTCCTCAATCGGGCCGTCGGGGAGCCGGCGAAGGCGTCGGCGCAGGCCCGGTAGGCGTCGACCAGCTCCTGGCGGGGCAGGAAGGCGCCGGGCTTCGGGGCGCCGGCGATTCGTTCGAGGTCGGCGATGACCGGCCCGATCGCGCCAAAGCCTCCCCGGTCCTCGGGGAGCATCAGCCTCCGGATCAGCTCCGAGACGGCGGCCGGCACTCGAGGATTGATCGCCGAGGCCGGCGTCGAGGAGTCGGGCCCAGCGGCCGAGCCGGTGACGAGCCGGAAGACGGTCCGGCCAAGCGCCTCCAGGTCGGCCCGGACGGCGTCGGGCCCCGGGAACGCGGGAGGGCTCGGCTCCTCGGGATCCTCGGCCGGCGGGGCAACCCGGCCGAGGCCGGTCAGAAGCATCCGGCCGTCGGGGAGCTCGGCGAGGGCCTCGGGGCGGATGTCCCCGTGCGCGAAACCGGCCTCGTGGAGTGCCCGCAGCCCCCGGCTCGCCTGGAGGACAATCGCCAGTGCCCGGCGCACGGCCGAGGGGCCGGGCCGGTCGCCGGGCGCTGCCAGGAACCCCGCCTCGATCGCCTCCGGCCGCCGCTCGAGAACGGCCAGCCGGCCGTCAAGGTCGGCCACCCGCACCACCTCTCCCAGGTTCGGGTGCCGGATTCGCTCCAGGGCGATCGCCTGCCGGCCCAGCCGCTCGGCCCGGATCGGGTCGTCCTCGATTCGGGTCGCATCGACCCAGAGGGCGACCGCGTCCCCCTCTCCCGGGGACCAAGCCCGGTAGGAAACGCCCGTCGCCTCCTGGCGAATCGGACCCAGAACGTACACCCCGGCCCGGAGCTCGGGAAACCGAGAGAAGAACGGGAGGGAAGTCATGGGACGTCGATCCGATCCGCTCCTGTCCTGTCTGGGGAATCTGGACCCACCTTACGGGGGAGAAGCGCCGGGGGACAGCGGGCGATGGGAGTTCACGCAGGGTTGCAGGAGTGAGGAGAGGAGCACGCGGAAGCGAAGCAAGCGTGGAGGAGGGGAGAAGAACGAGAAGGAGAAGAACGAGAAAGAGCAGAGAAGAAAGAAAAAAACAGAAGAAACAAAGACGAGAACAAAAGCGGAGGGAGAACAGCGATCAGGAGAAGGAGCGAACAGGAGCGGCCCTTGAGGAGATTATCGCTCGTCTGGCGATCCTGACTCTCAGGAACTCTTCGGATCAGTGCCAAGGCGAAAACCGCCACGAGGGTCTCATCGCTCGTCTGGCGGTTCTGACTCTGGGATTCTCACCGCGACTCATCGAGGAGGAGAGCGATCCCTCGAGAACCCGGATGGCGGCCGGGAGGCCCCTCGGGGTATGCTGGGGCCTGATCGAGCACCGGGAGCCGCCGTACCGGACGATCCAAAACGCCGGGCCGGGCCTCGCCAGCGAGCGAGCCGGCACGGCCGGGCCGAGGGGGGACGACCATGGCGCCTTCCGAGCCGATCTCGATCGTGCTGGCCGACGACGACGACGACCTCCGCCGCGTGACCGCCGCCGCCCTGAGGGCCGCCGGCATGATCGTCCGGGAGGCGAGCGACGGGGAACACGCCCTGGAGCAGGTCCGGCGCCATCGCCCATCGGCCCTGGTGCTGGACCTGTGGATGCCCCGGCTCGACGGCCTGCAGGTGCTCGACGCCCTGCGGTTCGATCCGGCCGCCGGCCGACTGGCGGTGATCGTGCTCACCGGAGACGCCGAGGCCGACGGCCGGCTGCTGGCTCTGGCGGCCGGAGCGGCCTGCGTCGTGCTCAAGGGCGGGGCGATCGCCGAGCTGATCTCCGCCATCCGGTCCCGAGCCGAGCAGGCCCTCGGCCCGCCCTTCGGCCTCGATCCCGACGACGACCGGCCGACGGCCGAGACTCCCGGCCCGGTCGGCTCGCACCTCCCTCCCGGGGCCTCCTTCCCTCGATGACCACCGACTCCTACCGGAACGCCCTGGACGCCCTCTACGCCCGGCTCGACTACGAGCGGCTCGGCATGCCCGCCGCCTGCTCCTCGACCGAGCTGCGGCTGGGCCGCATGCGCCGGCTGCTCCGAAGGCTGGGAGACCCGCAGGACGCCTTCCGGATCGTCCACGTCGCCGGCACCAAGGGGAAGGGGTCGACCTCGGCGATGGTCGCCGCCGCGCTGACCGCCTCCGGCTTCCGGGCGGGGCTGTTCACCTCGCCGCACCTGCACCGGCTGGAGGAGCGCTTCGTTGTTGATGGGGCGATGATGACCCCCGACGAGCTGATCGCCCGGTGCGACGAGCTCCGCCCGGCCATCGAGGCGGTCGAGACCGACTGGCCGGGCCCCGACGGCCGAGGGTTGACGTTCTTCGAGGTGACCACCGCCCTCGGCCTGCTCCACTTCGCCCGGTCCGGCTGCCGGGCGGTGGCGCTGGAGGTCGGCATGGGAGGGCGCCTGGACTCGACCAACGTCGTCCGCCCGGCGGTGTCGGTCCTCACGACGATCTCCTTCGACCACGTCCGCCAGCTTGGCCCGACCCTCGGCCACATCGCCCGCGAGAAGGCCGGCATCTTGAAGCGGGGGACCCCGGCGGTCGTCGGCGTCCGGCAGCCGGAGCCGATCTCGGTCATCCGGGAGGTCGCCCGATCCCGCCGCTGCCCCCTCTTCGAGCTCGGGACCGACTTCGAGGCCTTCTATGAGCCGCCGAGGCCGCCGATCGACCGGCCGAGCAACGGCTCCGTCCTCGTGCGGACCTGGCGGCGAGACTGGGGCCCGATCTCCGCTCCCCTGCCGGGAGCACACCAGGCCGCCAACGCCGCCGTCGCCCTGGCGGCACTGGACGCCCTCGCCGACATTGACCCGACGCTGGAGGTCCTGCCCGAACACGCCGCCCGGGGGTTCGCCACGCTGCGGTGGCCGGCCCGGGTGGAGGTGGTGGGAGAGGCTCCCTGGCTGGTGATCGACGGAGCGCACAACGTCGCCTCGGCCGAGGCGCTAGCGGCCTCACTCCGATCGAACTTCCCCGAGGTCCCCCGCTCGCTCGTCTTCGGCACGAGCCGGGACAAGGACTTGGCGGGCCAGCTCCGCGCCCTGCTTCCCCTGTTCGACACCGTGATCGCGACCCGGTACGTCGAGAACCCCCGAGCCGTCGCGCCCGACGCCATCGCCGAGGCCGTCGCCGAGCTGGGGGGACCGACCGCGATGATCGCCCCGGAGCCAACGCTCGCCCTCGACCTGGCCCGCCGGGCCACCCCCGAATCCGGCCTGATCTGCGTCACCGGCTCCCTCTTCCTCGCCGCCGAGGCCCGGGCCGCCGCCCTCGGCCTGACCAACATCCCCGCCCGCCCCCGGCTGGTCACCTGATCGGGCCGCAGGAGAACCGGCGCGCTTCGGGAACGCTCGGCCCGTTCTCCTGAACCACATTTGCGGCAACAGCTTGCGCCGACCGCGTTGGGTTCGCTCCGCGTCGTCGTCGCGCCCCTCGGCGAGCGGCCGGCCCGCGGTCGACCGACCCCCATCCCGAGCGGAGGGCCGTTGGGGGTCGCCCCGGCCGGATCCGAGGGGAACGGCCGTCCGGACCCGGACGGAACGGGCTCGGTGCGCTGCCGTTGAAGGCGGCCAATTCGACGCAACTGCTTTTCCTACAATACAGAACAAAATGACCGCTTGGGTTCGTTTCGGGAAGCGTCGCCTGCCGCGATCCTCGAGGTTGACGGCTCAGACGGGGGAGCAAGGAGACAGGACTCGGGGGGCAGGAGGAGAGAAAACAGAAAACAGAAAACAGAAAACAGAGGACGGAACGCAGACAAAGATGCCACCAAGAGTCGATGGACAACTTGCCAAGGAACGGATCGGGAGGCTCGTCGGGGCCGGGCCCCCTCTGAGAGGATCGCCGGGAGGGCGGGGGCGGGTCCCGGAAATCTCCCGAGGAGCGGAGGGGCCGGTGCGGGTGCTGGCCCGGGTGGGACCGGGGTCGTATGATGCGGCCTCGAACCGATCGCGTTGCCCCAGGGAGCCATCACCATGCAATCTCGATTGATCGCATTGACCGTCGGTCTGGCCCTCGCTCTGTCCTCCTTCGGCAGCCTGATGGCCCAGGAGGGGGGCTCGGGCCTGTCTCGGGAGCAGATCGAGCAGGGGTGGATCCGGCTGTTCGACGGGGAGTCGACGTTCGGCTGGACGGTCGAGGCGGAGGATCGGGAGGAGGCCGTCTCGGTGGCCGAGGGGGTGATGACGATCGTCGGGCCGGCGACGTTGCGGACCACGACCGAATTCGGCGACGCCACGCTCCGGGTCGAGGGGGAGGCGGACGGCTCCGGGGCCCTGGTGGGGTTCGGCCGGGACGAGGGGGCGAGCGGGCTGGGGAGGCTGAGCGGGCTCGGCTCGGTGGAGATCACGATGCGGAGCAACGGCCGCTCCCCGGCCCTTATTTCTGTCGACGGCGGGAACACGCTCCGGGTGCGTCGGGTCGAGCTGCTCCCCGAAGGGATGACGCCGATCTTCAACGGCAAGGACCTCTCCGGCTGGAACGTGCTGGAGGGGGGCGAGTCGGTCTACTCGGTCACTGCCGAGGGATCGCTCCATGTCCAGAACGGGCGGGGAGACATCCAGACGGAGGGGCAGTACGACGACTTCATCCTCCAGCTCGACGTCTTCTCCAACGGCGAGCACCTGAACAGCGGCATCTTCTTCCGGGCCATCCCCGGGCAGTTCTGGAGCGGGTACGAGTCTCAGATCCGCAACGAGTACGAGGGGGACGACCGGACGAAGCCGGTCGACTACGGCACCGGCGCCATCTACCGCCGCCAGGCCGCTCGGAGGATCGTGGCCGACGACTTCGAGTGGTTCACCAAGACGATCGTCGCCCACGACAATCACTTCGCCGTCTGGGTCGACGGGTATCAGGTGACCGACTGGACCGACGACCGCCCGGCCGCCGACAACGGCCGCAACGGCTACAAGGCCGCGCCGGGCGTCATCAGCATCCAGGGGCACGACCCGACCACCGACCTGAGCTTCCGGAACATCCGGATCGCCGAGCTGCCGGGGGACTGAGCCGGGATGGCTTCGGTGACGGACCTCGGGGCGGGGCTGGCCGAGGTCGGGGCGCTCCCAGCATCGGAGGGCTTCCGGCCGGGGGCCGACACGGCCCGGGCCAGCCCGGCCCGGGCACTCGCCGAGCGTGTTGGTCCTCAAGAGAGCGACCGAGGGCATCCCCTTCCCCCGGCCTTGCTCCGCCGGGGGGCGGCCCGGGAGCGGGTCAGGTGCTGTTGAGCGCCGGAGCCGGCGCGGCGACAATGATCGGGACCGACCGGCGGGAGGAGCCGGAGCACGAGGGGAGCGAGCCGATGAGCGGGGCGTCCTGGGCGCGGATCGGGGCGATCGTGGGAGCAGTGGCGGTGATCGCCGGCACCTTCGGGGCGCACGGGCTGAAGGGCAAGGTGGAGCCGGCCGACCTGGAGACGTTCGAGGTCGGCGTGCGGTACCAGATGGACCACGCGATCGCCCTGATCGCCGTCGGCCTGCTGGCGATGCGGGTCGGCCCGACTCGGGGGCTGTCGGCGGCCGGCTGGCTGTTCCTGATCGGCGCGATCGTCTTCCCCGGCAGCCTGTACCTGCTGGTGCTCGCTGGCGGCACGGCCGACTGGCTGGGGATGATCGCTCCGATCGGAGGCTCGGCGTTCATCGCCGGCTGGTTCGTGCTGGCCTCCAGCCTCCGAACCGATCGGGGCCGATCGCCGTCCGATTCCGGGGCGATGGCCGGCGCCGGCGCCTGGGCCGGGCAAGAGCGGCGGGAGGGATGACGGCCGGCCCCGGCGAGGGGCATGATGGATGGTGGTCGGCCGAGGGCTGATGCCGGAGGCCGCCGGAGTCCGGGAGGCGAGCGAACGCTCGGGGGCTCCCCGCGACGGGGCCAGGGGCCCGGATCCCGGGCCGACTCCGCCGTCGCGATCGCCCCCCCAGCACCGGATAGCGGTGAGCCGCCGTCCCGGCGCCGCGTCGAGGAGCCCGATCTCATGGGAGCCACATGCACACTTATATTGTGACCGTGACCGCCGCCGACCGCGTGGGGATCATCCACGCGGTCACCGGGGCGATCTCGGAGCAGGGCGGGACGATCAAGGAGTTGAGCCAGACGGTGCTCCGCGGCTACTTCACGATCATCCTGGCCGTGGAGTTCGACGGGCCTCGCGACCCGAAGGGCCTGCGCGAGGCGGTGCACACCCGGGGGGAGCGGTTCGACCTGAACGTCGCGGTCATCCCCGACGAGGGGAGGCACGTCGACCCGGTTCCCGGCGGCGAGCGGTTCATCCTCACGGTGCTGGGCCAGGACCGGCCGGGGACCATCCACCGGATCGCCGGCAGCCTGGCCAGACGAGGGGTGAACATCGTCGACCTGCACGCGAGGACCGAGGGTCCGCGCTTCAGCCTGGTGATGGAAGCGTACCTGCCCCCCGAGCTGGGGCCGGCCGAGCTTCGAGGAGAGCTGGAGCAGTTTGGCGCCGAGCTGGGCATGGAGGTTTACCTCCAGCACGAGAACATCTTCCTGGCCACCAACGAGCCGCGCCCCGTCCGGGTCGGCTCGGCCCGAAACCCCGAGGGGAGCGACGTCGTTGTACCGCACTGAGGACGTGCTGGCCACGCTGGGGATGGTCCGGCAGCACAAGCTCGACGTCCGCACCGTGACGATGGGCATTGATTTGCAGAGCTGCGCCGCTCCCGACGTGGCCACGCTGTGCGACCGCGTCCGCCACCGCCTGCTGCACTTCGCCGGCCGCCTGCGCGAGGTCTGCCAGGAGGTGCAGGGGCGCTACGGCATCCCGATCGTCAACCGTCGGATCGCCGTCAGCCCGATCGCCTCGGTGGCGGCCGGGCACGACACCGAGGGGCTCGTCGCCGTCGCCCGCACGCTCGACGCCACAGCGGCCGAGGTGGGCGTCGACCTCGTTGGGGGCTTCACCGCCCAGGTGCAGAAGGGGTGGACCGAGGCCGAGAAGCGGCTGATCGAGGCGCTGCCGGTGGTGCTCTCGACCACTCGTCGCGTCTGCTCGTCGGTGAACGTCGGCACGACCGCCGCCGGCATCAACATGGACGCCATCGCCCTGCTCGGCCGAGTGCTGGTTGACACCGCCGAGCGGACCCGGGCCAGCGACGGCTTCGGCTGCGCCAAGCTCGTCATCTTCGGCAACGCCCCCACCGACAACCCGTTCATGGCCGGCGCCTTCCACGGCGCCGGCGAGCCGGACTGCGTCATCAACATCGGCGTCAGCGGCCCCGGCGTGGTGAAGGCCGCCGTCGAGGACCTCGTCCGCAACGCGAAGGTCCGGCCCACGCTGGGGGAAATCGCCGAGGAGATCAAGAGCACGGCCTTCCGCGTCACCCGGGTCGGCGAGCTGATCGGCCGAGAGGTCGCCTCTCGGCTCGGCGTCGCCTTTGGGATCGTGGATCTCTCCCTGGCGCCGACGCCCCAGGTGGGGGACTCCGTCGGCGAGATCCTCCAGGCGATGGGCGTCGAACGCCTCGGCGCCCCCGGCTCGACCGCCGCGCTGGCGCTGCTCAACGACGCGGTGAAGAAGGGGGGCTCGTTCGCCAGTTCCAGCGTCGGCGGCCTCTCGGGAGCCTTCGTCGCCGTGAGCGAGGACGCGGCGCTGGCCCAGGCGGTCGCCTGCGGGGACCTGACGCTGGCGAAGCTGGAGGCGATGACGGCGGTTTGCTCCGTCGGCCTGGACATGATCGCCGTGCCCGGCGACACCGACCCGGAGACGCTCGCGGCACTGATCGCCGACGAGGTCGCCATCGGCGTGATCAACCACAAGACCACCGCCGTCCGCATCATCCCCGTGCCCGGCAAGGCCGCCGGCGAGCGAGCCGTCTTCGGCGGCCTCTTCGGCGAGATGGACATCCTCCCCATCCACGCCGCCGGCGGCAGCACCGCCTTCGTCCGCCACGGCGGCCGGATCCCGGCGCCGCTGTCCAGCCTCCGCAACTGAGCCCGATCCGGCTGGGGCGGCCAGGATCGTTCGACCCCAGTTCCGGAAGGCTCCCGAGGCTGGGGACGTGTCGACCCCGTCGAACGCTTGAAGTGATCTCTGCCTGAAGTGATCTCTGCTCTTTGATTTCTGTGTATCACTAGCGGCTCGCCCGCCGGTGGTACCGGATCGGGTCCTTGGGAGGGAGGGGAGCGTCGCCGTCTCGTCTCGGAGGGGAATCCCCCGCGATGGCCGGGGTTGGGGTGGACGGATGCATCCGCCTTGGGGAAGATCGGGCCCAGGGAGGGAGGACCGGGCCGATGGCAGCGACCGCGCCGAGTTCGGGATCAGGGCCAGGACTAGGACCAGGATCGGAACCGGGAGCGGGACGATGCCCCGGCCGGGTGGTGGGGGTCGATCCGGGGCTGGGGGTGACGGGGTACGCGGTGATCGAGCCGGCGCCGAGGGCGGCCTCGGGGCTGATCGGGCCGCCGCCGCTGGTGATCGAGGCCGGGGTGATCCGGGCCAGGAGGGGAGGCTCGCTCGGCGATCGGCTGGACGCGATCTATCGCGGCGTGATCGAGGTGCTTGACCTCTTCCCGCCCTCGGCGCTGGCGCTGGAGCAGGTCCACAGCCGCACCAAGCATCCCCGGACCGCCATCCTGATGGCCCATGCTCGGGGGGTGATCGTCCTGGCCGCGGCCCGTCGCGGCGTGCCCGTGGTCGGCTACGCCGCCTCCCGGATCAAGAAGACCCTCACCGGCCACGGCCGAGCCCCCAAGGAGCAGATGCAGCACGCCATCCGCACCGAGCTGGGGCTGGATCGCCTCCCCGAGCCCCACGACGTGGCCGACGCCTGCGCCGTGGCCCTCTGCCACTTCCAGATCGAGCGCAACCGGGGAGGCCTGCTGCCGTGACCGGGGCCGTCTCCCGACGGTCTTCCGGGATGGTCGCAGGCGGCGGACCTCGGCGGAAACGGTCCGCCAGGGACGGAAGGCCCCGTCTCCTGGGAGCGAGAGCTCAGGGAACCGAGAGCTCAGAGGTCAGAGGTCAGAGGTCAGAGGTCAGAGGTCAGAGAACGAGGGAGTGATGCCCCGGCGACCGTCACGATCGCTCGACCGAAACGGCCAACGCCGTCGGTCAGCGCAAGGGCCATCGCCGGCGGTCAGCGCAAGGGCCAACGCCGGCGGTCAGCGCAAGGGCCATCGCCGGCGGTCAGCGCAAGGGCCATCGCCGGCGGTCAGCGCGAGGGCAAACGCCGGCGGTCAGCGCAAGGGCAAACGCCGGCGGTCAGCGCAAGGGCCGGGAATGGGGATGCCGTCGGCCTCCCCGGCTGGGGAGTTCGCGATCGCCGGGCGGAGGCGAGTGATCGGGAGTTCCCTCCCGCCGCCCTCCCTTGCCGATCGCCCCGAGATGGGGGACAATCGCGTGCAGTCATCCTGGAGATCGCCGATGGCGGATCCTTCGAACCCCGGGGAGGCCCGAGGATCCGCCACCGAAAGAATCCGGGATCACGCCTTCCCTTCGGCCCGGTCGAGCGGACGCGACTCATGCGAAGGCCCCGGATCATCGCCCCTTCTCCCGCCCTGAAGGCGGCCTCGCTGTTGCTGCTGGTCATCACCCTCGGCACCGGGGGAAGGGCCCAGGACGTCGGCGGCCCGGTCGTCGGGTCGAGGGGCTCGAAGGTCTACCACGAGCCGGGGTGCCGGTCGGCCGAGCGGCTCTCGCCGGAGAATCGCATCCCGTTCGCGACCCCCGGCGCGGCCGAGGCGAACGGCTTCCGCGCCTGCAAGACCTGCAAGCCGAACCAGGCGATCCGGATGATCTCCCTCTTCCAGCCCTCGCCGGCCGGCCCGTCCTCGAGGCAGGAGAAGGACGACGCGCCGACGTTCTCCGCCGACGTCGCCCCGGTGCTCGTGGCCAACTGCCTGCGCTGCCACAACGAGCGCGACCGCCGAGGCGATCTCGACATGAGTACCTTCCGCTCGCTCATGACCGGGACCGACGCCGGCCCGGTCATCTCTCCGAGCGACCCGGAAAGCAGCGAGCTGCTGCTGCGCATCAAGGGGGAGAGCACGCCGAAGATGCCCCCCGGCAACACGGACCTCGCCGGGGAGACGATCGCGAGGATCGAGGCCTGGATCGCCGCCGGTGCCCGACTCGACGCCGGCGCCAACCCGAACGCCCCGCTGGCCGAGGTGGCCGTCTCTCCCGAGGAGCTCCGGAACGCCGCCCTCGCCCGGCTCTCGAAACAGGAGCGGCGCGATCGGCTCGTCGAGGAGGCCCAGCGCCGATGGGCCCAGGCCGGCGCCCCGGGCGAACCGACCCTGACCGCCGGGGATCGCGTCCTGCTTTTTGGCACCCTCCCCGAAGCCCGAGCCTCCCGGGCCGTCACGCTGCTCGACCAGGCGATCCCCGCCGTGCGATCGCTGCTCTCCCGGCCCGGGAAGCCGGCGCTGGGGAGCCCGATGGAGATCAGTGCCTACGTCTTCACCGACCGCAACCACTACGCCGAGTTCGTCCGCACCGTTGCCCGCCAGGAACCGATGGCCGGGGAGCAGGCCCGCGCCGACCTCTCCGGCGAGGCCCCGTATCTCGCCGCGCTCGACCCGATGCTCGGCCAGGAGGCCACCGAGGCCGCCTCCTCCGGGGCCTCCCGGAGTCTGGAAGGGCTGCTCGTCGAGCAGCTCGGGGCCGGGGCGGTGACCGCCACCGACTCGAACGCGCCGAGGTGGCTGGCCCTGGGATACGGGGCGCTCCTCGCCGCGAAGGTCGAACCCCGAGGGGCCGAGGTCGCCCGCCTCCGCGCCGCGACCCTGCGGGCGGCGCAGCTCGGCTGGACGACCAAGGCGAACGAGGCGCTCGGCGACGTGCTGGATCCGGAAGAGACCCGAGCCCTCGGCTTCAGCCTCCTCGAATGGCTCTCGGCGGCCAACCCCAGGGCGGTCGGCCCGTTCGTCCGAGGCATGCTCGGCGGCCGGGAGCGGCTCGACGAGGGGATCCTCCAGCTGTTCGGCGCCAGCCGGGAGCAGTTCCTCACCGCCTGGGGCCAGTGGGTCTCCTCCCGATACGCCCGAGGACGCTGATCCGATGCCCGAACCCGAACCCGAACCCGCTCCCCCGAGTCGCCCGACCGACGCCGACCCGTACTTCATCCCCACCGGCTCCGGCACCCGCCACGCCCTGTTCCCGGGGGTCGACCTCTGCGTGACCGCCGGCCGGGGGCTGATGATCTCGGTCGTCGAGTTCCAGCCCGGCGGCGTCGTCCCCGAGCACTCCCACCCTCACGAGCAGATGGGCTACCTCGTCTCCGGCCTTCTGGAGTTCACCGTCGGCGGCCAGACCCGCCTGCTGGAGCCGGGGGACCGCTGGCGGATCCCCGGAGGCGTGCCGCACCGCGTCGTCGCCGTCGGCGGGCCCGCCGTCGCGCTGGACGTCTTCCACCCCATCCGGGAGGACTACCTCCTCGATCCCCGGCCCTGCGCCGGCTGCGGCACGATCCTCGACGGGTCGGCCCCGTCCTGCTGGTCCTGCGGCGCCGCCGTCGCCAGCGGCGGCCCGAGTTCGGCCGACTCGGGAGTCGGATGATCGCCCGGGGGTGCCGGTGCCCCTCGTCGAGCCGAGATCAGGGCTCGTCGCCGAGCCTTCGGATCGCGCGCCGGAGGTTCTCCCGGGCCGATTCCTCGAAGCGATCGACGAACGAACGGCCGGCAAGCCCCAAGCCTAATTGATTCTATACATTTTTGCGTAAATACTAATAAAAGTGCCTGAGCCAGGCCGGGCCCTGGTCGGCCGCCTCCAGCGTCCAGAAGCGTTCCGCCCCGGGGCTGGCCAGGCCGAGGGCGTGGAGGCAACGCAGGTCGCGACCGGGGTCGAACAGGGGCGATCGGCTCCCCAGAGCGGCGGTCAGGATCAGCGGGAGACCGTACCGAGGTCGAGCTCGACCCGATCGGTCTTGCGGAAGAGCAGCAGGATGGGGAGGGTCGTCTCAATGGCGCTGGTGACGATGAAGTTCAAGGCGATCATCTGCGACGGTGTTCCGTTGCTCGAGACGCGGAGCAGCAGTCATGGTCGCGGGGTCCTCGGAACCGGGGGTTCCGCCGGGTCCTTGGGCGCCGAGGCCGGGAGCGAGGCCCCGACCTCCGGCGCCCGTTGGGATCACGGATTCAACGTCTCGTCAATCGCCTCGCCGGCTTCCTCGGCGGGGCCGGCGGGGTCAAGGGCGTCGCCCACGTCCTGCGCGGCGTTGTCCAGGTTCTCGCCGACCTGCTCGGCCGGCCCCTGAGACTCGCAGCCGGCAAACACGGCGAGCGCGCCGACGAGGGGGACGAGCCGGGCGAATTCGAGCCATCGGGCCACGGGGATCGCTCCCATTGCATCGGAGGAGGGCGGCCGGGCCGGCGACGGGGCCGGCCCGGTTGATCGCGCCAGGAATCCGAGCGGTGATGAAGCAATCGCCGTGCCGAAGATCGGGCTCAGAAGGTCCGGTCGACCGCCTCGGCCACGCGGCGGCACTCGGCCATCATGCGGGCGAAGGCCTCGGGGGTGATCGTCTGGGCGCCGTCGCTCATGGCGTGCTCGGGGTCGTCGTGCACCTCGACCATCAGGCCGTCGGCGCCGGCGGCGATCGCGGCCCGGGCCATGGGGGGGACGAGCGGGGCCTTGCCGGTGCCGTGCGACGGGTCGACGACCACCGGCAGGTGGCTCTTGGCCTGCAGGTAGGGGACCGAGGCCAGCGGCAGGGTGAACCTCGTGTGCTCCTCAAACGTGCGGACGCCGCGCTCGCAGAGAATCACCTGATCATTGCCGCGATCAAGAATGTATTCGGCCGCCAGCAGGAATTCGTCCATCGTGGCGCTCATGCCGCGTTTCAGGAACGCCGGCTTGCCGGAGTCTCCCACGGCGGTGAGCAACTGGTAGTTCTGCATGTTCCGGGCGCCGATCTGGAGCACGTCGGCGTACTCGGCCACCACCGGCACGTGCTCCGGCGCCATCACCTCGGTGACGATCGCCAGGCCCGTCTCGGCCCGGGCCGTGGCCAGCATCTTCAGGCCCTCGACCTTGTGCCCCTGGAAGCTGTATGGGCTGGTCCTCGGCTTGTACGCCCCCCCCCGGAGGCCGGTGGCCCCCAGGGCCTTCAGCTTGATCGCGAGGGAGACGATCTGCTCCTCGCTCTCCACCGAGCAGGGGCCGGCGATCACGCCGATGGCCTTGCCGCCGATCTCCAGCGACCGGGCGCGCACGACCGTCCGCTCCTTCTTCAGCTCCGACGACGCCCGCTTGTACGGCGCCATGATCGGCAGCACTTTCTCCACCCCCGGGGCTGGCTCCAGCGTCTCGACCAGCCCCGGCCGCTCCTCGCCGATGGCGGCGATCACGGTCTGGTGCTGCCCCACGATCACCTGCGGCTGAAGGCCCAGTGCGCTGATATGATCGCGCACATGTTCGATCTGGTCTTGGGTCGCTTCCGGCTTCATCACAACAATCACGACGATCCGCCCTCGCTCGGGGGTTGCTCCTGCCGCCCGCCGCTCCACCGCGGCCGGCGATGATTCAGGATGAGAGTCGTCCGCTGGTTGATGGTTGATGGCTGATGGCCGATGCCTGACGGCGAGTGACTGAAGGAAGAGGGGAACCAGGTCAAGGATCGTTGGCGAGCTCGTCATGGAACCCCGAGGTCCGGGACTCGGATCCGGCGGGGTCGCTTGCGGCAGTTCGCCGTGGGGCGCCCCGACGGGCCGGCGAACCAACGAAAAAAGCCCCGGGACCTTCGCAGGTCCCGGGGCTTGGGTGGTTCTTCGGCTCGACAAGCGGTCGAGTTAAGTTCCGAGAGATGCCCGGCGACCTGCGGCCGTCCGCCCGGTAAACGAGCGGCCCCACCAATACCCGAAGGTAAAGGAGAAGGAGAAGCGGCCAAGGGTCGCGGCGGGCCGATCCAACGCTTCGGCTCCAGGAGTCAGGACAAGGCGATTCGGGTCGGGATGCCCAGCATCCTAATCGAACCGAGGTGGCGATCTCAAGCGAGAACCGGAGAAACAACCTCGGGAAAAAGCGGCACGGGCCCGGCGCCCCGGGCCCGGCCATCCCGCCGCGTTGAACGGCGAGACTCAGGGTGCGGCTGCCCGACGGGCAACCCGTCGGCTGCCGTTAGGCGAGCCGCCTCTGGTTGTCGCTGCTACACACAGGATCACCTCCTTTCCACTTGGACTCCCCTGAGGTCCGCCGGAGTCCAGCCTCGGACGGTTCAGGGCTCTGGTCCTGCCGCGCCACGTTCACGCGGCCCGAAGGGGGTCGACCCCGTGTGTCACCACCTCGGGTCGACAGGGGAACTATAGCCGGGGGGGAACCCCGAATCAACCGGCCCCGATCCTCCCCTCGGCCCCTCGTCGATGGCGACGGGCCGGCGACCGGCCCGGACGAGGACGACCGGGGCCGTCATCAGGGGGAGGGGGAGGGGCCCTCGGCCCGGCCTTCCCCGGTCGGGAGGGCGCGACTCGGCTCCCCCTCGATCTCCGACAGCACCGCCCGGCCCCGTCGGGCCAACGCCTCGATCCTCGGGTCGGGGTCGGCGCTCAGCCCGTCGATCGCCGCTCGGTATCCCGCGATCACCTGATCTCGGCCCGCGTTGAACCGGTCCCAGACCGGCCCCCCGGCGGCCAGATCCGCCGCGATGCTCTGCAAGTTATGCAGCTTGTCGGCCAGGACGATCGCCCGGGCCTCCATCGGAGCCGACCGCAGCGCCTCCAGGTGGTCCCGCTTGCGGTCGGCCCAGGGGCGAGGGTTCCCCTGGGGGTCGCGCTTCTGTTCCGAGCAATGCCCAACCAGCTCCGCCACCCGGTCGCCGAACCGCTCGCGGACCTGGTCGAGCGAGGCGTCGGTGTCCTCCACCGCGTCGTGCAGCAGGGCGGCGATGACGACGTCCTCGTCGAACCCGAGGCGGTCGAGGATCAGGGCGACCGCCATCGGGTGCTGGACGTAGGGGACCGGGCTCGCCTTGCGCCGCTGGCCGTCGTGCCAGAGGGCCGCCGAGCGCAGCGCCAGGTCGAGCCGGGGGGACAGCAATTCCCCGCCCCCCTGCTTTTGGCTCGAGGGGCGTTCCATCTCAGGACACCGCCCGCCGGGAGACATCCAGGTGCCGGGCGATCCGCCGGGCGACCTCCGCCCGGTGGCTCAGGAAGGCGAGGTGGCCGGCCCCCTCGATCTGGGCGAACCGCCCCGGGGCGATCGCCCGGGCCAGCGCCTCCTGCCGGTCGGGAGGGACGACCACGTCCTTCGAGCCGGCCAGGACCAGGGTCGGCGCGTCGACCCGCCAGAGCCGGTCGGTCGCGTCAAACGCCTCCAGGGCCCGCAGGCGGTCGACCATCACCCCCTGGTCCGTCTCCCAGCAGCGTCGGACGACGAAGTCGGGCAGCGGGCCGGGCTCGGGCCGGCCGCCGTGCAGCACGTTGAAGAACTGGTTGATGAACGGGCTGTCTCCCGGGATCGGGAACCGCTCCAGGACCCGACGCGCCAGGGTCGCCGCCCAGCGGCGGCCGAACTGGGCCTCGGCCCCGGACAGCACGAGCCGGGCGAACCGGGCCGGGGCCTCCACCGCCATCTCCAGCGCCACCGCCCCGCCGAACGACACCCCCACCAGCCCCGGCCGCTCCAGGCCCAGGCGGTCGATCACCGCCAGGAGCGAGTTCGCCTCATCCGCCACGCCCACCCCCGCACACCGGGGGAGCAGCGCCCCGTCCCCCGACAGCCCGATCAGGTGGACCTCATGCCGATTCGCCAGCCGACGGGCCAGCGGCACCAGCAGCTTCCATCCCCCCGCCAGCCCCGGTACCAGGACGATCGGCTCCCCCCGGCCGAGCCGCACGACCTCATGCGATCCCCCCGAACCCTCGACCCGCCACCGGGTCATCGGGCTCCACTCGGTCTCCCAGGTCGAAACCGACCGCCATTTCTCCGATCGTCGCATGGAACCCACCGTCAAGGAGAGACCGGATTGCCTGGCTCGACCTCATCCCACCGCCAGGCGAGACGCCTCTCTCATCGCACCTTCGATGCCTTTTCTCGCCCATCGCGAAAACAAGATCGTCACCCGGAAACTCAGCCGCGACCCGCCCGCTCGATTCGCTAGCGATCTTCGGCGCCGAGACGATCCGCTCCGGAAACCCGGCGTGATTCCGTGGCCGCTCGCCGAGAAACCCGACCACAACCCATTTCACAATCACGCCTTGAAGCCAAGAATGCCCATTTTCTCCAGAATCTCCTGTATCGCTAGGATCTCTGAAACCCTCCAACTCTTCAGTCTCACAAAGGACGAGCGGGGTCGTGCGCGGAGCTTGGCGATCGGCGCCGAGAACGCGACCTGCCGGGGAACCGTTGCGTTTCGGCGCCGATTCGTTAACGTAACAAGGCAACGAACGCGCCCCCGCCGCCATGGAGTCGTTCCTTGTGAGTCCCAAGGTCCCTGCTTCCGTGCGAACACCTGGGTCGGATCGGTCGATGTCAGCCGGCTGGCTTCCCCCCATCTCGCACCGATCGGCGGTGATCGGGGGGACGGTGGGCGTGCTGCTGTACTCGATCGCGGTGATGTGGGTGGTGGCGACCTCGGGGGACGTCGGGATTCGGTGCGTCTTCGGGACGGCCCAGAAGGAAGCGATCAGCGACCGATACACCTGGTTCTCCCCTGGGGGCGGCCCCGAGGCGAGGCTGGTTCCCGGGGTGGGGGACCGGCTGACCCGGATCGCCTCGGCCGACGGCGCCTGGAGCTTCGATCTGAGGGAGGGGGACTACACGGCGGTCATCCGGGCGCAGCGGGAGATCGCCCATTCCGAGGACGGCCGCTTGCTGTCCGTCTCCTGGGTGCCTCAGGGAGCGCCGGAGGGTTCGGAGCCGATCCGGGCCTTGGCCAGGGTCCAGCGGCGGCCGGTGGCGACCTACGTCTGGTCGTTCGTCTGGCTGGCGCTGGAGCTGGTGCTCTTCGGCATTGGGCTGGTCGTTTCCTGGAGGAGGCCGAACGACCGAGCGGCCCGGGTCTTCTTTTGGCTCTGTGTGGTGACCGTCGGCGCCTACATGGGCGGGTACCACTGGTCGGAGATCGTCATCAACCGGCCGCTGATCTTCGCCTTCCCGGCGATGGCGATGCTGGTGCCGATCGTGACCCTGCACTTCTACCTGGTGTTTCCCCGGCCGAACCCGCTGATGCTGCTGCATCGCCGACGGGTGCTGGCCGGGCTCTACGGGGTGCCGGCGGCCTGCCTGGTGGTGCTCTGGGCGACGATGATGTGGCTGTCGATCACCTCCCCGGCGGGGGGGGCGGCCCCGATGCCTTCCGACGAGGCGGCCCGGAGGATGGCGGCGCAGGGGGTCATCAAGTGGGTGGCCCTGGGCTACGTGGCCTATTCGGTCGTGATCTTCGCCCTCTGCATCGCCTCGCTGATCTTTAGCGACCGCCGGGCCCGCAACCGGGCCGAGCGGAACCAGGTGCGCTGGATCCTCCTGGCGTCGATCGTCTCCTCCGCCCTGATCGCCTACCTGCTGCTGCTGACGGTCGAGGACACCGCGGTGCTCGGCGTCGACAGCGCCGCTTGGCCCATGTACCTTGTCTCGCTGCTGTACACCTCGGCCTACGCGGTCAGCATCACGCGGTACAAGCTGATGCAGGCCGAGGAGATCTTCAACCGGAGCGTCCGCTACCTGCTGGTGAGCGTCGGCCTGGGGCTGCTCTATTCGCTCCTGCTGGTGGTGGGAGCGTTCGCGGCGCTGATTACCCTGCAGGACGACCAGACCTCGCGAGAGGCGACCGTCGTCACGGTCACGGCGCTGGTCTGCCTGGTGCTCTCGGGAGCCGTCCGGCGTCGGTTCGAGCAGGCGATCGACCGCCGCTTCTTCCGAGAGAAGTACAAGTTCGACCAGGCGATGAGGAAGATGAGCCAGGCGGTGGACCGTCTGGTCGACCGCGGCACGCTCGGCCGTCGGCTGCTGGAGGCGGCGGCCGAGGTCCTGGGGCTGGACTGGGGGACGATCTACCTTCGGGAGGCCCCCGGTCGGCCGCTCTCGGTCGTGGCCAGCCTCGGGCCGGAGCCGGACCAGGCGAAGCTCCCCGAGGACAGCCCAATCGTCCGCCGCCTCCGCAGCCGCCCCACCATCCGCCTGCCGGGCTCGATGTCCCGGTCCTCGCACGACCCGGTCGCCGACGCTCTGATCGCCCTGGGCGGCGAGGTCGCGGCGGCCCTGTCGTCCGACGGCGACCTGGCCGGCGTGCTCGTGCTCGGCCCGAAGCGCAACGGCATGCCCTACGACGACGAGGAGCTGGTCTTCCTCGCCGCGCTGGCCTCGGTCGCCGTGCTGGCGATCCACTCGGCGTCGATCCACCGCACCCTGGAGGAGCTGAACCGGGAGCTGCGCGACAAGGTCGAGAAGATCGCCGAGCAGCAGCGCCGCATCCTCGTGCTCCAGGACCAGTTGATGGGAGGCCACGGCTCCTCCGCCTCCCCGGCTTCGGGCGCGGCCGCCGGCTCCGGGAGCGAGGCCGGTGCCCGCGTCGACGATCCCTCCCGGCTGGTTGGCCCACCGGCCCCCTCGACCGACCCCGAGGCGCTGGAGCGGATCCGGGGATCGAGCCCCCCCATGAGGCGGGTGCTCGACACCGTCCGCAAGGCCGCCGCGAGCCCCTCGGCCGTCCTGATCCTGGGAGAGAGCGGCACGGGCAAGGAATTGCTCGCCGAGGCGATCCATGCCGCCAGCCCCCGGGCGTCTCGGCCGTTCGTGAAGGTCCACTGCGCGGCGCTGGCGCCGGGGCTGCTGGAGTCGGAGCTGTTCGGCCACGTCAGGGGGGCCTTCACCGGCGCCGACCGCGACCGGGTCGGCCGCTTCCAGCAGGCCGACGGCGGGACCCTGCTGCTCGACGAGATCGGCGACGTGAGCCCCGAGGTCCAGACGAAGCTCCTCCGGGTGCTCCAGACGAAGACCTTCGAGCGGGTCGGCTCCTCGCAGCCGATCACCGTCGACGTCCGGATCGTGGCCGCCACCCACCGAGACCTGCCCGCGATGATCCGGGCCGGCCGGTTCCGAGAGGACCTGTACTACCGCCTCAACGTCATCAGCATCGTCGCCCCCCCGCTCCGAGATCGCCGGGAAGACATCTTCGAGCTCGCCGTCACCTTCCTCCGCCGCTACTCCGAGCGCTCGGGCAAGCCGATCTCCCGGCTCGAGGACGACGCCATCGAGGCCCTCACCGCCTACCACTGGCCCGGCAACGTCCGAGAACTTGAGAACGTCATCGAGCGAGCCGTCGTCCTCGCCGAGGGCTCCTCAATCTCCCGGGCCGACCTCCCCGCCGAGCTTTCCTCGCCTCGACTCCGCCGCCTTCCGTCCTCCTCCCGATCCCGCCGAGGGCGACCGAAGCGCCCCGTCCCCCCCTCCGGCTGGGACTCCCCTCCGATCGCCTCCTCCGACTCCGACCTCGACCTCGACACCTTCGAGCGCCACCAGCTCCGAGACGCCCTGACGGAAGCCCGAGGCAACAAGAGCGAGGCCGCCCGGCTGCTCGGCCTGCCCCGCAGCACCCTTGTCAGCAAGCTAAAGAAGCACGGGCTGATGACAATCGAAGACGGCCAGGAATCCTGAGCCCGCCCCAGGCCGAGCGATCGGGAGGGGGACCAGGCCGCTCGGGAGGGGTCCAAGGGGGCATCGGCAGAGCCGGCCCGCCCCGATGATCGCCCGAACCGCGGCCGGCTCGGAGCGGGCGGCCGGTCGTCATCGACCGGATCCAAGGCGACTCGACCGGGTCGGCTCGAGTCGGCCCGGCTCAGCGGCCGGCCTCCTCGATGACCTCCTCGGCGACGTAGATTGGGGCGTCGACGGTCACGGCCACGGCGATGGCGTCGCTGGGGCGGCTGTCGACCTCGATCAGCTCGCCGTCGTGGCGGATGCGGAGCTGGGCGAAGTAGGTGTGGTCGCGGAGATCATTGATGTAGATATCCTGAATCTCGCCGCCGAGCTGCTCGACGGCCTTGGCCAGCAGGTCGTGCGTCAGCGGTCGGGGAGGAACGATCCCCCGGACGCGGCGGTCGATGCTCGTCGCCTCGAAGAGGCCGATGACGATCGGGAAGGTCCGGTCGCCGCCGACCTCCTTCAGGTAGATGATCTGCTGCTCGCCGGTCTCGCTGATGATGATGCGCGACAGCGCCATCTGGACGGCCACGGCAAGTGCCCCGTCTGGCCAGCGCGGGTGGGCCGGGCCGACTCGGGCCCGGGGCCGCCGCGGTATCCATTCCGTTCTCGGTTCGATGATACGGGGGCTCCCCCCGGCCGGTCAACGAGCCCGGAGCAGGGGAGGGCTGGCGGGAGCCGCCGGGGCGGGAAGGTCGGCCGGAACGGGGGCCCATCGATCAGCCCCCCAGCTCGGCCAGGCGGGAGGAGACGGCGGCAAGCTGCGCCTCCAGCTCGGCCAGTCGGGCGCGTTGCTGCTGGACAACCTCGGCCGGGGCCCGCGCGACGAACGAGGCGTTGCCCAGCTTCGAGCGGACGCCGCCGAGCTGCTTCTCCAGGTCGGCCCTGGACTTCGACAGCTTGGCGATCTCCGCCTTCGGGTCGATCAGCCCGGCCAGCGGCAGCACGATCTCGGCGTCGGCCAGCACGGCGACGGCGCTCTCCGCCGGGCGGTCGGCCGAGGGGACGACGGACACCGAGCCGGCCCCGACGAGGGCTCGGATGGACGATGCTCCCCGAGCCAATGCCTCGGCGGCGCGGCCCTGGGCGATGAGGATGGGCTCGATCTTCGCGTCCCTGGGCACGTCGCGCTCGGCTCGGAGGTTCCGCAAAGCGGCGACCTTCTCTTGCCACTGGGCCACGTCGAACTCGGCCTCGGGGTCGTTCCAGGAGTCGGGGTACGAGGGCCAGGGGGCGATGCAGACGCTCTCGGCGGCCTCGGTCGGCTCGGGCAGGCCTCGGGCCTTCGCCACGCTGCCCATCGCCTGCCAGACCGACTCGGTGACGAACGGCATGACCGGGTGCAGCAGGCGGCAGAGGCCGTCGAGGACCGTGGCCAGCACGCGCTGGGCGACGGCCTTCGTCTCGTCGTCTCGGAGGCGGGCCTTGATGAACTCGACGTACCAGTCGCAGAACTCGTTCCAGGTGAAGTCGCGCAGCCCCCGGGCGAGGTCGGCGAAGCGGAAGTGCTCCAGGTCGGCGGTGCTCTCGGCGGAGACGCGGCGGAGGAGGCTGAGGATCCAGCGGTCCTCGACCGCCAGCTCGTCGGGGGAGACGGGGCCGGGGGTGTAGCCTTCCAGGTTTATCAGGGCGAACCGGGCAGCGTTCCAGAACTTGTTGGGGAAGGTGCGCCCTTCCTCGAACTTCTTCGAGGTGTTGACGAACTGCTCCTTCGGCAGATCCTTCGCGAGATCGGCCGGGACGAACTCGATCGGCTGGCCGGGGGCCTTCCGAGTGGCGATGCGGCCCTGGTCGTCGGTCACGCGCTCGACCGGCATCCGGAGGTCCTGGGTCTCCGTCGCCGAGGAGGCGAGGGTGAACCGAAGGGCGTCGGCGCCGTAGGTCTCGATGATGTCGACCGGGTCGATGCCGTTGCCGGCGGTCTTGGACATCCGCTTGCCGTCGCCGTCCTGGATCACCGAATGGATGTAGACGTCCCGGAACGGCACGTCTCCCATGTTGAACTGGCCGAAGATGACCATGCGGGCGACCCAGAGCGTGATGATGTCTCGGGCGGTCGACAGGACGCTCGTCGGGTAGTACTTCTTCAGCTCCGGTGTCGGCTCGGGCCAGCCGAGGGTGGAGTGCGGCCAGAGGGCGGAGCTGAACCAGGTGTCGAGAACGTCGGGGTCGCGGCGGAGGCCGAGCCGGTCGGAGTGCCCTTGGATGAGCTGGTCGTCCAGGGCGCAGACGAGCCAGCCGCCGCCTTCGGCCGGGGCCCAGGAGACGCCCTCGGCGCCGGAGAGGGCGGCCTCCAGGGCGTCGAGTTCGCCGTCGAAGTACCAGATCGGGATCTGGTGGCCCCACCACAGTTGCCGGCTGATGCACCAGTCGCGCTTCTCGCCGAGCCAGTCGAGGTAGCTCTTGGCGTAGCGCTCGGGGTGGATCCGCACGCGACCGGAGGTGACCGCGTCCATCGCCTGCTGAGCGAAGCCGGGAGAGCCGTCGGGGTCGTCTCCCATGCGGACGAACCACTGGTCGGAGAGATACGGCTCGATCACCGTCTTGGAGCGGTCGGAGTAGCCGACGCGGTTGGTGTAGGGCTCGGTCTTGACCAGCAGTCCTTGCGCCTCCAGGTCGGCGACGACGCGCTTGCGGACCTCCCGGCGGTCGAGGCCGGCGTAGGGGCCGGCGTTCTCGTTGAAGGTGCCGTCGGGGTTCAGGAGGTTGATCTGGGGAAGGTGGTGACGCAGGCCGGTCTGGTAGTCGTTCGGGTCGTGGGCGGGCGTGACCTTGACGCAGCCGGTGCCAAACTTCGGGTCGACGAGGATGGCGTCGGCGATGACCGGGATTTCTCGGCCGAGCAGCGGTAGGGTGACGGTCTTGCCGATCAGGTGCTGGTAGCGGTCGTCTTCCGGGTGGACGGCGACGGCGGTATCCCCCAGCATCGTCTCGGGGCGGGTGGTGGAGACAAGCAGGGCCTCGGACTCCGACCCGGTGACGGGGTAGCGGATGGTCCAGAGGAGGCCCTCGGTGTCCTTGTACTCGATCTCGTCGTCGGCGACGGCGGTGCGGAGCTGGGTGTCCCAGTTGACCAGCCGCTTGCCTCGGAAGATCTTGCCGGCCTGGAAGAGGTTGAAGAAGGTGTGCCGGACGGCCCGAGAGCAGCCCTCGTCGAGGGTGAACCGGGTGCGGGACCAGTCGCAGGAGCAGCCCATCAGGCGGAGCTGCCCCAGGATACGGGCCTCGTACTCGTCCTTCCAGGCCCAGATGCGCTGGACCAGGGCCTCTCGGCCGATGTCGTGGCGGGTCTTCCTCTCCTCGGTAAAGAGGCGCTTCTCGACGACGGCCTGGGTGGCGATGCCGGCGTGGTCGGTGCCGGGCATCCAGAGGGTGTCAAACCCCTGCATCCGTCGCCATCGGATGAGGACGTCCTGCAACGTGTTGTTCAGGGCATGGCCGAGGTGCAGGGCTCCGGTGACGTTCGGCGGGGGGATGACGATGGTGTAGGGGGTCGCGTCCCGGCTCGGGTCGGCCCGGAAGTAGCCGCGATCGACCCAGACGGGGTACCAGCGCTCCTGGGCGTCCCGGGGGTCGTACTGCTTGGGGAGGTGCTCGGCGATGCTCATGGACGGGCCGTCGGTTCCAGGGTTCGGCCGGTCGGTCGGTCTCGAGGGGACCGGACGCCGGCCGGCGGGTCCGGCACGCCGGTCGGTGCGCTGCCGACGCGCCGGGAGGGTTCTCGGGAAGTCGTTTACTGGAAAGAAGATCGGTGCTGCCGTGGTCCGGTGATTGGGTTCGTTCCGCGCCAAGGCCCCCGGGGACGATTCCGGACGGTCCCGATCATCGGGGAGGCGATCCGACTCGGGTCGTTTCGGGGTCGGTGCGCCGAGGGTGCGCCCGCGGAACGCCGGGAGCGCAAGGCCGTAACCTGTTCTCTGATGCTAGGTTCCGTCTGTTGACCTGAGCCGGGCATGGGTTCGTTCCGCGCCGAGGGTGACGGCACGGGAGGAGACTCCGGTCGCGTCCTCGCGGTTCGACGCGCTCCCGAGGAGGGGGAGGGGCCGGCGGCCGGTCGGGGCGCACGGGGACCTCACCCGTTCGGGACGGGTTTCACCATAGTATCGGATCGGAAGCCAGGTCGAGTGCGATTTTGGGGTTCTTCCGGAGGGAGCGGCCGAGGAGGAGGCCGACGGCGGACCTGCTGGCCTCCGCTGGAGTTGCGTTGCAAGGCCTTCGGGGGGGAGGGCCGAGGCCCGACGGCCGGCCGGCCTCGGGTGGCCTCGGGACGGATCGAGGGGATGTCGGGGATCGGGTCTGAGACCGGCCGGGAACGCCCGGCCAGGGCGCCGGGTTCTCCTCGGGGGTGTCCCGGGGATCGCATCGATCCCCCCCGAGCGAGACACGAGACGGGCCCTCGCGTAAGATGGGAGCAACCAGTCTGGCCGAGAGCCCGATGCGAGCGCCTGATGATGGATCTCGACTTCCGGCGCGATCCGAGCATTCTGAGCACCATCGTCGACGCGATGGCCGATGGGGTTTTCACCGTCGACGCCTCGGGCCGGATCGTGGCGTGGAGCCAGGGGGCGGAGCGGATCACCGGCTATGCGAGCGAGGAGGTCGTCGGCCGGTCGTGCCGGCTGTTCGAGGGGCCGCACTGCAAGGGGTTCTCGACGCTGACCGAGCTGCTGGCCGGGGGGTGCGCCGCGACCGCCGGCACCTGCCACCAGGAGTGCAAGCTCTTGGCGAAGGACGGCCGCGAGGTCACCATCCACGGCACGGTCCGACTGATCCTGGAGGGGGACGGCTCGGTCGCCGGGGCCGTCTGCAACTTCTTCGACCTGACGCCGTTCATCCAGGCCAACGAGCGGATCGCCCTGCTGGAGGAGCAGGCCCGGAACCGGGACGCCTTCGGCCGGCTCGTCGGGGCCAGCCCGCCGATGCAGGAGGTCTTCCGCCGCATCCGGCTGGCGGCGCACAGCGACGTGACGGTCTTCGTCAGCGGAGAGTCGGGCACCGGCAAGGAGCTGGCCGCCGGGGCGATCCACTCGCTCAGCGCCCGCAAGGACGGGCCGTTCCTGGCGGTCAACTGCTCGGCCATCCCGGAGTCGCTGCTGGAGTCGGAGCTGTTCGGCCACGTCAAGGGGGCCTTCACCGGCGCCGACCGAGACAAGATCGGCCTCTTCCAGGCCGCCGACGGCGGCACGCTGTTTTTGGACGAGATTGGAGACGTCTCGCCGCTGTTGCAACTGAAGCTGCTCCGCGTGCTGCAGGAGCGCGAGGTCCAGCGCGTCGGCGACCCGTCCCCGATCAAGGTGAACGTCCGCCTCATCACCGCCACCAACCGGGACCTCAAGGAGCTGGTCGCCAGCGGCTCGTTCCGGGAAGACTTCTACTACCGCGTCCACGTCTTCGAGATCCGGCTGCCCCCCCTCCGGGAGCGTCGGGAGGACATCCCGCTGCTGGCCCGACACGTCATCAACCAGCTCTCCCGAGAATACGGGCACCCGGTCCAGGGGATCGCCCGAGACGCCCTCCAGGCCCTGATGCACCACGACTGGCCCGGGAACGTCCGGGAACTGCGCAACGCCCTGGAGCACGCCTTCGTCACCGTCTCCGGCCCGACGATCTCCCTGCTCGACCTCCCCGTCGAGCTTCGCCAGCGCCACCGGGCCTCCCTTCCGCCCGATCCCAATCGCCCCTGCCCCTCCCCCGGGGACCAGGTCGAGCGCCGACGCATCCTCGAGGCCCTGGAGCAGACCGGCGGCAACCGCACCGAGGCCGCCCGACGGCTCGGCTACAGCCGCGTCACCCTCTGGAAGAAGATGCGCAAGCTCGCCATCGACGAGGAGGCGGTGCGGGGGTTAGCGCGCTAACTTAACGCCTTAACACCCGGGCGTTAACACGGAGGGGACCGCGGCGGGGACGGCGCGGGGGGGGGGATCAATCGTTCTTCTTGCGTTGCTTGAGGTTGCGCGAACTCGAACGCCAAGGAATCGGCAGCGGCCCGGCCCTTGCACTGGCAGACGATCGTGCCGGACCCCGGCGAAGCGATCGGCCCGGAACACCAGCAGGCGCCCGGCCTCCCCGGGCGTCGTTGCGGAGGGTAGGTCCTATGAAGATCGAGCAGTATTACCTTGGCTGCCTGGCGCACGCCTCGTACCTGATCGCCGACGAGCGGACGAAGACCGCCGCGGTGGTCGACCCGCAACGCGACATCGACCCGTACCTCCGGGACGCCGAGGCCAACGGCTGGACGATCAAGTACGTTTTTCTCACCCACTTCCACGCGGATTTCCTCGCCGGCCACATCGAGCTGCGCGACCGCACCGGGGCGCACATCTATCTCGGCGCTCGAGCCGAGGCGGAGTACGACTTCACGCCGGTCAAGGACGGCGACGTGGTCGAGTTCGGCGACGTCCGCCTGCGGATCCTGGAGACTCCCGGCCACACCCCCGAGGGGATCTCGATCCTCGTCTTCGACCTGGCCCAGAGCGACACCCGCCCCCTCGCCGTGCTCACGGGGGACACCCTGTTCATTGGCGACGTCGGCCGCCCGGATCTCCTCGCCTCGATCGGCGTGACGGCCGACGAGCTGGCCGAGATGCTGTACGACTCGATCACCAACAAGCTCCTGACGCTGCCCGACGAGACGCTCGTCTACCCGGCCCACGGCGCCGGCTCGCTCTGCGGCAAGCAGCTGAGCACCGAGCGCGTCTCCACCATCGGCGAACAGAAGAAGTATAATTATGCTCTCCAGCCGATGAGCAAGGAGGCGTTCATCAAGATGGTCGAGGTCGACCAGCCCGACGCCCCGGATTACTTCGTCCACGACGCGATCCTCAACCGCAAGGAGCGTCCCGCGCTGGACGAGGCGATGCGGAAGGCCCTCCTGCCGCTGTCGCTGGACGAGTTCCTGGCGAGGCAGGCCGAGGGCGCCCAGGTGCTCGACGTCCGAGAGGCGATCGACTTCGAGGCCGCGCACCTGGCCGGCGCGATCAACATCGGCTTGAAGGGGCAGTACGCCACCTGGTGCGGGACGGTGCTCCGCCACGACCGGCCGATCCTCGTCATCGCCGACCCCGGGGACGAGGAGGAGGCGATCATGCGACTGGGCCGCATTGGGTTCGACAATGCCGCCGGCTTCCTGAAGGACGGGATGCGGGCGCTGGAGGGGAGAGGGGAGCTGCTCCGCTCGACGCCGAGGATCACGGCCCCAGCGCTGGCGGAGCGGCTCGGCCGGCCCGGGGCGCCGGCGGTGCTCGATGTGCGCTCCGCGAAGGAGCGCGAGGCCGGCCGGATCGAGGGCTCGGTCCACATCCCGCTGAATCACCTGGAGCAGCGCCTCGGCGAGGTGCCCGCGGGTCCCCTGGTGGTGCACTGCCAGGGGGGGTACCGCTCGGCGATCGCGGCCAGCCTGTTGCAGAAGCACGGCCGAGACGACGTCACCGACCTCGTCGGGGGCTACAAGGCCTGGGCCGCCTGGCACACCCCGGCGGCGGCAGGTTCAAACTGAATGACTCCGAGGATCCCAGGTGATCAACTCGACCGGGTCCGGGCCCTGGCCGTCCGGCCCCGGCCCCACCCGATGCGGAGATGGGATCGACTCATGAGCGAGAATGCGAACTCCGCCGAGTCGCCGACGGCGTCTCCGTTTGAGGCGTCCCGGGCCGATCTTTTGGACCGGCTGCTCGACCGCCTCGAGCACATCGACCGGGTCGCCTCGCGTCTGGAGCGCCTGGCCGACGAGGCCCCCCCGCTGATGGCCACGGCCGTCGATGCCCTTGACGACTCGTGTCGCCGCCTGGCCGAGTCGACCGGCGCCGGGGCCGATGAGCGGCTCGGCCGCGTGCTCCGGCTGCTCGAACGGCTTACCGACAACGACACCTCCCGGGCGCTGGACGCCCTGCTCGACCGGATCGACCGGATCGAGCCGCTGCTGGAGCGACTCGACCAGCTCCCCGGCCTGCTTGCCGTGCTGGTCGACGCGCTGGACGAGTCCGCCGGCCGGCTCGCCAGGCAGGGGATCGACGTCGAGGTTTCCTTGCGCCAGGGGGTGCACGCGCTGCTCTGGCTGGGCCAGCGGATCCGGGAACCCGAGCTGGAGCGGCTGGGGATCCTGCTGCGTTCCGACGTGCTCGAGCCGCACGCGCTGGCGGTCGTGGGCAAGACCGGCCGCGCCCTGGCCGCCTGCCACGAGGGCGCCTGCGACGGCGCGACCCTGGAGCAGGTCGGCCCGATCGGCCTGCTCCGCGCCCTGGGCGACCCCGACGTCCGCCGCAGCCTCGCCTTCGCCGTCCAGGTTGGCAAGCGATTCGGCCAGAGCCTCTCCGCCCCCGACGCTCCCGGCGACGGCCGATGACCGGAGGCCGAATCGAGTTCCCCTACCCAGGAGACCGATCCGTGGAACGCCGCCATCAGGTTCTCATTGTTGGCGGCGGGACGGCCGGGATCACCGTGGCCGCCCGCCTGCTGAACCGCGACCCGGGGCTCGACGTGGCGATCGTCGAGCCGTCGGAGCGGCACTATTACCAACCGCTCTGGACCCTCGTCGGCGGCGGCATCTACCGGCCGGAGGACTCGGAGCGCGACGAGGCCGACCTCATCCCCGCCGGCGCGTCCTGGATCAAGGACGCCGTCACCGAATTCGACCCCGAGGCCAACCGACTCAGGACGCGAGACGGCCGGACCCTCGGCTACGACTTCCTCGTCGTCGCCCCCGGCCTGAAGCTCGACTGGGAGAAGGTCAAGGGGCTCCGGGACGCTGTCGGGCATGATGGCGTATGCAGCAATTACGCCATTTCGACGGTCGCCAGCACTTGGGAAACGATCCGGAACTTCCGGGGAGGGACCGCGATCTTCACGCAGCCTTCTGGGGCCGTGAAGTGCGGCGGAGCCCCCCAGAAGATCATGTACCTCGCCGACGAGGCCTTCCGGCGCAACGGCGTGCGGGACCGCTCCCGCATCGTCTTCGCCTCGGCCACCGGTCGGATTTTCGCCGTCGAGCCGTATGCCAGCGCGCTGGAAAAGGTGGTTGCCCGCAAGGGGATCGAGACCCGCTTCCAGCACGAGCTCACGGAGCTTCGCCCCGCGTCGAAGGAAGCCGTCTTCCGTAAGGTCGATTCGGGAGACGAAGCGGTTCTCCGATATGACATGATCCACGTGACCCCTCCCATGGGCGCCCCCGACTTCGTTGCCCGGAGCCCGCTGGCCAACGCCGAGGGATGGGTTGACGTTGACATGCACACACTCCGACACGTTCGCTACCCGAATGTCTTCGGCCTGGGAGACGCTTCGAGCTTGCCGACTTCGAAGACCGGCGCCGCCATTCGGAAGCAGGCGCCGACGGTGGTGGAGAATGTGCTGGCCGCACTGCGGCATGAGGCCCCCTCGGCCCGCTACGACGGCTACACGTCCTGCCCGGTTGTCACCGGCTACAACAGCCTGATCCTGGCCGAGTTTGACTACGACAAGAAGCCGGCCGAGACGTTTCCGTTCGACCAGTCTCACAGGGAGTCTAGAAAGTGAGTTTCCTGACCAGCCGTCGGGCCATGAGGTGGATCATCGCCAGCTTGACGAACGCCTCGCTGCTGGCCGTCGTCCCCTCGTAGTCCTTGCTCAACCGGCGGCTCCGC
>NZ_RYZH01000038.1 GCF_003977685.1 Tautonia sociabilis | reverse complement strand
AGAGGCAAGAGGCAAGAGGCAAGAGGCAAGAGGCAAGAGGCAAGAGGCAAGAGGCAAGAGGCAAGAGGTCAGAGGTCAGAGGCAATAAGACGCAAGAAGCAAGAGGGAATAAGAGAGAAGACGCAAGAGGCAAGAGCGGCCGGGCATCGGGCGGGGGAGTCGAGCGGTTTCCCCGCCCAGGTCGTGCCGGTAGCATGGGCGTTTTCCTCGTGCGGGCGGCCTCCGCGGATCGCAACCGGAGCCCCGGCCGCCTCCGGCCGGCCGGCCGGCCGACTCGACGAACCCCGAGCCCTCCGCCATGACCGAGCATCCCGTGAACCGACGGACCTTCCTCGCCGGCTCCGCCGCGGCGACCGCGGCGCTGGCCGCCCGTTCGCAGGCCCATTCCCGGGCCCCCCGCCAGGGGGATGGCTTCCGCAGCGCCTGGGGATCGGCCCCCGATCGCGTCTGGCCGGGCCCCGAGTACTGGTCGAACCCGCTCCAGGACTGGCGGATCCGAGCTGGCGTCCTGGAATGCATCCGCCCCGCGCCGGGGAGGAGCGTCCACCTGCTCACCCGGGAGCTGGCCGACCGCCCCGGCGACCTGAGGATGAGCGTCCGGGTCGGGGCGATCGACGGCGGGCGGCTGTCCGACTCCGGGGGATCGGCCGGTTTCTCGGTCGGCGTGCGGGGGCCGCTGGGAGACTACCGGAACGCCCTCGTCCACGGATCGGGCCTGGAAGTCGGCCTGCGCTCATCGGGAGAATTGTTCATTGGTTCCGGCCCGGAGGGAGTCGTCTCTCCGGTGGAGCTGAACGCCGAGGAGGTCGATCTGGTCCTGGAAGCGGCGCCCGAGGGGGACGCCTACGCGATGACCCTCTCGGCCCGATCGGCGGCCGACGGCCGGGAGCTCGGGACGGTGTCGCGATCGGGGATCCCGGCGTCCCGGCTCGTGGGCAACCTGGCCCTCGTCAGCAATCCAGGCCCCGCCGGTCGGGGGAACGCGCCGGGAGGCCCTCGTCTGGGGCAGTTCCGGTTCGCCGACTGGGCCATCTCCGGCTCGAAGGTCGACGCCTTCGACGACCGGACCTTCGGCCCGATCCTGTTCGCGCAGTACACGGTGCACGGCGGCATCCTGAAACTGACCGCCCAGATGCCCCCGCTGGGGGAGGACGACTCCCGGACGGTTCGCCTGCTGCTCGACCGAGGGGACGGCTGGCGAGCCGAGGCCGAGGTCCCCATCGATCCCCGATCCCGCACCGCTCACTTCCGGGTCGAGGGCTGGGACGCGACGAGGGACACGCCCTATCGCCTGGCATACGCTCTCCGGTCGACCGACGGGTCAACCGTTGAAGATACGTATGATGGACTGGTCCGACGGGATCCGGTGGGCGCCGAGATCCTGACCGTCGCCGACATCTCGTGCAACGCACACTACGCCTTCCCGAACGAGGCGGCGGTGGCGAGCATGACGAAGCTCGACCCGGACCTGCTCGCGTTCACGGGGGATCAATACTACGAATCGACGGGAGGGTTCGGGGTCGAGCGGATGTCGCTGGAGGACGCGCTGCTCGACGTGCTGCGCAAGTGGTATCAGCACGGCTGGACCTGGCGGGAGCTGATGCGGGATCGGCCGAGCGTCTCCATTCCCGACGACCACGACGTCTACCACGGCAACCTCGGGGGGGGGGGGGGCAAGAAGGCGGAGGGGCAGGGGGCCGCCGCCGAGTCGGGAGGCGGCTACAAGATGATGGCCGAGTTCGTGAACGTGGTGCACCGGATCCAGACGTCGCACCATCCGGACTCTCCCGCCGAGCCGGGGTTGCAGGGGATCACCGGGTATTACGGCCCGCTGTCGTATGGGGGCGTCTCGTTCGCGATCCTCGCCGACCGCCAGTACAAGCCCGGCCCCGCCGGCAAGGTGCCGCCCACCACCAGCGGCCGGGCCGACCACGTCATCGACCCCGGCTTCGACCCGAAGAGCGCTGATCGGCCCGGCCTCGACCTGCTGGGAGACTCCCAGATGCGATTCCTCGAGTCCTGGGCCGATGACTGGTCCGACCCGACGACCCGGATGAAGGCGGCCATCTCCCAGACCATCTTCACGGCGATGGCCACCCACCACGGGCAGGCCGACAATTACCTGGTGGCCGACTACGACACCAACGCCTGGCCCCAGACCGCCCGGGATGCCGCCGTCCGGGCCCTTCGACGAGGGTTCGCCTTCCACTTGGCCGGCGACCAGCACCTGCCGGCCGTCGTCCACTACGGCATCGACAAGCATCGGGACGGGACGGTCGCCTTCGCCGGCCCGGCGATCAACAACCTGTACCCGCGCTGGTTTCGCCCCGAACACCCGGGAGCGAACCGACCCTCCGGCGCCCCCGAGGACTCGGGAGACTTCACCGACAGCTTCGGCCATCCGCTGACGGTCCTCTCCTGCGCCAATCCGAAGCTCGAACGCCGCCGAGGCGTGCTCGACGCCGAGACGGACAAGTCGGCCGGCTTCGGCGTCGTCCGGTTCCAGACCAGGGAGCGGGCGATCACCGTCGAGTGCTGGCCGCTGCTGGCCGATCCGACCGAGCCCGGCTCGCAGTTCCCCGGCTGGCCGGTGACCGTCTCGCAGCGAGACTGCGGCGGCGCCCGGGCCGCCGAGGCCCTGCTGCCGGAGCTGGTGATCCGGGGCTCGGACGCTCCGGTGGTCCAGGTGATCGACGAGAAGACCGGCGAGACCGTCTCCACGCTGAGGCTCCCCTCGCCTCGGTGGCGGCCGTTCGCCTTCGCGGCCGGGCCGTATACGATCCGGGTGAGCGACCCCGAGTCCGGCGTCTCGGCCGAGCGATCGGGCGTCGAGGCCAGGCCGGGGAATGAGGACGAGCTGGAGATCCGCCTCGGGCGTCCATGACTCGCGCTGTTGATCTTTCTCGACAGCACGTTTGGGGAGCACTGCGCATGAATCGACTGATCCAATCCGCGATCGGCATCGTCCTGCTGTCTCTTGCCGGCCTCCCGGGCGGGACGGCCTCGGCGGCCGACCGGCCGAACGTGCTGTTCCTGATCGCCGACGACCTGAACAATTCCCTGGGCTGCTACGGAAGGCCGATGGTGAAGACGCCGAACATCGACCGCCTCGCGGCTCGGGGAGTGCGGTTCGACCGGGCGTATTGCCAGTACCCGCTCTGCGGACCGAGCCGGAACTCGATGCTCACGGGGCTGTATCCCAACAGCACCGGGATCAAGGGGAACGGCCAGATCTTCCGGCAGACGATCCCCTCGCACCCGAGCCTGCCGCAGGCGTTCCGGCTGGAGGGGTACTTCGCCGGTCGGATCGGCAAGCTGTACCACTACAACGTGCCCAACTCGGTCGGCACCAACGGGCACGACGACCCGGGCTCCTGGGAGCTGGAGCTGAACCCGGCGGGCGTCGACCGCCTGGTGGAGCAGCCGGACGAGATCTTCTCGCTCGTGCCCGGCCAGTTCGGCGGCACGCTGAGCTGGTACGCCTCTCCCCGCCCCGAGGAGCAGCACACCGACGCCCTCCAGGCGGCCGACGCCGAGTGGGTGCTCGAACGGTGCGCGAGGCAGTCCGACCGGCCGTTCTTCCTGGCCGTCGGCTTCTTCCGGCCTCATACGCCGTATGTGGCGCCGGCGTCGTACTTCGAGGGCTATCCGAAGGAGGAGATGCCCGTGGTGCGGGGGATCGAGGAGGACCGGGCCGACATCCCCTCCCCCGGCCTGATGAGCGCCAAGAAGGAACAGGAGACGATGTCGGACGACCTCCGCCGCGAGGCCGTCCAGGCCTACTTTGCGAGCATCACCTTCATGGACGCCCAGGTGGGCAAGGTGCTCGATGCGCTCGACCGGCTGGGCCTGTCGGACAACACGATCATCGTGATGACCAGCGACCACGGCTATCACCTGGGAGAGCACGGGCTCTGGCAGAAGATGAGCCTGTTCGAGGAAAGCGCTCGGGTGCCGTTGCTGATCGCCGCGCCGGGAGTGTCGAAGGGGGGGACCGTTTCAACGGCGCCGGTTGGGCTGGTTGACCTGTACCCGACCCTGGCCGAGCTGTGCGGGGTCTCCCCGCCGGACAACCTCCAGGGGCAGAGCCTCGTCCCCCTGCTGAGGGATCCCGAGGCTCCCGGCCGGGGCTGGGCGCTGAGCCAGGTCCGCCGAGGAGGAGGGCCGAATGGGTTCGAGGGCTACTCGATCCGAACCCCCCGCTGGCGATACACCGAGTGGGACGACGGCGGGCGAGGACGGGAATTGTACGACCACGACGCCGACCCCCGGGAACTGACCAACCTGGCCGATGACCCGGGGCATGCCGAGACCGTCGCCGAGCTGTCGGCGCTGCTGCTCGAGGCGGTGCGCTCCACCTTCCCCCCCTCGGGAGAGGTGCCGGCCCTGCGCAACGGGCTCTGGGCGCCGAATTTGACCAACCCCTGATCGATCAGGACCGATCGCCTCCCCCCCGGCCCTCCTCGTGGTAAGATACAAACGATCACGAGGGCCGGCCGAACGGGGGGCGATCCGACCATGACCGAGTCGAACGCGCCGAACGCGAACGCGAACGCGAACGCGAACGCGAGCGCGAACACGAACGCGAACGCGAAGGGAAGGGGGGCGCAGATCCGCCCTCCGAGTCGGTTCGGCGGGCCGACTTACGAGGACGACTTCGAGGATCTCGAGTCGGACCCCGAGGGCCTGGCCGAGCACCTGGAATCCCGGCGCAACCTGCGCACGGAGTACATCCCCGATCGGTCCCGGAGCATCGTCTCGACCAACGACAGCCCGGACATCCCGTTCTCGTACAGCATCAACCCCTACCGCGGTTGTCAGCACGGCTGCGCCTACTGCTTCGCGAGGCCGAGCCACGAATACCTGGGGATGGACGCGGGCCTGGACTTCGAGTCGAGGATCCTGGTCAAGCACGACGCGCCGGCCCTGTTCCGGGAGTTCCTCCGGCGCCCCGGCTGGCAGGCCGAGCCGATCGCGATTGCCCCCAACACCGACGCCTACCAGCCGGGGGAGCGGGCGTTCCGCCTGACTCGGGGGTGCCTGGAGGTGGCGGCCGAGTGCGGGCAGCCGATGGCGCTCATCACCAAGAACGCGCTGATCCTGAGGGACCTGGATCTGCTCTCGGCGATGGCCTCGGAGGGCCTGGTGCACGCGATGATCAGCCTGACGACGCTCGACGGCGCGCTCTGCCGGTCGATGGAGCCGCGCACCAGCACGCCGGCCGCTCGGTTGCGGGCGATCCGGGCGCTGGCTGGTGCGGGAGTGCCGGTGGGGGTGCTCGTCGCTCCGGTGATCCCAAGCTTGAATGACCATGAGATCCCGGCCTTGCTGGAGGCCGCCGCGTCGGCCGGGGCCCGGACGGCGGGCTTTGTGCTGCTTCGGCTGCCGATGGCGGTCGGCCCCGTCTTCTGGGACTGGCTGGCCCGAGCCCGGCCCGACCGGCTCGACCGCGTGCGGGCGGCCGTCCGGGAGGCCAGGGGGGGGCGGGACAACCAGTCCGCCTTCGGCCTTCGGATGACCGGATCCGGGCCGGTCGCCAGGAGGATTGCAGACGTCTTCCGACTGTTCCGGAAGCGGTCGGGCCTCGACGGCCGCCTGCCTGCGTTCGACCGCTCCCGCTTCCGGCCTCCTCCGGAGGGCGGACAGCTTCTGCTGTTTTGAACAAGGATCGCGGCGATCAGCGGTCCCGGGAGGCCTCCTCGGCCGCCCGGAGCAGGAGGGTCGTCAGCCTCTCGGCGGTTTGTTCCAGGCGATCGCCGGCCTCGACGCGGGGAAGGGCCCCCGGGCCAGGCTGGGAGAGCATGACGGTGTAAACGATCGGCCGGGAGCCGGGGGGCTCCCACCAGCCGGAGAAGACTCGGGTGAGGGGGTCGGAGTTGAGGCTGCCGCCCTTGGAGTGGTGGCGGCCCTCGAGACCGAAGGCGACGTCCTCGGCGATGATCGCGCCTCGAATCGCCTCGACCGTGGCCGGATCGACCCCGGGGACCGTCCCCGAGGCGAGCCGACCGAGCACGGCGGCCAGCGCCGAGGCGGACGCCTCGTTGTCTCCGGTCACGTTCCGGGGGGCGAGCATGTAGCGCCTCGAGGAGATCGGCGAGAAGGACGGGTCGAGGGCGAGGATGGCGGCCGTCATGCCCTCGGGACCGCCGAGCAGCGCGGTGGCGAGGCTGGCGGCGGCGTTGTAGACGTGGTTCGGGGCCGGATCCGACCCCATCATGACCCGGCCGAGGCGTCGGACGGAGGCTTCCGAGAGGGCCTCCCGGATCTCCCGGCGCTGCGAGACGGTGTAGGGGGCCATCGCCGGGTGGTCGTCCGCGAGGGCGGCGTCGAGGCCGGGGGGAGGGGAGTCGAGGGCGTCGGCGAACCGGGAGAAGAGGGCGACTAGGTAGGCGGTCTTGATCGCGCTGGCGGTGGGGAAGGGAGTGTCGGGATCGAGGGTGAACCAGGGAACCCCCGAAGGACCGCCGACCCAGATGCCGGCGGAGACGCCGTCGCCGTGTTCCTCAAGGATGGCAAGAACGGTCGCTTCCGGCGAGGAGGCGGGCGGGCGGCCGGGGGGATCGTCGGCCGGGGACGGCGGGGAGGAGGGCCGGGGAGCGGCGGCCATCGCCGCGAGGAGGACGGCCGCGGTCGCGGCCCATCGGAGGGTTCGCATCGGGGACTCCGGATCGGTTCGGGGACGCCGGCGCCGGCGTCGAGAAAACCAGCGACGCATCGTGCGTACCAGATCGGCCGGCCGTCGTCACGGGGCCTCCGGGCCGACCCTCCCCTGGACAATCGGCCGGGGGGCCTTAGGATGGCGGGTGGGGGGCCGAGGCAAGCGGCGTTGGGAGCGAAAGGAGATCGGCATGTGCCTGGCGATTCCCGGGAGGATCGTGTCCCTCGATCCGGATGAGCCTGGCGAGGCGACGGCCGAGATCGGAGGGGTCCGGCGCCGGGTGAACGTGGACCTCCTGCGGGAGGAGGGGGTGGGCCCCGGCGACTGGATCCTGGTCCACGTCGGCTTCGCCTTGAGCAAGGTCGGCGAGGAGGAGGCGAGGGAGCAGCTCCGGCTGCTGGCGATGCTCGGCGAGGACGGCGTCCCAGAACCCGATCCGGGCGGGGGAGAAGGCGGGGACCCCGATGCGACATATTGACGTATATCGTAATTCCGACCTGATCGCGGGACTCCTCGGCCGCATCCGACGCCAGGTCGATCCGGCACGAACCTACCGGATCATGGAGGTCTGCGGCGGGCACACGCACGCGTTCCACCGCTTCGGCCTGCCGGACCTGCTCCCCTCGAACGTGGAGCTGATCCACGGCCCCGGCTGCCCGGTCTGCGTGCTCCCTCGGGGGAGGATTGACCAGGGACTGGCGATGGCGGAGGAGCCGGGAGTGATCCTGACCGCCTTCGGCGACATGATGCGCGTGCCGGGGACCTTGGGAAGCCCGCTGCGAGCCCGGGCCTCGGGCCGGGACGTCCGGGCGGTGTACTCGCCGATCGACGCCCTCCGGCTGGCGGAGGCGAACCCCGATCGCCGCGTGGTCTTCTTCGCCATCGGCTTCGAGACGACCGCGCCGGCCACCGCCTTGACCGTGCTGCTCGCCCGGCGGAAGCGGGTGGAGAACGTTTCGGTCTTCTGCAACCATGTGAGGATCGTGCCCGCGCTGGAAGCGCTGCTCGCTCCGCCGGGGGCGGGGCTGGACGGGATGATCGGGCCGGGGCACGTCTCGACCGTGATCGGCAGCCTGGCGTATGAATTCATCCCGAGGGACCACGGCATCCCGGTTGTCGTCTCGGGGTTCGAGCCGCTCGACCTGTTGCAGGCGGTGCTGCTGTTGATCGAACGGATCAACGAGGGCCGGGCCGATCTGGTCAACGCGTACCGCCGGGCCGTGCCCGACGGGGGGAACGCCGCGGCGTTGGCGGCGATGGACCGAGTGTTCGAGGAACGCGACTCGTTCGAGTGGCGAGGGCTCGGCCGGATCCCGTGGTCGGCCCTTCGGCTCCGGGAGGAGTTCGCCGACCTGGACGCCGAGCGCTGGTTCCCCCCTCCCGACGCTGGAGACGGCGCTCCGGACGACTCCCCGTGCGGCCGGGTGCTCCGGGGGCTGATGCGGCCGACGTCCTGTCCCTTGTTCGGGGGCGAGTGCTCTCCCGAACACCCGATCGGGGCGCTGATGGTTTCGTCCGAGGGGGCCTGCGCCGCCTACCACGCCTATCGCCGAGGAGAGCCGGCCGCGACCTGACCTGAGCGGCCGGCCCCGGCGTCCGGAGCCCATCAACGTGTCGAGACTTCCTCGATCCCCGATCATCGAGATGGCCGACGGCGCCGGCGGCAAGGCCAGCCGCCGGCTGGTGGAGGGGACGATCGTTCCGCTGCTGGGTGATGCCTGGAAGGGGACGCTGGCCGACTCGGCGGTACTGGACATCGGCCCCGGCCGGCTGGCGATGACGACCGATGCGTTCGTCGTCCGCCCCTTGCGGTTCCCGGGAGGGTCGATCGGGGAGCTTGCGGTCAACGGCACGGTCAACGACCTGGCGATGGCCGGCGCCGGGCCGGTGGCGCTGGTGGCGGCCCTGGTGATCGAGGAGGGGACGGCGGTCGAAACGGTCGAGGCCGAGCTTCGAGCGCTGGGAGAGGCCGCTGGGCGGGCGGGCGTTCCCGTGGTGGGGGGCGATACGAAGGTGGTCGAGCATGGGAAGGGGGACGGGCTGTATGTCTCGACGACGGGCCTGGGCCGGGTGCTCGAGGGGGTCGCGCTCGGGCCGGATCGGGTCCGGGAAGGGGACCGCGTTCTGCTCTCGGGGCCGATCGGCGACCACGGCATCACGATCCTGTTGGCCCGAGGAGAGGTGGACCTGGAGGCCGACCTGAGGTCGGACTCCCGGCCGGTCTGGCCGCTCGTCCGCCCGCTTTTGGAGGAGGATCCGGGAGCCGTCCGATGGCTTCGGGACCCGACCCGGGGAGGAGTGGCGTCGGCGTTGAACGAGCTGGCGAGGGACCGCGGCCTGGCGGTCGTGCTGGAGGAGGCGGCGATCCCCGTTCGGGAGCCCGTGCGGGGGGCGTGCGAGCTGCTCGGGCTGGATCCGCTGCATGTGGCCAACGAGGGGCAGTTCCTGGCCGTGGTCGCTCCGGGAGCGGCCGATCGGTTGCTCGATCGGCTCCGGTCGATCCCCGGCGGCGAGGGGGCGGCGATCGTCGGCACCCTCCGCGAGGGGCCCGCTCGGGCGGTCCTGGCCGAGACGCCCTATGGCGGGACCCGGATCGTCGACCTGCTCGAAGGGGACCCGCTCCCCCGCATCTGCTGATCGGGAGGGGAGGGGAGGCTGTCGCTCGGGGCGGTGCGCGCGGCGAGGGCGATTGGGAGAACGGGCGAATGGCGAGGGGCCACTTGCCCGCCCCTCGGCGAGCCGGTAGACTTCGAGAGTGAGGGCGTCGCTCGCGAGCGGCGACGTCGAGATCGGCTAAGACAGCCCCGTCGAGCGCGTTCGTCGCTCGGTCGGGGCTTTTTTTTATATCCTGGTGCCCGATCGCATCGGTCGAGGGGCGGGGGACCCTCGTTCCGGGCGGCCGGGAGGGCGGACGATCGGCGAGGGCGGTGCGGGCTCCGGCCCGGGCCGAAACCGAGCGGGAGGTCCGAGGTGGACAGACGATCGGTGACGATCGATGGCAACGAGGCCGCGGCCCATGTCGCCCACCTGACGAGCGAGGTGATCGCGATCTACCCGATCACTCCCGCGTCGCCGATGGGGGAGCTGGCCGACGCCTGGTCGGCGGCGTCCCGGCCGAACATCTTCGGCGTCGTCCCCGACGTGATCGAGATGCAAAGCGAGGCGGGGGCCGCCGGGGCGGTGCACGGGAGCCTGCAGGCCGGAGCGCTGACGACGACGTTCACGGCGTCTCAGGGCCTGCTGCTGATGATCCCGAATCTGTTCAAGATCGCGGGAGAGCTGACGTCGACGGTCTTCCACATCGCCGCGCGGTCGGTCGCGACGCACGCGCTCTCCATCTTCGGCGACCATAGCGACGTGATGGCGTGCCGGTCGACCGGCTGGGCGATGCTCGCCTCCTCCTCGGTGCAGGAGGCCCAGGACCTGGCGATGGTCGCCCAGATGGCCACGCTGGAAGGGCGCGTGCCGGTCCTGCACTTCTTCGACGGCTTCCGCACGTCGCACGAGGTGAACAAGATCGAGCAGCTCACGCCCGACGACGCCAGGGCGCTGATCGACAAGGACCTCGTCCGCGCCCACCGGGAGCGGGCGATGTCTCCCGACCGGCCGGTTCTGCGGGGGTCGGCCCAGAACCCCGACGTCTTCTTCCAGGCGAGGGAGGCGAGCAATCCGTTCTACGACGCGATGCCGGGGATCGTGCAGCGGGCGATGGACCGCTTCGCCGATCGAGTGGGCCGCCGATATCGTCTGTTCGACTACGAGGGGGCGCCCGACGCCGACCGGGTGGTCGTGGTGATGGGGTCGGCGGCGGGGACGGTTTCCCAGGCGGTTTCCTATCTGAACGGCCGAGGCGAGAAGGTCGGCGTGGTGAAGGTCCGCCTGTTCCGGCCGTTCTCGGTGGAGGCGTTCGCGGAAACGCTGCCCGAGACGGTGCGGTCGATCGCGGTGCTCGACCGGACAAAGGAGCCGGGAGCGATCGGCGAGCCGCTCTACCAGGACGTGGTGACGGCGCTGGTCGAGGCCCGAGGGGGCGACGGAGCGATGCCCCGGGTGCTCGGAGGGCGGTACGGCCTGTCGTCGAAGGAGTTCACGCCGAGCATGGCGGTGGCGGTCTTCGACGAACTGAAGGCCGAGGCGCCGAAGCGGCGGTTCACCGTGGGGATCGTCGACGACGTGACCCACCTGAGCCTGAAGCACGACCCGGCGCTCTCGACCGAGCCGGACGACGTGACCCGGGCCATCTTCTACGGCCTGGGCAGCGACGGCACCGTGGGGGCGAACAAGAACTCGGTGAAGATCATCGGCGAGCAAACGCCGCTGTATGCCCAGGGGTACTTCGTCTATGACTCGAAGAAGTCGGGGGCGATCACCATCTCGCACCTGCGGTTCGGGCCGAGGCCGATCGACTCGCCGTACCTGATCACCCGGGCGAACTTCGTGGCCTGCCACCAGGAGGCGTTCCTGGAGCGCATCGACGTGCTGGAGGCGGCCGAGCCCGGCGCCACGTTCCTGCTGAACTCCTCGAGAGGCCCGGAGGAGGTCTGGGACACGCTGCCGGCGGAGCTACAGCGGGAGATCGTCGAGAAGAGGCTGAAATTCTTCGTTGTTGATGCCTACCGGGTCGCCTCCGAGGCCGGGCTCGGCCCCCGGATCAACACGGTGATGCAGACGTGCTTCTTCGCCCTGGCGGGGATTTTGCCGAAAGAGGAGGCGATCGCGCACATCAAGGACGCGATCCGGAAGACCTACGGCCGTCGCGGCGATGTGGTGCTGGAGCGGAACTTCGCCGCCGTGGACGCGGCCCTGGCCGCGCTGCACGAGGTCGCGGTGCCGGCTGAGGTGACCGGATCCCGGCACCGCTTGCCGACCGTCTCGGGAAACGTGCCCGACTTCGTGGCCAGAGTGACGGCCCTGATGATGGCGGGCAAGGGGGACTTGCTGCCGGTCAGCGCCCTGCCGGTCGACGGCACCTTCCCGACCGGCACGGCGAAGTATGAGAAGCGGAGCATCGCCCAGGAGATCCCGATCTGGGATCCGGACCTTTGCATCCAGTGCGGGCTGTGCGCATATGTTTGCCCCCACGCGACGATCCGCACCAAGGTGTTCGACCCCTCCGCGCTGCGGGGACTCGACGGCAAGGCCGGAGAGTTCCCGAGCCGGCCGTGGAAGGGGAAGGAATTCCCGGGGCAGCACCTGAGCATCCAGGTCTATCCCGATGACTGCACGGGATGCGGCGTCTGCGTGGACATCTGCCCGGCCGTGAGCAAGGAGGTGGCGAAGCACAAGGCAATCAACATGGAGGCGAAGACCGAGAACGTGCTCCGCGTCGAGCGGGCCCGGCTGGAGGTCTTCGAGGCGCTCCCCTTCGCCGACCGATCGGCGGTGAAGGCGGAGACGGTGAAGGGCTCGCAGTTGCTCCAGCCGCTCTTCGAGTTCTCCGGCGCCTGTGCCGGCTGCGGCGAGACGCCGTACCTGAGGCTGATGAGCCAACTCTTCGGCGACCGGGCGATGATCGCCAACGCCACCGGCTGCTCGTCGATCTACGGCGGCAACCTGCCCACCACGCCTTACGCCACCAACGCCGAGGGACGCGGCCCGACCTGGTCGAACTCCCTGTTCGAGGACAACGCGGAGTTCGGCCTCGGCTTCCGCCTGGCGGTCGACCAGCTAGAAGAGTACGCCCGTACCCTGCTGCGGGGGTTCTCCGCGAAGGTCGGCGACGACCTCGTGCGGGCGATCCTCGAGGCCGATCAGCGCGAGGAGGACGGCATCCGGGCGCAGCGAGAGCGGGTGGCCGCCCTGAAGCGGGCGCTCGAGGGTGTCGAGGGGGCCGAGGCGGCCTCGCTGGTCGCCGTGGCCGATGCGCTGGTGCGTCGCAGTGTCTGGATCGTGGGAGGAGACGGCTGGGCCTACGACATCGGTTTCGGCGGCCTCGACCACGTGTTGACCTCGGGAAGGGACGTGAACATCCTCGTGCTGGATACGGAGGTGTACTCGAACACGGGAGGCCAGGCGTCGAAGGCGACCCCGAGGGGAGCGGTGGCGAAGTTCGCGGCCCAGGGGAAGGGGGTCGCGAAGAAGGACCTGGGGATGATCGCCGTCGACTACGGCAACGTCTACGTCGCCCAGGTGGCGATCGGGGCCAACCCGCTGCAAACGCTCAAGGCGTTCCGGGAGGCCGAGTCGTACCCGGGCGTCTCGCTGATTCTGGCCTACAGCCACTGCATCGCGCACGGGATCCCGATGGCGACGGCGATGTCGCATCAGAAGGACGCGACCGCTAGCGGCTACTGGCCGCTCTTCCGGCACGACCCGAGGCTCGCCGGCGAGGGGAAGACCCCCTTCCACCTCGACAGCCGCAAGCCGACCCTGCCGTTCCAGGAGTTCGCCATGAAGGAGGCGAGGTACGCGATGCTCTCCCGTACCGACCCAAGGCGCGCCGACTTCCTGCTGCGACTGGCCCAGCGCGACATCGACGAACGCTGGCATTTCTACGAACAGATGGCCGGGGTCGAGCGCACGGTCCCCGAGCGGGGCGTGGTGGGGGTGGTGTCATGAGTGTCGATCTCAGCACGCGATACCTCGGGCTGGATCTGGCCCACCCGATCGTCGTCTCGGCCTGCTCGCTGGGCTTCGATCTCGGGAACCTGAAGCGGATGGAGGACGCCGGCGCCTCGGCGATCGTCCTGCCCTCGCTGTTCGAGGAGCAGATCGTGCACGACCAGCTCGCCGTGCACGAGTTCTACGAGTTCACCTCGGAGAAGTTCCCCGAGGCGCTCTCGTTCTTCCCCGAGATGAACGACGACAACACCGGGCCCGAGGCGTACCTCCGCCTCGTGGAATCGGCCAAGCGGTCGCTCGGCATCCCGGTCATCGGCAGCTTGAACGGCAACTCAACCGGAGGCTGGATCCGCTACGCGAAGCTGATCCAGGACGCCGGCGCCGACGCGCTGGAGCTGAACGTCTACCGGGTGGTCACCGACTCGCACGACGACGCGATCGCGGTCGAGGCGCAGGATCTGGAGCTGGTGACCGAGGTCTGCCGGTCGGTGTCGATCCCGGTGGCGGTGAAGATCGGGCCGTACTTCTCGTCGCTGCCGAACTTTGCCGTCCGGCTGGCCGGTGCCGGGGCGAGCGGCCTGGTGCTGTTCAACCGATTCTACCAGCCGGACATCGACCTGGAGACGCTCCGGGTCGTCCCGAGGCTGGTGCTGAGCACCAGCGACGAGGTCCGGTTGCCCATGCGCTGGATCGCCGTCCTCTACGGCCGGGTGCGGGCCTCACTCGCGGCGACGACCGGCGTGCACGAGCCGCAGGACGTGCTGAAGCTGCTGCTCGCCGGAGCCGACGCGACGATGGTCGCCTCCGCGCTGTACCGGAGGGGGATCGGACACCTGAAGGTGCTGGTTGAGGGCACCCGGGCGTGGCTGGAGGAGCGGGACTACCTCTCCGTCGGCCAGATGAAGGGGAGCATCAGCCAGATCAACGCACCGGATCCCGAGGCGTTCGAGCGGGCGAATTATATCAAGACCCTCGTTAATTACACGGGGAACGGGGCGATCTCCTGAGCCTCGGCCCCGAGGAGGGCCTCACCGTGTTCCGAACCGCCGGAACGACCCGGAGCCCGAGAGCGGGGGCGGTCGCCTCCCCTGGGGAGGACGCCGCCCGGTTCGAGGTGATCGACCTGGAGATGAAGCGGCATCGCTTCCGCCAGGACGCGCTGATCGAGGTCCTGCACGTGGCGCAGGAGGCCTTCGGCCTGCTGCGCGACGACGTGCTGCTGCACATCGCCCGGGGGCTGGAACTGCCCCCGAGCCGGGTTTTCGGAGTGGCCACGTTCTATCATCTGTTCACCTTCGCTCCCCGTGGGGAGCACTCCTGCACGGTCTGCACCGGGACGGCCTGCTTTGTGAAGGGAGCCGAGCGGCTGCTGGCGATCGTGGAGGAATTGACCGGGGGCCGAGCGGGGGAGACCACTCCCGACGGCCGGTTCTCGCTGGCGACGACCCGCTGCACGGGATCGTGCGGCCTGGCGCCGCTGGCGATCTTCGACGGCGAGGTGGTGGGCCACCTGTCGGAGGAGGAGGTCGCCCGCAGGGTGGGAGGATGGACCGGTCATGGATCTGAATGACCTGATCGCGCTGGCCGACCGCGAACGAGCGGACCGGGCGCCGGTTGAGCTGGGCGTGTGCCTCGCGGCCAGTTGCCAGTATTCGGGAGCAGAACAGATCTGCCGGAGCCTCTCGGAGACGGTCGTCGCGGGGGGGCTGGCGGGCCGGGTCCGCGTCCGGAAGGTCGGCTGCCTGCGCCTTTGCAGCGAGGGCCCGCTCGTGAGGGCCGAGGGGGAGGGGACGCCTCCGGTCCTCTACCGCAAGGTGACCGCCGAGCAGGCCCCGGCGATCGCCCGGGCGGCCGGCGGGGCCCCCGCCGATGGCGTGGCGACGGCCGACCTGAACGCCCCCTTCTTCTCGATGCAGCGGTCGATCGTCCTGGAGAACACCGGGAGGGTGGAGCCCGAACGGATCGAGTCGGCCATTGCCGCCGGTGCCTACCGATCGCTGTCTCTCGCCCTGCACGAGATGAGCCCCGAGGCGGTCGTCGATGAGATCACCCGGAGCGGCCTGCGCGGGAGGGGAGGCGCCGGCTACCCGACCGGCCTGAAGTGGGCGACCGTCGCCAAGATGCCGCCCGGCCAGAAGTACGTCGTCTGCAACGCCGACGAGGGGGATCCCGGCGCCTTCATGGACCGGAGCGTCCTGGAGAGCGACCCACACCGGGTGATCGAGGGAATGGCCATCGCCGCCTTCGCCGTGGGAGCCGACCAGGGGTTTATCTACGTCCGAGGAGAATACCCCCTGGCGATCGAGCGGCTCGACACGGCGATCCGACAGGCGAGGCGCCTCGGCCTGATCGGCAGCGACATCTTCGAGTCGCCGTTCGACTTCCGGGTCGACCTGAGGATCGGGGCCGGAGCGTTCGTCTGCGGCGAGGAGACGGCGCTGCTGCAGTCGATCGAGGGCCGGCGCGGCCAGCCAAGGCCCAGACCCCCGTACCCGGCCGAGTCGGGGCTCTGGGGCTGCCCGACCCTGATCAACAACGTGGAGACATTCGCCAATGTCCCCGCGATCATTCGCGAGGGAGCCGACTGGTTCGCCGGCATCGGCACCCAGGGGAGCAAGGGAACAAAAGTCTTTGCCCTGGCCGGGAAGGTCCGGAACACGGGCCTCGTCGAGGTTCCCATGGGAATGACGCTGCGCGCGATTGTCGAATCAATCGGCGGCGGCCCCCCCGAAGGGTCGACGATCAAGGCCGTCCAGACGGGGGGGCCGTCGGGAGGTTGCATCCCGAGCGATCTCTTCGACACGCCGGTCGAGTACGAGGCCCTCAAGGCGCTGGGCTCGATCATGGGCTCGGGAGGCATGATCGTCATGGACCAGCACGACGACATGGTCGCCCTGGCTCGGTACTTCATGGGCTTCTGCATGGACGAGTCGTGCGGCAAGTGCGTTCCCTGCCGATCGGGGACCGTGCAACTGTACCGGATGCTCGACCGGATCGAGCGCGGGGTTGCCGCTCCCGAGGAGCTCGAGCGGCTGGAGGCGCTGTGTGACATGGTCAAGCACGCCAGTCTCTGCGGGCTGGGTCAGGCGGCCCCGAACCCGGTACTGAGCACCTTGCGCTTCTTCCGGCATGAGTACGAGGCGAAGCTGATCGGGAAGAACGGCGAGGGAACCCACTCTCCGATCGCGAGGTGAAGCGATGGCCGTTACGACCCTTCGGCTCAACGGGGCGATGATCAGCGCCCGGGAGGGCCAGACGATCCTGGAGGCCGCTCGGGAGGCGGGAACTCGCATCCCGACGCTCTGCCACCTCGACGGAGTGAGCCCCGTCGGCGCCTGCCGGCTCTGCCTGGTGGAGGTGAACGGCCGGCTGATGCCGTCTTGCGTCACGAAGGCGGCCGAGGAGATGGACGTGCGGACGGACACGGAGCAGCTCCGGGAATACCGGAAGATGATCGTCGAGCTGCTGTTCGCGGAGCGGAACCATGTCTGCTCGGTTTGCGTGGCCGACGGCCACTGCGAGCTGCAGAATCTGGCGGAGGAACTAGGGGTTGATCATATTCGCTTTGATTACCTCGCCCCGGAGTGCGGCGTCGACCTGTCGCACGACCGCTACGGCCAGGACGACAACCGCTGCATCCTCTGCACGCGATGCGTGCGGGTTTGCGACGAGGTCGAGGGTGCGCACACCTGGGACGTGGCGGGCCGGGGCGCTCGGTCCCGGGTCATCACCGACCTGGACCGGCCGTGGGGGGAGTCGAGCACCTGCACCTCCTGCGGCAAGTGCGTGATGGCCTGCCCAACGGGGGCGCTGTTCCACCGGGGGGCGTCGGTCGCCGAGAACGTCCACGACCGCGCGATGCTCCGCTTCCTGATCACGGCCCGGGAGGAGAAGCGATGGACCGTCTGAGGCTGGCGACGGTCTGGCTCGGCGGATGCTCGGGCTGCCACATGTCGTTCCTCGACACGGACGAGTTCCTGCTGGAACAGGCCGATGTGGCCGAGGTGGTCTACTCGCCGCTGGTCGACGCCAAGGAGTACCCCGAGGGCGTGGACGTCGTGCTCGTCGAGGGGGCGGTCTGCAACGTGGAGCACCTGGCGATGATCCAACGGGTGCGGGAGCGGACCCGGCTGGTCGTTGCCTTCGGCGACTGCGCCGTGACGGGGAACGTGACCGCCTTGAGGAACCCGCTGGGAGGGGCGCTGCCGGTGCTGGAGCGGGCCTACCTTCGGGCCTCCGACCCTCCCGGCGCGATTCCGGAGGCGTCGGACACGGTGCCCGAGCTGCTGGATCGCGTGGTGCCGGTGCACGCGATCGTGCCGGTCGACGCCTTCCTGCCGGGCTGCCCGCCGTCGGGACCGACGATCCGGGCGGCGCTGGAGCGAATGATCGCGGGGGAGCCGGTCGACCTCCCGGGGCACCGCATCCACTTCGGCGGATATGGGCAGCCGCCCTCGCCCGACGGAGCAGAGGCGATGCCCTCGAGGGCCTTCCGGGGCGGCCGGCCTCGGGGCGACTGAGAGGAGGGGAAGGGAGGCGTGACGATGGGGCGTCGGATCGTGATCGATCCCGTGACCCGGATCGAGGGGCACGCGAAGATCAGCATCTTCCTGAACGACGATCATTCGGTCGCCGACGCGAGGTTCCACGTCGCCGAGTTCCGCGGCTTCGAGCGGTTCTGCGAGGGGAGGCCGCTCTGGGAAATGCCCGGACTGACGGCTCGGATCTGCGGCATCTGCCCGGTCAGCCACCTGATGGCCTCGGCCAAGGCGGGGGACGCGATCCTGGCGGTCAAGATCCCCCCGGCGGCGGAGACGCTGCGCCGGTTGATGAACTTAGGGCAGATTGTTCAGTCGCATGCGCTGAGCTTCTTCCACCTGAGCGGGCCGGACCTGCTGCTCGGCTTCGACGCCGACCCCGCCGGGCGGAACGTCTTCGGCCTCGCCCGGGCCAACCGAGAGGCGGCGCTGCGGGGCATCCGGCTACGGCAATTCGGCCAGGAGATCATCGAGCGGCTCGGCGGTCGGAAGATCCACCCGAGCTGGTGCGTGCCGGGGGGCGTCCGGGCGGCGCTGACGGTCGAGGGACGAGATCGGATCAAGGCTCGACTCCCCGAGGCGGAGGAGGCGGCCCGGTATGCTCTGGGGCTGATGAAGGGGCTGCTCGACCGCTTCGCCGACGAGGCGTCCTGTTTCGGCAACTTCCCGACGCTGTACTGCGGCCTCGTCGCGCCGGACGGCTCCTGGGAGCACTACGACGGGAGGCTCCGGCTCTCCGACGCCCAGGGGAACATCCTGGTCGACTCGCCCGGGGCCGACGTCTACCGGGAATTCATCGCGGAGGTGATCCAGCCGGACTCGTATCTGAAGTCTCCCTACTATCGCCCTCTGGGGATCCCCGGGGGCATGTACCGGGTCGGCCCGATCGCCCGCCTGAACCTGTGCGATCGGATGGGGACGCCGCTGGCCGACGCCGAGCTGACCGAGTACCGCCAGCGGGGCGGGCGGATCGTCTCGTCCTCGTTCTGGTATCATTATGCAAGACTGATCGAAATTCTTGCGAGCATTGAGCGCATCGGCCGCCTGATCGACGACCCCGATTTGCGATCCGACCGGCTGCGGGCCGAGGCGGGCATCAACGCGACCGAGGGCGTGGGGGTGAGCGAGGCCCCTCGGGGGACGCTGTTCCACCACTATCAGGTCGATCGGGACGGGCTCATCCGCTCGGTGAACCTGATCATCGCCACCGGGCAGAACAACCTGGCGATGAACGCCACGGTGCTCCAGATCGCCCGGCGTTACATCACCGGGCCGACGATCCCGGAGGGGGTGCTCAACCGCCTGGAGGCGGGCATCCGAGCGTTCGATCCCTGCCTGAGCTGCTCGACCCACGCCCTCGGCCAGATGCCGATGGTAGTCCGGCTCGTCGGCCCGGACGGGGACGTGCTCCACGAGGAGAGGCGAGACTGATGGAGACGCTCGATGCCGCGTCCGTCCTTGTGATCGGCTTCGGCAATCCGATGCGACGGGACGACGGGGTGGGGCCGAGCGTGGCCCAGGCCGTCTCGAGGTGGTGCATCCCGGGGGTGGAGGCGATCGAGGCCCATCAACTGCTCCCCGAGCTGGCCGAGCCGCTGGCGAAGGCCCGGCTGGCGGTCTTCGTTGATGCCCGGATCGCCGGGGAAGGGGAGGGGGATCGGGTCGAGGCCCGCCCGATCGCGCCGGCCGATGGACGTGAGACGATCGGACATGTGAGTGACCCTCGACGCCTGCTCGCCCTCTCCCGGGAGGTGTTCAGCCGGTCTCCCGAAGCGTGGTTGATCACCGTCCCTGCCGTCGATCTCTCGATCGGTGAGGGGCTTTCCCCAGACGCCCGGCAGGGGCTGCGGGAGGCGATGCGGTGGATCTCCAGGCTGCTGGTGCCGATCGATCGCAGACCGATCCGGCGGCGATCACCGGGCCTCGGGTCGCTTTCGAGCCGATCTAGACCAAGGCCGGCGGACGAGTCAGGTGTCAGGCCGCCCTCGCGCTCGGGAGCATCGACCCGTCCCGATTGGCCCTGAGACGAGAGGGGAACGACCGCCCGGTTCCCCGGTCCTCGAGAAATCGTCGAATTGGAGATCATTTATGAGATTGGGGCCCCGAGAACCGATCTCGCCCAGGACCAGCCTGTGGGAAGACCTGTTCCCCGGTCGCGACATCTCATTCGGAGCGCTGATCGAGGCACTGTCCGAACCGGAATCCGGACCTCACGCGGACAACTTCCTCTCCAACGAGGACTCGTTCCCCCGCGTCTCCGGAGAGTTGGAGCGCCGGGCGCCGGCGGGAGGGGTGTATCTCGGCGTGGGGCCGGACCAGAACTTCTCGTACATCGCGCGATGCCGGCCGGCGCTTTCGATTCTCCTCGATCATCGCAGGAGGAACCTGAGACTGCACCTGCTGCACAAGGCATTCTTCATGCTCTCGGGCGATCGGATTTCGTATCTCACCCGGCTCACCGCCCGCAGGCCGGGGCCGATGCCGGAGAACCCGACGGCCGATCGGCTCGTGGAGGCGTTCGGGGAGGCCCGGTTCGACGAGGACCTGCTCGGGAGGACGAGGGCGGAGGTCGTCGCGCTGCTGCGGCCGCTCGGAATCCTCGGCGAGGAGGAGTGGGACGATCTGGCCACCATCCAGGCGAGGATCGCCGGGCCCGGCTTGGACGCGAGGTTCCTGGCGCTGCCGATCTATCCGACCTTCGGGCAATTGATCCGCACCCCCGACCGAGACGGAAGGCCGGCGCACCTGCTGGCCCGAGAGGAGTCGTATCGGGCCGTCCGAGACGCCCAGCGGGCCGACCTGGTGGTCCCGATCGTGGCCGACTTCGCCGGGGAGGTCGCCCTTCCCCGACTGGCGGGCTGGCTCCGACGCCGAGGGATGAGCGTCTCGGTGGTCTACGTCTCCGACGTCGAGTTCTTCCTGATCCGGGCCGGCCGGTTCGACGCCTATGTCGCCAATCTCGACCGACTGCCGAGGAGCGAGGACGCCCTGATCGTCCGCTCCAGCACCCGGGAGATCGACCACCCCGATCGGGTGCCGGGAGACAGCTCCACCACGATCGTCTGCCCGCTCGGGGACTTCCTGGAGGAGGCGAAGGCGGGGAGGATCCGGTCGGTGGATGATCTGTTCGAGGTCGCTTGAGGGACGATCGGCGTTTCGGAACCTGGCTGGAGGATGAAGCGATTCTAGAGATCGGAGGGCGGAGATCGGAGATCTCAGATCGGAGGGCGGAGATCGGAGATCTCAGATCGGAGGGCGGAGATCGGATGGCGGAGCTTGGAACGCACCGATCTCGGCTGATCGCGGGGCGCCCGGATTGGTGATCGAGGAATCGAGGGGAATCCGGGGTCGGGGGGGCCGGGCGATCGGCCCGAGTCCTCCGATCATGGCGAGGGCTTTCCGCTGGCGTCGGCGTTGAGGATCAGCCGGGCCGCCTCGGAGAGGTCGGGGGCGACGAGGTCAGGATCGCGCAGGGGGCCTCGGCGCCATTCCGCTTCGTTGCCGTTGGCGATCAGGACCGACCGGCAGCCGGCTCGGTGGCCGGCCTCGACGTCGTCGAGGAGGTCGCCGACCATCCAGGACCGTCCCAGGTCGATCCCCAGCGCTCGGGCCGCCGCGACGAGCATCCCCGGCGCCGGCTTTCGGCATTCGCACGAAACCGCGTACGCCGAAACCGATCCGTCGGGATGGTGCGGACAGTAGCGAAACGAGGCTAGATTTACGCCCTCGGCGTCCAGCGTTTCGCGTAACCGCCGCTCGACCGGCCCGATCGCCGATTCCGGGAAATATCCCCGGGCCACTCCCGACTGGTTCGAGACGACGACGAGCAGATAGCCGGCCCCGGCCAGCGTGCGCAGGCCCTCGGCCGCCCCGGAGGAGAGTCGGATCCGGTCGGGGTCGACGTTGTAGGGGACGTTCTCGATGACGGTGCCGTCCTTGTCCAGGAACACGGCGCGGCGGGGGCTGCGGTTCATCCGGCGACGACTCTCCGGGGAGGTGGGGGCAGGGTCTCGAGGTCTCCCGGCTCGGGAGGACTGTGTGCGCTCGGGGATGACCGTGGCGACGGGGGGCGTCCAGGCGAATCGGATTGGGTCGTCCCCGTTCCTTGGCGCCTTCCCGGATCGGGCCGGGGGAACGAGCCGGAGACCGGGGCGGTCCGTCCGGGATTAGCCGGAAAGCCAGCGATCGAGGTGCTCGGCGACGAAGGCGTCATCGTTCAGGTCGGGGTAGGCCCGAGCGACGCGGTCGATCTCGTCGAGCTGGCCGGGGCCGAGACCCTCCTCGGGGTCGAGGCACCAGATCCCCTCGAGCAGCCCCTGGCGGCGGAGTACCTCGTGCAGCCCGGCGATGCAGCCGGCGAAGCCGTTGGCGACGTCGAAGAGGGCGGCGTTGGCGTCGGTCACCTGGGCCGAGAGGCGGAGCAGCTCGGCCGGTGCCCCCGCTTCCCGGGCCGAGCAGGCTCGGCAGGCCTCCAGGTGCTCGACGGCCCGGCGGGTCCAGACGGCCCAGTGGCCGAGCAGTCCTCCCGCGAAGCGAACCTCGGCCCAGCCGTCGCCGGATCGGACGCGGTAGGGCGTCAGCAGGTCGAGGATGATGTTGTCGTCGTTTCCCGTGTACAGGGCAATGTCGGTCCGGCCGGACTCCGCGACGGCCCGGACGACGTCGAGGGTGCGGTAGCGGTCGAACGGGGCGACCTTGATCGCGGCCACGGCGTCGAGCTCGGTGAACCGACGCCAGAAGCGGAACGAGAGCTCCGGCCCGCCCACGGCCCGCTGAAGATAAAAGCCGACCAGCGGCAGCACCTCGCCCACGGCCCGGCAGTGGGCGAGCATCGCGTCGTCGTCCGAGCCGGAGAGGGCCGCCAGGCTGAGCAGGCCGGCGTGGTAGCCGAGGTCGCGCAAGGCCTCGGCCTCGGCCACGGCCTGCGCCGTCGGGCCGCAGATGCCCCCAATGCGGATCATCGACCGGCCGAGCCGGGCATCGGCGCGGTCGAGCTCCTCCTTCGCCAGCTCGAGGACGGGGCGGAAGAGGCCGTGCTCGGGAGCCCGGATGGCGAACTGGGTGGTGTGCACCCCCACGGCCAGGCCACCCGCGCCGGCGTCGGCGTAATAGCGGATGAGCGCTCGCTGACGGCGCTCGTCGAGCGATCGAGCGGCGGTCAGGGCCAGCGGCATCGCGGGGATGACCGCACCGAGCAGGAGGGCATCCCGGATGGGGGAGGGCAGGGGGGCGGGCATCGGAGCGGGCTCCGGGGGGCTCGGGATGTCGGACGCGAGGTTCCGGACTCCGGGGGGGAGCGGCGGAGGGACGGGAAGGCTCTCGGCCGGGGGGGAGGCCGACCGCCGAGATCGCCCGAAGGGAGGGCACGGGAGGGTCAGAATTGGCCGTCTCGGACCTCGAAGCGGGTCGGCTTGTCGAGCATCGGCTGCCCGCGACGGAGCCAGTCGGCGACGAGGGTCAGCAGGCGGTCGGCGTCGATGCGGGGGGGGCCCATCAGGCGTCCGGCGAGCGAGGAGTCGCTGAGCAGGGCGTCGGGAGCCTCGACGCCGGTGATCCTCGCCTCCCGGCCCAGCAGCTCCTCGAAGCGCTCGGCGACCTTGCGCACCGACAGCGTCTCCGGCCCGGTGACGTTCAGCACGAACGGGGGGGAGCAGACGTGGTCGAACGCCGCCAGGGTCATCGCGTTGGCGTCCCCCTGCCAGATGGCGTTCAGGTGGCCCATCGCCACGTCGATCGGCTCGCCAGCGAGGACCTTGCGGCCAATGTCGACGAGCACGCCGTAGCGCATCTCGACGGCATAATTCAGGCGGATGATCGCCATCGGCGTCCCGGCCGCCCGGCTGAAGTGCTCCATGATCCGCTCGCGGCCGACGCAGCTCATGCCGTAGTCGCCCACCGGACGCAGCGGATCCGACTCCTTCGAGCCGCCGCTGTCGACCGGCACCAGCGGGTAGACGTTGCCGGTCGAGAAGGCCACGATCCGTCCCGAGCGATACTTGCGGCAGACCAGGCCGGGCAGGAAGCAGTTGACGGCCCAGGCGGTCGCCTGGTTGCCGGTGGCGCCGAACTTGAAGGCGGGCATGTGGACGACGTTCGGCACCTCGGGCAGCCGCTCGATCTGGTCGGGGTCGAGCAGGTCGCATCGGATCGGCTCGATGCCCCGGTCGCGGAGCCAGGCCTCCTTGCTCGGATCCGAGAACCGGGCGACGCCGATCACCCGCCGGGAGACGCCGGCGGCGTCGGAGGCCCTCCGGGCCATCCAGGCGAGGGTAGGGCCCATCTTGCCCGAGGCGCCGAGGACGATCAGATCGCCGTCGAGGCGGCGCATCGCCTCGACCACGCCAGGGGTCGGCTCGGAGAGCAACTCGTCGAGCTGGTCGACATCCCGGATCGAATCGATGGATTGGATCGTCTCTTGAGCCACGATGGACGCCCCGAGCCTGGAAGGAGCCTGGCCCGCCCCTCCGGCCGTCTCGGGGCGGTCGCCGTCGCCCCCCTACCGTGCCCCCGCCGCCCCTCCGAGTCAAGGGAGGGCCCGCCGATCCTCTCCTCCCCCCGGAGACAGGCCCGGCCCCGGGACGGGCTGGCATCCGTCCGATTCGCAGTTCCGAACCTCCGAACCGGTTCTGGGAGCGATGGCGCCCGGTCCGGTCTCGGGCCCGTCGCCGGAATTGCAGCCGGCCGTCGGATCAGATCGAATCGAATCGGATCGAATCGAATCGAATCGGATCGGATCGGATCGAGTCGGATCGCGAGCGACCTCCGCTCCCACCGGCCCCCCGACGCTCCCTTCGAGGATTTCTCGACGTCGAGGGACTTCCCCGAGAGGAACGCCGGCGCGCCATCGAGCCCGCCTCGCTCCGCGACCCCATCCGCCATCAGCCGTCTGGAAGGCCCTTGCCTCCGCTCCTCTGTTTCACCTGTTTCACCGTCCCTCTGCTCTTCCTACTCCTCCGCTCCTCCGCTCCTCTGCTCTTCTGCTCCTCTGCTCCTCTGCTCTTCTTACTCCTCTGCTCTTCCTACTCCTCCGCTCCTCCGCTCCATCCGCTGGCCCCCCATCGCGGCCGGTGCTAGACTGCCGGGATTGATCCGACCCCGGCCCGCCGGAGCATCCCCCGAGATGTCCTACACGCCCCTGGCCCCTGAGGCGATCGAGCGCCTCAAGGCGTACAACACACCGACGGTTTCCAACGCGATCGAGGTCTTCAACGTCCGCCCGAGGCACGTCGGCTTCCTGCCGCACCGCATCCGGAGCCTGACGCCGGGGCTCGGGGTGATGGTCGGCTACGCGGTGACCTCGCAGACCAAAGCGGCGCCCGACTCGAGCAAGGGGCCCGACCTGACGGCGGACTACCTCCGATACGTCGCCTCGCAGCCGGGGCCGAAGGTGGCCGTCGGGCAGGACCTGGACGACGAACCCGGCCTCGGCGCCCAGTTCGGCGAGGTGAACGCGACGATCCACAAGAAACTCGGCTGCGTCGGCCACATCACCGACGGCTGCCCGAGAGACGTCGATGAGGTCGAGGCGATGGGCTTCCACCTCTTCGGCCTGAACCTCTGCGTCAGCCACGCTTACGTCCGGCTCGTCGACTTCGGCAAGCCCGTCACCCTCGCCGGCGTCGAGATCAAGCCCGGCGACCTGATCCACGCCGACAAGCACGGCGTTTGCATCATCCCGATCGAGATCGCCGACCGAGTCGCCGACGCCTGCGCCCAGGTCGAGCAGCTCGAACGCCCGCTGCTCGATTGCTGCCGGGGAGACGACTTCGACCTGGAACGCTACATCCAGCTCCGGGCCGACATGAAGGCCAAGGTCCGGGAATGACGCACCGAATCCCCTCGGCGAGCGGGGGAACGAGGCGTCGTGTCGTGCCGAGTCGCGAGTCGCGGCGCGACGGCTCGGAGTCCGAGCCCGATCCGCTCGCCGGGGCCCTGCCCTGCCGACCCGAAGGCGACCGACGGGTCAGAGCGCCGCGTCCCCGGCCTGGGTGGTCCGGTGTCGGGAGATGATGACCGGCTCGAGCTGGCGCTGGTGGGCGATCGCCTCGTCCGGGCTCATGTCGTCGAACCACAGCCCGTCGGTGGTCCATCGGCCGTCCCGGTACTCGAACAGGGCGGTCGCCCGAGGGGAGGGGAGGTCGGAGAAGGGAGGGGGATCGAAGCGGACGGCGGCCAGGGCGTTGAGCGTCCGGGTCTTGCGGTCTCGGGCCCAGACGACATCGGGGCGCCAGTCCGCCTCCTCCCAGCGTTCCTGCTCCTCGGGGTCGAGGCGGCCGAGGGCGGCCAGGAAGCGGGCCTCGAGTCGTTCCCGCTGCTGGTGGAAGCGCTGGCGAGCCTTCTCGAACCCGATCTCCTCGCAGATTTCCCGGATCGGGCGGCGGAGGATCACATAGGCGATCGTCAACGAGGCCGGCAGCAACATCCCTGCGATGAGATACCTGGTCATGGCCGCTCCCCCGCGGGTCGCCAGGCGGAGATGATCGACCCATTCTAGATGACGCCGCGATCGCTCGGCAAGGCGCCGCCCCGATCGCTTCCCGACGGCCTCCGGGGCGAAGGCCGGGCCGGCGGGATCGCGATCAGGGAGAGGGCGGGGGAGGGGGCGATCATCCCTCCAGGAAGGCGGCGAGCGCGTCGAACCCGCGCTGCAGCGTGTCCATGCCGGTGGCGAAGGAGATCCGCACGTACCCCTCGGCGCCGAAGGCCGAGCCCATGACCATGGCGACCTTCGCCGAGGTCAGGGCCGCCTGGCAGAACGAGGTCGAGTCGGTCAGCTCGATCCCGCCGAGTGTCCGGCCGAAGTGGCGCTCGACGTTGAGGAAGGCGTAGAAGGCGCCCCGGGGAGGGGTGAAGCCGATGTCCTTCAGCCCGGCCACCCGGCCGATGACATACGCCCTCCGCTTGGCGAACTCGGCGATCATCCGCTCGATCGCGTCCTTCGGGCCCGTGATCGCCTCCAGGGCGGCCCACTGGCTGATCGAGCACGGGTTGCTCGTCTCCTGGCTCTGCAAGGCCCCCATGAACTTCGCCACGCTCAAGGGAGCGACCGCCCAGCCGATCCGCCATCCGGTCATGGCGTAGGTTTTGCTCACGCCCGAGATGGTCACGGTGCGGTCGGCCAGGCCCGGACGGAGGGCGGCGAAGCAGTGGGCCGAGGCGCCGTCGAAGGTCAGCTCCTCGTAGATCTCGTCGGAGAGCACGCCGACCTCGGTCTGGAGGACCGCGTCGGCCAGGGCCTCCAGCTGGGCGCGGTCGTAGACGGCTCCGGTGGGGTTGGAGGGGGTGTTGATCATCAGGAGCCGGGAGCGCGGCGTGACCGCCTCGCGGAACCGCTCGGGGGAGAGGACGAACCCCTCGGCCTCGGTGGTGGGGATGATCACCGGCTCGGCGCCGGTCAGGCGGACGAGCTCGGCGTAGCTCACCCAGTAGGGGGACGGGATGATCACCTCGTCGCCGGGGCCGCAAAGGGCCATCAGGGCGTTATGGATGGAATGCTTGGCCCCGTTGGAGACGATAACCTGCTGCGGATCGGTCGCCAGCCCGGCCGAAGTAGAATAGTGCCGGGCGATCGCGGCGCGAAGCTCGGGGATGCCGGCGGCCGGAGTGTAATGGGTCTTCCCGTCCCGGATCGCGCGCTCGGCCGCGGCGCAGACGTTCTCGGGAGTCGGGAAGTCGGGCTCCCCGAGCGTGAAGTCGAAGACCTCGACGCCTGAGGCCTTCAGGCGGGCCGCCTCGGCCGCCATCGCCATGGTCGCCGAGGGAGCCACCCATCGGGAACGTTCCGCCAAGCGGAGGGACATCGATCGCACCTTCTCCAGAGAACCGGGCCGAAACCTCTCGAATCGTGGGCCGGCCCCCGGCCGGCCTGCCACCGGGACTCCGCCGGGGCCGTTCCGGTTCGCCATTCTAGCAGCCCGAGGCGCCGGGGTCACTCGGGCCGTCGTCCGCCTCCCGGCTCATCCATTGCCGGAAAACATGATCCAGTCACGACAGATACGCCGAACCTCCCAGACTGGCTATTCTCGCTTGATCCCGCCGAGCCCGCAGTGTATGCTGCCAATTGAGCACAATGCCGCCCGCCCGGTGCTTTGCGCCTGCCGCCGCCGGGTCGAGGGCCTCGACGAGACGAGCAGCGCTGACGATTGCAGCACCGAGGCGAGGGGGAATTGTCGATGCGCCGGGTTGTGATCACCGGGATCGGGATCGTGGCGCCGAACGCCATCGGCCGCGTCGCCTTCAGCGAGGCGATCGCCGAGGGCCGCTCGGGAGTCGGCCCCATCGAGAGCTTCGACGCGACCGGCCTTCCCGTCCGGATCGCCGGCGAGGTGAAGAACTTCGACGTCACGCCCTACCTCGGCGAGCACAAGAAGAACGCCAAGGTGATGAGCCGGGCGGTGAACTTCGCGGTGGGGGCCGCCGCCCTGGCCGCCGAGGACTCGGGCATCGACCCCGAGAAGATCGACCCGACCCGCTTCGGCGTCTGCATGGGCACCGGCATCACCCCGATGGCTTTGGGGGAGCTGGCCGCCCCGCTGGCCACCGGGCTGGCCGGCGACGGCTCGCTGGACTGGAAGGCGTTCTCGCTGGCCCAGGCCGAGTCGATGTTCCCGCTCTGGCTCCTGAAGCACCTGCCCAACATGGCGGCGGCCCACATCTCGATTCTGCACCGGGCGATGGGGCCGAACAACACGATCGTCACCGCCTGTGCCGCGGGCACCCAGGCCGTCGGCGAGGCCTTCCGGCTGATCGCCCGGGGAGACGCCGACCTGATGCTCGCCGGCGGCTGCGACAGCCGGCTGGATCCGCTGCTGATCGTCGCCTACCAGGCCATGAACGCCCTGAGCCGGTCCACCCGGACCCCCTCCGAGGTCTCCCGTCCCTTCGACGGCGAGCGCGACGGCTTCGTCCTGGGAGAGGGGGCGGCGGTGCTCATGCTGGAGAGCTTGCAGCACGCCCGACGCCGCCGAGCGAAGATCTTCGCCGAGGTCATCGGCTACGGCTCCTCGTTCGACGCCTACGGCATCACCCGCCCGGAGCCCTCCGGCAAGGGGGCCGCCCTCTCCATCTCGGCCGCGCTGAAGGAGGCCCGGACCGACCCCAGCGACGTCGACTACATCAACGCCCACGGCACGAGCACGAGGCTCAACGACATCATGGAAACCAACGCCGTGAAGCGCGTCTTCGGGCACCGCTCGAAGACGATCCCGATCAGCTCGCAGAAGTCGATGGTTGGCCACCTCATCGGAGCCTCCGGCGCCCTGGAGGCGGCCGCCACCGCCATCACCCTCGACCGAGGCGTCATCCCCCCCACCATCAACCAGGCCACCCCCGACCCGAACTGCGACCTGGACTACGTCCCCAACACCGCCCGGGAGCTTCCCGTCCGAGTCGCCCTGTCCAACAGCTTCGGCTTCGGCGGCCAGAACGCCTCGCTCGTGATGACGCGCGTCTGACGGTCGGCCGGCCGGCCGGCCGGGGATCGCATGGCGTCAGGTTCGGATCGTGTCCCAGCGGGCGGCGGCGACGGTGCCGAAGAGGATGAGCGGGCCCCAGGCGGCGATCATCGGCGGGAGCACGCCGTTGCCGCCCAGGTAGGACGCGACGTTGATCGTCGCGAAATAGGCGGCCGAGGTGGCCAACGACAACCCGAGGTTGATGAACATGTTCCTCCCCTCGCCGCCGAGCACCAGCGGCAGCGAGAGGAACAACAGGGCCATGCTCATCAGCGGTCGGAGCATCCGAGCGTGGAGGAAGACGGCGATCTCCGTCTTCTCCGGGGCGTTGGCCGGGTCGGTCAGGGCGGCGATCAGCTCGCCGGTCGAGGCGTAGCGGAACCACTGCCGGTGGTCCCGGGTAATCGCCTTGAAGGAGACGCCGGTCTTGAGGAAGAAGGTCCGGCCGCCGAGGTCGGTCAGGCCGTCGAGCGAGGGGGGGAAGCCCTCCAGGCCGGCGGGGGTTTCCAGCTCGATCAGCAACTCCGGGTCGATCGCCGTGTCGGGAGGGGTGATCCGCCCCCGTCGCAGCAGCCAGCCGCCGGTGTGCGGGGCGGTCGGGTGCCCCTCGGGGATGTAAGCCGCCTCGGCGGCGTCGATCGTGGCGAAGGCCCCCTGGTTCGGCAACGGCAGGAAGGCGTGGAACTTGGTGACGATCTGCCGGTCGGGATCCCCCTTGCCGCCGGTGCCGACCCCGATGGACGTGTGGTTGGCGTCCTCCCGGGTGTGGATCTGGGTGATCTTCCTCCCCTCGAAGTGGGCCGGTTTTTGTTGCAGCTCGTCGGCGAGCTTCGGCATGACCAGCTCCTGATTGAGCACGGCCAGGCCGTTGACCAGGACCGCCGAGACGAGGATGGGCCGCACAACGCGCTTCGTGCCGATCCCGGCGGCGAGCATCGCCAGCAGCTCGTTGTTGCGCTGGATCCAGGTCGCGGTGAAGACGGCCGCCATCATGGCGATCACGCCGCTGAGCCGGTCGAAGAACAGGCTGGTGCGGACAAGGTAATACCGGCAAATCTTCGCCAGCAGGGCCGACCCGCTGGCGACCTGGGAGAACTCGTCGAAGTTGGCGAACGCGTCGATGACGACGATCAGGCCGACGAGCGAGACGTAGCAGATGATGTAGGCCTTCACGAAGGCCCAGTAGCGCTGCCTGTCCAGGATCCGCAGCATCCGGCCCCTCCGTGGACCTTCGGTCTCCGGTCCGAACGAACACCCCCCCGCCCCCGGCGCCGATCAGTGCCGCAGCACCGGCCGGAGCACCAGGCCACAGAGGATCGCCAGCACGAGGTTGCCGGCCCAGAGGGCCAGGATCGGCTCGACCATCCCCTCTTTGCCCAGGTTCACGCCGAAGAGGGTCAGGGGGTAGTAGATGGTGATGATTGGCAGGAAGCAGGCCATGAAGGCGCTGAGGAAGTCGCCCCGGGCCCGCCAGATGCCGACCGGCACGCCGAGCAGCGCGAAGAACAGGGGGCTGAAGGCGATGGCCACCCGCATCTGCTTCTCGGTCTCCAGCTTGTTGTACCGGGCCTCGGATTCCAGGGCGTAGACGATCGCCTCGCGCACGGTCGGCCAGTTGACCAGCCTCGGCCGGCCGGAGGCGATCCAGAGCGCCGCGGCGATCGACTGCCGGGCGCGCTCCTCGACCGACCGGCGGTAGCACTCGCGCTGCTCGTCGAGAATTTGGCCGGTCGTCAGCTCCTGGACCGTGCCGGCGAACCGCCCCCCCTGGTTGCCGGGCATGGGCAGCTCGAGCTGCTCCTTGTCGATCAGCAGGAAGTCGGGCCGCTTGGCGTCGCCGATGACGTAGGCGTCCTCCAGGCCGACGACGATCTTCTCCGCCTGCTTGTCGAATCGGATCGCGGCGCGGGCGGCGTAGATGTGCAGGTCGAAGGGGGCCTCGGCGTCGGGCGCCTTGTTCCGGTGCGAGAACCGGGCGCCGAGGAGGACCTTGTCCTCCACGTCCCGGACCTCGATCTTGAACGGCCAGAACGGGTTGTCGAAGGAACGCTCCTTCTTCAGGATGCGGTAGAACATCTCCTCCATGTTGCTCAAGAGCGCCGCCTTGGCCTGGTGCGTGGCCGAGGGGATCACGTCGTTGCTCAGCACGATCAGGCCGAGGCTGAGGATCACGCCGAAGAGAAACGACGGCAGCATCACCGTCATCGCCCCCTGGCCGGCGGCCTTGACGGCGAGCACCTCGTTATCCGAGGCGATTCTGCCGTAAACCACCGACACGGCGAACAGCAACGCCACCGGCGCGGTGTAGGGCAGCGTGCTCGGCACCGCCAGCGGCAGCATCAACAGGATTTCTCGTGGGCCGAGGCCGGTCTCGGCCGCCTTGGCGACGACGACGACGAGCACGAAGATGCTCGTGAGCATCAGCAAGGCCAGGATGAACGCCTTGGCCACCTGCCCCATGACGTATCGAGGCAGGATGCCGGTCGCGTAGCGGCGGAGCAATCCGTTCATCGCGCGATCCCTCGCCTCGCCTCGCCTCGCCCGCGTCTCTTCCCTGGCCGGCCGGGGCGTCCGATCCCCGGCCTGAGCACGCGATCCGCCGTGCGATCGTCGTTCCGACGCCTCAGGCGACGTGCTCGCCGCAACTCGCCAGGGCGCCGGCCAGGCGGCGGGCCCCCTCGCGCAACTGGTCTTCGTCCGGCACGCCGAAGCAGAGCCGGGCGTGGTTGGTGGGCACCGGGCCCGGCTCATCGGCGAAGGCGTACACCCCCGGCACGTAGAGCACCTCGTGCTCCAGGGCCCGGGAGAACAGCGGGCCGTCCTTGCCCGTGTCGAGCCACTCGGGCACCGTCAGCCAGATGTACAACCCTCCCGTCGGCACGGTCCAGCTCACCCCTTCGACGTCGCCGAGGTGCTCCTCCAGCGCCCCGAGCAGCACGTCGCACTTCGTGCGGTAGACCTCCCGGAGCCAGGCCACCTGGGCATCGTAGCTGCCGTCGGCCAGGGCACGGTCGAGCACCGCCTGGGCGAAGTTGTTCGAGCCGAAGTCGTGATCCCCCTTGAGGCTCAGCACCGGGTCGACCAGCGCCTCGGGCAGCACGCCGAAGCCGGTCTTCAGCCCCGGACTGAAGCTCTTGCTGAAGGTCCGGGCGAGGATGACGCACCGCCCCTCCTCGTCGTGCCGCCAGACGCTGGACGGCTCCCGGCCCGAGAAGCTCAGGCCTCGGTAGGCGGCGTCCTCGAGCACGAAGATCTGATGATCCTTCGACCAGCGGTTGGCCAGCTCCACCAGCGGCGCCCGGCGGTCCTCCGCCAGGCTGATGCCGGTCGGGTTGCTGTGCTCGCTGACGGTGTAGATCAGCTTGACCCGGGGCAGATCCCCCTCGGCCTCCAGCCGTTCCAGGGTCGCCTCCAGCGCCTCGAGGTTCAGCCCCCCCTGGTCCGTCTCGACGCCGATGACCCGAGCCCCCCGGGCCTCGATCAGCCCCATGAAGACGAAGTAGGTCGGCGACTCCACCAGCACGATGTCCCCCGGGTCGAGCAGCGCCTCGGCCACCAGGTAGAGCAACTGCTGCGAGCCGTTGGTTACGACCATCCTCGGCAGCACGCCCTCGAACTGGCCCGGCAGGGCGTTCTCCTCGAGCTCCAGCCGGCGGACGAGCCGGGAGCGGAGCGAGGGATCCCCAATCGTCGTCCCGTACTGCAGCGCCTTCCGGCCGCTAGCCGGGTCGCCGAGCACGGCGTCGACGGCGCGCCGGGTCGGGTCGATCGGCAGGGAGGCGGGGTCGACGAACCCGGCGGCCAGGGAGATCAGCCTCGGGTTGTCCAGCGCTCGCTTCATCAGGTCGCTGATCGGCGACCCTCCTCGGTCTCGGGCCAATCGACTCAGGGACGACGACGGGTTCATGACAGCCGCTTCGGGATCGAGGGGAATGGAGCGAAAGGGAAGGGGCCCCCTTCTCCATCAAATCTAACAAGTTTCGTTGATCGGTCAACCCGCGCTCGGGGCCGATGCCCCTCCGCCGACACACCCTGGGGCGTCCCGGTTCGGGCCGAAAACGGCGCCCCTCCCAGGCTGTCGCCGCCGCCGCGCTCCCGAGCGCTCCGTCGGGGAAGCGGGGGTGTGTCGACCCCCTCGGCGGGGCCGATCGAGCGGGAGCCGGCACGGCCCCTGCTCCCCGTCGCGACGCCGGGGCCCCGCGATCGATTCTCGGCCGATCACCCCGCCATCGCTCGATTCCTCGGCCCCGCCTCGTCCTCCTCCCAGAAGAAGTAGTCGATGCTGTTGGCCGGGTCGCGCCGGACCCGGTTCTCGACCAGCCTCAGGCCGTGCTGCACCCAGTGCGCCGCCAGCCGATCGTCTCGGGCCGCGGCCGTCGGGAGGGTGAACGCCGGCTCGAAGTCGACGCGGTAGGTCCCCATCGGCTCGATCGAGCAGTACATCGGCACCACCGGCACCCCGGCGTGCGCCGCCAGCGTCACCCAGGTCGAGGAGAAGGCATAGGAGCGGCCGAGGAACTCCGCCGTCGCGTTGGGCGGGGTCGGCCAGCGGACGTCGGAGGCGATCGACAGAACGATCCCGGCACGCAGGACCCGGGCGGCCCGGAGGATCGCCCCGGCGGCCTCGGCCGGGTTGGCCTTTCGGGAGACGAACAGGCGGGCCTGGCCGAGCGGCCCGTCGAGGGCAAACTGCTCGGCCATCAGCCGGGAGATGTGCCTCGGCCGCTCGCCGAACATCCGCCAGGGGTAGCCGTGGCGGATGATCCAGTAGGCCCCCACCAGGTGGGCGCCGAAGTGGTTGGCCAGCAGCAGGGCCCCCCGGCCTCCGGCGGTCGCGCCGTCGAGGTGCTCTCGCCCCTCGATCCGGAAGACCCCCTCCAGCTCGGCGTCGGTCCGGCCGTCGAGCAGGAGATCCCTCGCCCGGGACCGGATCAGGTTCGCCGCCAGCTCCGGGCCGACGGCCGAGGGGTCCCACGGCTCTCCGAGGGCCTCGGCGTGCTGTCGGATCGCCTCGAGGATGCGATTCCGGGTCGAGGGGACCAGCCGGTACTCCCACCGGCCGAACTCCCCCACGGCCCGCAGCGCCGCCCTCGGCGGCAGCCGGCGCAGCACCGGCAAGGTCGCCCGGAGGATCCCCTTTCTCGTATTGAGCCCGCGACGCCCCATGCTCGATCGCCCCCGGCCGCGACGGATCGGAAGGAAGACGGATGGCCGATCGTGAATGAACACTGGCGGATGCGTGATGCCGAACGCCCGGGGGGGGAGGCCCGCCGGCCGGGATCGGGTTCCGAGCGGGAGCCCTCCCGGCCACGATTGCCTCCTGCCGCCGTCGGCCGCCTGGCCCCGGCATCCGACCGCCTCGATCCCCATCACCCGCTCAGGCCGCCTGCGACGCCCGACGCTCGGCGACGTAGGCCACCAGGTCCCCGACCGAGACGATCCCGGTCAGGTCCTCCTCGTCAATCACCACGCCGAAGGCGTCCTGGACCTCGAGGAAGACGCTGACCAGATCCAGCGAGTCGACCCCCAGGTCGTCGACCAGTGTGGAATCGGGCGTCATGGGAACCTCGGCGTCGAGCTTGACCACCGACCGGATCAGGCCGCACACCGCGTCGAAGAGCTGGGGATCAGGCATCAGTCCACCTCCCGAAGACCAGGGCGTTGTTCGTCCCGCCGAAGCCGAAGGACGCCGAGAGGACGCGGTCCAGCCGCGCCGATCGGGCCTGGCCCGGCACGAAGTCGAGGTCCAGCGCGGGGTCGGGGCGATGGTTGATCGTCGGCGGGATGACCTGCTCGCGCAGGGCCCTCACGCAGACCGCCGCCTCGATCGCCGGCGCCGCCCCCAGGGCGTGGCCGACGGCCCCCTTGATCGAGCTGACCGGCAGGTCCTTCGCCTTCTCCCCAAAGACGGCCTTCACGGCCTCCGTCTCCACGCGGTCGTTGACCGTCGTGCTCGTCCCGTGGGCGTTGTAATAGTCGATCTGCTCGGGGTGGAGCCCCGCGTGAGCGATCGCCAGCTCCAGGCAGCGCCGGACTCGATCCGGGTTCGGCTGCGCGACGTGGAAGCCGTCGGAGTTCGTCGCCCAGCCCAGCAGGCCGGCGATCGGCCGCAGGCCGAGGCGACGGGCCGCCGTCTCGGTCGCCAGGATCAGGATCCCGGCCCCCTCGGCCATGAGGAACCCGGCGCGGTCGGCGCTGAAGGGGCGGCTGGCCTGCCCGGGGTCGGTTTCGGCTCGGTCGCCGGGCTTGCGGCCCATCAGGGCCTTCATCGTGACGAAACCGTTGACGATCTCCGGCGTGAAGGCGCTCTCGCTCGCGCCGCAGACGGCCAGATCCGCCTCTCCGGCCCTCAGCAGCAGCGCCGCGTGGGCGATCGCGTGCCCCCCGGTGGCGCAGGCGTTGGCCGGGGAGAGGCTCGGCCCGTGCAGGCCGAGCTGCTGGGCGACCTGCCCGGCGGCTTGATTGGCGATCAGCCCCGGGACAAGATAGGGCCCGGTCGCCAGCGTCTTCCGGCCGGCGGCCCGCCTCGATTCGGCGTGGTAGAGGTCCATCCCTCCGAGCCCCGAGCCCACCACCACCGCCACGCGGTCGCTCGGCAGCTCGTCCCGGACCCGGTCCAGTCCCGCCTCGGCCCAGGCCTGGCGGGCGGCGAGGAGCCCGAAGTGCACGAACCGGGAGCCCAGCCGGGCGATCGTCGGGTCCTCCCGATCGGTGCCGGGGCCGACCCCCTCGACCAGGCCCGCGATGTCCTGCAGGTACTGGCCCGGGTCGAGCCGCTCCGGGTGCCGGGCCAACCCCGACTCTCCGGCGACGAGCCGCTGCCAGGTCCGATCGAGGTCGGTCCCCAGGCACGTCACCGCCGCGTGGCCGACCACGACGATCCGATCCGACGCCATCCGCTCCCTCCCGGTCGGTTCCGTCCGTCCCGAGCCCCCCAGCCCGCTTCGATCCGATCCGATCCCGAGGGATCGATCGGCCCAGCCAGGGAGCCTCGTCGCGAAGGGGATCGATCGCTCCGCCCGCCCGGAGGGCTCGATCTGCTCCCCCGCCCGGATCCGTCCCGGCGGGAGCCCTCGGCGCGTCGACGACGGTGCGGGCTCGGGCCCGGCCGATCGACCGACGCGGGTTCTAACACTTCGAGGTCGTTTCGGCCATGCAACTTGTCAAATTTCTCGACGGCCCCGGCTCCCAGCCCTCGATCGGCCTGCTCGACGGCGATTCCGTCCGCCCCCTGCGCGGCTCCCGCCGCCTGTCCACCTTCCTCCACGCCGCCGATCCCGCCGCCGAGGTCCATCGCCGCCTCGACCCCGCCGCCGATCCCCTCCCCCTGCACGCCGCCATGCTTTTGCCCCCCATCGACGACCAGGAAGTCTGGGCCGCCGGCGTGACCTACATCCGCAGCAAGCAAGCCCGGCAGGCGGAGTCGGAGACCGGCGGCTCCTTCTACGACCTCGTCTACTCCGCCGACCGCCCCGAGCTGTTCTTCAAGGCCACCGCGAGCCGGGTCGTCGGCCCCGGCGACGTGATCCGGGTCCGATCCGACACGTCCTGGTCCGTCCCCGAGCCCGAGCTGGCCCTGGTGATCGACGACACCCTCCGCCTCGTCGGCCTGACCATCGGCAACGACGTCTCCGCCCGAGACATCGAGGGACGCAACCCCCTGTATCTCCCCCAGGCGAAGGTCTACGACGCGTCATGCGCCCTGGGCCCGGCGGTCACCCTGCTCTCCGCCGTCCCCGACCCGGCCAACCTGACCATCGCCCTCGAAATCCTCCGGGACGGCTCCCCCGCCTTCCAGGGGGAAACCTCCTCCTCCCGCCTGGCCCGCCGCCTCGACGAGCTGATCTCCTGGCTCGGGCGAGACCAGGTGTTCCCCGACGGCGTCATCCTGATGACCGGCACCGGCATCGTCCCCCCGGACGAGTTCACCTTGCAGCCTGGCGACGTGGTCCGCATCGCCATCGCGGGGCTCGGCGTGCTGGAGAACGTCGTCGCCCCCCGCTGACGGGCGGAGCGAAGGGGGAAGAGGGGGGCCCTCGGCCGGATCGGCCGGATGTCGCCTTCCGGACGACCGGCGGTTCCTGCGCCGCTTGTCTCGGAGAATTGGGCCGGATCGCGGTCGTCCGGCGCCCATATCCCTGGGGAAGCGGTGTTCAACAGAACGCCGAGCCTCCTCTGTCCCGGCCCGATCCCCCGGTCGGGGGATCGGGTGGCCGCAGGCCGGGCGCGGGGCCTCGGGACGATCGGGGGGGCGCCAACCGATCACGGACCCTCCGGGAGGAGGTCGCGAGGGCCGCTCGAAGCCGGAGCGGCACGCGGCGATTCCCCGGCGGCTGGCCGGGAAAGGCCGATCCCTCGGAACGTGGCGAGCCGGAGCCTTCCGATGCGATTCGAGACCCGGATCCGAGCGATCTTGCTGGCGGTGCCGGTCGTGGCGATCAGCGGGGTCGCCAGCTCGGGATCCCTGCCCTGGTCCCGAGGCCCCGGCCCGACCGGGCCGCCGGTGGCGAAGGTCCAGCGCGTCGACCCGGATGCCCGGTTCACCCTCACGGTCCCCGGCCAGGTCAAGAGCGGCCGATACACTCTGATCGAGTGCGAGATCGAACGCATCAACGGAGCAGGCCTGAACCTGGGGTCGTCCTCCTCCTCCGGCCGCCGCTCCTCCCGGTCGCAGGCCGCGACGGGGCTGACGCTCATCAGCCTCGTCCCCGAAGGGACCGATGTGACCGCCGGCCAGATCCTGGCCGAGATCGACCCGTCCAGCTTCGAGGAGATCGCCCGGCTGCTGGAAATCCGGGTCGAGGAGGCGAAGGCCGAGGAGGCCAAGGCGAAGCTTGAGCTGGAGGCCGCCGAGATCGCCCTGGCCGAATACCTCGAAGGCCTCCGGCCGCAAACGATCATGCAGCTCAACGGGCAGGTCGCGCTGGCCAAGTCGCAGCTCCAGCAGCTTCGAGACCATCTCGACTGGACCAACCGCGTCCTGCCGCTGGGCTACGTCTCGATCGCGACCATCCGAGACGAGCTGATCGCCCTGCTTCAGGCCGATCTGGCGCTCGGGCAGGCCGAGCGGTCGCTCCGGGACTACTCACGCTACACCGAGCCGAAGATGACCCGGCAGCTCCAATCGCGGCTCGAACAGGCCCAGGCCACCCACCTTTTTGCCGTCCGCCGTCGCGAGCTGGAGGAGGAGCGGCTGGCCACGGCCGAACGCCAGTTGGAACACTGCCGGATCCGGGCCCCCCACGACGGCCAGCTCATTTACTGCTCCACCCGGGACGGCGATCCGATCCGACTGGGGCTGGAGGTCTACCGAGGCATGGACCTGTTCCTGCTGCCGGACCTGGACCGGCCGATGATGGAAGCCCAGGTGAACCAGACCCAGGTCTGGCGGATCTCCGAGGGGATGGAGGCCCGGGTCCGGCTCGATTCCCGGCCGGAGCTGGTTCTGCGCGGCCGGGTCGTGCAGGTGTCTCCCTTCGCCGAGAGCACGAACCGCCTGACCACCTTCACCGGCGTGATGCGCTACAACGTCCTGCTCGAACTCGAGGCCCGGGAGCGCCTGCTGCCCGGCCTCAGCGCCGAGGCGGCGATCCTGGTCCCCGCCGTGCCCGACGCCATGACCATCCCCTCCGAGGCCCTGGCGGTCGACCGAGGCGAGACGTACTGCCTCGTCCTCGGCCCCTCCGGGGTCGAGCGGCGTCCGGTCGAGGCGCTGCCCGGCTCCATCGACCGCCTCCAGGTGGTCAACGGCCTCTCCGAGGGCGAGGAGGTCCTGCTCGGGCCCCACGACCCCTCCTCGGTGCCGGTCCCGGAACCGTCTCGGCCGGGCCGATCCGACGCTTCGGAAGCCGCCTGATCCCCTCGAGCGCTCCCGGCGCTCCGGGAGAATCAGCCTCCCCGACGGCGGGCCGGGTTCGTCCCCGAGTCGGGAATCGTGACCGCCACCTCCGCGTCGAACAGGAGCCCGGGATCTCCCCGGCCGGCGAGGGTCCTGAGCAGCGTCGCGATCGTTCTCGGGGCGATCCCCTCGAACAGCGGCTCGCCCCCGATCGAAACCGAGATCGGCCGGTCCAGGTCGGCCATGCGATCGTCGAGCCGGATCAACAGCGTCGACACCCCCTCCGCCTCGGTGAGGTGGATCTCCTGGCCGTCCCGGGTCGCGACAACGATCGAGCCGAGCGTCGCGTCTTCCGGAGGGACCGCGAGCCAGTAGGAACGCTCATGAGGGGTGCCGGTCTGCTCCCAGATAACCGTCTGAGGCACCGGGTTCCGGGAGAACTGGGCCATCCACGGCAGCGCGACCCGGTCCTCCCGGTCCATCCAGTGGCCCTTGCCCTCGTAAATCTTGACGAAGTGCTCGTATCCGCCAGGGTCGGCGGCCTGGAGGGCATCGAGCCGATCGCCGTAGGCTCGGGCGACGGTGTTGCGGTTGTAGGCCGAGTCGTCGCCGCCGACCTGCAGCGCGAACGGCACGTTCCGCAGCGACCGCACCGAGACGCCGTTCGGATGCCCGGCCATCATCGCGGCCGCCGCCCAGCGGTCGGCCATCCTCGGGGCAAGCTGGTACACGCCGTCGCCGCCGGCCGAGTAACCGAGCAGGTAGACCCGGTCGGGGTCGACCCCCTCCAGGACGATCAGGTTCTCGATGAGCCGGCCGAACATCCGGTCGATGTGAGGCTCGTGCCAGAGGTTCCACGTGTTCGTCGGCGCCCGGGGGGCGAGGTAGATCCCTTCCTCCACCTCGTAGAGCGTCTTCTGGTTCTCCCACTGCCGGTCGTTCACCCGGGCCGGCGCGTGGCCGCCGCCGTGCATCGAGATGAAGAGGCTCCAACCGCGATCGGGCTTCTCGCCGAACCTGGTGAAGGAGAACGGCATCGCCAGCTCCCCGTCCTCGATCACCCGGCGCTGGATCTCCTCGGCCCGATCGCGGCGGATCCGGTCGGCGTGCGCCTCCCACACCAGGGATCGGGCCTTCTCCGCATCCGCCCTGGTCAGCGGCACCCGGGCGAAGGGGGCGTCGACAAGGTGGTCGAGCGATCCGGGGCCGGCGCCGATCGCCTCCCGGAGCTGCTCCACCGCGTCGGCCGAGGCCGGGGCATCGGGCTGCCCGGCCAGCGTCGGCGCTGCGATCAGGAGCAGGGGCCAGGCGGTTGCGCATCGAGGAACCACGGGAACACCTCCGGCGGGAAGGCGAGAAGGCGGGGGAGGGCTTCCTCGGCCCCCGGGGGCCCGCTCCGGAGGGCGACGTTTCGACCACCACCCGGGGCCCCGCGAACCCCGCCCGCCGGGCGTCCCCGATGGTCGAGCCGAGCGCGTCGTCGGGAGAGCCGGCCTCCGCCCCGGGTCGAGGCCGGCGGTCGCGATGACCTCGGAGACGGGAGGGGGAGGCGTCGGTGTCGCCCCCCCGGGGGAGCCTCGGGCGACGGCCCGGGCCGGGGTCATCGAGCCGACCCCGGCCCGGGTCGGCGAGCACGAGGGGAGCCCGGCCGGAGTGCCGGCGATCGGGGCCCCTCGGCGGTGAGGGTGGATCGGGTCAGCTTTCGTCTCCCTGCCGGAGCTGGGCCAGGACGCTGAAATCCTCCAGCGTGGTCGTGTCTCCGGTGGAGTCGACGCCGGCGGCCACGTCGCGGAGCAGGCGGCGCATGATCTTGCCGGATCGGGTCTTGGGCAGGGCCTCGGTGAATCGGATCACGTCGGGCCGGGCCAGGGCGCCGATCTCCTTGACGACGTGAGCCGCCAGCGCCTTCTTCAGCTCCTCCGAGGGCTGCTGGCCCGATTCGAGGGTGACGAAGGCGGCCACGGCCTGGCCCTTCAGGTCATCCGGCTTGCCGACGACGGCGGCCTCGGCCACGGCGGGATGGCTGACCAGCGCCGACTCGATCTCCATGGTCGAGAGCCGGTGGCCGGAGACGTTGAGCACGTCGTCGACCCGGCCCATGATCCAGAAGTTGCCGTCGGCGTCCTTGCGGGCGCCGTCTCCGGTGAAGTACCGGCCGGGGAACATGGACCAGTAGGTCTGCTTGTAGCGGTCGTCGTCTCCCCAGAGGGTGCGGAGCATCGACGGCCAGGGCTTGGCGATCGTCAACAGGCCGCCGTGGCCGTCGGGCACAGGGTTGCCCGACTGGTCGAGCACCTCGGGCACGATCCCCGGCAGCGGCCGGGTGGCCGATCCGGGACGGGTGGGGGTGGCGCCGGGCAGGGGGGAGATCATGATGGCGCCAGTCTCGGTCTGCCACCAGGTGTCGACGATCGGGCACCGCCCGCCGCCGATCGTCTCGTGGTACCAGATCCACGCCTCGGGGTTGATCGGCTCGCCGACGGTCCCCAGCAGCCGGAGGCTCGACAGGTCGTGCCGCTGCGGGAACTGCTTGCCCCACTTCATGAAGGCTCGGATGGCGGTCGGGGCGGTGTAAAGGATGGTGACCTTGTGGTCCTCGATGATCTTCCAGAACCGGGCCTCGTCCGGGAAGTTCGGCGCGCCTTCGTACATGACCGCCGTGGCGCCGTTGGAGAGCGGGCCGTAGACAAGATAGGTGTGCCCGGTAATCCAGCCGATGTCGGCCGTGCAGAAGTAGACGTCGTCTTCCTTCAGGTCGAAGACGAGCTTGGTCGTGTAGGTGGCCCCGAGCAGGTAGCCGGCGGTGGTGTGCAGGATCCCCTTCGGCTTGCCGGTCGAGCCGGAGGTGTAGAGGATGAACAGCGGGTCCTCGCTGTCCATCGGCTCGGGGGGGCAGTCGGTCGAGGCCCCCTCGGCCAGTTCGTGCCACCAGCGGTCGCGGCCGTCGACCATCGGAACGTCCTCGGCCGTCCGCTTCAAGACGACGACCGACTCGATCGTCGGGCAGTGGTCGACGGCGCCGTCGGCGTTGGCCTTCAGGGGGACCACCTTGCCGCGCCGGTAGCCGCCGTCGGCGGTGACGAGCACCTTGGCCGAGCAGTCCTGGATCCGACCGGCCAGCGCCTCGGAGCTGAACCCGCCGAAGACGACCGTGTGCGGCGCCCCGATCCGGGCGCAGGCCAGGCAGGCGATCGCCAGCTCCGGCACCATCGGCATGTACAGGGCGACCACGTCCCCCTTCGTCACGCCGAGGCCCTTGAGCACGTTGGCGAACCGGGAAACCTCGTCCCGGAGCTCCTTGTAGGAGATCGTCCGCTCGTCGCCGGGCTCCCCGACCCAGATCAGCGCCGGCTTGTCGGCCCTCGGGCCGTCGGCGTGGCGGTCGAGGCAGTTGGCCGCCACGTTCAGCCTCCCGCCGAGGAACCACTTGGCGTGCGGCGGGGTCCATTCGAGCACCGTCGAATAAAGCTCGATCCAGTCGATCAGCTCCCGGGCCCGCTCATCCCAGAAGGCTTCGGGGTCCTGCTCGGCGCGATTCCAGAGCTGTTCGTACTGCTCGAGACTCGAGATATGGGCGTGGCGAGCGAAGTCCTTGGGGGGCGGGAACACGCGGTTCTCGACCAGGACGCTGTGGATCGAGCCCTCACCGCTGCCGCTCGCTGATGCCATGATCGTCGCCTCCGCGGGCCGGGACCGTGTCCGCTCCCAGGGGAGCGGCGATGCCCGGGTGTTCAGGTCGAGTGGAGAGCGCCTGACCGCGGCGGGGGGGGATCGGGTCGGCCGGCGGTCGGGCGGAGTTGCGATCTTATGAAGGGGGATCCAGGCCCGTCAACCGCCCGCCGGCCCAGGCCCGGCGCCGCCGAATGGTCTTGCAAAGCTTCGCGTTGCGTTGGAAGATACTCCCCGGCCTCACCCGATCGGGCTGATCCCTCCCCCGGCCCTTCTCTGAGGAACCTGGCCCCAGGTCGACCTGAATGAATCGCTCGATCAAGACCGCGGCCGCCCTCGTCGGCGGGTTCGTGCTGTTGAGCTTCGGTGTCGTGGTCGTCAACCAAACGGCCGGCGTCGTCTCCCTCGCCGGGGAGGTCCACCCGGCGCTCGGGAAGGTCACGCTCGTCGTCCTGATCGGCTCCTTCGCGGCGATGGTCGGTGTGCCGGTCGTCATGTACGTCCGCCTCCCCCGATCGCTCGACCCCCCCCCGAACGAGGACGACCCCGCCTTCGCCCCCCACCTGGAGGAACTCCGGGCCCGGGTGGCAAGCAACCCGATCGTCACCGTCCCCCCGGCCGAACTGGCCGGGCGCGAGGGCCTGGAGCGGGCCATCGCCCAGCTCGACGCCCGGGCCGACGAGATCGTCCGCAGCACCGCCTCGGTCGTCTTCCTCTCGACGGCCGTCTCCCAGAACGGCCAGTTCGACGCGATGATCGTCCTGGCGGCGCAGTCCCGCATGGTCTGGCAGATCGCCCACCTCTACAGCCAGCGGCCGACGGCCCGAGACATGGCCCGGCTCTACGCCAATGTCGCCGCCACCGCCTTCGCCGCCGGGGCGATCGACGAGATCGACCTCAACGAGCAGCTCCAACCGATCCTCGGCTCGGCCATCGGCTCGATGGCCGGCGTCATCCCCGGCTTCCAGACGGCCGCCAACGTGCTCGTCCACTCGGTCCTCTCCGGCACGGCCAGCGCCTACCTGACGCTCCGCGTCGGCCTGATCGCCAAGCGATACTGCGGCGCCCTGGTCCTCCAGCCCCGCCCGGCGATCCGCCGAGCCGCCTCGGCCGAGGCCGCGAAGATGCTCGGCCGCATCGTCGCCGAGGGCACGGGCCGGATCTCCAGCGCCATTTGGGCGGCCGTCCGGGAGAAGGGCGCCCAGACCGTCGACGGCGTCAAGGACCGGGTCGTCACCTCGTACGACAACCTGAAGGGCTCGGTCATCGCCCGGGTCGCCAGCGTCTCCGAATCGGCCCGGGGTGCCGGCGACTCCTTGTTTCGACGCTTCCAGCGATCCACCGGCCAGGCCGGGCCCGAGGCGTCCGCCTGAGGCCCCTTCTCCAGCAACTCCAGGCAGCTTCGGGATGATCTCCTCGTGAGCATGACGACCCGACACGTCCTGAGCGTCGGCCAGTGCGGCTTCGACCACTCCTCGATCTCCCGGTTCCTCCGGCAGGCCATCGGGGCGAGGGTCGAGCCTGTCCCCTCGTCCGAGGAGGCCCTCAGCGCGCTTCGGGCCGACCCCTCCCGCTACGACCTCGTGCTCGTCAACCGGGTCTTCGACTCGGGGGGCTCCGGGATCGATCTGATCCGGTCGATCCGACAGGACGCCGCGCTGGCCGGGGTCCCGGTCATGCTCGTGAGCGACCATCAGGACGCCCAGCGGCAGGCCGTCGCGCTCGGCGCCCTGCCCGGCTTCGGCAAGTCCCAGCTCGGCGACCCAACAACCGCCGATCGCCTCAAGGACGCCCTCGCCTGCCCCGGCGGGTCCTGATCCGATGCCGGGCCCCGGTCTGGGCCTTGGCCTTGGCCTTGGGGCCAGGGGACCGACCCCGAGCCGCTCGTCCCCTCCTCCGGGAGGGAAGGGCCCCGGGCTGACCGAACCGCGATCGGGGAGGACGAGGGACCCTCGGGGGGGCGGAGATCGGGGCGATTCCGGCCACCCCTCCCCGAAGGTCGGTCGTTCCGGCCAAGCAGCGCTTGGGGATCAGCGGATCCGAAGCTCGAACGGCAGGATCAGGACGGCCGGCTCGCGCTCGACGAGCCGACGGAACGCCTCGGCCCGAGCGGCGATCGACCGCACCGGCTCGGGCAGCGCGGCCTCGATGCCGACGCCCGGAGCGCGGAGGCCGGTCCCCTCGAACGCCTCGGAGAGCGCCTCGAAGATCGACTTCGGCTCGGGCAGCACGAGCCGCTCGACCTGGGTTTCCGGGGCGATCCCGGCCAGCTCCTTCGCCCGGGCGATGGCGTCGTCAAGCGTGCCCAGCGCGTCGACCAGGCCCAGCTCCTCCGCCTTCCGGCCCGAGTAAACCCGGCCGGCGGCTAGCGTCTCCAGGGCCTCATCCGTCATCTCCCGGCCGTCGGCCGCCTTGGAGACGAACTGGCGGTAGGTGTCCTCCATCAGGGCCCGGACGGACCGCTCCTGCTCGTCGTTGAACGGGGAGAAGGGGGAGAACAGCGCCCCGTTCTCGCCGACCGTGACCGTGTCGGTCGTCACGCCGACCTTCTCCAGCAGCCCTCCCAGCGCGAACTTGCCGCCGACGACGCCGATCGACCCGGTCAGGGTGCCCGGCTCGGCATAGATGGCGTCGCATCCCATGCTGATGTAATAGCCCCCCGAGGCGGCCGTGTCGGACATGCTGGCGACGACCGGCTTCTTCGCCTCGACGACCGCCCGCCAGATCAGGTCGCTGGCCAGGGCGCTGCCGCCGGGGGAGTCGACCCGGAGGACGATCGCCTTGACCGTGTCGTCCCGCTCGGCCCGCTGGATCTGCTCGACGATCGTGTCGGAGCCCAGCACCGCCTCTCCCAGGATCGATCCCGGCGACGACTTGCCCGGCTGGATCACGCCGGTGGCGTAGATGACGGCGACCTTCGGGGCCTTGGACTCCCGAGCCGTCTTCCCCTCGCCGGAGAGCTCCTGCAACAGCTTCATCAAGCCGGCGAAGCCGGAATAATCCTCCGGCTCGGGCTCGCCGTACTTCTTGTCGAGGGCGACCGTCTCCACCCCGAGCTGCTCGGCCAGCTCGTGGGAGACCTGGTCGGGATAGGCCAGCTCGTCGACCAGGCCCACCGCGACGGCCCGGTTCGCCGTATAGGGGCCATCGTCGACCAGGGCCCGGGCGACGGCCGGATCGAGGCCGCGTCCCTCGGCGATGGCGTTCACGAGCAGGTCGAGCTCGTCGGTGAGCACGGCGGTCAGCTCCTCGCGGAACTCGGCGCTCATCTCGGTGCGGGTGTAGGGCTCGGCGGCTCCCTTGTACTGGCCGACTTGCAGGTAATCGGGCTGGACGCCGAGCTTGTCGAAGAGCCCCTTGAAGAACGTCACCTCGGCCGCCAGGCCGGAGAGCATCAGCGAGCCGCTCTCGGGCATCACCACGCGGTCGGCGGCCGAGGCGACCCAGTAATCGGCGTTGGCCGCCATCTCCAGCAGGGCGACCACCGGCTTGCCGGAGGTCCGGAACGCGGCGATCGCCGATCGCAGCTCGTTCGCCTTGCCGGGGCCGACGGCCAGGTCCCGGAAGCGGAGGACCAGGCCCTTGACCTCGTCGTCCTGGGCGGCCGTCGCGATCCGATCCAGCACGGTGGGCAGGTTCGCTTCGATCGGCGATCCGTCCAGGCCCAGCGGGGAGGGGGCCTCGTCCAGCGTTCCCTTGAGCGTCAGGTCGACGATCTTCGGCGGTTTCGGGGTTTCTTTCTTTGTCTCCTCGGCGGCGGGCTTGGCCTGTGCTCGATTCGCCTCCAGCTCCTGGAGCGGGGAGGGGGGGGAGGCCCAGGCCGGGGCCAGCAGCAGCATCCAGGCGGCGATCGCTCGATTCATCGGGGAGGGTGCTCCGGGGCGTTGAGGGCGGCCCTCGGCCGGGGCCGGCGACGGCTTCCCGAATCGGGCCGGGGCTCGGGCTTTGGATCCGGTACCGTGCTATGGTAATCAGAATCGGCGATCGGGTAGATTAGGGCCCGGCAGCCGGGGACGGAGGTCGGGGGGCGTGAGTGGCTCCCCCAGCGCCGTCCGTTCGGCCGATCGTGACGCTCCGGGGGAAGCCCCCGCGCGGCAGATCCGCGATCCCGAACCCCACGCCCCGGAACTGGCTTCGAGGAGCTCGCCCCCATGTCGCAAGGTCCCCGCCAGCGACTCCAACTGGAGACGATCGACGACGTGGTCGTCGTCAGCTTCACCGACAGCAAGATCGTCCAGGATGAGGTCATCCAGGAGGTCGGCGATCAGCTGTACAGCCTCGTCGACGAGCAGGGGCACTCGCGGCTCCTGCTCAACTTCGGCAACGTGATGTACCTCTCCAGCGCCGCGCTGGGCAAGCTGATCCAGCTCAAGAAGAAGGTCGGCGCCGTCAAGGGGGTGATGAAGCTCTGCTGCATCCACCCGGACCTGCTGGAGGTCTTCAAGATCACCCGGCTGGACCAGGTCTTCCCGATCTACAAGGACGAGCAGTCGGCCCTCGACTCGTTCTGAGTGAGCCCCCTCCGCCCCGCCCTCGGGTTCCCCGCGCGCAGGCCCCTTCCGGCCTGCCCGGGGGGAATGCACCAGGACCGGGCGTCCGCCGCTCCGAGGGGGCCGGCCCGCGCGGGGGCCAAGGACCGCGCACCTCGACACGGAGGCCGCTGTGAGCGACCCCGCATCGACCCCCATGATGCAGCAGTATCGCGAGCTCAAGGCCCGCGACCCCGACGCCCTGCTGCTCTTTCGCATGGGGGACTTCTACGAGATGTTTGGCGAGGACGCCGAGCGCGCCTCCGCCCTGCTCGGCATCGCCCTGACCAGCCGGGACAAGGGCCCCGACGCCATCCCGATGGCCGGCTTCCCCCACCCGGCCCTGGAGTCGTACCTCGCTCGGATCGTCGCCGCCGGCCTCCGCGCCGCGGTCTGCGAGCAGGTCGAGGACGCCCGGTTCGCCAAGGGCCTGGTCCGCCGCGAGGTCGTCCGCGTCGTCACCCCCGGCACGCTGACCGACGACGCCCTGCTCGACCCCCGGGCGGCCAACTACCTGGCCGCCGTCGTCGAGCGGAAGGGGAAGCTCGGCCTGGCCTGGGTCGAGCTTTCGACCGGCCGCTTCTGCCTCTGCGAGGTCCAGCGCCGGGAGCTGCTCGACGAGCTGGCCCGGCTCGACCCGGCCGAGGTCCTCGTCTCCGAGACGGCGCTGGACGCCCCCTGGGTCCGCCTCATCCGCCAGCAGGCCCCAACCCTTCCCGTCACCTGCCGCCCCTCCTGGGACTTCCAGCCCGAGGAGGCCCGAGGCAAGCTCTTCGATCACTTCGGCGTCACCACCCTCTCCGGCTTCGGCCTGGACGACGACGCCGTCGAGGTCGCCGCCGCCGGCGCGTTGCTGTCGTACCTGAGAGACACCCAAAAGTCGGCCCTCGGGCACCTCACCCGCCTGGTTCCCCACCGCCGGGGCCGCACCCTGCTGCTCGACGAGACGACCAGGCGCAGCCTGGAACTGACCCGCACCCTCCGCGAGGGGAAGCGCGAGGGCTCCCTGCTCGCCGTCGTCGACCGCACCTGCACGCCGATGGGGGCCCGACTGCTCTGCGAGTGGCTCACCGCTCCGCTGACCGACCTGGAGGCGATCACCCGGCGCCACGCCGCTGTCGCCGAGCTGCTGGCCGACCCCGCGCTGCGGGCCGACCTTCGCGCCGCCCTCGACCGCGCCCACGACCTCGAACGCCTCGCCGCCCGAGCCGCCACCCTGCGGGCCTCTCCCCGGGACCTCTCCTGCCTGGCGAAAACCCTCGGCCTGCTCCCCCGGATCAAGGCCAGGCTGGCCGAGCGCGGCTCCCCCTTGCTCAACGAGCTGGAGCAGGCCCTGGAACTCTGCCCGGAGATCCGGGCCGGGATCGAGCAGGCCCTCGTCGACGACCCTCCCCTCGCCCTGAAGGAGGGCGGCCTGATCCGGGAGGGCTACCACCCGACGCTCGACGAGCTTCGCGAGATCGCCCGGGGAGGCAAGTCCTGGATCGCCCGATACCAGGCCGAGCAGGTCCAGCGCACCGGCATCGGCGGGCTGAAGGTCGGCTTCAACAAGGTCTTCGGCTACTACATCGAGATCACCCACGCCCAGGCCGCCGGCAAGCGGTTGCCCGACGACTACGTCCGCAAGCAGACGATCAAGAACGGCGAGCGCTACATCACCCCCGAGCTGAAGGAGTACGAGGACAAGGTCCTCCGCGCCGAGGAGCGGGCCCGGGACCTCGAATACGAGCTGTTCGTCACCCTCCGCGACCGAGTCGCCGCCGAGGCCCCCCGGCTCGTCCAGGCCGGGGCCGTGCTCTCGCAGATCGACGTCCTCTGCGGCCTCGCCGAGCTGGCCGCCCGGCACGGGTACTGCCGGCCCGAGATGGTGTCCGACCCAGTCCTCGACATCGAGGACGGCCGCCACCCGGTCCTCGACGCCCTGATGCCCCACGGCGCCTTCGTGCCCAACGACGTGGCCCTCGGTCCCGACGACGGCCTGATCGTCATCCTCACCGGCCCGAACATGGCGGGCAAGAGCACCTACATCCGGCAGGTCGCCCTCATCGCGATCCTCGCCCAGATGGGGGGCTTCGTCCCCGCCAAGTCGGCCCGGATCGGCGTCGTCGACCGCATCTTCGCCCGAGTCGGCGCCTCGGATGAGCTGAGCCGGGGCCAGAGCACCTTCATGGTCGAGATGACCGAGACGGCCAACATCCTGAACAACGCCACCGCTCGATCGCTCGTCATCCTCGACGAGATCGGCCGGGGCACCAGCACCTTCGACGGCGTCTCGCTCGCCTGGGCCATCGCCGAGCACCTGCACGATGTGGTCGGCTGCCGCACCCTCTTCGCCACCCACTACCACGAGCTGGTCGACCTGGAGCACTCCCGCCCCCGGCTCCGGAACCGGAACGTCGCCGTCCGGGAGCGCGACGGCGAGGTCGTCTTCTTGCACCGGATCGTCCCCGGCGGCGCCGACCAGAGCTACGGCATCCACGTCGCCCGCCTGGCCGGGGTGCCGGCCCCGGTGCTGGAGCGGGCCCGGGCGATCCTCGCCTACCTCGAGCGTCACCACGGCACCGAGCAGCTCGACGGCGCCGGCGACGTCTCCTCCCCGCCGGCCCCCTCGCCCTCCGGCCCCGACCCGAGGAAGGTCCAGACCGGACGGGCCATCCAGGGCAGCCTCTTCGCCGCCTTGCCCGACCCGATGCTCGACGAGCTGCGCGCCGTCGACCCCTCCCGGCTCTCCCCGGAGGAGGCGATCACCCTCCTCCGACGGCTCAAGGAGCTGGCCGGACCCTCCTGACGGCCGGACGGAGACGGAAGGTACCGATCGCCGATCACCCGATCCGGGTCCCGGGGGCGGGGCGACCCGGAGTCAACAGGCCCGCCCCCGAGACCGGGAGCGGCTCAACTCGCCCCCGGCCTCCCGGCGATTCCCCTCGTCCGGCGTCCTCGCCAATTCGGCTCGGATCAGCGTCCCGAGGCCGAGTCGCGGCGAGGCGGAGCACGGTCGGCGGGCACCTCGATCGGGGGCAGGTCGCCCTGGAGATGGCGGTCGATCATGCCGATCAGCCCGATCAGGTCGGGCTCCCCTCGCCAGGAGCCAGTTCGCCGTTCCTCCGCCGAGAGCGCGAGCAAGGCCCGAGCCACGCGTCGGATCTGTTCCTCGGGAGAGATGACGACGCTCACCAGAGGCATCCTTGATGAAGGGGGGAGGAACGTTTCGATCGTATCCGCACTCGAGGCCGGATGACAACCTTGAATCCCCCGCCGCTGGGCCCGCGAGGCGGTGGTCCCGATCGATCGGGCCCGCTCTCGGCCTCTCCTGGAGTTGGGAGGGGCCGCGGCGGCTCCACCGCCGGTTTGAGCCAGCGGGGTTCCGGCATCCGATGGCTCGGCCTCGAGGGGCCTGGCCGGGCGATCGCTTCCGGGGCCGCCCCGCCCCCGTCCCGGATTACTCCCGATTCCGGTCGTCGGTTCCGGACGATTCCCGGGCGAGCCGACGCTCCTCCGCCAGCCGGATCAGGAACGGGTCGACGGTTCCCTGGGCGTTCGCTCGCAGGGCGGCGGCCGTGGGGTCGTCCCGGTATCGCTCCGGGGCGAGCTCGGGGAGGACTCGGTTGTAGAGCAGCGTCACCGACCCCTTGGGCCGCGAGCCCCGGTGCTGCTCGATCGACCGGATCGCCTCGGCCAGCGGCTTCCCCTGGACGACGAACTGGTAGATGCCCCACCAGGCCGGCGTGCGGTCCATGCAGCCGTGGCAGTGGACGAGCACCGGCCAGGCGTCGGGGTCGGTCGCCAGGCGGAGCGTCTCGTCGAGGAAGTCGTCGGCCTGCTCGGCGGAGTCGGGGCTCCGGATGTAATGGATGCCGTGCCGTTTGGCGAAGGCGATCTCGGCGTCGAGGTGAGGGCTGCGCAGGCCGGGCAGGTCTTCCTGGAACAGGTTGATGATCGTCTTGAACCCATGACGGCGGTGCGCCAGTTCCAGGCCTCTGCCGTGAGGCATGGCGCTGATGTAGATCCTCCCCGGCTCGATCTCCCGAAGCCGCTCCAGCGGCCGGTGGTACCAGATCACCCCCAGGCCCACCTGGACCAGGCCGACCAGCAGGCCGGCCGCCGCCGCTCCGATCGCAAGCCTCGCCAGCCTCCGGGGAGGCCAGGGCGGCAGGGCCCGGAGCATGGCCGACAGGAACAGCCAGAGGCCCCCGATCAGCGCCCATCGCGTCCCGTATCCGGGAGGCCCCACCTCCGGCCAGCCCGCCAGCCGGACGGCGATCAGCACGGCGGCCGTCCCCAGCAGCGTCCCCCTCCCGTCCCTCCTGACCCGGGCGATCACCAGCGGCAGCGCCCGGCGTCCCGTCGCGATCGGGACCGCGATCATCGCCCCGACGATCACGGCCGCCAAGCCGACGGCGGCCCTCAGCGCCGCCGGCGCCTCGGCGTCGCCGATCACCCGCCAGCCCAGGCCGTGCCAGCCGTCGAAGGTGGGCCAGGGGTTCGCGGTGAACCAGAAGGCGGCGAGGGCCAGGCCGAGGCCCGAGATCCAGAGCGAGCCGGCCGGTCCCCTCCGGATCGCCCCGACGCCGGCGACCGCCACGCAGGCCGAGGCGAGGTACATCGCCACGCGGTCGAGCGTATCTCCCGGCTCAGCCAGGCGATAGGTGGCCGGCGGAAAGGCGCTGAAGGTCGGGCGGACGACCTCGGGAAACTCCTGGTCGACGTCGTTTGGGAAGTCGACCAGGTGCCAGGCCCCCACCCCCATCGCCAGCAAGAGGACCGCCCAGGGCCAGCCGTGGGCGAGCCATCGGGAGAGCCCCGCCCGGGGGCGGGCCGGCGATGCGGTTCCGGGACGCATGGGTGATCCTCCGTGATCGCCGGGCGCGGCGGGCCGGTTCGTCCGAGATTCCGAGGGGACTGACGCGGTTGCGGGCGTCGAGGAGCGTCGGGATCGAGCCTCCTCCGGGTCCGGGTCCGGGTCCGGGTCCGGGTCCGGGTCCGGAGGCGACAGTTGCCGGGAGCGACACCACATCCGGGCCTCCGGGCAGTCCCCGTCGGCGGTTCCCCTGTCCGAACCGATCGGAACGGCGGCCGGCCGCGGCCATCGTTCGATCCCGGATTCCGGCGATTTTGGGCTCCGGCCTTCGCATCGTGACGAGGGGAGCAGTTGCGCCGATGTCCTGTTGGGTCGGGAGGGGGGGGGGAGGGGCCCGGACAACGTCGAGGGTGTTGCCTTGCCAGGGGCCCGGTCGACCGGCCTCCTCTTCCCTTTGTTCTACGGCTGGAGGTCGATTGGGCAAAGGCCAATCCGATCGGGGTCACGCCCCCGAGGCCGACGGCGCCGACTCTCCCGCCAGGGGGGGGCGTCTCTCCCCTTCCGCCGTCGAGGGGCCGACGATCGGAGGGTTCAGGAAGTGCCGCTCCACCATCCAGAAGAACCCGCAGCTGATCCCCACCGCCGCGAGCGAAACGACCGGCACCGTGATCAGCGCCCTCGGCCAGAACCCGGTGATCCCCAGCTCATACAGCCCGAAGGTGCCGACCGTCGTGACCGGCAGGTGGTACAGGTAGACGCTGTAGCTTCTCCGGCCGATCGCCTTCAGCGGGGCGATCCAGCGCCAGCCGACGATGCGGTCGTCCCGGTCGCGCAGGACGATCAGCGCCAGGCCGAACAGGGCCGTCACCCCCGTCGAGTGCGCCACCGGCTGGTTCGGGATCCGGGCGGTGAAGCCGACCGCCGCCAGGCCGACGAGCATCAGCTCCACGGCCCTCCTCGCCCTCTCCCCCGACGGCACGTTCAGCCGCCAGTAGACCGCCAGCCCGACGGCGAACTGGTGCCAGAGGTCGACGAACGTGCCGTCGAGCCGGTGGATCATCCCCACGTCCGCCGCCGCGACCCGCACCAGCACGATCGCCAGCGTCAGCCCTCCCATCGCCTCGTACAGCCGTCGCGAGCAGAGCACCAGCATCAAAAAGCAGAGGAAGTAGAACTGCTCCTCATAACAGAGCGACCAGGCGACCCGAGTGAAGATCTCCCTCGGCCCGCCGCCGATGAGGTGCCGCCACGATTCGGTCAGCGTCACGTTGCCGAACCACTGCCAGGCGTTCAGCTTCTGAGGCAGGATCAGCTCCAGGCCGTACGGCGAGTGGCAGCAGAGCAGCCGCTCCAGGCCCAGCCGCTGCAACCCGATCGTCACCAGCAGGAACCACCCCAGGGCGGCCCAGTACGGCGGGTAGATCCGCCAGAGCCGGCGCGCCACGAACCGGGCCGACGACGACCCCCGCCTCCTCGTCGCGTCGACGCTCGCCGCGATGCAGTAGCCGCTGATGACGAAGAACAGCGGCACGCCCAGGTCCAGCCTCCTCAGCACGGCGTTGTACGCCCATCCCGCGGTCGCCAGCGGCCCTCCGCCCCCCTTCGGCGATTCCCCCGCCAGCAGCGCGAACCCGGCGTGGTGGACGACCACCATCAGGCAGGCCACGCCCCGGAAGACGTCGAGCAGCGCGTAGCGCGGGTTTCGGACGAGCGGGGGCAGATCCATCAGTCGGTCGGTTGCTCGATCCCGTTGGCTGGCTGGTCGGCGATCGGTCGATCGTCCCCCCATCCTACCCGACGATTCCCCTTGCCGGCGGATCAGAATTCGTAGGTGTCCTCGTCCTCGTCCTCGTCGCCATCGTTGTCCTCGCCCCGGAGCTTCCGGAACAGGGACGCGAGGCGGTCCCGGAAGGCGCCGAGGGGAGGGGGGCGGTCGGAGCCGACCTCGAGGGCCGACGATCGGTCGGCGGTTGCCTGGGAGCGGTGGTCGGTGTCGGCGATCCGGAAGGACTGGCGCACCAGCCCGACGAAGGCGTCGACGACGCGGCGGGCCTCGTCGTCGTCCATCAGGATGGCGGCGACGGCGGCCCTCATGCTCGCCTCGGCCCGCTGCATCGAGCCCTCGGGGATGGCGTCCCGGCCGCCGGCGGTGACGTTGCCGAAGCGGTCGGTGCGCAGCGCGGCGTGGAGGATGAAGTCCTCCTCGGCGTGCTTCAGCTCGGAGAAGAGGTGGCGGTTCCCCTCGTGCTTGAAGGTCGACTCCAACTGGCGGCCAGGCATCGCGTCGAGGCCGATCCGGGCGATCGCCTGCTGGAGCAGCTTGCGCTGGCCGCGGTGGTCCTGGGAGTCTGACATCGCCCGATCACCCCCGGCCGCGGCTGGTGGCCTCGACCTCGGAGAGGTAGGCCAGCGTCCGGTCGAGCTGGTCCTTCAGGTGCCGGACGCGAAGCAGGCTCTTGACCCGGCAGAGCAGCTCGACCTTGTTGACCGGCTTGGTCAGGAAGTCGTCGGTGCCGGCCTGGACGCCGCGCTCGAAGTCGGCGGCCTCGTTCAGGGCGGTGACGATCAGGATCAGTGTGCTGCTGGTCGTCGGGTCGGGGTCGGATCGGATCGTCCGGCAGACCTCGAAGCCGGAGACGCGGGGCATCATCACGTCGAGCAGCACCAGGTCCGGCTTGCGCTCTCGGACGACCCGGAGCGTCTCCTCGCCATCGAAGGCGGTGAGGATGTCGCAGTCCAGGTCGGAGAGATACGCCTCAAGCAGCTCGACGTTCTGCGCGTGGTCGTCGGCGATCAGGATCACCGGCCGATCCGTCGTGGTTTCCATGCGAGGCCTTCGCCCGGGGACCGCGATGAGGGCAAGGGGCCGGCCCGAGCCAAGGGGCCGGCCCTCGAACGATCCGAAAGGGGGCCGGGGGCGTCCCTGTCGCGTCGAGTCTATCAGTTCCGAGGAGTCGGAGGAATGGGGTTTCCGAGGGGCCGCCCTCCGCGCCGACCGCCCCGGCCGACTTGCCCCAAGCCGTTCGTGGTGTAAGACTTGATTCGGGGTCGTCTGGCAAATGTCCGGGGTGCCCCTCGCCCCCCGCCCGCCGGTGGCGTAAGAATTCCATGATACGGACCTCCTCCCCCGGGGGGAGGCCGATCGCCGCTCTCGGGGACGCATCCCCGGATCCCCCCGCACCGCGGACGATCCTCGATCGATCGACTCCTGGGAGGTCTGGACGTGCCCCTCCGCGATTTCGACCGCCAATTGCTCGACCGCTGCCTGAGGCACGAGCCCGGCTCGTGGATCGAGTTCGTCGACCGCTACATGGGCCTGATCTATCACGTCATCCACCACGTCGCCTACGCCCGGAGCGTCTCGCTCTCCCCGGCCGACGTCGAGGACATCTGCGCCGAGATCCTCCTGCGCATCGTCGATGACGATTATGGCGTGCTCCGCCGCTTCAAGGCCCAGAGCTCGCTGCCCACCTACCTGACCGTCGTCGCCCGCCGCATCTGCGTCAAGGAGCTGGTCAAGCGCCGGCGAGAGGCCTCCCTCGGCCACGCCACCGCCCACCGCGCCGCCCTGGTCACCGAGGAGGAGGACCTGGTCGAGCCGATCGCCTCGGCCGAGGAGGTCGAGGCCATGCTCCGCCTGCTCCCCGAGCGGGAGGCCCGGGTCGTCCGCCTCTACCACCTGTCGTTCCTCAACTACCGGCAGATCGGCAAGGAGCTGGACATCCCCGAGAACTCGGTCGGCCCCATCCTCGCCAAGGCCCGACGCTCGCTCCGGGAGGCGGCCGAGGAACGCGCTCGCTGATCGGGAGCCGCTCCGGCGATCTCCCGGCGAGGGGGCCGGCTCGACTCAGGGGGCCTGAGCGCCGTCCCCCCCCGCCGGGGCCTTGCGGCCGGCCGATCCGGGAGCGACGATGAGCGGCGGACCCGGATGCCGGAGACGACGCATGCCCCGACCGATCCCGGCGGCCCTCGCCCTGCTGGCGGCGATCGCTCCGATCGCCCTCGCCGACGACTTCGACCGCCTCGAAGGCCGAGTGCTCGAGGAGATCCCCGGCGGGCCGATCGCGACGGCGCACCCGCAGCTCACCGTCGCCGAGCTGGCGGGCTTGCCGAACGTGCTCGGCCGAATCCGGTCGGCCGTGCTGGTCGTCCGGACCGATCAGGGCAACCCGGCCCGGGTGCTGATCTCCCCCGGATTCCGGCCGGCTCCGGTGCCCGAAGGGGCCGATCCCGAAGACCGGCCCAAGCCGGCGCCGATCCTGATCCTCGAACGCTTCGCCACCTTCGAGGCCGCCGGCGGCGCCGCTCCCGACCGGATCGCCGCCGGCCGGGACGTCTTCCTCTTCGACGGCTTCCGGTTCGACCTGGACTCCGGCCAGGTCGTTCCCGAAGGGCAGGGGGGGGACCTGCGGTTCGTCGCCTCGGGAGAGGGGGAGCCCCTGCTGGAGGCGATCGGAGGCGCGACGCTCTACACCCTCGACCAGGCCCCCGAGTTCCCCGACGCCGAGCCCGGCTCTCCTTCCCCCGGGCGGGTGATCCTGCCGGGAGACTACGCCGGGAGGTTCCGGCTGTTCGCCGACGGTTCGCTCTCGGGAACGCTGACCCTGGCGGTCGAGGGGAGGACCGTCTCCGGCTCGTTCCGATCGGACCAGACGGGATCGGCCTACGAGGTCCGCGGCGAGGTCGTCGCCGGCCCGGACCCGATCGTCCGGTTCTCGGTCCAGTTCCCCCGGGCCAGGCAGGAGTACGAGGGGCTCCTCTTCTCCGAAGGAAAGGGGGCGATGGCCGGCACCGTCCTGCTCCTCGACCGGGACCGGCCCTTCTTCGCGATCCGGGACGGAGGGGACCTCTCCTCGGCCGGGGGAGCAGGGCCGGCCGCTCCGTAGAGCGGGGGCCGCCCTCTCGCGGTGGCCCCGGGAGAAGAGAAGGCGGGGAGACGGCGACATCGGGGATGGCTTCGTTCGGGCCATCGTCGGCGTCCGCGCGGTTCTCAGAGCGATCCGGCCCAAGCCAATCCGATCCGATCCGATCCGATCCCTTCCTCCCACGCTGGAGCTGACCGCATGGACTTCCAGTTCCCCCGGTGCCAGGCCCTCCCCGGCGTCGACCGGGCCTCCTTGCAGATCGAAGGCCGGGAGGTGGTGGGCTACAACTTCGCCCCGGGCACTGCTCGGCCGTTCTTCTACCCGATGCTCGGCCCCTCGGGCCGGATGCTCACCCGGATGGGCCACCCGAACCCGGTCGGGCACGAGCACCACAAGTCGGTCTGGTTCGGGCACCAGTTCGTCGACGGCATCAACTTCTGGGGGGAGGAGCCCGGCCGAGACGTGCAGGTCCGGCACCGCCGCGTGCTCTGGTACGAGGACGGCAACGACTGGTCCGCGCTGGCCGCCGAGCTGGACTGGTACGCCGAGGGCTCGGTTCGGCTGCAGCAGTTGCTCATCGCTGCCGTCGAGCCGATGGGAGCCAACGGCGACTTCGCCCTCGACCTGCAATCCCGCTTCACCTCCCCCGACGGCCGGCCGATCGAGCTGGGCAAGACGAATTTCGGCTTCCTCGGCGTCCGGGTCGCCAAGACGATCAGCGAGCAGTTCGGCGGCGGCCTCCTGACCAACGCCGAGGGGATGACCGGGGAAGACGCCCTCTTCGCCCAGCGGAGCCGATGGGTCGACTACTCCGGCCCCTCGGCCCCCGGAGTCGTCGAGGGGATCGGCTACCTCGACCACCCCGACAACCCCGGCCACCCGACCCACTGGCACGTCCGCCGAGACGGCTGGATGGAGGCCGCCTTCTGCCTGGCCGAGCCCTACGGCGTCGCCGTCGACCACCCGCTCGACCTCCGCTACCGCCTGCTCGTCCACAACGGGCCCGCCGACCGATCGGCCCTCGACGCCTCCTGGGACCGCTTCGCCTCGACTCCCCCCTTTGTCTTCGAGCCCGCCTCCCGGGGCGCCTTCCCGACGATCCGACGCGGATCGACCTCCTGACGCGAATCGCGTCGACGGAACACCCAGGGAGCCAAGGATATCCGGAACGCGCCGGCGGCGGGAGGACCTCCCCCCCGGTGCCGTCCTCGGCGATCGGGGACGGATCGCATCGGCCAGCTCGTTCGGGCCGGATCGCGCCGGGTTCCGAGCATTGTTTGACCGAGGGGAGGGAAATCGGGAGCGACGGCCGGTTCGCTGTCGCTCAACTCTCCCGGGGGACTCCATCCGCCCGACCCCTGCGCCGATGATCAATCCTGGGAGGGGTGTTCAACGGGTGTCGATCGAGTACACTGCGGATGCCCCTCCATCGGGACCGCTCCCCCTGTCGGCTTGATCTCCCAGGATCGCGATTCGGTGAGAAGCGCATGATCCGAGACCCCGAGACACGAGGGGCGCCCGCCCCGTCCAGGCCCCGATCCTTCCGGGCGATCGCCCCTCGGTTGCTGCCGCTGGCGATTCTCGTCTGGTCCGGCCCCGCCCTCCAGGCCGTCGGCGAGGAGCCCTGGAGCCGAGATCGCTTCGAGGAGCAGATCCTGCCCATCCTCGAGGATCATTGCTACTCCTGCCACGGCCTGGGGATCACCAAGGGCGGCGTCGATCTCGAGGGCCTCGCCGCCGCCGACGACTGGAAGGCCGCCGGGAGCCAGGAAACCTGGCTCGCCGTCCTCAAGAACGTCCGATCCGGCTTGATGCCGCCGCTGGGAGAGCCCAGGCCCTCGGACGAGCAGGAGCGGCTGCTCCAGGACTGGATCAAGTTCGGCGCCCTCGGCATCGACCCCGAGCAGCCCGACCCCGGCCGGGTCACGGTCCGCCGCCTCAACCGGGTCGAGTACCGCAACACGATCCGGGACCTCATCGGCGTCGATTACGACACCACCGCCGAGTTCCCCCCGGACGACACCGGCCACGGCTTCGACACGATCGGCGAGGTGCTCACCATCTCCCCGCTGCTGATGGAGAAGTACATCGCCGCCGCCCAGGAGATCATCGGCCGGGTCGTGCCCACCACCTCGGGGATCGTCCCCGAGCGGAAGCTCCCCGGCTCCCGCTTCCGGGCCGAGGGAGAGGAGGAGGAGCCGGACGATCGCCGGAGCAGGCGAGGCTCCCGGTCGCTCTCCTACGACGAGCCGAAGACCGTCTCGACCACCGTGGAGGTCCCGCACGACGCCCGCTACCACCTGATCTTCTCCCTCTCGGCGCACGAGCAGTACGTCGCGGGTCAGCCCGACCTGAACTCCTGCCTGGTGACCCTCCGGGCCGACGGCGAGGAGCTGCTCCGCCGCGAGTTCACCCGGCAGTCCGGCGCCTCGTACCGCCTCGAATTCGACCGCGACTGGGAGGCCGGCCCGCACGAGCTGTCGGTCGAGCTGGAGCCGGTCGAGTCGGACGCCGAGCAGGTCGGCTCGCTCACCCTCCGCATCGACGAGCTGACGGTGCGGGGACCGTTCGACGAAAAGTACCTCGTCCGGCCGGCGAACTACGACCGCTTCTTCCCCGAGCCCGTCCCCGACGACCCCGACGCCCGCCGCCAGTACGCCCGGGCGCTGCTCTCCCGGTTCGCCTCCCGGGCCTTCCGCCGCCCGGTCGGCGACGAGACGGCCGACCGGCTCGCCGACCTGGCCCTGGCCGTCGCGTCCGAGGAGGGCCGGACCTTCGAGGCCGGCGTCGCCCAGGCGATGGTCGCCGTGCTCGCCTCCCCCCGGTTCCTCTTCCGCGAGGAAGGGATCGAGCCGGGCTCGACCGGACCGTTCCCGCTGATCGACGAGTACGCGCTGGCCTCCCGCCTGTCGTACTTCCTCTGGTCGACGATGCCCGACGACGAGCTGTTCCGCCTGGCCGAGCAGGGCACGCTCCGGGAGAACCTGGCGGCGCAGGTCGACCGGATGCTGGCCGACCGCCGCTCCGATCAGTTCCTCCGCAACTTCGTCGGCCAGTGGCTCCAGGTCCGGGACGTGGAGGGGGTGCCGATCAACGCCTTCGCCGTCCTCTCCCGGGATCGCCCCGAGGACCCCGAGGCCGAGCGCCGCCGCGACCGCTTCCGGGAGCTTCGCCAGAAGCCCGCCGAGGAGCTGACCGACGACGAGAAGGCCGAGCTGGAACGCATCCGGGACGAGTTCCGCCGCTCCTTCGAGCGCTTCCGCCGCTTCGAGTTCGACGGCGAGCTCCGCCGCGCCATGCGCCGAGAGACCGAGCTGCTCTTCGAGCACGTCGTCCGGGAGGATCGCAGCCTCGTCGAGTTGCTCGACAGCGACTACACGTTCCTCAACGAGCGCCTGGCCGAGCTGTACGGCATCGAGGGGATCGAGGGAGACGAGATGCGCCGAGTCGACCTGCCCCCGGACAGCCCCCGGGGGGGGATCCTCACCCAGGGGACCGTGCTGGCGGTCACGTCGAACCCCGACCGCACGTCCCCCGTCAAGCGCGGCCTGTTCATCCTGGAGAACATCCTCGGCACTCCTCCCGCCCCTCCGCCGCCGAACATTCCCTCGCTGGAAGAGGCCGGCAAGGGGATCGAGGGACGCACACCGACCCTGCGCGAGGCCCTGGAGCTGCACCGCAGCCAACCGCTGTGCAACTCCTGCCACAACCGGATGGACCCGCTCGGCCTGGCCCTGGAGAACTTCAACGCCCTGGGCATGTACCGAGAGGTCGATCGCAGCGGGCCGATCGACCCGGCCGGCACGCTCATCACCGGAGAGTCGTTCGCCAGCGTCCAGGAACTCAAGCGCGTGCTGGCCGAGGACCGCCGCCGGGACTTCTACCGCTGCCTGACCGAGAAGCTGCTCACCTACGCCCTCGGCCGAGGCCTGGAGGCCCCCGACGTCCAGACCGTCGACACCCTCGTCGATCGCCTGGAGGCCGCCGGCGGCCGGCCGTCCGCCCTGATCGCCGGCATCATCGAATCCCCCTCGTTCCAGCGCCGCCGTTCCCCCTCCTCCCCCGAGGCCGCCGCCGGCCTCGAACCGGGGCCGGGAACGCCGGTCGGGGGCGAATGAGCAACCCCCTCGGGGTGAAGTGAAGTGAAGTGATCGGAGTCAATGGAAAATGCCCGGATGACCCGAGGCGGAGACGGTTGACGCGGCGCTGGGGTCATCAGGCGGGTGTCGGAGGATGACGAGCCCCGGTTGGACGCCCCTTCGCCCTCCGGGATTCGCCCCCCAGCCGCCGTTACCCTCCCCCGGACCCGAGATCGACCATTCCGCACGCGTTCCGGTTCTTGGCCGACAGCGATCGGCGTTCCCCCATTCCCAACCCCGGGAGGCCAGGCCATGCCCCTCCGACCCGACCGCCTCGACCCGATTGCCGCCAACCCCGGCCTGAGCCGGCGCCGGTTCCTTCGCGGCCTGGGGGCGTGCGTGGCCCTGCCGGCCCTGGCGTCGCTGCGGCCTTCCGGGGCGCTGGCCGCGCCGGCCGGCCCGATGCTGGCGACGGCCCCTTCGGGAGCCCCGCTGCGGGCCGCGTTCGTCTTCTTCCCCAACGGCGCCATCCCCGGAACCTGGTGGCCCGAGCGGGAAGGGCGGGGGGCGGATCTGGCCTTGAGCCGGACGCTCCAGCCGCTGGAGCCGGTTCGAGACCTCGTCCAGGTCCTCGGCGGGCTCGACCACAAAACCGCCGTCGCCGGCCCCGACGGCGCCGGGGACCACGCCCGGGGCAACGGCACCTTCCTCACCGGCGTTCGCCTGAACAAGAGCGCCACCGACATCCGCGCCGGCGTCTCCATCGACCAGGAGATCGCCCGCCGGATCGGCCACCTGACGCGCTTCCCCTCGCTGGAGCTTTCCTGCGAGCCGGCCCGGAAGTCCGGCTCGTGCGACTCGGGCTACTCCTGCGCCTACCAGTTCAACCTTTCCTGGAGCTCCCCCACCACGCCGCTGGCGCCGGAGTCCAACCCCCGGCTCGCCTTCGAGCGCCTCTTCGGCGAGGGGCCTCCCGGCGAGCGCAACGCCAGCCTCCAGCGGCGACGGGCCGAGCAGCGTTCGGTCCTCGATTTCGTCATGGACGAGGCCCGCTCCATGCGGCGCCGGCTCGACGCGGACGACCGCCACAAGCTCGACCAGTACCTGACCGGCGTTCGCGAGATCGAGCAGCGCATCGAGCAGGCCGAGCGCTTCGGGCCGGTCCAGGACCCCGGGATCGACACCCCTCCGGGCGTCCCTCCCGACTTCGCCGAGTACGTCCGGCTGATGTACGACATGATGCTGCTGGCCTTCCAGACCGACTCCACCCGGGTGGCCACCTTCCTGCTCTCGCACGACGGCAGCAACCGCTCCTTCGACTTCATCGGCATCCCCGAGGGGCATCACGACCTCTCGCACCACCAGAACAAGCAGGAGTGGATGGATAAGCTGGCCGACATCGACCGCTGGTACGTCCAGCAGTTCGCCGGCTTCCTCGCTCGCCTCCGAGACACCCCGGACGCCGACGGCAACTCGTTGCTGCACAACTGCATGATCGTCTACGGCAGCGGCAACGCCGACTCCAATCGGCACACCCACGACAACCTGCCCGTCCTCCTCGCTGGCGGCGGCGGCGGCACCCTGACCGCGGGGCGGTACGTCAACCACCGCTCCCAGCCGATGACGAACCTCTTCCTCAGCATGGCCGACCGCATGGGCCTCACCGACCTCGAGCGCTTCGGCGACTCCACCGGCCGGCTCGGCGACCTCTGAGGACGGCGCGGAGTGCAGCGGAGTGGAGCCCTCGGGCGACCGACCGGCCAGTGACCGACTGCCGCCGAGCCGAGCCGAGCGGGGCGGGGCCTCGACGACCCGAGGCTCCGCCCCGCCCCGTTCGGTTCGAGTTCGAGGTTCGTGTTCGCGCCGGGAAACTCGCGAGCGGAGCTTCGGTTGAAGGGGGGGAACCCGGTCGGATAGAATCGGCTCCCGGCGATCCGTATCCTAGGATCCCCTCGGGATGCGGCCTCCGGCCGCGGCGAGAACCGCAGATCCGGGATCGAGGGTGACGGTCCGGCCCATGAGCGAGTCCCTGACCGAACAACCCGCCCCCATTCCCGCCTCGGACTCGGACTCGGCCGACCTGAAGCGCCTGGTGCTGGTTGTCTTCGCCCTGGCGCTGGCGACCCGGGCGGCCTGGGCGGCGGCCATGCCGATCGCCCTGGTTTCCGACTCCTGGGCGTATGACACGCTGGCCAAAAACCTCGCCGAGCACGGCGGCTACTTCCTGTTCGAGCCGGATCGGCCGACCGCCTTCTGGCCCGTCGGCGGCCCGGCGCTGTACGCCCTGGCGTACCTGCTTCTGGGGCCGGGTCGGACGGCGATCCTGGCGACGAACCTGGTTGTCGGCGTCTCCTGGGTGGTGCTGACGGCGGTGCTCACCCGGTCGTGGTTCGGCCGTCGGGCGGCCTGGGTGGCCGGCCTGGCGCTGGCGCTCTGGCCGAGCCAGATCCAGAGCACCACGCTGCTGCTCAGCGAGCCGCTGTTCAATCTCCTGCTGGTCCTGATGCTCCTGGGCTGGGGCCGGCTCCCGGCGTCCCGGCCGATGCTCCGGGGTCTGGCGCTCGGCCCGGTGATGGCCGCCCTGGCCTACACGCGGCCGATTGGCGCCCTGCTGCCGATGGTCATGGCCTGGTGCCGCCTGCTCTCGGCCGATCGGCCCCGAGCCGAGGTGCCCCGGCTGGCCGTCGAGGTGGCCACGAGCCTGGCGGTCATGGCGGTGCTCATCGCCCCCTGGACCGCCCGGAATTACCGGGCCTTCGGCCAGCCCGTCATTCTCCAGAGCAGCGGCGGCACCAACCTCTGGAACGGCAATCACCCGCCGGGAGAGGAGCCGTCGGACTGGGATCCGGCCGTCATCGGCGCCGACCCCTCGGAGCTGAACGAGGCCGAGCTCTCCTCGGCCAAGAAGCGCGTGGCCCTCGACTACATCCGGAGCCAGCCCCTGGCGTTTCTGGGCCGGTGTGCCCGTCGGGTCGTGCTCCTGCACGACCGGGAGACGATCACGGTCGTCTGGAACGAGCAGGGGCTTCGGGACCGGTTCGGGCCGGGGGTGATTACGCCGTTGAAGGCGGCCAGTTCCGCCTACTGGCTGGCGGTGCTGGCGGCCGCGCTCGTTGGCTCGGGCCTGCTGCTGGTCCGGGTTGGGCCGATCCGGTGGGCGGGACACCCGGCCATCGTGCTCTGGGGCTACTTCTCCGCCGTCTACGTGATCACCACGGCGTTCGACCGCTACCACTTCACCAGCCTTCCGATGGTCGCCGCTCTGGCCGGCTACGCGGCGGCTTGGCTCTCCGGCGCACCGATCCGGGAGGCGGTCGGCCCTCCCGACCGGGACGTCGAGGCCGAGGGCCCCGGCCCCCTCGAACCCGAGGCCGTCGGCCATCGCCGGTGAACCCCCGGCGACGGCTCCCGAGCCGAGCAACCCCGCACCCCGGTCGACTTCAGGGCGAGTCATGATGCTGGATCGGTCCCTCCTCTCGGTCGTCGTCCCCATCTACAACGAGGAGGCGACCCTCCCCGAGCTGGAACGCCGCCTGCCCTCGGCCGTCGAGGGGCTGGGGTTCGACGACTGCGAGTTCCTGCTCATCTCCGACGGCAGCGCCGACGCCTCGGAGGACCTCATCCGCCAGATGGCCGCCCGGGATCCCCGCTACCGAGGCATCTTCCTCACCCGGAACTTCGGCCACCAGGCCGCCGTCTCCACCGGCCTGACCTACGCCCGGGGCTCCGTCGTCGCCATCATCGACGGCGACCTGCAGGATCCTCCCGAGGCCATCGCCACGCTCATCGACGCTCTGGAGCACGGCGCCGACGTCGCCTACGGCATCCGCAGCAAGCGCAAGGAGCACCTCTTCAAGCGGGCCGCCTACTTCACCTTCTACCGGATGCTCCGGGCGCTGTCGGCCATCGACATCCCGCTGGACACCGGAGACTTCTGCGTCATGCGCCGCCGGGTCGTCGAGGCGATGCTCACCCTTCCCGAGCGGAACCGGTTCGTCCGGGGTCTGCGCGCCTGGGTCGGCTACCAGCAGGTGGGAGTCCCCTACGAGCGGGCCGCCCGCTTCGCCGGGGCGCCGAAGTACACGCTGCGGAAGCTGCTGGGCCTGGCCTACGACGGCCTCTTCTCGTTCACCAACCTGCCGGTTCGCCTGATCCAGATGGCCGGCTTCCTGCTCTCGGGGGTGGCGATCCTCATCGCCATCAGCTACGTCGTCTGGTTCTACCTCGCCCCCGAGCAGTTCCCCCCCGGCTTCGCCAGCCTGATGGTGTCCATCTGGTTCTTCGCCGGGGTCCAGTTGCTCTGCCTGGGGATCGTCGGCGAGTACGTCGTCCGGACCTGCTCCGAGGTCCGCGCCCGCCCGATCGCGCTGGTCCGAGAGGTCGTCGGCCAGCCGACGGCCGGCCCCACCCCGGTCGGCGCTCCGGCCTCTCCCCGGAAGGGAGACGGCGACAGCGACAGCGACAGCGACAGCCCTCGCGACGACTCGTTCTGAGCCGGTTCGCCCGGTTTCCGGGGTTCGGTTCGCCCCGGAGGGCCGGCCGCGCCGGCCGGCACCCGATTCCCCCGGGGATGGCGCCTTCCCCGACCGCGGAATCGGTGGTAGAACTGGGCGTTGTTGAACGCCTGTCGAACAGCGACGCCTCCCGAACCGAGAGGGATGCCCCATGATCCGGGTGCTCGGCGGCCCGAAGCGGCTCTGCGACGGGATGACTCGGCGGGACCTGCTGCACGTCGGCTCGCTCGGGCTGCTCGGCCTGGGCCTGGGCCTGGGGGGCCGGGGGACGCCGGCCGTCGCCTCGGGGGGATCGTCCCCCTTGCCCGGCTTCGGCCGGGCGAAGTCCTGCATCCTGCTCTACCTGTACGGGGCCCCCAGCCAGCTCGAGACCTTCGACCCCAAGCCCGACGCCCCCGAGGGGATCCGCGGCGAGCTGGGGACGATCTCCAGCGTCGTGCCCGGCCTCAATCTCGGCGAGGGCCTGCCCGAGCTCTCCCGGGTGATGGACAAGGTGACGGTCCTGCGCTCCGTGACCCACCCGTACCCGATCCACGGCGTCGCCTTCGCCACCACGGGCATCCCCCGGATCGAGCTGCCGATGGAGCTCAACCCGAGGGACCCCCGCCACTGGCCCTACATCGGCTCGGTCGTCGAGGCCGTCGACCGCCGCTCCGCCCCCGAGGGGGCCGTCCCTGCCGTCCCCCGCAACATCGGCCTCCCCTGGGCCTTCAGCGCCCGTCGCGTGGGAGAGGTCGCTCGGGCCGGCCCGTACGGCGGCTTCCTCGGCCCGTCGGCCGACCCCGTCTGGGCCGACTTCGACGGCGAGGGGACCGTCTCCACCCGCAAGACCCTCGCCGAGAAGGTCTGGGAGGGGCCCGAGCCGTATCGCGGCATCGACCCCGCCGGCCGCTTCCGCCTGGCCGAGGTCACTGGCCGGCCCCCGGAGCTGACGATCGACCGCCTCGACCGCCGCCGCTCCCTCCTGGAGCAGATCGAGCGTGCCCGGCCCGCCCTCGACGAGGCGATCGAGCGCACCGGGCTCGACGAGCACCGCGCGATAGCCCTCGGCATGGTCCGCTCCGGCTCGCTGGCCCGCGCCTTCGATCTCTCGGAGGAATCCCCCTCCACCCGGGACCTCTACGGCATGACCCTCTTCGGCCAGGCCAGCCTGACCGCCCGCCGCCTGGTCGAGGCCGGAGGCCGGTTCGTCTCCGTCTTCTGGGACGAGTACGGCCTGGCCGGCACCGGCTGGGACACGCACTGGGACCACTACCCCCGCATGAAGGACGAGCTGCTCCCGGGGCTGGACCGCACCCTCTCCGGCCTGCTCGTCGACCTCGACCGCCGCGGCCTGCTCGACGAGACGCTCGTCGCCGTCCTCTCCGAACACGGGCGCACCCCGCGCATCAGCCACACGCGGGGGGGAGGCCGAGACCACTGGTCGCGCTGCTACTCCCTGCTCCTGGCCGGCGGCGGCATCGCCCGGGGCCGAGTCGTCGGCCAGTCCGACCGGATCGCCTCCGACCCGGCCGAGCACCCCGTCTCTCCCAAGGACGTCCTCGCCACCATCCTCCACCTGCTCGGGATCGACCCCGCCTCCGAGTGGACCGACCTCCAGGGCCGCCCGCTCCCCCTGGTGGCCGAGGCCCGCGTCATCGCCGAGGCCCTCGCCTGATCCCCGGCCCCCCCCCCCCCCCCCCCCCCCCCCCCCCCCCTTCCGATCGCATCGGCCACCATGCCGGCGTTCTCTGGTAGAATGGTGTGATCACCTTCGGGCCCTCGACGATCCGAGGCGACGCACCGTGGCACACCAAGGTCTCGAACGCTTCTGGCAAGCGAGCGGCGCATCGGCACCGTTCCGCCTGCTCATCTGGGAGCGCGGCTGTCGCGAGCCCACCGAGCGGCTCCTGAGGCGGCCGTTCGCGATCGTCGGCCGCGCCTCCCCGGCCGACCTGGTGCTGGATCACCCCCAGGTCAGCCGCCGGCACGCCCTGCTGCAACTCATCGGCGGCCGGCCGTTCTGCCTGGATCTGGGGAGCCGATCGGCGATCAGCTGGGGAGGCGTCCCGAGGCGATCCGGCTGGATCGAGCCGGGCCGGCCGGTCGAGATCGGCCCGTTTCGCATCGGGCTCGACGACCCGGGCGGTTCTTTGGCCCCTCTTTCCGATCCCCTGGGGGACCCGACGGCGACCTCCTCCCTCGTCTGGCTGGAGGACCAGGGAGAGCCGGGCAGCGGCCGGCACCGGCTCCCGATCGACCGCACCCTGACCACCGTCGGTCGCGGGCCGGACTGCCGCCTGAACCTGGGGGACCTGAGCGTCTCCCGACTGCATTGCGCTCTGCTGCGTCTGGGTGAGACCTGCTGGATCGTCGACCTCTGCGGCCGGGGAGGCATCGAGGTCAATGGCTCCCGGCGACCCTGGGCCCCGATCCGGCACGGGGACCAACTCCAGGTCGGCCGCTTTCGGTTCGCCGTCCGGATCGAGCCGGCGCGGCCGCCGGGCCTGCACGCTCCCTCGAGGCCGCTCCCCCTGGCCCTGCCCGGCCCCATCCCCCAACAAACCAACGCGCTCTCCTCGCTGCCCCCGCTGCCCGAGCCGGTCGCCATCGAACTCGACCTTCCCGAGACCGACCTCGCCACCCGGGCGATGATCGCCCCCCTGATCGACCAGTTCGCGCTCATGCAGCAGCAATTGTTCGATCAGTACCATCATTCCATGATGGAGATGATGTCGGTGTTTGTCCGGCTGCACCGCGATCAGCAGGGGCTGGTCGACCGGGAGCTTCGGAAGATCCGGAGGCTGACCCGGGAGGTGCGTTCGCTTCGCGAGGAGCTGGGCCGCCATCGAGTCGAGGGGGACCCGCCGGAGTTCTCGGAGGCGGAGCCGAGGCCCAACCCGGCGCCCGACCCGATTGATCCCCGGTTGCGGCCGACCGCCCGGGGGGCCCCCGAGGAGTACCGAGCCGCCCAGGCCCGGATCATCGCCCGGCTGAACGAACTGCAGCGGGAGCGCCAGGGGCGCTGGCAACGCCTGCTCGGCCGGCTTGCCGGCGGCGGAGGAGGAGGCGGCGGGTCGCCCTGATCGGGGCTTCGGAGTGGGGCGAGATCGAGGGGCGAGGCCGTGCTCCGGCGCTCGAGGATGACCGGCCGTTGGTTCGGGGCGACGCGGCCCTGGCCATCCTCGGAGCCCTGGTCGTGGGCGGGATCCGGGCTCAGCTGGCCGGCGGCTTGGGCTCGGGGGGAGTGGGGCGGCTATGCCCGTGGGCGTAGGAACGGTACTTGGCGCGCTTTGATGTCTTGGTGTAGTCACCCATCTCCAGGGCGGCCTCGGTGCTGGAGATGGCTCGGCTCTCCTCGGCGATGGCGAAGGTGCAGGGGGCGGCGTTGACCCATCGAGCGGCGTCTTTCAGCAGGGCCCGGGAGGCGGCGATGTCGCCGCGGTCGATGGCGAGGGCGGCCTCTTTCTGAGCGCGGGCGGCCATGAGCAGGGCCTCCTGCTCGACGACCTCGGCGTGCTCGGGCATGCCGGCCCACCACTCCAGGGGCATCGTCTCGGGGGCGGCGTAGGAGGCGGGCCGCTCGAAGCGGATGCCCCCCTCGGGGCCATCCCACGAGAGGAGGAAGGCGCACAGGGGGCCCGGCCTGGCCTGAGGCGGGACGGAGAGGCGGATCAGGACGAGCACCGGCATGCCGGCGACGAGATTGGGCAGCATCAGGCGGCCGTCGGCCGAGCGCTGGAGGTCGTTGAGCACGTCGGAGACGACGACGCCGGGGCTCGGCTCGATCGCCAGCCGGACGCTCCGGCCGACGGTGGCCATGAGGCCGAGCAGCTCGGTCTGGAACAGGTCGGTGAGCATGGCCGGCGATTCGACGTAGTAATAGTTTCCGTCGCCGGCTCGGGCCATGGCCTCGAGCAGGTCCTCGTTGTAGTCGTCTCCCAGGCCGATCGTGGTGGTGCCCACGCCGCGCAGGGAGGCGGACTTCACCTCCAGGGCGATGGCGTTGGGGTCGGTCAGGCCGACGTTGGCCAGGCCGTCGGAGAGCAGGAGCACTCGGTTGAGGCCCCGCTCGATGCGGTGAGCCTCGGCCTGGCGGACCCCCTCGGCCCAGCCGCCGTGGAGGTTGGTGGAGGAGCGGGGGGTGATCAGGGCGATCTTGCGGAGGAGGCCGGGCTTGTCGACGGCCGGGGCGTTCTCGGCGATCGTCTCGACTTGGTCGTCGAAGGTGGTGATGCTGACGAGGTCCTCCGTCAGCAGTTGAGCGACGGCGAAGGAGGCGGCCTCCCGGGCGTAGTCGATCTTCCGGGAGGCGGCCATCGAGCCGGAGCGGTCGAGCACCAGCGCCAGGTTCAGCCGGGGGCGGGTGGGGGGGCGGTCGGGGCGGGGGGGCGTGATCTTCACGAGCAGATCAAGCGACACCGTGGCGTCGGAGCAGATCGCTGATTTCCTGGCGATGACCTCGATGTGCGGGGATTGCATGACGATCCTCCGTCGCGACGGCAAGAGACGCAAAGGGACAGTAGGGCAATCGCCCGGGAGCCGGGTCGCCGATCCTGGCGGCCGGGCTGGAAGTCAGGAGGGGACGGATCGCCCTGGGGGATGCCTGGGGGCGTCCTGGGGCGGGGAATAATCTAGGCAGTCGAAGAAGCGCGGGGAGGTCGGACATGAATCGTGCTCTCCGCGTTCTCCCATTTCAGCCAAAGGCGCGGCCGGGCACAAGGTCAGAGAGGCAAGAGGTCAGAGGTCAGAGGTCAGAGGTCAGAGGTCAGAGGTCAGAGGTCAGAGGTCAGAGG
>NZ_RYZH01000037.1 GCF_003977685.1 Tautonia sociabilis | reverse complement strand
GGAGGGGGGACGGGGGTCCAGGGGATCGGGATGCGATCGACGGGCCCGAGGTCGGGGGCGAGCCAGGCCCAGGAGCTGTCGGGGCCGAGCTCCAGCAGGTTGGGGAGGCTCTCGGGGCCGGCCGGGGGCAGGAGCAGGGCGGCCTTCGGGGGGGGCGAGGGGCCGGGGATGGGGTCGTCGAAGTCGTCGTCGCCGGGGGTGACGTCGGACCCCTCGGAGTCGGGGGCGTCTCCCCGGGGGAACTCGGCCCAGGGGGAGAGGGACGGGCCCCGGAGCAGGGTGTGGCGGCGGCCGTCCCAGTAGGAGACGGCGTCGAGGGTGTCGGAGGAGGGGGGGGCCAGGAACGGCCGGCCTTCGGTGGCTCGGGCGGTTTCGGAGCGCCCCTCGGTCATCTGGAAGGAGCCGTCGGGGCGCCGGGAGTAGGCCGCGAGCACGGTGCGGCCGGAGTCGGCATTGTGCCAGAGGACGGCCACGGCCCGTCCCGAGGGATGGGCGGCGAGCGAGGCGACCGGCATGTCGTATCGCCCCAGGCGGGTCGACCGGCCGGTCGCCAGCTCCAGGAGGACGACGTCGCCGGCCCAGGTGCCGAGGAAGGCCACGCCGGCGGCGGGGACGACGGCGGCGGTGGCGAGGGGGCCGTCGGCGACCCGGCACGGGCGGAGCTCCGCTATTCGAGGGGGGGCCGGGGCCGGGGAGGAGGACGGCCGGCAGGAGACTCGGACGGCGTACTCGGCGTCCCGGATCAGCTCGGCCGCCCAGCCCTGGGCCGATCCGAAGAGGGTCGAGACGATGCCGGGGGAGGGCCGGGAGGCGGCGAGCTGTCGGAGCTTGCCCGCGAGGCCGAGCAAGGCGAGGTCGCGCAGCTCGTCTCGGCAGGGGGCGAGGGCGGGGCGGTCGGCGAGCCGGGCGAGTTCGTTGTAGAAGCGGGAGGCGTCGGGCTCGAGGCCGGGGGGAGCGAGCAGGGCATCGGCCTCGACGACCAGTGCGCGGAGGCGGTCGGCGTCCCCCTCGTCGGCGAGCGATCGAGCCAGCTCGAGGGCGCATCCAATGGCGCCGGGCCCGGGGCGGTCGGCCCAGCCAGCCTCGAAGTAGCGAACGGCCAGGTCAGGGCGGCCGGCCCGGGATCGGAGCAGCTCGCCCGCCCGGAGGTGGTCCCGCTCTCGATCGACAATGCGGTCGGCGGCGGCGGTGTAGGCGTCGAGGGCAAGGTCGTGCTCGCCGAGGCGGCCGAGCAGGTCGCCGGCACGCTCGAAGTCGCCGACGGCGCGGTAGAGCTCCAGCGCTCGGTCGAATTCCCCGGCGGCCTCGAATGCCCGGGCGGCGGCGGGGCGGTCGTCGAGCTTCTCCAGGAGGATCAGGGCGGCGTCCCGGGCGAGGCCGCCCCGCAGCAGCGCATTGGCGGCCAGGCGGTAATCCTCCAGCAGACGAGCGTAGATGAAGGCGGCGCGACGATAGTCGCCGCGGCGGGCCGCGGCCTGGGCGGCCTTGTGGTACTCTCGGATGAGCTCTTGCTGGACGTCGAGGCCGCCGAGCCAGTAGGCGGCGCGGCCGCCGCCGGCGGCCGAGGAGCCGAGGATCTCGGGCAGGGAGTAGGTCGGGTCGCGGTCGGGGAGGTCGGCGGTGCCGGCGGTGGCGGCCCCTCGCTCGATCCCCTTGCCCAGGGGAGGGGCGCGGCGGAGGGCGCGGTCGATGTCCCCCTCTCGGAACTCGCGGAGCAGGTCGCGGAGGGCGCCCTCCTGCTTGCCCAGCAGCGCTTCGCCGAGCCGGGGGGCCATCGACAGGGCCGAGCCGATCCAGCCGGCCCCGAAAGAGGCCAGGCCCTTCATGCCGAGCTTCTGACCGAGCCACATCATGCCCCGGCCGATCCCGAGCTGCGCGCCGCCGACCAGCCGTCTCGGGGCGCCGGTGTCCCTGGGGCGGGGCTCCTCGGTGCCGATGTCGTCGCCGGCGGCGTCGAGGCCGTCGTCGGCGACGTCTCCCGGGCGTTCGAGGGTCACCTCGACGAGGCGATCGGCCCGGGAGGGCCCCGGGGGAGGGGCCTCCCACGGGGGGGCGTCGAGGGGGTCGCTGGCCAGCAGAAGGGGGATCGGCAGCGGCCGGGAGGGGTCGAACATCAGGACCGATCCGCCGGGCAGAACGACCAGGCCGCGGTCCCGGGTCAGGCCCTCGACCTCGTCGGGCAGCAGAGCGGGGACGAGGTCGGCGTCAACCGGCAGGAACAGGGACGCCCCGAGTCTTCGGAGGCGGATCGCGCCCGGCGCCGCCGGGGAGTTGGGCCTCGGGCGGGCTGATGGGCCCCCCTCCCCGCCTCCTCCGGCGACGAGCAGGCCGCCGGCCACCTCGAAGACGAGGGCGTCCTCCCCCGCCGGCCCTCCCAGCAGCGCCAGGGCGGCCGCGGCCCCTCCGCCCGGCAGCAGGAACGCCTCGGCCGGCGCCGGCTCGGACCGTCTCCGGAGCGAGAGCGGGAGGCGGATCGGCGGGGAGGAGGGGGACATGGGCGAGGGGTCCTCGGGAACGATCCGAGAAGGGTGATGGCTCGTCGCGAATCGTGGAAGACGGGGGCGGATGGCAGAGACGGAGCGTTCCGCGTGGGAATCCCGGCCTGATGGGCGATCGTGGTTGACGAATCACGCTGGAGTTCGGGGATACCGGCCCCTCCGATGGCCCTCGACGCCGCCGACCGCATGACATTGTCCCATCATCCAAGATCCGGCATCAGGCATCCAGTCCGGGGCTAGGCGCGGCGGGAGGCCTCGCGGAGGGCCTCGGCGATGCGAGCCGAGGCACCAGGGGAGGGAGGAGCGCCAGTGAGCTCGGCGGGGCCGAGGCGCGTCCCGTCGGGCAGCCAGGCAGCGAGGCGGCCTCGGGAGGCGAGGAGGATGCAGACGAGGGTGCCGGAAGGGTCGGCGAGAGCGACGTGGCCAAAGGCGTCGATCACGGCGACGAGGCCGACGCCCCGGCAGGTGGCCTTGAAGCGGCGCCGGTCGTAGGAGGCCCAGGCCGGCAGATGGCCGCGGCGGTCCGTGGCCAGCATCGGAGAGCCGAGGCCTCCCCGCGTCGGGTCGCTGAGCGTGGAGGCGAGGTCGATGGAGGCGGAGCGGACGTCCAGCGCCCCGCGATCCCAGCGGACGAGCGTGACCTGCGGGCCCTCATGGATCGCCATCCAGTCTCGGCCGAGGCCGATGTGGGGCCGGCCGGAGATGCCGGCGCGGGGGGTGGTCAGCAGCGGGGGGCCGGGGTCGGCCGCGGCGTGGACGGCGTAGCGGTTCTCGCCGGCTCGGACGGCGACGAGGGCGCCGTCGGCCGAAAGCGCCAGGTCATCCGGGCCGAGGGCGGGGCGGTCGGGCAACCGGGTCGGGTCGGGCCCCTGGAAGAGGAGCCAGCAGGAGGGGGACGCCCCGGCCCCTCCCCGGCCGGGGACGTAAAGGGCGAGCGTCCTCCCGCGGTAGAGGGCTCGCTCCAGGCGACGGCCGGCCAGGACCGGCTGGCCGTCGGACACGGGGCGGAAAGGACGCCAGGAGAGGGGGACGCCGTCGAGGGTGATCGTCCCGGTGGCGCGCCGGAGCCGGGCCGAGGGGCCGGTGCTGGGCCGGGTGTCGTCGTCGTGGAGCGTCAGCAGTCGGGGAGGGGGGATGGAGAGGGCGTCGACCCGGGCGAGGTCCCGGGCGATGGCCTCCGACGAGCAGCGGTCCTGCGACGAGTAGCGGCCTCCGGTGCGGAGGTCGACGTACCAGCTCTCGTCGGGCCCCCGGGCGATCAGGGCGTGCGACTCGCGGAGATAGAACCAGTCCCAGACCGGGGCGTCGGAGAGGTACTTGACATACGTGCGCACCGTTCGGGAAATCAGGTCGTAGTGCACGGCCACGGGGCGGTCGCCGTCGCCGAGGCGGCCGATGACGGCGAACCCGCCGGCCACGCCGATCAGGGCGTCGACCGTGCGGACGACCTCGCCTCCGGAGAATCCGCGCGGCCAGGCCTGGGCCGCCGAGCCGTCCACGCGCCAGGCGTGGGGCACGCCGTGCGGGCCGACGGCGGCGAGCCACTCGCCGGCCTCGTCGAAGGCGAACATCGGCCCCGATCCTTTCGGCGGCGGACCGCCGCAGGGGGGGCAGCGGAAGGGGAAGCCGATCGGCTCGACATCGCCTCCCCAGTCTCCCGGCGCCGGGGTGGGGACGGGGCTGGGAGCGGGAGCGAGGGAGCGGTTGATCGGCTCGGCTCGGAAGCGGGCGAGGGGGACGGGCCGGCCTCGGCGAAGCTCGGCGAGCTGGACGTCTCGGCGATCGTCGACCGCCAGGGCGAACAGGCGGTCGCCCGGGGGAAGGACGCGGGCGAGGGCCTCAACCTCGGGCTCGTCGAGCGATCGGGGATGGGTCAGCAGGACCACGTCTCGGCGCCGGGGCGGTCCGGCCGCCGGGGAGGCCGGTTCGACCAGCGCCGAGGCGAGCAGCGGGCCGGGGTGGGGGGAGAGGTCGCTGGCCTCGAGGAGCGAGGCAAGCTCCTCGGGATCGGCCAGGATCGGGTCGACCAGCCGGCCCGGGGCGGCGGAGGTCCCCAGCCTCATGCCGACCCCGCGCCGGTCGGCCAGGCGGCCCAGCGCGACGGCCGCCGCCGCCAGTACGGAGCGGACGGCCCCCCAGGTGCGGACGCCCTGGTCGATGAGCACGAGGAGTTCCTCCGACTCGGGGGCGTGGGGCTCCTCTCGGCGATAGTAGAGCAGCTCGTGCTCGGCGAAGCGGCGGAGGAACTCGTCGGGGTCGATCGCGTGCTGGGAGGGGAGCAAACGCTCGGGGAGGCCGCGGTGGGACAGGTCGGCGTAGCCTCCGGTGGGCAGCGCCTCCCGGGCGAGGCGGCGGGGGGGCAGGGCGAGGGCGCCAACGAGGCGGTCGAGCAGCCCGGCGGAGCCGGCCAGGCGGGGGCGGTCGAGCAGCGGCTCCAGGGCCTCCCGGAATGATCTCGGCAGCTCGGCCTCGACGCGGTCGGCCACGGCCGAGGCATCGGCCTCGGGGGCCCGGCCGTGGCGGAACCAGTGGCGGACCTGCTCGGGAGTCTGGCGGGCGAGGCGTTCGAGCACCAGCCGCTCGAAGTGGGCCGGGGGCAGCGGCGGCTCGTCGATCGGAGGGGGAGCGGACCGGTCGCCGCCCGGCCAGCCGCCCCGGGCTCCTCCGCCGTAGTCTCCCCAGAGAACCAGTCCGGCATCCTCGTCAAGTTCTCGGTAATCCCCCACCGCGGCGCCGGCAACCAGCAGCCGGAGCACGGCCTCGACATCCGGGGGATCGGGCAGGCCGGGGACCTCGGCGCAGAGCCGGGAGCAGAAGGCCCCGGCGTTGCGGTGCGGGCGGCCGAGCACCGCGAAGCCGCCCACCAGATCCATCGGCATCGCCGGCTCCCGGTTCAGCGGGCCCCGGAGCAGCAGGTGCATCAGGTGCAGAATGTGGGCGAAGTGGATCGGGTCGCGGCCGGCGGCGAACCCTTCGAGGAACAGGGACAGCTCCCGGCTGAAGGCGAAGGTTTCGCCGCTGGGGAACTCGACCGCCTCGCCGCCGTCGGACCAGCGCAGGCCGCCGAGCCACCGGCCGTATGCCTCGGGAATGTGCAGGTACGAGTCGGCGGGGATCATGCCCGTCCTCCCGGATCGTCGGCCGAACCGTTGGCGAGCCGGTCGGCCGGGGAGATGCCGGCCATCCGCCGGGCGGCCTGCCGGGAGAGAGGGACCAGCACCCGGGACGGGAGACGCTCGATCCGGGCGTCAGGCCCGATCAGGGCGAGCTGATCGTCGGCCAGGCCGAGGGCCTCGGCCAGCCTGGGCTCGGGCAGGGCCGGCTCCGCCCTCATCCCCAGCGGGATCAGCACCCGGTGCCCCCAGAGGCGGCCGGCGCCGGGGATCGGCGGCAGCCTCCGGCCGAACACGAGCACCCGGTCGCCCGACCGGGCCGCCCGGAGCGCCCCGAGCCGGGCCGTCGGCGCGGACTCGGCCCAGGGGAGCAGCGCCCCGGCGGTTGCCAGCAGGGCCGAGGCCGGCCGGGGCCGGTCGTCCCGCTCCAGCCGGAGCCGGACTGGCTCCCAAGCACCCGAGGGGGGCTCCCATCGGATCGGACCGGGCACGAGGACCCGATGCAGCGGCAGGGCCGGGGCAGCGCCGGCCTCGGCCCGGAGGGGGAACTCGCCGTCGTCGTCGAGGTTGACGGGGAACCGGGCGTCGAGGTCGGGCAGTCGGCTGCCAATGCGATACCACCGGCCGTCCTCCTCGCCCTGGCGGAAAAAGACCGCACCCGGCACGGGGAGGAGGGCCTCGACGACCTCGTCCCTCGCGGAGTCAGCCGGGTCCCAGGAGATCCAGGCCGTCTCTCCTGCCACCCCCACCCTGATGTCCGGCCGGGCACGCAGCGCGGCCAGCGCCGGCAGACCCGAGCAGGGAAGCCGGGCGAGTCGGGCGCAAGAGAGCGGCCAGAGGGGAGGGGGAGGACGGCGAGGGGGGGGATTCATCATCTCGACATCGCGGCGAAGTGGATGGAGAACCTGATGCAACGGGGTCAAGAACCGGTCGTCACTCGATGCCGCCTCAGCCTCCTCCCGATCCCGCCCTCACCGGAGCTTCCCCATCAGCTCCCCTGCCCGCTCCATCAGGTGCCGCCGCAAGGCGTCGTCGGCGACCCAGGCGGCGCGGTCGGCCAGCTCGGAGAGACGCTCTCGGAGTCGGGCGAGCGAGGTGAGGCCGAGGGGACGGCCGTCGGGAGGGGAGAGCTGGTGCGAGAGGTCGTCGAGCTGGCGGGCAAGGTCCTCGGGGTCGACGCGGTCGGGGGGATCGGCGAGGGGGTGGCGGGGGGCGTCCGGATCGGCGGCGGCGGCCTGGTCGAGCACCGAGCCGACGAGAGCGCGGAGCGGGTCGATCTGCTCCTCGCGGTCCCAGACGTAACGCAGGACCCAGAGGTCCGCCGGCCGGGCCTGGAGCCGGCCGCTCAGCAGGGCGGACGCGGCCACCAGCTTCAGCACCTTCACGGCCCGGCGGTCGGAGAGGGCCACCCCCAGGTCCCGGACCTTCCAGACCAGCTCGGCATAGGCGGCGGAGACTCCCGAGAGCTCCACGTCGTAGATGCGGCGGGACAGCGCCCGGAGGTCGGCCGAGGAGACGGCCGCGGCGGGCGACACCGATCGCTCCAGCTCCCAGCCGGCGGCGAGCAGCCGGGGCATGGCGTCCCGCTTGAGGTGGTCGACGTGGCAGCGGAGCAGGAAGCGGTCGAAAAGGGCGCGCAGTGCCTCGTCCTCGGCGAGGTGGTTCGAGGCGGTGAACAGGGAGAGCAAGGGCAGGCGGTGGACCTCCGCCCCTCGGCGGTAGACGCGCTCATTCAGGACGGCGAGCAGGTTGTTCAGGATGGCGCTGTTGGCGTTGAACAGCTCGTCCAGAAAGGCGAATTCCGCCTCGGGGAGCATCCCCGAGGTGACGGTGGCGACGGTCCCCTCGCGGAGTCGGACGAGGTCGATGGGGCCGAACAGCTCATTCGGCTCGCTGAATCGCGTGAGCAGATATTCAAAGTAGCGGCCCTGCACCGCCTCGGCGAAGGCCCGGATCACGGCCGACTTGGCCGTGCCGGGGGGGCCGAGCAGGAACAGGTGCTCTCCCGAGACGACGGCCAGGGCGATAAGGTCCACCACCTCGTCCCGGCCGACAAAGCGGGCCTTGAGCGGGTCGATCACGTCGCGCCGCAGCCGGGCGACGACCTCCGCGGCGATCGGGTCAGCCTCGGCCACCGTCGGTTCCTCCGGCCCTGGCCCCGGCCCGTCCCGGGGGCTGGCGCTCATGTTTGGGATCGTTCGTGCCTTCGAGATCGCGGGTGTCGGGGCCCAGAAGGGCCGACCTGGGCCGCCCGGCCGCCTCCAGGGCGAGGGCCAGGATCTCCCGGCCGAGGGGAGAGCCCGGGGCCCAGGAGCGGCGCTCGTGGTCGATCAGCCGCTCCGAGAAACGGAGCAGCAGCCCCTCGTGGCCGTCGAAGTCGGTTGGCGACTCGGGGGAGGCGTCCAGGTCGGCCAGCACTCCGGAGAGGGGCCAGCGCCGGAGCACCTCGTCCAGCCGACGGGAGAGGACGTCGTCCGGGTCGATCGCCCGCGCTCGGCGGCGGAGGGCGGGCAGGTAGCGGAAGGTCAGGTCCGCGGCCAGGTGCGCCGAGGCGTCCCGAGGCATGGGGAATCCCCCCAGGGCTCGGTCGACGACCTCGGTTGGTTCGCCCCGGCTGATCAGGAACCAGCACGCGCGGCGGGTCCACTCCGCGGCGGCGATCGCCGTCTTCTCGTCGAAGGGCAGGGGGGGGCCGGCCAGCTCCATCAGGTCCTCGGCGAACGCGGTGCGCAGGATGACGACGGCCGCCGCGCGGTCGTCGCCGGTCGCTGATGCCATCGGAGGTCCCCGGAACGCCACACGCCCCTCGCCAAGGAGCCGCTCCAGGAACTCGGCCAGGGTCGCCGTCACCATGCCGTTGCGCCCCTCGCGTTTGCGCCCTCCTGCCGGTCCTGGGCGGTCTGGGGCCACGTCCCGATCGGGCCGAGGCCGGCCTGATTGCCCGACCTTCCCCCCGGAGCCTCCCGTCCCGCCAGCGATCCCGGGGACGACCCTCCTGGCGGGCCCTCTGGCCCCTCATTCTATCCGAGTCCGCCCGGACGCACAGGGAGCCGACTTCCTTCGGACCTGGGAAGAGCGGCCGGGATCGTCGACCTCGGGGCCGATCCCTCGGTCGCGGCCGGGCGCCTCCTCCGAGTCCGCCCGGCCCTCCTCCCGCTCGCCGAGGCACCTGGGGCAGTACCAGGGGGCGGGCGTCTTCACCGGCTTCGGGCTCCGCTTGCGGCAGATGGCGCACCGATACCGCTTGCCCTTCACCGCGGTCTTCGGGCGATCCCGCTTGCCGCTCCTGGTCACGTTCCTGGGCATTGGTCCCTCCCCCGACGTCGGCGACAGGCGCCCGATCCCCCCGACGTCGGCGACCGTCGCCCGCCGCACCCAGTTCCCAACGGTCCTGCCTCCCGACGGCATCGCCCTTCAGCGGATGGTCCGAGGGGAGACGCCCTCCGGAGTCCCGGACCGCATCCTCAGCCGCTCGAGCAGGTCGTTCAGGGCCGGGCGAGCCGACGGGGCGTCGGGCAGCCTGCTGGCCCGCTGCGCCGACTCGCTCGAGCTCGGCCACCAACCGATTGGACTCCCGGCGGTGCCTCTCCAGGTCCATTTCGTCGAGGATCGATGCTTCCGGCCCGGCCCGGCCTGCTTGCGGGCGATCAGCTCATCGACGTGAGACCGCCTCGCCTCCTCGTTGAGCCGCCCGAGGTTCGCCTCCACCATGCCCGTCCGCATTCGGCGGATGCCGGTCAGAAGTCGGCTGCCGGGAGCGGATTGGGTGCCTGCTTGGCTCCTGGCGGGAGCCGATCCTCGTGGAGCGTCGGAGCCAGGTGGTCGGGGTCGAGCGAATCGCACCAGGCAGGCCCGGCATCCGCCTCGCCTCCCCGCCCATTGGGGGGGACTCGAGCGTGTGATGGGCTCGAAGCACGAGCCCGGAGCGATCCGCCCCGGCTCGCTCCGGGAGCGTGGTGATCGGAGACCCCCGTCGGTGATCGTCAGATCGAGGGGTTCAAACCCCGCCGAGAACCCCTCGGCTCGGGCCGGACTCGGGGAGAAGGGGCGGAGGCCGGTTGGGGCACTCGGCCCCGTCCCTGAAGCGAAGCATCCGACGACCCGGGCGCTAGTCGCCGAGTTCCTTGAGGCGGATATCCTTGAACCACACGTCCGAGCCGTGGTCCTGGAAGCCGAAGTACCCCTCCTGGACGAGGTCGGCGATGGCGACGTCGCGGAACTTGTGGTCGGAGCCGTCGGGACGCTTGCCCGGTTCGGGGAAGGCGGACTGGTCGATGCGGCTGACCAGGGTGCCATTGATCGAGACGGTCACGATCGGCCCTCGGGCGGTGATGGTCATGTGGTTCCACTCGCCGGCGGGCTTCTGGGCGTTGGTGTCGGGACGGACAAGGTCGTAGAACGCCCCCGGGTCGTGGTAGCCGGTCCCCTTCGTATCGTCGAGAGCGACCTCCAGGCCGGTCATCACCGGGTCCTTCGGGTCGCCGACCCGGAGGAAGACGCCGGAGTTGCACCCGGGGGAGAGCTTGTAGTCGAAGTCGAGGACGAAGTCCTTCACCTTCCGGTTGTAGAGCACGACATAGGCGCCGATGCCGTGCGGGTTCAGGCCCTCCTCCTGCACGGCCGACGACGGAATCGGCTCCAGGGTGTTGTTGTTCACCCAGCCCTCGGGGCCCGAGCCGTCAAAGATCGTCTTGCCCTCCTCGTCCAGCGCCGGCACCGCCGCGGTCGCGGCGAGAGCCGCCATCCCCAGCGCGAGGGCGGCCGCCCCCTGGAGGATCATCATTCGAAGCATGTTCATGGTAAGGTTATTCTCCTCTGGCTCTTGGTGCTGCCGATCCGACCCGATCCGATCGTCTCCACTTCGTCTTCGTCCCGATCCGATCTGGTTTCCTCATTCGGGCTTCCCTGGCATCATGACCGCGTTCTGGAGCCCCGGCAACCCGTCACCTGATCGCGCCCGAGGGGCGAGGGATGGCGTTCGCTCGCCGATGCGGGGGGCTTGCCCGAGCCGCTTATCGGCCATCGTCTCCCCTCCCGGGACCCGATCAGGCGATCCCGAACCGGCCGGTCGCGTCCGGCGGCCGGATGGGCTACGCTCGATCGGCAACCACGCCCCGAACGGACGCCGCCCGCCCTGGACCCGCCCCGAACCCACCCGATCGGAGCCCCCCATGCCCACGACTCCTGATTCCCCGCCCCGGCCGCTCCGCTGGGGCATCCTCGGCTGCGCCCGGATCACCCGGAGAGGGCTGGCGCCGGGCATCCTCGCCTCGCAGTGGGGCACCGTGTTCGCGATGGCCAGCCGGGACGTCGCGACGGCCCGATCGTGGGCGGAGGAGTTCGGCGCGGTGAAGGCGTATGGCGATTACCGAGCCCTCCTGGACGACCCCGAGGTCGACGCCGTTTACATCCCCCTGCCCAACGAGCTGCACCGCCCCTGGGTGCTCGCGGCAGCCGACGCCGGCAAGCACGTCCTCTGCGAAAAACCGCTGGCGCTGGACGCCGTCGAGGCCGCCGCGATGGTCGAGCACGGTCGCTCCCGGGGCGTGCTGCTGATGGAGGCCTTCATGTGGCGGCACCAGCCCCGCACGGCGGCCCTCCTGACGCTCGTCCGCGAGGGCGGCCTCGGCCGGCTGAGGCTGATCCGATCCTCGTTCTCCTTCCCGATCGAACCAGGCGACTGGCGGCTCGACCCCAGGCGGGGCGGCGGCGCCCTCTGGGACGTCGGCTGCTACGGGGTGAACACCTGCCGGCTGTTCGCCGGGGCCGAGCCGGTCGCCGTCCGAGCCCTGCGGCACCCGCACCCCTCGGGCGTCGACCTGACGCTCACCGCCGAGCTCGCCTTCCCCGGCGGGCTCATCGGCCTGGTCGACTGCAGCTTCGAGGCCCCCTTCCGATGCGAGTATGAACTTGTCGGCACATCCGGGTCGATCCGGGTTCCCGACGCCTACCTCCCCCCCGCCCTTCCGACCGCCCTGCGGTTCGCCGCCGGCTCCGATGCCGAGGGCGCCGGGCCCGAAGCCCTCTCCTTCGACGGCGCCAATCAGTACGCCCGCATGATCGACGCCTTCGCCTGCTCCGTCGCCGCCGGAACGCTCGTCCCCCCCGCCGAGGACGGCCTGGCCCAGATGCAGGTGCTGGACCGGGTCAAGGCCGCCGCCCTCGACGTGGCCGATTAATTCTGATGTTCTCAGTTCTCATGTCCTCAGATGATTAGTTCATGGATTCCTAGAATCCTGGGCAGTCTGGGGTCAGGTCACCCCCGCATCGGGAGGACCCGGGCCGCCTGAAGGGTGAGTACGAGGTCCTCGAAGAACAGCCTCAGCAGGAGCTCATCGCGGAGGCCGAGCGGTGGGGGGGCCGACCTGATCTGGATCGGGTCGCACGGTCATGGGCCGGTCGGCCGGTGCCGGACCATGCTCACCCGACGCCTCGAGCCCGACGGCGTGATCCGGTTTCTGACCCTTGCCGACTCGGTCAAGGTCGCCGACCTCGGCCGAGACGGCCGCGTGCAGGTCAGCTACGGACACCTCTCCGAACTGGTTCCCCGCCGGGGCCGCCGACCCGGACATCGTTCCGCTTCGGGTCCGCCTCGGCCGGGCTGAGTTCGGGGGCGCTCCGCAACGGGCCGATCCGTGCGTCGCCGGAGTCGTCGCGATGGTGCCGGAGGCCCCCGGCTCGCTTGTCGAGACGGCGCAAGGCCTGTTCCGTCTCGATCCTCCAGAGCAGGGCGTGCTTGCGGGCGTCGGCCTCCCGGTCGAACATCCGAAGCGCCCAAACGTTGCAGCGTTCGCTTGACCTCTGGCCGGGAATCGCTCGACCGGTGGAACGGCTCGAAGCGAAACGCGGCATTCGGATGGCTGTCGATCAGCGATCCGAGCCAGGTCGTCCCGAATCGTCCGGAGCCGACCAGGGTAAAGACGCGGCCGACTTGCAGCCTCGACATCGCCCGAAGGTTGTCTCCAGGATCGCGATTGCCGGAACGTCGGGGCCATCGTCGGACCCGACGGATCCGCGGCGGAGCGGCTGAGCTCTTGGAATCGCGATGCCGCCATTGGATGCGTTCGGGCCAGGCCCGGGCCGCTCGGGGAGGGGAAGACCCCTTGTCCGAGGGCGTTCGGGGTTCGTATCGTTGGAGCTCACCGAAGCCTGGAAACGACCGAGGAGGCGACCGTGTCCGAGACCATCGACGCCTTGAAGCAGCGGGCCAAGGCAATCCGAGTCGACATTCTCCGGAGCACGACCGAGGCTGGCTCGGGCCACCCGAGCAGCTCGATGTCGGCGGCCGAGGTGGTCACGGCCCTGTACTTCGGCGGGTTCATGAATTACGACGTGAAGAACCCCCGATGGCCCGACCGCGACCGTTTCATCCTCTCCAAGGGGCATGCCGCGCCCGTCCTTTATGCCGCCATGGCCGAGGCCGGCTACTTCCCCAAGGAGGAGCTGCTGACCCTCCGCAAGCTCGGCAGCCCGCTGGAGGGGCATCCGAACATGGTGCGGCTCGGCGGCGTCGAGGCCTCCACCGGCTCGCTCGGCCAGGGGCTCTCCATCGGCGTCGGCCACGCCCTGGCCGCCCGGGTCGACGGCAAGGGGTACCACACCTACGTCCTGACCGGCGACGGAGAGCTCGGCGAGGGCCAGATCTGGGAGGCCGCCGCCTCGGCCGCCAAGTACGGGCTCGACAATCTCACCTGCATCGTCGACCGCAATCACTTCCAGCAGACCGGCGCCGCCGAGGAGGTCCTGAACATGGACCCCATCGACGGCAAGTTCACCGCCTTCGGCTGGCATACCCAGGTGATCAACGGCAACGATATGGGCGAGGTTATGGCCGCCCTCGGTCGCGCCCGGCAGGTCAAGGGCCGGCCCACCTGCATCGTCGCTCTGACGCACAAGGGCCAGGGCATGCTGAAGCTCCTGGAGACGCTTGGCGACACGAACTACCACGGCAAGCCCATCAAGCCCGCCGACCTCGACGCCGCCATCGCCGAGGTCGAGGCCGGCGGCTCCTGACCGCCTCTGCCCGCCGGGTCGATCGGTTCGTCCTCCCGGGGGCCACCCCCGAACGTCTCGCCCCGGAGGACCGACCGCCCCCCGGCCCACCCTCCCCGAGCTGGAACACCGGACACCCAAGCGATCCCGAACGACGAGGCGACGACACCGATGGCGGGAGCTTCCTCCGCGTTGCAGTCCAGGCGGCCGATCGGCCAGGCCACCCGAGACGCCTTCGGCAGAGCATTGGAGGCCCTCGGGGCCGAGTATCCCGACGTTGTCGTCGTTGACGCCGACGTCTCCAACTCCACCCGCACCGAGTGGTTCGGCAAGAAATTCCCCGACCGCTTCTTCAACATCGGCATCGCCGAGAGCAACCTCGTCGGCATCGCCGGCGGCCTGGCCTCCTGCGGCAAGACGCCCGTGATCGCCAGCTTCGCCGCCTTCATCATGTGCAATGCGTATGATCAGCTTCGCATGGCTGTTGCCTACCCCGGGCTGAACGTCAAGGTCGTTGGCAGCCACGCCGGCATCTCCATCGGCGAGGACGGCGCCTCTCAGATGGGGATCGAGGACGTCTCGCTGGCCTGCTCGCTGCCCGGCTTCGTCGTCCTCGTCACCGCCGACGAGGCGTCGACCCGGGCCGCGACCAGGGCCCTCCTTGACCACAAGGGGCCCGTCTACCTCCGCACCGGCCGCCCCGACGTGCCCAAGGTCTACCCCGACGACGCCCCCGCCCCCTTCGTCATCGGCAAGGCGAATCAGCTCCGGGACGGCTCCGACCTGACCATCGTCGCCAACGGCCTGATGGTCGCCTCCGCGCTCGACGCCGCCGAGGAGCTCTCTTCCTCCGGCATCCAGGCCCGAGTGCTCGACATGCACACCGTCAAGCCGATCGACCGAGAGGCCCTGCTCGCCGCCGCGAAGGAGACCGGCGCCCTCGTCGTCGCCGAGGAGCACCTGGCCCACGGCGGCCTCGGCAGCGCCGTGGCCATGACCCTCGCCGAGCAGCACCCGGTGCCGATCCGATTCGTCAACCTCGGCGACACCTTCGGCGAGAGCGGCACCCCCGAAGGCCTCCTCGAGAAGTACGGCCTGACCGCCGCCAAGGTCGCCGAGGCCGCCCGATCCGCCGTCGCCGCGAAGTCGGCCTGACCGCTCCCGATCGCGGGAGCTTCCCCCCCCGGGAACGTCCCGCCCCTCCCCGGCCGGCTCGACACCGTCCCGCCCCCCGCTCCCCGCCCTCGGGGAGCGGGGCACGACCCTCGGAGGCTCCGGGATCATCCCGGAAGTCGCCGATCGCCCCTCGATCGAGCCCCGGGAACAGGTCAGGCCCCGGCCCCGACCGGCCGGCGGACGTGATCGACCGCCGCCCGCATGGGGGCGACCCCCAGGCGGAAGGCCGGCCGAGCCGCCGCCGATCGGGCCAGCTCGGCGCGATCCCGACGGCCCCGGAGGAACCGGGGCAGCTCCGCGATCGCGTCCCGCTTCCCCTCCAGGAACGGCCGGGCCCGCCGGTGAGACGCCTTCCAGGCCAGTTGCACACCCAGGAAGGCCAGGTGCGGCACCGCCGCCGCCGCCAGCCAGGGCAGCGGCAGGTTCGACCAGAAGAGGGCCTCGGCGTTGCGGGCCATTCTCCGATGGAGCGCCGGGCTACCGTGGTCGTAGGTCGCCGACACGTCATGCCGCACCCGGCAATCCGGGGCGAAGACGCAGGAATACCCCGCCCACCTGAGACGGAAGGCAAGATCCACGTCTTCATAATACGATCCGTAGGACGGATCGAATCCCCCCGTGCGCCGGAGGGCCTCGGCCCGGTAGAAGGCGCTGGAAGCGCTGGCGCCGAAGACCTCCTCCGCCCGCCTCCTCTCCCATCGCCAGGCCGGCTGGCCGTGGCCGCGCTTGCTCGGCCAGCCGAAGAAGGCGTAGGAGTCGCCGGCCGAGTCGACGCGGCTCGGATCGGAGCGGACGAGCACCAGGGGGGCCACCGATCCCACCCGAGGGTCGGCGAACGGGGAGAGGCCGGCCTCGGCCCAGCCGTCGCAGACCTCGGCGTCGTTGTTCAGGAGCTGGACGAATTCGCCCCGGGCGGCGGCAATCCCGGCGTTCGCGGCGGCGCAGAAGCCGCCGTTTGGTTCCAGCCGGATCAGACGGGCCTCGGGGTGATGGGCGGCCACCCACTCGGCGGTGCCGTCGGAGGAGGCGTCGTCGACGACGATCACCTCCAGATCCAGGCCCTCGGGGCGGTGGCGGCGGAGGCTCTCCAGGCAGGGGGCCAGCAGCGATCGGCCGTTATGGGTGGGTATCACGACCGAGAGCGTCGGTCTGCTCACGTTCGACCCTCCGGTTCCGGGGAACCCCCCAGTCCACCTTGCCGAAGGCGACGTGCAGGGCGGTCATGAACAGGATCTGGATGTCGAGCCAGAAGGACCACCGGCGGACGTAATCCAGGTCGTACTGGAGCCGCTTCTTGATCGAGGTTCGTCCGCGCCAGCCGTGCACCTGGGCCCAGCCGGTCAGGCCCACCGGCACGACGTGCCGCAGGGGGTACTCGGGCACCTCCTCGGTGAACCGCTCCACGAACATGGGGCGCTCGGGCCGGGGGCCGACGAGGCTCATGTCTCCCCGAAGAATGTTGATGAGCTGCGGCAGCTCGTCGAGGCAGGTGTGCCGGAGCCAGTCGCCGACGGGGGTGCAGCGGTCGTCGTGGTTGGCGGCCCAGATCGGCCCGGTGTCGCTCTCGGCGTTGGGCCGCATGCTGCGGAACTTGATGATCCGGAAGATCCTGCCGTTCTGGCCGACCCGGTCCTGTATGTAGAAGATCGGCCGGCCGGAGGTGGCGTAGATCAGCAGCGTGATCGCCGCGAAGAGGGGAGACAGCAGCACCAGGGCCGCGGCCGAGACCGCCACGTCGACCAGCCGCTTCGCCGCCCGGCCGGCGTGCATCGCCCGGCGCGGGGGGCGGGAGGGCCGGAACCGCAGATGAGGCACGTCGAGGCCGGCCGCCGGCCCGCTCGAGGCCGGCTCGGCGTCGTTGCCGACCCAGTGGACCCGAAGCTCCGGCGCCTCCAGCGCGCGCAGCTCGGCATCCGACCGCCGGGACGGCCCTCCCTCCAGGGCGACGATGACGTGCGTCGCCCGGCAGCGCCGGATCACGTCCGGCAGCCGGTCCAGACCGCCGAGCACCGGCACCGGCTCCGCCCCCGGGTGGATCGCCAACTGCCGGCCCCGGCCCGAGCGGTCGACGAACCCGACGATCCGCAGGCCGGCCCAGGGCCCCTGGTCGAGCAGGCTCGCCAGGCCCCGCAGCCGGCGACGGGCGCCGACGATCAGGATCCGACCGGGATCGGCCGTCGAGCCGACGCGGGAGGCCGAGAGCTGGGGCATCATGGGCTCGGGTGAATCCTTCATCGGGTCTGCACCGGTCCTCGGTGTCGCGATGGGGCCGGCGGCCCTCGCCCCCGGCCGGCGGCCCCCCGGCCGCGAAATCGGGCTTCTGCGAATCGGCTCAAGCGTTACCATCGGCCGGGCCGACATCGGTCTTCCAGGATTTCTCCCGGATTCCCCCCGGGTCCGCCCGACGACGAGGGCCGAGCACTCATGATCGCCGGACGTTCCGACTCGGGGTGCGGCCCGACGCCTCCGGCGCTCGCGGTCGTGATCGTCAACTTCAACTCCTGGCCCGATACCGCCCGGCTCGTCGCCGAGATCGCCGGGGGGATCGATCCCGCCCTCGGCCGCTGCGAGGTCGTCGTGGTCGACAACGCCTCGGACGATCCCCCGCCGGCCCTCCTCGGCCTCCTGCCGGGGGTCCGGTTGATCTGTCGCCCTGACAATGCCGGTTTCGCCGCAGGAGTCAATACGGCTTGGCGGTCGACCGCCGCCCGATGGCTCCTGCTGCTCAACCCCGACGTCCTCGCCGGGGCCGACCTGCTCCCCCTGGTCCTGGGGCGGATCGCCCTGCTGGAGGCCCGCCCCGAGGGCCCTCCCGGGGTCGTCGGCTTCGCCCTCCGCAACGAGGACGGCAGCCGGCAGCACTCCGTCGGCCCCTTCCCCACGCTGCTCGGCTGCCTCCGAGAGGTGGTCACGCCCCGCTCCCGACGCAAGTACCGCCCCCTCCGCCGCACCCGGACCGGCCCCGTCCCCTGGGTGACCGGGGCCTGCATGCTGGTCCACTCCGAGCTGCTCCGCGACCTCGGCGGCATGGACGAGGACTTCTTCCTCTACCACGAGGAGGTCGCCCTCTGCCGATCCGCCCGCGATCTCGGCCGCTCCGTCGAGTTCGACGACGCGGTCGAGGTCGCCCACCTCCGGCCGCTCCAGGCCCGCGCCGTCAGCCCGATGCTCCGGGTTGTCACCCGGCACAGCAAGCTGCTCTACTTCCTCAAGCACCGCCCCCGGTTCGAGTTCGCCGCCCTGGCCCGGCTCGTCGCCGCCGAGGCGGCGCTGGGGAGCCTCCGCTGCCGGCTGCTCGGCCGCCCGGAGGAGGGGAGGGCCTGGCGGGCCGTCTCCCGGATCGCCCGAGAGCTGGGCCCGGGACGAGGGCCCCGAGGGATCGAGGTGCTCGCCTTCGCCGATCGGGCCATCCGAGGCGCCGAGCCGACGCGGACCCCCCGGCGCCGGCGGCCGATTCCCCTCGACGCCGCCGGGCGGAGCCGGTAGAACATCGCTCCCAACGCGATCGGCCCCCCGGGCGCCTCGGGGGCGATGCGATCCGAGCGTCCCAGGGAGGGGTCGCTTGAACCGCCTGCAACACGGCATCGTCGTCGTCGTCCTGATGATCGCCGCCGGATCCCTGCTGATCTGGAAGACCTCCCGGACGTCGATCCTCTACGCCGACGGCCTGCGCTACATCCGCCAAGCCAAGCTGATCGACTCCGGCGCCCTGGTCGGCGGCCTGCTCAAGTCGATCGACCACCCCGCCTATCCCCTGGCGATCTCCTGGGCCCACGGCCTCGAGGGGGGCGACAGCCCACTCGACTGGCAGCGCGCCGCCCAGATGGCCTCGGTGATGGCCGGCATCCTGCTGGTCATCCCGCTCTACCTGGTGGCCGTCGAGCTCGTCGGCCCGAGATCGGCGTGGATGGCGGTCCTGCTCTCGTACCTGGCCCCGGTCATGAGCAACGTCCTGGCCGACGTGCTCAGCGAGGGGACCTTCCTGCTTTTCTGGACCTGGGGCCTCTGGGCGGCCCTGCGCTTCCTCAAGGACGGCCGCTTCATCTGGCTGGCGCCCATGATCGCCGCCTCGGGGCTTGCCTACTTCGCCCGCCCCGAGGGAGTGCTGCTGCCAGCGGCGATGGTCGCCACTCTTCTGCTGATGCCGATGCTTCGATCGACCCGCCTCAGCTGGCCGCGCTGGTGGGCCGCGGTGGGGTTGTTGGTGATCGGCCCGGCGGTGCTCGTCGGGCCGTACATGGCCGCCAAGGGGGGCATCGGCACCAAGCCGGCAATCGCCCGGCTGATCGGCTCGGCGCCGCCTTCGAGCAACGAGGCGGTCGAGCGCAACCGCCCGCTCGACGAGGACCAGTCGGCGATCCGGACCTACGCCGTCGCCGTCAAGATCGTCTTCGAGTCGATCCGGGACGCGGTGACGGTCCCCGTGCTGCTGATCGTCCCCTTCGGCCTGCTGACGGCCCGTCGCGACGGGCTGGGCTCGCGCAAGTGGCTGTTCCTGGGAGTGCTGCTCTCGGCCGCCTTCCTCGGCCTGGTGCGCCTGCACGCGACCGGCGGCTATTGCAGCCCCCGGCACGCGATGGTGCCGGCCCTGCTGCTGGTCCCCTTCGCGGCGCTGGGGGTCGATCGCCTGCTCCGATCGGTGACGATCCCCGGCCGGCTGCTCGGCGCCCCCGGCGAGGCGATCCGCCCCGGCCCCGTCTTCTGGCTGCTGGCCGCCCTCGCGTTGGCCAGCCCCGGCCTTCCCCGCCATGCCCAGCCGCTCAACGGCCCCTACGCCGCCTACCGCGACGCCGCCGACTGGCTCGTCGAGCACGCCGAGCCCGGCGACAAGGTCGTCGACCTTACCGGCTGGTCGCAGTTCTACGGCGGCTTCGACGGCTACACCTTCGCCGACGTGATCCTCGCCGGCGCCGACCAGCAGGCCCGCTGGGTGGTCGCCCGAGAGGCCCACGTCTACGGCCCCTGGGAATACTGCCGGATCATCCGATCGCTCATCGGCCCCCTCCGCCCCGAGGTCATCGTCCCCGAGGGGGCCGACCCCGATGAGGCCCGCGTCTATATCTACGACCGCAGGGTCCCCGGCGACCTCGCCCTGATGGGCACTCCCGAGGGGGTCGCCGTCCGCTGACCGGCCGCCGAGCCGGGGATCGGTCGGGAGGGCGAGTGCGCATCGCGGCGAGGGCCGGGAGGTCGACGTGTCGGACGAGGAGTCAAGCGACCGGATCGAGCCCGCCGCCGGAGAGGACCGGCGGTGGCACCCCCTGGCCGTGCTGGGGCTCTACACCCTGGCCATCGTCGCGGCGACCTGGCCGTTCGCGACCACCTTCGCCTCCCGCCTCCCCTCCCTCGGCGACCCGCTCCAGCACCTCTGGGTCATGCGCTGGTACCGCTCCTGCCTGCTGGAGGGCCGATCGCCGCTGGTCTGCCCCGACCTGCAATACCCCGTCGGCGCACCGATCGGCAACTTCTCTCCCCTGCACCTGCAATCACTTGTTTACCTGGTCGCGTCGGCCTTCTCTTCGAACGACGTCCTCTGCTTTAACGTCGTCTGGCTGGTCGGCCTGCTGCTCACGGGCATGGGCACCTTCGCCCTGGCCCGCCACGTCCTCCGCCACGACGCCGGCGCCGCCCTGGCCGGCCTGCTGGCGATGCTCAGCGGGCCGGTGCTGGTCCACTCGCACGCCCACGTTGAACTCATCTACGTCGGCGGCTTCCCGCTGTTCCTGCTGGCCTGGATGCGGTTCCTCGACCGTCCGGGTTTCGGCAGGATGCTCGCCGCGGCGGCCGGATTCGTGCTCGTGGCGTCGTGCGCCGCGTACTTCATGGTCTTCGCGATCTTCCCGGCCGCCCTGTATTTGCCCTGGAAGGCGATCCGGCAGCCCCGGGGAGAGCGCCGACGCTGGTTCCGGGGACGCCTGGCCTGGTCGCTCGGCTTCGCCGCGGCCACCCTGCCGGCGATCTTGCTGCTCTTCGCCGGGCAGGTCTGGAACGTGCTACACGGCCAGGCGGGGCTCCGACCGAAAGCCGAGTTCGATCAGTTCGGCGCCCCCTGGTGGGCCTACCTCGTCCCCGTGCCGGGCCAGGCGCTCCAGGGCTTCCTCCCGCTCGACCCTTACGGCGCGGCCGGGGTTTCGGGCGAGGGGATGGCCTACCTCGGCGTCGTCACCCTCGTCCTGGTCGCCCGGGCGGGGCTGGGCGGGGTGCGGTTCCGAGAGTCCGGCTACTGGTGGGCGACGGCGGCGATGCTCGTCGTGCTGTCGCTCGGGTCGACCCTCCGCTACGGCTCCCACCGCGTCGAGCTGCCGGCCGGCTGGCTCCGCGATCTCGACTGGTTCGTCCCCTTCCGGCTCATCCGAGCCCCGGGGCGGTTCAAGCTGTTCGTGGCCGTCTGCACGGCGATTCTCGCCGGCGCCTCCTGGGCCGACCTGAGCCGCCGCTGGCCCCGCCCCGCGACGCGACGGCTCGCCTTCGCCCTCGTCGCCGCGCTGGCCGTCGCCGACCTGGCGCACGTCCCGTATTCGTCCGAGCCGATCCCCCCGATGCCCGCCGCCTACTCCTGGATCCGATCGCATGCCCCCGACGCCGCCTGGGTCGACGTCCCCCAGATGAACTCCGGCAACGCCCTCGCGATCAACTCCATGTACACCTACTGGCAGGCGCTGCACCGAGGCCGGACGACCGCCGGCTACTCCGGCCACCAGAACCGGCCGCAGGACGACCTGCTGAGCTGGAACTCCCCGTTCATCGACACGAGGATGGCCGAGCCCTCCTTCCCCGCGACGGGCGAGGAGAGCTTCGACCTGGTCCGCCTTGCCGGCTTCCGAGACTACGCCTGGCTCTACCTCACGACCCACAACCTCCGCTTCGCCGTCCTCCACCGCTGGGTGGGGCAGGAGGGGGCGGGCTCCTGGCCTCGCTACGGCGTCGACCGGATGGCCGAGCGGCTCTCCGACGCCATCTGCTTCGACGATGGGAAGGTCGCCGTCGTCGACCGAGACCGGCTCGACCCCCCTCGGTCCCCCGTCGTGCTCGGCTCCGAGGGCTGGGGCGGCTACCACCTGCTGCCCAGGGACGGCTTCGTCCGCCTGGCGACGCGATCCTCCTGGCTGGAGACTTACAACCCCGACCCCGATCGGCCGCTCGTCTTCGCCATCGAGGCCCGGGCGCTGGGCAAGGCGCGCCGCGTCGCGCTCCTCGACGGCCAGACCGAGCTCGCCTCCTGGGCCGTGGCTCCCGGCTCGTATGAGATCTACCAGACTCCCCCGTTCCGCCTGCCCCGAGGCCGGGGCCGGCTCCGGATCGAGGTCGATGGCGCCGTCGACCTCGACCGCCTCCGCAAACGGTTCGAGGGCGAGTTGCACCCCGCCTCGCTCATCGTCAAGGCCCTCTGCCTCCGGCCCGCCGGGGCGGAGGACCCGGGACACGTCCGGGCGATCGCCGCGGCAACGGCCGCCGAGCCCGCCGAGTCCCGCTGAGAACCCCCGCCCCCCCCGAGGGGCCGAGTCCTCTCCGCCAAGCAAGGTCCGGGCCTCGTCCCGAGGAGGCTGCTCGCGATGCGGATCGCCTGGTATACCCACCGCTATTCCCCCTGCATCGGCGGGGCCGAAACCTACGGCCGCGCCATGGTCCGCCGCCTGGTGGACCGGGGGCACGAGGTGGACGTCCTCACCAGCGACGCCAGGGACCTCTGGTACTTCAACGACCCGACCCGCGCCCGGCTCGACGAGCCCGCCGAGTCCCTCGTCGACGGCGCCCGGGTCCGTCGCTTCCCCGTCCGACACGTGCCGATGCAACGATACATCGGCAAGCTCCTCGGCTTCGTGCCCCACTGGCCCACGCAGTGCCGCTTCGCCTCGTACATGCCGCTGCTGCCCGACCTGGAACGGGCCGACGGGCATTACGACGCCGTCTTCGCCGTCGGCTTCCCGTTCACCGTCTTCTCCTTCGCCGCCTGGAAGAAGGCCCGCGCCTGCGGCGCGCCGCTGATCCTCACCCCCTTCCTCCACCTGGCGACCCCCGGCGACCCCGTCCGCAAGCACTACACCCGGCCGCACCAGATCCGCCTCCTCCAGGAAGCCGATGCCGTCGTCGTCGTCACCGGCCTGGAGGCCGACGCGGTGGCCGGCTGGGGCATCCCCCGCTCCCGGATCGTCCGAGCGGCGATGGGCTTCGAGCCGAGCGAGGTCTGCGGCGGCCTCGGCGATCGCTTCCGGGAGCAGTACCGCATCTCCCCCGGCCGCCCGCTCATCGGCCACCTGGCCACGCTCGACCCGAACAAGGGGACCAACGACCTCGTCCGCGCCGTGCTCGCCCTGAACGAGGAGCGGCCCGCCGACGACCCGATCTACCTCGCCCTGGCCGGCGTCAGCTCTCCCCACTTCGAGGCGTTCGCCTCGGACCTCCCCCCGTCGACCCGACGCTGGCTGATCCGCACCGGCCCGCTCCCCGCCGAGCAGAAGGCCGACTTCTTCGACGCCATCGACCTCTTCGCCATGCCCTCCCGCACCGACTCCTTCGGCATCGTCTTTCTCGAGGCCTGGGCCAACGGCAAGCCCGTGGTCGCCGCGGCCGCCGGCGGCGTCGCTGAGGTGGTCGAGCACGACCGCACCGGGGTCCTCGTCCCCTTCGGCGACGTCGAGAAGCTCCGAGCCGCGATCGACTGGCTCATCCACGAGCCCGAGACCGCCCGCCGCCTCGGCCTCGCCGGCCGCTGCCGGGTCTCCTCCGGCGCCTCCTGGGACGACTGCTTCGCCACGATCGCCGATCGCCTCGCCCAGCTCACCACCTCGGCCCGCCTCCGCGTCGACGACGGCCGCCCCGCCGACGGCTCGGGCCGGAACCGCCCCGGGCATCCGAGCCCATCGGAGCGGATCACCAGTTAATCACGCTCGAGGGCGGAACGACGGCGGGGCCATCGAGCGCGGAAGGCCCGCGGCGATCCCCTCCCCGATCCCTCATCGAGAACGCCGGGATCGGGGCGATCCCGGTCGATCGGCGTCCGGTCCCGGGGCTCGGCGCGATCGGCGCCAAGCCTCCCCGGTCCCTCTCAGCGGGTCACATCGCCCGCCCAGACGCTCTGGTCCCTCCCGCCGTGATCGTGATGGCGATTGGGCCGTTCAACCCGGCCGTCGCCGTCGTCCGGGGGGAAGGGAGCCGGGGCGTCGGGCGGGATCGTCGCGGTGCGAACGCTGGGAGTCACGGCGTCCCTGCCGTCGGCGGCGATCCCGCTCGGCCTGTCGGGCCAGGCTCCTGGGGTCGATCGGGGCGGTCGGGGTCTTCTCGTCGAGCCCCCAGCGGTCGCAGTACAGGCAATAGGCCTGCGGCGGCAGCAGCCGGGAGCCGCAGGCCGGGCATCGGGAGGTCGAGGAGGTCTGGGGCCCCGGCCAGGGGACGAGGCCCGTGCCGATGAGCCGAGTCGGCCTTGGCAGGTCGCCCCGGCCGTCGGCTCCCCGGGGGTGGCCGGCGTCATGCCGGCGAGTGGGCTCTCCGCGCTCCGCCTCGACGTCCGGGCCGGGCTGCCGATCGACGATCGCCTCGATGCCGGCCGCCCCGGCGGCCTTCCCCTCGGACGACGTTCTCCCCCGGGAAGGCTCCGGGGCTCCCAGGCCGGCCCAACGGGGGTCGGCAAGCGGGTCGGGAGCGACCAGCCGGACGCCCAGCCGCGCGGCCGACAGCGATGAGAGCGTCACGACGATCCCCTCGGGCCGCTCCCACACCTCGATCAGGCCCGCGACATCCATCGAGGCCAGTTCATCGAGCGTCTCGTCCTCGTCCAGCCCGAGGGCGTCCGCCAGCTCGGTCGGGGTCGACCAGGCGATCGGACCTCGGGCAATCGCCTCCAAGAGATGATGCCACAACGACGGTAAGGCGTCGCCGGGACTCGTCGGGGTGCTCACGATCCGAACTCCGGTCGAACTCGCACTGGCCCCGTCGCGCGGGGCGGAGTGATTGGGCGAGAACGAAGAGAAGAAGAGCGAAGAGGAGAGGAATTGCAAAGAACTGGGTGAAGGCTGAGAACGGAGCGCTGCCCGAGTTCACCGAGCGCTGAGGACTCGAATCGTGGGGGGGCGGTCGGGTGGCCGGGGTTCGGGTGCCTCGGGGGCCGTCCGCGGAACCCATGCCCTCGTCGGCCTCGACACGGGTGGAAGACAATCCGAGGCACCCACCCGAAGGGAGAGCCGCCGAACGGGCGGGACGGCTGGGGTCGTGTCGACCCCAGCGTCGGGAGGCAGTTGGGGCTGGGGTCGACACGACCCCAGCCGCCCCGGCCCCACCCCGTGCGACACTCTGATCGGTTTCCGCCCGATCCGATGGATCGCGCCGCAAGGCCCCCCGGGGACGGTGACCGATCCGAGCGATCGGGGACCACCCCGCATGATGTGAACAAACAATCATTGCTGTGAGGCCGCGGGGGTGACTCGACGCCGGCCATGCTCGGGCGTCCGTTGTCCGACTTCGGGGAGAATCGGCCTCATCAGGAGGCGGCCGGAGGGGCGTCGGCCGGTTCTGGGGAGGTCGATTCGAGCGTCTGGAACTCCTCGGGGGAGAGCCCGCGGCGGACGGGGACCAGGCCGATCGGCTCGTCGGGGGCGGCCAGCGGGAGCGACTCGATCCGGGCGAGGCGATCGAGCTCGGCCTCGGTCGGGGGGGCCACGCCGGGCAGCGCGGCCTCCTGCTCGGCGATGCTGGCGACCCGTTCGGCCTCCGCGATCGCGGCGGCGGCGTCGGCCGAGCGGGCGTCGGCCTCCCAGCAGCGCAGGGTGGCGATCGCGGCGTCGGGGAACTGGGAGAGGCCGTCGAGCACCTGTCGGACCAGGCCGAGGGCCGTCCCCTCGGGGGCCTGTCGGGCGAGCACGAAGGCGGCCACGCAGGCGTTGGCGTCCCGGGCTTCCAGGGCGTGCCGGGCGAACGCCTCCAGGTCGTCGGGAGGGGCGCCGTCGAGCTGCTCGACGTAGCGCGAGACGAGCCTCGGGTTCACCCGGTCGGGGCGGTCGGTCGCCAGGTCGATCTTCCGCTGGTCGTCGGGGTCGGGGGCCAGGGGGCGGAAGGCTTCGAGCTGTCGTCGGGCCCATTCGAGGGCGGCCTCGTCGCCGGCGAGGGAGGCGTCCTCGTGGAAGCGGAGCAGGCCGTCGAGCGTCGGGGACGGGTCGCCGCCGGCCACGCGCCGGGTGTAGGTCCGGGCGCGGAACTCGTCCTCGCGATTGCGGAGCTGCTGCTCGATCAGCGAGTCGCGCAGCAGCCGGTTCGTCTCGCGCTGGAGGGCCTCCAGCGAAGCGGCTTCCCGGGCGCGCCGGCGGTCGTCGGCGGCCTCGGCCAGCCGGTCGAGGAAGGCCCGGGGGGTGGGGCTGAAGGTCTCGGCCTCGGCGGCGAGGGCCGAGCGCAGGGCGGCGGCGGCCTCGGCGGCCAGGCGGCGGGCGACTCTCGGGGTCAGCTCGCCGCGCCGGACGCCGCGCTGAAGCTCATCGCGGCGGGCCCGGAATCGGGCCAGGGCCGCCTCAGCCTCGGGGCGGAAGGCGGGGGAGGCGTCGGCCCCGGCCTCGTCGGCGCGGACGCCGATCGGGCCGAGGGGCACTCGGCGGGGCGTCAGGGACATGAGCGGTCACTCCAGGGGGTTGGTCGGGTTCGGGCCCGGCGGCTCGGCCGTTGGCGGTCAGGGGCGGTGCCCGGCCTGCGCCGCTCGGGGGCCGTCCGCGCCTCGCCGCAGCGACAGGACGCGGGCGGCCCGCCGGGCCGCCTCGCAGCGCGACCGGCCGCAGCGGGCGACCGTCTCGGGCAGCTCCGGGCAGGAGAGCCGGGCGACCCACCGGCCGTCCCCCCGACGCTCCCAGCTGATCAGCCAGCGCATCCGGCCGAGCGAACGCCGGAGCCGGTCGGCCCGCCTCGCGTCGCGATCGTCGGCCCATCGGGCCAGCGCGGGGATCATCGCGGGGGCTCCCGGTCGGGTTCGGGTTCGGGTTCGGGTTCAAGATCGGGTTCGGGGCCCGGCAACGGCCGTCGTCGCCGCGGCGCCCTCGACAAGACTATCGAGAATCCGGCCGCCTCCAGTCACAATCGTTTGCCACGCTCTCGATTCGACCCGTCCCCCTCGGCCCAGACATGGCCGGATCGCCCTTGCCCTGATAAAATGTGGCGGCACGGATCCGAACGGATCGCTCGGCCGCGTGTCGGCCTCGTATCGAATTCCGATCGATTCCCACCGCCCCGAAGCGGCCCGATCCCCGACTGGCGGACCCATGCCCGACGCCAACCCGACCCAGCCCGACGACCGGTTCCCCGAGCAGCCCGAAGGCAAGATCCCCTTGCTCCCCCGCCGAGCCCGGGTGCACGACGTGCAGGACGACGTGCCCCCCGCGGCCGTGACGCGGTCGTCCCCCGAGCGACAGGCCCGCGCCCTGCAACTCGCCCGGCAGTGCGCCCGGATCGCCGAGGAGAACCGCGCCCGGGAGATCGAGCTGCTCGACCTCCGGCAGTCGACCCCGCTGTTCGATTACTTTGTGGTCCTCACCGCCCCCTCTCGTCGGCAGGCCAACGCCATCGTCTCGGAGATCGACCACGAGATGAAGCGGCTCGACGAGCGCAAGCTCGGCATCGAGGGCTCCGAGGAGGGCCGCTGGACCCTGATCGACTACGGCGACTTCGTCGTTCACGTCTTCTCCGACGAGGCCCGCGCGTTCTACGCCCTCGAGGACATCTGGGGAGACGCCCCCCGCCTCGACTGGAAGGACGACGCCTCCCCGGCCTCCCCTGCCGCCGACGCCGACCCCGGTTCCGGCCCGGCGGGTGAGCCCTCCTGACCCGGACCTGGAACCGATCCGAATCGCACTCTTCGCATCGCACCGAGACGCCCCGGTCGACCATGAACATCCTGAACCGCCTGCGCCGGGCCTTCGCCGACGCCGCCCCCGAGGGCCTCTCCGCCGACGCCTTCTCCCAGGCGGTCCGCCCGAGCACCGACCCCAGGTTCGGCGACTACCAGGCCAACGGCTGCATGGCCGCCGCCAAGGCCCTCGGCCGCAACCCCCGAGAGCTCGCCGCCGAGGTCGCCTCCCGAGTCGACCTGTCGCCGATGGCCGGCCCTCCCGAGGTCGCCGGCCCCGGCTTCCTCAACGTCCGGCTGATCGAGGACTGGATCGCGGCCGCGCTGGGCGACCTCCTCGCCGACGACCGCCTCGGCGTCGAGCCGGTCGACGACCCCGAGACGATCATCATCGACTACTCCTCGCCCAACGTCGCCAAGCCGATGCACGTCGGCCACATCCGCTCGACCGTCATCGGCGAGAGCCTCTCCCGCATCCTCGCCGCCCAGGGGCACAAGGTCATCCGAGACAACCACCTCGGCGACTGGGGCCTCCAGTTCGGCCAGATCCTCTGGGGCTGGAAGCACCACCTGGACCGCGACGCCTTCGAGCGCGACCCCGTCGGCGAGCTCGCCCGCCTCTACCGCCTGGCCGCCGCGAAGATGAAGCCGGCCGAGGACCTCGGCCCCAGGCTGGCGAAGGTCCAAGCCCTGGAGTCCCAGGGCAAGCCCGACGAGGCCGCCGCCCTCTTCGCCCGGCTCTTCGGCGACTCCGGCCTCTCCCGCCCGCAGGCCGAAGCCGCCGTCGCCGAGGCCCTCGCCGTCGCCGAGGCCGCCCGCGAGGAAACCGCCAAGCTCCACGCCGGCGACCCGGAGAACCGCAAGCTCTGGGAGCGGTTCATGCCCCACTGCCTCGAAGCCCTGGAGGGGATCTACCAGCGCCTCGGCGTGAAGTTCGACGTCCAGCTCGGCGAGAGCTTTTACGACGCCATGCTCCCCGAGGTCGTCGCCGACCTGAAGGCCAAGGGGATCGCCCAGACCAGCGCGGGGGCCACCGTCGTCTTCACCGAGGCCACCTCGGCCCCCATGATCGTCCAGAAGCGCGACGGCGCCTTCACCTACGCCACCAGCGACCTCGCCAAAATCAAATACTGCGAAGAGGAGTTCGACGCCGACCGCCTGCTCTACGTCGTCGACAGCCGCCAGGCGGACCACTTCAAGCAGGTCTTCGACGTCGCCCGCTCCTGGGGCTACTCCTCCGTCGACTTCGAGCACGTCGCCTTCGGCACCATCCTCGGCCGCGACCGCAAGCCCTTCAAGACCCGCTCCGGCGACGTCGTCGGGCTCGAATCCCTGCTGGACGAGGCCGTCGCCAAGGCCCGCGAGGTCGTCGACGAGAACAGCGCCCACCTGCCCGAGCAGGAGCGCGCCCGCATCGCCGAGGTCGTCGGCATCGGCGCCGTCAAGTACGCCGACCTCTCCCAGAACCGCCTGAGCGACTACGTCTTCGACCTGGACAAGATGGTCGCCATGAACGGCAACACCGCGACCTACCTCCAGTACGCCTACGCCCGCACCCGCTCCATCTTCCGCAAGGGGGAGACCACCCCCGAGGCCATCCGCCGGGCCCGCCCCCCCATCTTCATCACCCACCCGGCCGAGCGCGCCCTCGGCCTCGCCCTGCTCCGCCTGCCCGAGACGCTCGACGTCGCCGCGGCCGAGCTGAAGCCCAACGTCTTGACCGACTACCTGTTCGGCCTGGCCAACCTCTTCAGCTCCTTCTTCGAGGAGTGCCCCGTGCTCAAGGCCGAGTCTCCCGAACGCCGAGACAGCCGCCTGGCCCTCTGCGACCTCACCGGCCGCACCCTCGCCTTCGGGCTCGACCTGCTCGGCATCGAGGTCGTCGAGCGGATGTAACCGGCCCGCCACTCCGGGCAACGGGGGCCGGCTCCCGACGGCTCCGCCCCCGCCCCCACCCTCTTCCCTCCGCCATCCCGATCGCTCGATCGGGAGCCATCTTCCCAGCCGCCCAAGGCGTCGGGTATGATGGTCCAATTCGGATGTTCACGCCGGGTCGCCGGGCATGGCCCGCACGGAGCCAAGGCCGCCCGGGGCGGCAGATCGCGATCCCGATTCGGAGGGCCGAGATGGCCTCGAAGTCCAGCGTCGAGAAGATGAAACGCATCGAAGAGCTGGTGGCCAAGTACGCCGAGCGCCGCAAGGCGCTGAAGGAGGCCGGCGACTACGCCGCCCTGGCCCGCCTGCCCCGCAACTCCAGCCCGGTCCGCCACCGCCGCCTGTGCGCCCTGACCGGCCGCTCGCGCGGCAACTACCGCAAGTTCGGCATCTCCCGGATCATGCTCCGCCAGCTGGCCCACGAGGGGAAGATCCCCGGCCTGAAGAAGGCCAGCTGGTAATCGCCCCCGGCGGCCGGCCCCGCCGGCCCCGCGCGATCGTCCCCGGATTGCGGGCCGCGCCGGTCGGGTCGGCCCGGCCAGGTCCGTTTCCCGTCCGAACCGCCCGGCTCGAGGCTGCCGACGCGGTTCCGACCTCGGGAGGGTAGCGCAGCCGGGCCGGGTCGTCGGGCCTCGAGATCGGTCGCGGAGGCCCCCCCTCGACCCCCTCCCCGGCCCGACGCCGCCGCAGTCGTCATGGCGCCTCCCATCGAGACGCTGGCCCCGTATGTCCCCGCGCTGGTCCTGCGCCGCTTCGCCGCCAACCCCCGGCGGATCCGGCAGGAACTGGAGCGGGTCCTTGGCGTCGTCCTCTTCACCGACATCTCCGGCTTCACCGCCCTCACCGAACGCCTCGCCGACCGCGGCCCCGACGGCGCCGAGGAGCTCAGCCGGCTGCTCAACGCCTACTTCTCCCGCCTCATCGCCCTGATCGAGGCCCACGGCGGCGACGTCCTCAAGCTCGCCGGAGACGCCCTCGTCGCCCTCTTCCGCTCCAGCGACGAAGAGCCCATCCGCAACGCCTCCCTGCACGCCGTCCAGTGCGGCCTGGCCATCCAGCGCACCCTAGGAGCCTTCCCCGCCGCCGAGGGCGTGACCCTCACCTCCAAGGTCGGCATCGCCCTCGGCCAGTTGCTCGCCCTCCACGTCGGCGGCGTCTTCGACCGCTGGGAAATGATGATCGTCGGCGATCCGCTCGGCCGCATGGCCCAGGCCGAGCACCGGGCCCGATCCGGCCAGCAGGACGTCATCCTCGCCCCCGAGGTCTGGCGACAGGTCCGCCGCCACTGCCTGGCCACCCCCCTCGACGAGGGCTTCGTCCGGCTCGATCGGGTCGAGAACCCCTTGCCTCTCTGGCCCTTGACCCGCCCTTGCCCCGCTCCCGAGGCGGCCCCCGGGCTGCTCGGCTACGTCCCCGGCGCCATCCGCTCCCGCCTCGAGGCCGGCCAGACCGGCTGGCTCTCCGAGCTGCGCCGGATCACCGTCCTCTTCGTCAACCTCCCCGGCCTGAACCGCACCGCCCCGGGCGACCTCGACCGCATCCAGTGCGTCATGCGCACCCTCCAGGAGGCGATCTACCGCTTCGAGGGCAGCGTCAACAAGCTCAGCGTCGACGACAAGGGGATCACCCTCGTCGCCGCGCTTGGCCTGCCTCCCCTGGCCCACGAGGACGACCCCGCCCGAGGCTCCCGAGCCGCCCTGGAACTGGTCGATCGGCTGCGGAAGCTCGGCGTCGACTGCGCCGTCGGCGTCACAACCGGCCTGGCCTACTGCGGCGAGATCGGCGGCTCGAGCCGACGGGAATACACCATCATCGGCGACGTCGTGAACCTCTCCGCCCGGCTCATGCAGGCGGCCCTCCAGTCCGGCGAGCCCGGGGCCATCCGGTGCGACGCCGAAACCATCCGAGCCGCCGCCGACCGGGTCGAGTTCCAGCTCCTCGGGCCGATCACCGTCAAGGGCAAGGCCGACCCCGTCGCCGTCGGCCGGCCCGTCCGAGCGATCGAGCCCCGTCCCGAGGGCTCCGGCAGCACCTCCCTCTTCGTGGAGCCCTTCCGGCCGCTCGGCGAGGCCCTCGGCCGCGCCCTCCGGCCGTTCGTCGGCCGGGTGGCCGAGCTCAACCAGCTCGAACGCCTGCTCGACGCCGTGGGAGACGGCCGGGGCCGCCCGGTGATCCTCGAAGGGGAACCGGGGATCGGCAAGTCCCGCCTCATCGCCGAGTTCTCCCGGCGCGCCCGCCAGCGCGGCCTGGTCGTGCGCGGCGGGGCCGCCGAGGCGGTCGAACGCTCGACCGCCTACTTCGCCTGGCGGCCCATCGTCGCCCGGCTCCTCGGCGTCGGCCCGGATGACGACTCCCGCTCCCGCCTCGATCACGTCCGCACCCGACTGGCGGCCTCCCCAGGCCGGCTAGACCTCCTGCCACTGCTCAACCCGATCCTCGCCCTCGACGAGCCCGACACCGAGATCACCGCCCCCCTCTCCGGCCCGGTCCGAGCCGAGAACACCCGGGACCTGATCGTCACGCTGCTCCGAGAGGCCATCGACCGCGACGGCCCCACCGTCATCGTCCTGGAGGACGGCCACTGGCTCGATTCCGCCTCCTGGGCCCTCACCGCCTCGATCGTCCGCGCCCGGATCGGCGGCCTGCTGCTGCTGCTCTCCACCCGCCCCGTGCGGGAGGCCCGCCCCGAGGAGCTGGACGCCCTCATGACCGACCCGGCCCGCGTCCTGCTCCGGCTCGAGCCCCTCGACCGCGACGACGCGATCGCCCTGGCCCGCTCCCGCCTGGGGGTCGACGAGATCCCCGCCCCCCTGCGCACGCTCATCCGCCGCAAGGCGCAGGGCAATTCCCTCTTTATCGAGGAGCTGATCCAGTCCCTCCGAGACTCGGGCAAGATCCTCATCGAGGGGGGCTGCTGCCGCCTTCCCCCCGACTTCGACCCCCAGGACGTCTCGGTCCCCGACACCCTCCGCGGCCTGATCACCGACCGCATCGACCGCCTCCCCCCGGCCCAGCAGATGACCCTGAAGGTCGCCAGCGTCATCGGCCGCCAGTTCCCCTACCGCCTCCTCTCCGACATCTTCCCGTTCGAGCAGGAACGCCCCGCCCTTCCCCGCCACCTCGACGCCCTCGAACACCAGGACCTCACCTACCGCGGCCCCGCCGAGCCCGACCTGTCGTACCTGTTCAAGCACGTCGTCACCCAGGAAGTCGCCTACGACCTGCTCCTCTTCGCCCACCGCCGCCGATTGCACCGGCGCGTGGCCCTCTGGTTGGAGCGGAGCTCCACCGGCGAACTCTCCCCCTACTACCCCCTGCTTGCCCACCACTGGGGACGGGCGCAGGTGATCGACCGCGCCCTCTCCTACCTGGAACGCGCCGGAGAGCAGGCCCTACGCGGGGGCTCCGCCACCGAGGCCGCCCGCTTCCTCGAGGAAGCCCTCCGCCTGGCCGCCACCGACCCCGCTGGCGTCGACTCCGGCCGCCTGGCCCACTGGGAAGGGCTCCTGGGCCGCGCCTACCTCGACCTCGGCCGGACCGCCGAGAGCAAGCGGCACATCCTCAACGCCCTCCGCCGGCTCGGCCGGCCGATGCCCGAGGGGCCCGCCCCGCTGGCCCTGGCCTACGGCCGGCAGCTCGCGCTCCAGGCCTCCCGACGCCTTTTCCCCAATTGGCTCATCGGCAAGGGCCAGGGCGACCCGGCCGAGCTTCGTCGCCTGGCCGTCTCCTACGACGTGCTCGGCCAGATCTCCTATTATGCCCAGGACACCGCCGGCGGCGTCTTCGCCGCGCTCCGCGCCCTGAACCTGGCCGAGGGGGCCGGCCCCTCCCCCGAGCTGGCCCGCTCGTATGCCACCATGTGCATCGCCGCCAGCCTCGTGCCCGCCCACCGCCTGGCCGAGGTCTACAGCCGCCGCGCCCGCGACGCCGCCGACACCATCGGCGACCCCGCCACCGACGCCTGGGTCTCCGAGCTGACCGGCATCTACTGGCTCGGCGTCGGCCGCTGGGAGCCCAGCCGACAGGCGCTGACCCGAGCCGTCGCGGTCAACGACCGCCTCGGCGACTGGCGGCGCTGGGAAGAAAGCGTCGGCGAACTCGCCCGCCTGGAGTACTTCCGCGGCAACTACCACTCCGGCGCCTCGGGGTTCGACGCGATGGGCGTCATCGCCCGGGAACGCGGCCACCCCCAGGCCGAGATCTGGTGGCGCAACGGCCTGGCCAAGAACCTCTTCCGGCTCGGCCAGGTCGACCGCGCCGCCGCGCTGCTCGAAAGCTCGCCCACGCTCCGCAGCCCCGGCGTCGACCGCGCCGACGCCATCCTCGGCCTCGGCTTCCTCGCCCTCGTCCGCTGGCACCTCGGCCGCGAGGCCGAAGCCCTCGCCGCCGCTGAGGAAACCCTGGCGCTGATCCTCCGCGCCCGCCCGATCGTCAACTACAACCTCGAAGGCTACGCCGGCACCGCCGAGGTGCTCCTCTCGTGCTGGGAACGCCACGTCGCTTCCGGCTCCCCGGCCCCGGCCGACCTCCGCCGCCGGGCCCTCCTGGCCTGCTCCGCCCTGGAACGCTTCGCCGGCGTCTTCCCCATCGCCCGCCCCCGCGCCCGCCTTTGCCGAGGCCTCGCCCGCTGGCTCTCCGGCCGCCACCGCGCCGCCCGACGAAACTGGCGGGCCGCCGTCGCCGAGGCCGAACGCCTCAGCATGCCCTTCGAGCACGCCCGAGCCCTCACCGAACTGGCCCGCCACGCCCTCCCCCGCGACCCCTCCCGATCCCTCGCCCTCGCCGAGGCCCTCGAACTCTTCGAGGCCATCGGCGCCTCCGCCGAGGTCGACCGCGTCGTCCGCCTCCGTGCCGAATGATCCCCCTCTGCCTCCCCTGGCCGGACGCTTGCATCCCCCGCAACCCCCCGGGACACTGGGCGCCACGCCCCGGGGCCGACCGATGCGGAGTCGTCCCGGCAGGACCCTGGAGACCCCACCATGACCCGAATCCCCCCCCGCTCCTCGCCGCTGGCCCGGGCCATCGCGCCGGCTGCGGCCCTCCTGATCGCCCTGGCCAGCCCCTCGGCCCGCGCCGACGACCCCGGCCCGTTGCGGGCCGGCGCCGCCACCAGCAACATCTCCCCCCCGCTCGGCTCCTCGCTCAACGGCGGCATGACCGACCGCTCCGCCTCCACCATCCATGACGAGCTGCACGCCCGCTGCCTCGTGCTCGACGACGGCCGCTCCCGCCTGGCCCTCGTCGTCTGCGACCTCTGCATGATCCCCCGGCAGATCGTCCTCGACGCCAAGGCCCAGATCGAGGAGGCCACGGGGATCCCCCCCGATCACGTCCTGATCTCGGCCACGCATTCTCATAGCTGCCCCACCTGCGCCCCCGTCTTCCAGAGCGAGACCGTCGCCGGCTACCCCGAGTTCCTCTCCCGTCGCATCAGCGATGGCGTCCGACGGGCGTTGAACAACCTGGAGCCGGCCGAGGTCGGCTCCGGCGCCGGCTCGAACGACCGCCAGGTCTTCAACCGCCGTTGGCATATGAAGCCCGGCACCGCGCTGCCGGACCCCTTCGGCGGCACCGACTTGGTGAAGATGAACCCGCCCGCCGGCAGCCCCGACCTCGACCGGCCCGCCGGCCCGATCGACCCCGAGGTCTCCATCCTCTCGGTCCGATCGGTCGCCGGCCGCCCGATTGCGCTGCTGGCCAACTACTCGCTGCACTACGTCGGCGGCACCGCCTCTGGAGGCGACGTCTCGGCCGACTACTTCGGCATGTTCGCCGACCGGGTCGCCCAGCTCCTCGAGGCCGACCGCCTCGACCCCCCCTTCGTCGGCATCATGTCCAACGGCACCAGCGGCGACATCAACAACATCAACTTCCGGGAGCCCCGAGCCCGGCTCGAGCCCTACGAGCAGATGCGCCTCGTCGCCAACGAGCTGGCCGAGGAGGCCGTCCGCGTCTCGAAGTCGCTCGACTACCGCTCCGACCTGACCCTCGACGCCCGCACCACCGAGCTTCAGCTCGGCGTCCGCCTTCCCTCCGAGGAGGACCTCTCCCGCGCCCGGTCCATCCTCGACGCCGCCAGCGGCCCCGTCATGCGCACGCTCGAGGAAATCTACGCCCGGGAGACGCTCCTGCTGGCCGAGTACCCCGAAACCGTCCCCGCCACCATCCAGGCCCTCCGCATCGGCGACCTCGGCATCGCCGCCATCCCCTGCGAGGTCTTCGTCGAGATCGGCCTCCAGATCAAGCGAGAAAGCCCCTTCCCCCGCACCTTCACCATCTCGCTGGCCAACGGCTACAACGGCTACCTCCCCACCGAGGCCCAGCACAAGCTCGGCGGCTACGAAACCTGGCGAGCCCGCTCCAGCTACCTCGAAGTCGGCGCCGCCTCCAAGATTACCGAAGCCGTACTCTCGCTCCTCGGCACCCTGTTCGACTCCGCCAACCCGCCCGCCGACTGAATCCCCGATCTCTTGATCGGCGGAGGACGCCCTCCCGGGGAGGCCGGGAGCGACTCGCCCCCCAGCCTCCCCGACCCTTGCACGAACCGAGAACCGAGAACCGAGATCCCCGGATCCTCGGGATCGTCCCCTCCTCGATCACCGGCCTCCGGCTCCTCTCCCGCTCGTCCCGACGATCCGGGAGGTGCCCGATCCCCGCCCTCACCCCCCTTCAGGTCCGATTCCCTGACGATCGCCCTCGCCTTCCCCGAAGATCTTGCCAGCAAGCTCGCTCGGCCCCCTCGTCGAGCCTGCTGCCCGACCGGCCGCGTTTCCTTGGCAATTCGCATCCCATCATTCACGCTCCCGATCGGGGCGATCACCGGGACGATCGGGTGGCTCCCGGCCGCCGCCCGGCCGGTCCGGGGCGATGGCGACGCTCCCCTCGACGCGCGGTCCTCTCGGCGCGGAGCGAACCCAACGCGATCGCCGCTTTGAAGCGCAACCAATGATTTTGCAAGAGAATGCGTCGATGGCCCTCCGGCGTGATTCAGCGCACCGATCGGCGCACCGGCCTCGGGAACGCCCCCGTCCGGGCGGGTCCGATCCCGGGATCCGGGACCGACGATCGGCCGGCTTGGGGGTGACGGAAGGGGGAAGCCCCCGCATCGGAGGCCCCCCGGACCCGGAGTCTCCTCGGCCCCAGCTCCCCGGAATCGGACCGTTGCGGACGGGAGGAGCCCGGCGATCGAAGCCCGGCGCACCGGCGCGAAACGAACCCAATCCGCCGGACTCGGCCCGCCGCAACCCGTTTCCCAGATGGGACAAACGGCGAAGGTTCCGCGTCTGGTCCCAGCGCACCGACCGCGCACCGGGCCGGGCACACGCAATCTTTACCCAGGTTTCCGAGAATCCGGGGGGAAGCCGATCCCGACGCCTCCTAGGATGTCTCCAGTCACATCCCCCTCGGCCGGCGCCGGGTCACGACCCCACCGACCTCCCCGGCGCCGGCCGTTCTCCTCTGCCCCCCGGGCCCGTCCCGATCGCGGCCGTTCTGCTTGTCGGCGGGAGGGCCCGAGGATACGATCGCACCGACCGGGCGGCGGGCCCGGCGGCAGCGCGACGCGACGCGAGGCGAGGTCGACGCATCATGGCACGGGCCGAATCGAGGCTCTTCGGCTCCGACGAGCTGGGAGCCCTGCTCGACCGGGTCGCCCGGCAGGTGGCCGAGGGCCGGATCCCCGGTGTTCCGCTGCTCCTGGTCGGCATCCGGACCCGAGGGGTGCCGATCGCCGATCGGCTGGCCGCGCTGATCGGCGACGGCGTGCCGGTCGGGGCCGTCGACATCACCCTCTACCGGGACGACCTGGGCCTGCAAGGGCACTGGCCCGTTCTGAAGGGGACCGACATCCCCTTCGAGGTCGACGGCGCCGAGGTGGTGCTGGTCGACGACGTGCTGCACACCGGCCGAACCGTGCGGGCGGCGATGAATGCCGTCTGCGACCTTGGGCGGCCGGCCCGGGTCCGCCTGGCGGTCCTGGTCGACCGCGGGGGGCACGAGCTGCCCATCCGGGCCGACTACGCCGGGGCGGCCGTCGCGGCCTCCCCGGAGGAGCGCATCGAGGTCCGTCTCCGGCCGATCGACCCCGACGACGAGGTCGTCCGGGTCGGTCCCGCCCCCTGCTGACCTGATCGGATCCGACCGACCGCTCGCCTGCCCTGCCGATCGACCGACCGACCACCCCCGGCGAAGGAGCAACCGCCGTGAGCACCCCCCCGGCCCCGACCGGCGAGGCGCCGAGTCCGGCCGCGACCCCGTCCTGGACCCGCCGCCACCTGCTCGGCCTGGAGGACCTGTCGGCCGGCGAGATCACCGCCATCCTCGACACGGCCGACTCCTTCGCCGAGGTTTCCGACCGCCCCCGCAAGAAGGTTCCCGCCCTGCAGGGGAAGGTCGTCTTCAACCTCTTCTTCGAGAACTCCACCCGCACCCGCACCAGCTTCAGCCTGGCGGCCAAGCGCCTCTCGGCCGACGTGCAGGACTTCGCCGCCAGCACCTCCAGCCTCTCCAAGGGGGAGTCGTTCATCGACACCGCCCGGAACATCGAGGCGATGGGCTGCGACGTGATGATCATCCGGCACTCCATCTCCGGCGCCCCGCAGCTGCTGTCCAAGCACGTCCGCTCCTCGGTCATCAACGCCGGAGACGGCGCCCACGAGCACCCCACCCAGGGGCTGCTCGACCTGATGACCATCCGCCGCAAGAAGGGCCGGATTGAAGGGCTCACCGTCGGGCTGGTCGGCGACATCGCCCACTCCCGGGTCGCCCGGTCGAACATCTGGGGCCTGACCAAGCTTGGCGCGAAGGTCATCCTGTGCGGGCCCCCGACGCTCGTCCCCCGGGGCTTCGAGGCGCTCGGCTGCGAGGTCGCCCACCACCTCGACGAGGTGCTCCCCCGGCTCGACGTGGTCAACGTCCTCCGCATCCAGTTCGAGCGCCAGCAGAAGGGGCTCTTCCCCTCCGTCTCCGAGTACTTCTACTTCTACGGGATGACTCGGGAGCGCCTGGAGCGGTCCAAGCCCGACCTGCTGCTACTGGCTCCCGGGCCGATCAACCGGGGGGTCGAGCTGACCCCCGAGGTCGCCGACGGGCCGAACTCCGCCATCCTCGACCAGGTGACCAACGGCCTGGCCGTCCGGATGGCGGTGCTCTACCTCGTCAGCGGCCGGGGCCCGGGCGCCTCGAAGGCCGAGTGAGTCATCCCGTCGGGATCCCCAGTCCGCCGCGCCGGCGCCGCCGGCCCCGAGCCGCCGAGAAGGATAGCCAGCCGTGAGCACGATCCACATCAGGGGAGGCCGCGTGATCGACCCGGCCCAGGGGCTCGACGCGACCCTCGACGTCTGGCTCCACGACCGCAAGGTCCTCGCCGTCGGCCGAGAGGCTCCCGCCAACGCAAGGCCCGACGAGGTCATCGACGCGGCCGGCCTGGTCGTCTGCCCCGGGCTGATCGACTGCCACGTTCACCTCCGCGAGCCCGGCAACGAGGAGGACGAGACGATCGCCACCGGCGCCGACGCCGCCCTGGCCGGCGGCGTGACCACCGTGGCCTGCATGCCCAACACCCTCCCGCCGCTGGACACCCCGGCGGGGGTCGAGTACATCGTGCTCCAGGCCAAGCGGGCGAAGAAGTGCAACGTCTACCCCGTCGGCGCCGTCAGCAAGGGCCGCACCGGGGGCGAGCTGGCCGAGCTGGGCCGGCTGGTCGAGGCCGGCGCCGTCGCCTTCACCGACGACGGCGCCCCGGTCGCCAACCCCGCCCTGATGAAGCGGGCCTTGCAATATGCCAGCATGTTCAACAAGGTGATCATGCAGCACTGCCAGGTCATGGAGCTGACCGAGGGCGGCGTGATGAACGGCGGTTTCCAGTCGATGCGCCTGGGGATCCCGGGCATGCCCCCGGAGGCCGAGGACATCATGGTCGCCCGGGACATCCGCCTGGCGGAGGTCACCGGCGGCCGGCTGCACATCCAGCACATCTCCACCGCCCGGGCCGTCGAGCTGGTGCGCGAGGGGAAGCGTCGGGGCGTCCGCGTCACCGCCGAGGCCTGCCCCCACCACTTCACCCTGACGGACGACCGCCTCGAATCGTTCGATTCGCATTTCAAGATGAATCCTCCCCTGCGAACGAAGGCCGACGTGGACGCCGTGATCGAGGGGCTGGTCGACGGCACGATCGAGGTCCTCGCCACCGACCACGCCCCGCACGCTCCCGAGAAGAAGGCGAGGGAGCTGAACCTCGCCCCCTTCGGCATCATCGGCCTGGAGACGCTGGTGCCGCTGGTCGTCACCCACCTGATCGGCCCCGGCCTCCTGGACTGGCCGGCGGCCATCCGCATGCTTACCGCCGCCCCGGCCGAGCTGCTCGGCCTGCACCACCGCAAGGGGAGCCTCCGCCCCGGCATGGATGCCGACGTGACCATCCTCGACCCCGACGCCCGCTGGACGATCGACCCCGAGCGCTCCCGCTCCAAGAGCCGCAATACCCCCTTCGCCGGCTGGGAGGTGGTCGGGCGGGCCCACACCGTCATCGTCAACGGCGAGGTCCGCTACCGCCTCGGCCCCGAGGCCTGACCCGCCTCGTGTCGCGATCGGTCGACAGGGCCGGAAAAAGCCGGGACGATCGCCGGCCGGATCTCGCTGATCTTCCACGTGGGGCTCGCACGCCGCGGGCTCCCGAGCGGAGGCCCGGCCGAGCGTCGCCGGGCCCCTCGGAACCCAATGACTTCCCGACGGGGAGCGTGAGGATGGACCGCGCAATCACCCCGGCGGCCGGCCTGGCCGCCGTCGGGCCGGACGACGTCCGCGCCCGGCTCCTCGCCGACCGCGAGGCTGACCGCCGCATCGAGGACTGGATCGCCGCCCGACTCGACGGCGACCGTCCCCGGCCCCAGCCGCAGGCCCTCTCCCTGGTCCGCCGCCTCGACCCGGGCCCGGCCCCGCACCATCACCGGAAGCGGGCCGGCGACGGGTCCGCCACCGCCCCTCAGGCCGGCTGGAAGCGGATCAAGGTCGAGCTGCGGGGAGACGTGGCGGTGGCCCACCTGCTCGACTCCCAGCTCCTCGGCGAGGGGCCCATCGACGAGCTCCGCCGTGAAGTCCGCGACCTCTGCGCCTCGGGATGCGGCCGGATCGTGCTCGCCGTGGCCAACGTCGGGCGGGTCTCCAGCCAGGTCCTCGAGATCCTGGCGGCCCTCGACCGCCACTGCCGGGAGACTCCCGGCGGCCGGCTGAAGCTCTGTCGCGTCGGGGCCGAGCTGGGCCGGCTCCTGGAGCTCTCCGGCCTCGACCGCCGGATCGAGATTGCCCCCGACTTGGCCGCCGCCCTGGCTGGCCCCTGGCCGCGGGGCGGCCCCCGGCTCCCCTCCGAGATCCTCGGCGAACTCAACCGCCGACGACCCGAAGAGCCGGTCCTCCCCGAGGAGGCTCAGGCCGATCCGGCCGACGACGAGGAGGCCGACCCCGCCCCTCCCCGGTTCTCGCTGACCATCCGGCGCGACGGGACGGTGATGGGCGTCCTGCCGATTCCCCCCGAGGGGCTCCGGATCGGCCGCGAGGCTCCCTGCGAGGTCCGGGTCCGCAACCGGGCCGTCAGCCGGGCCCACGCCTGGATCGGCGAGCGGGGAGGCCGGCTCGTCCTGGAGGACCTTGGCTCGACCAACGGGACGACCCTCGACGGCCGGACGATCCGGGGAGAGTCCTCCCCGATCCGCCCCGGCTCGACCTTCGAGATCGGCCCGTTCCGCTTCGAGCCCGCCGACGCCGACGCCTCGGTCGTCGAGTCGATCCTCTCCGAGTGGGGCCCCGACCTCGACCAGCCGGACTCGGTGGCGATCCCCCCCGGGCCAGACCGCGACGGGACGGCCGAGGAGACGATCGACACGAACCCGGTCCTGCGATCGGAGCGGATCGAGGGGGTCCTCGTGCTCTCCCCAACCGTGCCCCGCCTGGATGACGAGCCGACGATCGAGGCGATCCGACTCCGCCTCGACGAGCTGCTGGACCGGCCGGGACCGGCCCCCCGGATCGTGCTGAACCTGGCGCCGCTGGTCGGGCTCTCCGGGAGGGCGATCGGGCTGCTGATGGCCCACCACCTCCGGCTCCAGCGGCTCGGAGGAGGCCTCCGGCTGGCGCAGGCCTCGGCCCCGGTGGCCACGGCACTGGAGATCGTGGGGGTCTCGACGCTGATCGAGACGTTCCCGACGATCGACGAGGCGGTCCTCCGCCGCTGGGCCGACTGACCCGACCGCCGGCTCGATTTGCCGCAAGACCGCCCCTCGTCTATCCTTGATGGAGGAGGGCCGGGCGTCCGGCCCCCGCCCCGGAAGCCGGGGGAGCCGGTCCGATGCGGCTGCTGATCGACGGCTACAACCTGATGCACGCCGCCGGGCGGATGAACCGCCGCTTCGGCCCCGACGGCCTGCGCCGCGCCCGCCACCGGTTCCTCAACGACCTGGCCGACGCCCTCGGACCCGAGCGAGCCGTCCAGACGACCGTGGTCTTCGACGCCTCCTCGCTGCCACTGAATCAGCCCCCCGAGTCGTCGCACAAGGGGATGACCATCATCTATGCGATCGAGGACGAGGACGCGGACTCCCGGATCGAGCTGCTGATCGCCCGGGACTCGGCCCCGAGGTCGCTGTCGGTCGTCTCGACCGACCGCCGGATCCGGAGGGCCGCCGAGCGCCGGCGGGCGGCCTCGATCCCGGCCGACGAGTTCCTCGACTTCCTGGACGCGCTCCGGAGCCCCCCCCGGCGGGCCGCCCCGGTGCCGAACCGAAAGGAGAAGGCCGACCGGCCGGACATCCTCCCTCCCAAGGAGGTCGAGACCTGGCTCCGGGAGTTCGAGGGGATCGACGACGACCCGATCGCCGAGCAGGCCTTCGGCCCCGGCCCGGCCGACTGGACCGACGAGGATCTGGAGCGAGTCGCCCGAGAGGTCGAGGCCGAGTTCCGGGACGTGGTCCGGCCGCTCTCGCCGAGATCACGGCGGCGATGATCGGCGGGGGCTGGCAGCGGGAGCCCCAGGCTGGTAAAACCTTGCGCTATCTCGTTGCCAGGCCCCACCGACAAACCCGGGTCGACCCCGCCCCGCCGGGCTCGACTGACCGGGAGGCCTCCCCTCCATGCCCCTGATCTTCTCGACCAGCCGGCCCATCGCCGCCCCGCCGACGTGCGTCTTCGGCACGATGACGAGCCCCGACGCGATGCGATCCTGGATGCCGCACCCGCTCCGCATCGAGCCGCGGACCGGGAGGCCGATCGGCGGCCTCGGCAGCTGCTGGCGAAAGACGCAGACGATCTGTGGCTGGGAAGGCTCGGAGGTCTTCGCGTTGACCCCCGGGCGGATGGGCGCCACCTTCCGCACAAGGTCCGGAATGGGTCTGGACGCCATGCAGCGGCATCGGGAGGCCGCCCCGGCGTCGGAAGCGCCGGCCCCGTCCCTCTTCCCGACCGGCTCACCCCGCCCGGCACCGGGATCGACTCCCTAAGACGCCACGACACGAGACGACACGACACGGCGCACGCCCCCTCACTCCCACCGGACACCAACCGCAGCGATCCGATCGAGACCGACCCCCATGAAGATCCACGAGTACCAGGGCAAGGACCTGCTGAAGGCCGCCGGCGTCGCCGTCCAGGAGGGCAAGGTGGCCTCCACCCCGGAAGAGGCGGCCAGGGCGTTCGAGGAGCTGGGCTGCTCGCTCGGCGTCGTCAAGGCCCAGGTCCATGCCGGCGGGCGAGGCAAGGGGATCGCCATCGGCCCCGACGCCGACCGGGCCGAGGCCCTGGCCATCGCCTCCGGCCAGAAGCCCCGCCCCGAAGGCGTGGCCCAGGGTGTGCAACTCGTCCGATCGGCCGAGGAGGCGAGAAAGGCGGCCGAGAGTCTGCTGGGCAAGACCCTCATCACCTATCAGACCGGCATCGACGGCGCGAAGATCAACAAGGTGCTCGTCGCCGACGGCGTCGAAATCACCCGGGAGCTGTACCTCGGCATGGCCGTCGACCGAGCCGTGCAGGCCCCCGTGCTGATGGCCTCGACCGAAGGCGGCGTCGAGATCGAGGAGGTCGCCAAGAAGACCCCCGAGAAGATCCACCGAGAGCCGATCGACGTCGGCTTCGGCCTGGCCGACTTCCAGGCGAGGAAGCTGGTCAAGGCCCTCGGCCTGGAAGGGGCGGCGGCCAAGAACGGGCTCGTCTTCTTCAAGAACTTCGTCAAATTCTTCATCGATTCGGACTGCTCGCTCGCCGAGATCAACCCGCTGATCGTCACCGACTCGGGCCAGGTCCTCGCGCTGGACTGTAAGCTGAACTTCGACGACAACGCGATGTACCGTCACAAGGACATCGCCGCGCTGCTCGACCCCGCCGAGGAAGACCCCAACGAGATGAGGGCCAGCGAGAGCGGGCTGTCTTACGTGCAGCTCGATGGCGACATCGCCTGCCTCGTCAACGGCGCCGGCCTGGCCATGTCGACCATGGATGTGATCAAATATCACGGTGGCGAGCCCGCCAACTTCCTCGACGTCGGCGGCGGCGCGAACAAGGACCAGGTGCTGGAAGCCTTCCGCATCCTGCTCTCGTCCGACAAGGTCAAGGCCGTCCTCGTCAACATCTTCGGCGGCATCATGAAGTGCGACATCATCGCCGCCGCCCTGCTGGCCGCCTACGACGAGATCGACTTCAAGGTGCCCCTGGTCGTCCGCCTGGAGGGGACGAACGTCGAGCAGGGCATGAAGATGCTCGAGGAGTCCGGCCGCAAGATCATCACCGCCAAGGGCCTGACCGACGCGGCGCAGAAGGTCGTGGCCGCGGCGAAAGGCTCGGCCTGAAGCGGATCGGAATCACTCGAAGGCGACCTGACCCCGGGGTGGGCGACGCCCACCGGAAACGGCGAACCAAGACCGCACCCATGAGCATCCTCGTCGACAAGAACACCAGGCTGATCTGCCAGGGGATCACCGGCAAGGCCGGCCACTTCCACGCCGAACAGTGCCAGGCGTACGGCACGAACCTCGTCGGCGGCGTCACGCCCGGCAAGGGCGGGCAGACGACCCTCGGTGTGCCGATCTTCGACACGGTCGAGGAGGCGGTGAAGGCCACCGGGGCCGACGCGAGCATGATCTTCGTGCCGCCTCCCTTCGCGGCCGATTCGATCATGGAGGCGGCCGACGCCGGCATCCGGGTGATCATCGCCATCACCGAGGGGATCCCGGTGATGGACATGGCCCGGGCCGTCGCCTACCTGAAGGCGCACCACCCGACGGCCCGGCTGATCGGCCCGAACTGCCCGGGGGTGATCACGCCGGGACAGTGCAAGATCGGCATCATGCCGGGTTATATCCACAAGCCGGGACGTGTGGGCGTGGTCAGCCGGTCGGGCACGCTGACCTACGAGGCGGTCTGGCAGCTCACGAACCTGGGGATCGGCCAGAGCACCTGCGTGGGCATCGGCGGCGACCCGGTCAACGGCACGGACTTCGTGGCCGTCCTGAAGATGTTCCAGGACGATCCGGAGACGGATGCCGTGATGATGATGGGAGAAATCGGCGGCAACGCCGAGGAGCAGGCCGCCGCGTTCAAGAAGTCGGGCGGCTTTACCAAGCCGATGGCCGCCTTCATCGCCGGCCAGACCGCCCCTCCCGGAAAGCGGATGGGGCACGCGGGGGCCATCATCTCCGGGGGCTCGGGCAAGGCGTCGGACAAGATCGCCGCTCTGGAAGACGCCGGCATCCTCGTGGCCAAGAGCCCGGCCGACATGGGCGTCACGCTCCAGCAGGCGATGCAGCAGGCGTGAGTCCCCACCCCGAGCGTTTTTTTCGGGACATTGGAGTGCCTCGGTGACGCTCGACGAACAGCCCGCCGACCGCCCGGATCCGGATCCGGCGGCGGCGGGGAATCCCTGGACGATCCGATCCAGCCGGATCGTCTACGACAACCCGTGGATCACCGTCCGGGAGGACCAGGTCCTCCGGCCTGATGGTCGTCCCGGCATCTACGGCGTCGTCCACTTCAAGAACCGGGCCATCGGGGTGCTGCCGGTCGAGGAGGACGGATCCGTCTGGCTCGTCGGTCAGCACCGCTACCCGCTCGACTCGTACTCGTGGGAGATCCCCGAAGGCGGCGGCCCGATCGACGAGCCCCCGGAGGAAACCGCCCGGCGCGAGCTGCTGGAGGAGACGGGGCTGTCGGCCGATCGCCTGGAGCTGATCGGCACGATGCACCTGTCCAACTCCGTGAGTGATGAATATGGTTACATTTTTCGGGCGACCGGCTTGACCCGGGGCCGGAGCTCCCCCGAGGGGACCGAGCGGATCGAGGTTCGCCTCGTCTCCTGGGATGAGGCCCGGGCGATGCTCGACCGGGGGGAAATCACCGATTCGCTCTCGGTCGTCGCCCTGCTTCGCGAGGCGCTCCGGCGGGCGGAACGCCCCGGCCCTTGATGCCGGTCGGGCCGAGGCGATAGAGTCGGGGTCGAGCGGGGTCTCCGACTCCCCGGGACCGTTCTCGAGGGCAGGGGATCGCCGCATCGCGACCAACGGCCCAGGTGTCGACCATGATGGCCCTGCTCCCCTTGCTCGGCGGCGCCGTACTCTCCCTCGCGATCGCCCAGGATTCGGCGGGACGGCCGGCCTCTGAGGCGGCGGAAACCGGCGACGCCTCGGAGGTTTCCCGGGCGATCGACGCCCGAGTCCGGGAGGCGGCGGCGGAGGTCATCCGAGAGGGGGTGGTGCTGTTCAATGAGCGTCGGGATGCGCTGGGGTGCTATCGAATTTATCAGGGGGCGCTGATCGGTTTCGGGCCGATGCTCAAGCACCGGCCGCAGCTCCGGGAGGCCATCGCCTCGGGGCTGACCCGGGCCGCCGAGGCGGCCGCGACCGACGTCTCGCAGGCCGCCTTCGACCTGAGGGGGCTGCTCGACCGCGTCTTCGAGGAGACCGGCCAGGTCACCATCCCGGATCGCTCGCTCTGGGACCGGCTCGGGGGTGAGGAAGCCGTCCGGGCGGTCGTGCACGACTTCGTGGCGCTGGCCGCGGTTGATCCGGACGTCGATTTCTTCCGAGACGGCCGGTTCGCGCTTGACGCCATCGGGATCGCCCGGCTGGAGCGGCTGCTGGTCGAATTTATCAGTTCGGCCAGCGGGGGGCCGCTCGCCTACTCGGGCCGGGGGATGGAGGACGTGCACCAGGGGATGGCGATCTCCGGGGCCGAATTCGACGCGCTGGCGGCCGACCTGGCGGCCGTGCTGCGTAAGTACGAGGTGCCTCGGGCCGAGGCCGACGAGCTGATCGCGCTCGTGGCCTCGACCCGGAAGGAGATCGTGGAAGTCCCTCCGCTGTGGGATCGCCTGGGGGGGGAGGAGGCCGTGCGGGCGGTGGTGGACGACTTCGTGGCGAGGACCTCGCGGAACCCCGAGGTCAACTTCACCCGAGACGGCCGCTACCCGCTCGACGAGGACGGCGTCCGGCGGTTGAAGGACCTGCTCGTCCAGTTCATCAGCGAGGCCAGCGGCGGGCCGCTCGTCTACGAGGGTCGTCCGATGGGCCCGGTCCATCGCGGCATGGGGATCACCAGGGCCGAGTTTGACGCCATGGCCGCGGACCTGGCCGCCTCGCTCCGCGAGTACGAGGTCCCGCAGGCTGAGATCGACGAGCTGCTGGCGGCGGTGGAGTCGACCCGGGGACAGATCGTCGAGGGCCGGTGACAGCGGGATCGGTCGGCCCCCCTCGATCGGCCGTTTGGCTGTACGACGCCCGACCTTGAGCGCCTCCAAAACCGCTTGATCGGTTCCATCAGCGAGTTAGGATTGATGGGAGAGAATGCCCGATCTGGGCGACCGCGTCTGGCGGCGATGCCCCGGCGCGGGGCCGGCCGTGCCGGCGGGGTCGATTCGTCCTCGCCCCGCGACGATCGGCGTCCGAGCGTCGGTGCCTTGGGGCCCGGCGCCCCCACCGGCGACGGGGAGTCCTCGAGCGGATCTCGCGCTCGGGCCGCCGCCCAGTCGTTTGCCGAGGAAGGGGGTGAGGTATGGAACCGTTCAAGAAGCTCCTCGTCGTTGCCGATCGGGAGGTCGATCGGCCGTCGGCCCCGGAGCTGGCCGCCCGGCTCGCGAGCCGAAGCGGCGCCTCGGTGACGATTGTCGGCGTGGTCCCCGAACTGCCCTGGTACGCGAGGCCGGCGCTGCACGACCCGGAGGGGATCGAGCGGGCGTTCCTGGCCGACGAGCAGGCTCATCTGGAGGAGTTGGCTCAACCGATCCGGGCCCGGGGCGTGCCGGTCGAGGTCCGAGCGCTGCGGGGGCGTCCGGCCACCGAGGTCGTCAGGGAAGCGACCCGAGGCGGGTTCGACCTGCTCATCAAGGATGTCGTCAGGGCGCCGGACAGCCCGATCTCGGCCGCCGACCGGCAGATTCTCCGGGCCTGCCCGTGTCCCGTCTGGCTCTCGCACCCGAGGAGCGTCCGGGAGGGGGAGGGGCCGGGGAGGATGCTGGCGCTCGTCGATCCGGCGCCGCTGGGGACGTCTCCCGCGCCGAGAGAGGCCCGCGAATCGGTCAGCCACCGAATCCTCGACCTCGCCACGGCGCTGGCCGAGTCCGAGGGGTACGAACTGATCGTCGCCCACGTCTGGGACGCCCCGGCGCAGGGGCTGCTGCGGAACACCGGCTACACGGACGAGCAGATCCGCGCTTATGTCGATGAGGTGCACGACGGAGTAACGCAAGCCCTCGATACGCTGCTGGCCCCCTACCGGAACCGGCTCCGGCCCGATGCGCTCCGGCTGCTGCGGGGGCTTCCGACAACGGTGATCCCTCGGCTCGTCACGCAAGAAGGGATCGACCTGATCGTGATGGGGACGATGGCGCGATCGGGGATCGCGGGGCTGGTCATCGGCAACACGGCCGAGGCGCTCCTGGGCCGAGTCCCCTGTTCGGTACTCGCGGTGAAGCCCTCGGGATTCGTCTCGCCGGTCGCCGAGGCAAAGGGGGAGGAGAGGCCCGCCGGCCTCACCTGATCGCCCGGGGCGGTCGGCTGGCGTCGGGAGGGCGGCGGAGGTTCGCTCCGGGGGCATCACAGGGCCGAAGCGAGGTGATCGGATGGAGACCCTGACGCGAGGGACCGCTCCCGAGACGGCCGAGCCGTGGCACGTCTTGCCGGTGGCCGACGTGCTGCGGCGAGTGGACGGCCGGGAGGACGGCCTGGCTGGGGAGGAGGCCCGCCGGCGCCTGGAACGGTTCGGGCCGAACCGGCTGCCCGAGGCGCCTCCTACGACGATTGTGCAGATCGCCTTCCGGCAATTCACGAATCCGTTGATCTTTATCCTGGCCGCCGCCGCCGTGGTCTCGGTGCTGGTGGGGGACGTCACCGACGCGGCGTTCATCGCGGCCGTGCTGGCGATCAACGCAGTGATCGGCGGCGTCCAGGAATGGCGAGCCGAGCGGAGCAGCCGGGCGTTGCAGCGCCTGCTGCGGATCCGGGCCTCGGTGCTGAGGGACGGCGAGCTGCGCGAGGTGCCAGCCGAGGAGGTGGTGCCGGGGGACGTGGTCTGGGTCGAATCCGGCAACCGGGTGCCGGCCGACCTTCGGCTCCTCTCGGCGCACGGACTCGAGATCGACGAGTCGTTCCTGACCGGAGAGTCGCTGGCGGTCCAGAAGGACCCCGCCTCGGTCTGCGAGCCGGACACGCCGATGGCCGACCGCCGGAACCTGGCCTTCGCCGGGTCGATCGTCATTCGGGGCCGGGGGAGGGGCGTGGCGGTCGCGACCGGCTCGGGAACGGCCGTCGGTCAGCTCGCCAGCGACGTGCTCGGCGTCGAGGCCGGCAAGCCGCCGCTGCTGGAGCGGATGGAGCGGTTCTCGACGGCGGTGGCATACGCCGTGCTGGCCTCGGTGGTGGTCGTGGGGACCATCGGGGTCCTGGTGCAGGGCCATCGTCTCTATGAGATGTTCATGTTCAGTGTGGCCCTGGCCGTCTCGGCGATCCCGGAGGGGCTGCCGGCGGCGCTGACGGTGGCGCTGTCGGTGGCGACGACGAGGATGTCGCGCCGGGGGGTGATCGTGCGACGGCTGGCGGCGGTGGAGGGACTGGGGAGCTGCTCGCTGATCGCCAGCGACAAGACCGGCACACTGACCTGCAACGAGTTGACCGTCCGAGAGGTCCGCCTGCCCGATGGCCGGGTCGTGACCGCGACCGGCGAGGGGTTCGTGCCCGAGGGAAAGATCCTGATCGACGGGCGACCTCCCGGACCGGAGGACCTTGAACGACTGCAAAACCTGGCCCTGGCCGCGGTGCTCTGCAACGAGGGGGACCTGCACCAGCGGGACGGGGAGTGGTCCTGGCGGGGCGACCCCACCGACCTGGCGCTGCTGGCCTTCGCCCGAAAGCTCGGTCTCGGTCGCGAGCGGTGGCTGGACCGATACCCGCAAGAGAATGAGATCCCATTCGAGTCGGAGCATCGCTTCTCGGCGACGTATCACCGGTTCGACGACGGGCTGAGGGTGTTCGCGAAGGGAGCGCCGGAGCGGATTCTGGCGATGTGCTCGGTGGAATCCGACCCGGAAGCGGCCCACAGCCTCCGTGAGACCGCGTTGGAGATGGCCGAGCGAGGCTACCGCGTGCTCGCTCTGGCCGAGGGAATCGCCCCGGCCGACCTCGGGCCGGAGCAGACGCCGCCGGAGCCGTCGGGCCTCCGGCTGTTGGGATTCGTGGGCATGATCGACCCGCTCCGGCCGGGAGTCCGCGAGGCGGTCGACGCCTGCCACCAGGCCGGGATCGCCGTGTCGATGATCACCGGCGACCATCCGGTGACAGCGCTGGCGATCGCTCGGGAGCTGGGGTTCGCCTCGTCCCCCGACCAGGTGATGACCGGCCGGGAGCTGGAGGGGCTCACCGACGAGCAAGTGCGCGAGGTCGTCGGTCGGATGCGTGTCTTTGCCCGGGTGGCGCCGAGGCAGAAGCTCGAGCTGGTCGAGGCCGCCCGAGAGGCCGGACACTTCGTCGCGGTCACTGGCGACGGCGTGAACGACGCACCCGCGCTGAGGGCCGCCAACATCGGGGTGGCGATGGGGCGGAGCGGCACCGACGTGGCGCGGGAAGCCGCCGAGCTGGTGATCAGCGACGACAACTTCGCCACGATCGTCGCCGGGGTGGAGGAGGGGCGCGTCGCGTACGACAACATCCGCAAGGTGATCTACCTGCTCGTCTCCGCCGGCGCGGCCGAGGTGCTGGTCGTCGGCTCGGCGATGGCGGTGGGGCTGGAGCTGCCACTTCTGGCGGTCCAGTTGCTGTGGCTGAACCTGGTGACCAACGGCATCCAGGGGGTCGCCCTCGCCTTCGAGCCAAGCGAAGGCGATGTGCTTCGACGGCCGCCGAGACCTCCGCACGAGCCGATCTTCAACCAGTTGATGATCGAGCGCGTGATCGTGGCCGCGTTGGTGATGGCGGTCGTCGGCTTCTCGGCCTACTGGTGGATGATCGCGAACGGGTGGTCGGCGCCGGAGGCGAGGAACGCGCTGCTGCTGCTGATGGTTCTGTTTGAAAACGTCCATGTTGGCAATTGCCGATCCGAAACGAAGTCGGGTCTGTGGCGATCGCCGTTCCTCAGCCCGATTCTGCTCTGGGGAGTGGTGGCGGCCCTGCTCGTGCACGTCTTGGCGATGTATTACCCGCCGGCGCGGGAGCTGCTCGAGATCGCCCCGGTCGGGCCTCGGACGTGGCTGGTTCTTGTCGGGCTTTCGCTGACGGTGTTCCTGGCGATCGAGTTGCACAAGCTGTCGTGGTGGCTGCGGCGGAGGCGGTCGTGATCGGTCGAGCCGGCCCGGGCCTCCCCCCGGGTCCGACTCGGCCTCAGAACGGCGACAGCCGCCGGAGGCCGTGCCCCAGGACGACCGGGAGCATCGCCAGGTTCCGGGCGAACGCCGCCGGGGCGGAATACCCGGGAACGTCGCCCGGCTCCCCCGCGAGGATTCGGCCCAGGCAGGCCGCCAACCCTCGAAGGTGAGTCGGGCCGAACGGGCCGTCCTGGATCCGAGCGATCAGGTCGCCGGGCAACCCCTGTTCCCCGTGCAGCGCCCCCAGCCAGCCTCCCAGGATCGCCCCGATCGAGTCGGTGTCTCCGCCCGCGCCGATCGCCTCGGTAATCGCTTCCATCGGGTTGTCCCCGAAGCGGAGGAAACAGAAGGTGGCGAACCCCAGCGAGTGGACGACGAATCCGGTCGTCCCACAAACTCGGGCCGCCTCCGAGCGGTCGGCGCCGCGGAGGGCCAGCTCTCGGCCGGTGTCGATCGCCTCCCCGAGCTGGGGGTCGGTCACGATTCGCCGAGCGTCCTGCTGAACGATCGCGGGAGGGGAGTGCCTGGGGCTTCGGGAACAGGCGGCGGCGACCTCGGCGACGTACAGCGCCCCCTCGACGGCCCTCCGATCCCGGTGAGTCACCTCGGCGATCGCCCTGCCGAAGGCGACCCGCCGATCCGGTCGGTCGCGGAAGAACGCCCCGACGATCGCCGCCCGCATCGCCGCGCCGTTGCCCGCCGACATGACCCCGCTGGGAGAACGGCCCAGGGCAATTCGGCTACAGGCCCTGGCCGTCCCCAGGCCGACTCCAAAGGGCAGGCGGCAGAACCAGCCCAGCAGCGAACGGCGGAACGCCCTGACGCTCGCCTCCAGGTCGTCCGGGTGGCGGGCGAGGGCCTGGGCCACCAGCGCCGCCTGTTCGGTGTCGTCGGAGACGAAGCCGATCCCTCCCAGCATCCGGAAGCGGTCCACTCGGCCGAACCGCCGGGCGATGGCGGCCGCCGACATTCCCTCGGCGGGAAGACCCAGGGCGTCCCCGAGGGCCGTGCCCAGCAGCGTGCCCGCAAGGCGGTCGGTCACGTCGCCGGAGGGTCGGATGGACACGGGAAGGACTCCGAAGGTTGTGATCGAATCGGGATCATGCCGATTATCTTACAAGAGTCATAGGGGGTGGGCCAGGATCGTTGGCTCGGCTCCCCTCCCCGGACTCTTCCCGATGCGGTAACCTCGCTCCCGAGGGAGATCGCCGAGGGGGGGCGAGGAGATTCGCATGGCCGTCCACCGCTGCGACTGGGCCAGGAACGACCTGGCGATCCGCTACCACGACGAGGAATGGGGAGTGCCGGTCCACGACGACCGCCGCTGGTTCGAATTCCTGATCCTCGAAGGGGCGCAGGCGGGACTGAGCTGGGACATGATCCTCCGGAAGCGGGAACGGTACCGGGTTGCGTTCGACGACCACCTGGTCGGCTGCTTCCGGTATGCGGAGGTCGCAGCGATCGGAGGAGGTCGGTGATCGGAAGCCGGGCCCCTCGTCCTGGCTCGACGGATCGGGCCGTTGAGGTTCCGGTTATGGATCGATTGATGCCGGACTGCCGGTCGGGAATGGACCGAATCGCCCGGCATCGTCTTGGGACCGACCGCCCCGGCGGCGTCGGGTGATTCCGAGCCTTGTTCTCGCCCGGCTCGGGACCGGGACGAACTGACCGGCGACTCGTCGCGACGGCCCGAGCCGCGGACGAACCAGTCCGGGCTTGATCGTGTCTCCGGTTCAGGAACCCGTGCTGGGGACATCACCATGAGCAATGCACTTCTGGAAGCCAAGTTTGCCCGGATTGGGGCCCGGCTCAAGGTCGCCGAGGTCCCCGATCGCCGCCGCCGGATCGCCGTGAGCGGTCCCGTGGCCCTCGACGTGCGGGACGACCGCCGGGGCGAGTACTTCGAGATCACCCGACGGCTCGGCTCCGACGCCGAGGTCGACCTCGAGGTGCTCGATGTTCAGCCCGGCGACCGCCACCTGCTGCTCCTGGTCCGGGAGGGGACCGAGAAGCAGAAGTTCCTCTGCGGCCACGACGAGCGGCACTGGTTCGTCGCCGCCGTCCCCGAGTCGGCTCCCGTGGGGACCGTCCGGGCCGCCAAGGAGGCGCTCAAGCCCGTCGAGGTCCGGGCGGCCCAGGCACGGGCCGGACTGCGTTCCGAGGCCGGCAACCGCCGCAAGAACGTCGCCTATCGCCGCCAGGGGGAATGGTTCTTCGTTCCCGCCCCCGACCTGCGGGTGGACCAGTCGCTGGTTCTGCGGAACGAGCCGATCACCCGGGGCAACGGCGGCAAGCCGCATCGCTGCGAATTCTGCTACCGCACCGGGGGCGAGACCGTCTACGTCTGCCGCCGCCACCCCAACGGAGTCGAGGCCGCGACGTATCAGCGCATCCTGGATCGGGAGGAGGGGGCGAAGAACTGGGGCTGGCGGGTCATGCGCCGAAACGCCGAGGTCTACGCCCGGGGCCGAGTTCGGCACGCCGACCACCGGACCATCACCCTGCATGGCTGGCATCGCGTCTTGATGAACACGGAGAGCCAGGCCAGGGCCATGTGGAGCGTGGCCTTCCTCGATTGAGCCCGGAGCCCTCGGATGGTCCCCCATCCGAGGCCCAGGGGGCGGGGCCGAGCCCGGCCCACAGGTCAGGAGCCTCTCCCGATCCCGACCCGACGGCGAAGGAACCTGAGGAGGTTCTCCGCGTCATCCGTCCCGATCCGCAGGGTCCCCCTCCGGTGTCGGATGACAACGCACCGGCGTCCCCAGATATTCCAGACCCAGCCTCCTCGGAGGCTCAGGTGGATCCCCCAGCCGTCCAGCAGGAGCGTCCGCCCGTCCTCGACGTCCCGGATGTCGTCGTAGGGGATGCTCGTGCGGAACAGCGGGAGCGGGCCGAAGCGGACGGAGAGGCGGTCGCCCTGGTCCTCGACGGTCAGGACGCGGAACGACGACCCGATGACTAGGAACATCGTCCCCACGCCGAAGAGCAGCAGGCGGGCGGCAGAGGGCACCCCCGAGACCAGGGCGACCACCATGAGCACCACGCCCACCCCCTCGAGGAGCAGGTGCCAGGGGCCCCGCTGCGAGTGCCGGTAGGAGGTTCCGGACCGAGCGGTCATCGTCGCCTCTCCATGGATCCGGACACGGGATGGGGGCGATCCCTCGGACTTCGAGCCCCGACGCCAGACCACCGATTGTCCCGTACCCGACCCCCTCGGTCAAAGGTGCGGCATTCTGGGGCGGGGTGATCGTGGAACGTAGATCTCTATATTAAAGAGCAAAAGAAAATTAGTATTCGCAAGTCATTCGGCGCCGCTCATCCGGGCGATGACGATCAGCGGGGAGAGTCGGCCTCGATCGGCCGGGAGGAGGGGCCGGGACCGCCAACGCGGCGACGGTCGGAGAGGCGGTGGGCCAGGCTGAGGCAGGCGGGCAGGAGCACGATGTTGCCGATCGAGCTGCCGGCGGTGGCGATGGCGACCATCAGGCCGAACGTGGCGAACGGGACGAACTCGCTGAACCTCAGGACGGAGAACCCCAGGGCCACGGCGAGGCTCGACAGCAGGACCCCCGGCCCGGTGATGGCGTAGCTGGAGGAGAGGGCTTCCTCGAAGGAGGACGTAAGCCGGCGCCTCCGGAATTGCAGGAGGCAGTGGAACGTGTCGTCGACCGACAGCCCGAGGGCGACGCTGGCCACCAGCGCCGTGGCGATGTCCATCTTCAGGCCCAGCCACCCCATCAGGCCGAGTACCAGGGAGACGGCCAGCATTGTGGGCAGCAGGGCGAGCAGTGCCAGGCCGGGGCCGCGGAAGGCCAGGGTCAGCATGACGAGGATGCCGGCGGTGGCGATGGCGAAGGTGTTCCACTGGGTCTCGATCACCCCCCGGGTGGTCTGGGTGAGCAGGTGGGAGAGGCCGGTGAGGTAGGCGAGGTCGCCGAACTCGTCTCGGGCGATTCCCTCGGCGCGGTCGAAGACGGCGACCTTGGCGGGGGCGGGCTGGCTCTCGGAGAGGCGGACCATCGTGCGGGCCTTGCCCTGCTCGGGGTCCCAGAAGCTTCGGAGCAGATCGGCCTGGGGGGAGGCGGCGATCAGGTCGAGCTTGGTCCGCAGGAGCCAGGAGCGGCGGTCGGGATCGAGCCCGGCCAGGCGGCCGTCGGGGTCGAGCACGGTGGCCAGCGAGGTGACGTATTCGACGCCGGAGCCGCCGGCGGTGGGCTCGATCGCCAGGACGGCCTGGTCCAGCCGCCGGATGCGCTCCAGCGCGTCGGGGTCGAGGCCGCCCTCGATCGGCATGACCAGGCCGGCGAGGCCGATGCCGCCGAGGTTGCGCTCGACGTAGCGATAGTCTCGGACGACTCGGGTTGTCGGCTTGAAGGCGTTGATGTAGTTCGATTCGTACCGGATCAGCCCGATGCCCGCGGCCACCGGGGAGACGGCGAGCACGGTGCCCAGGACGATCGGCTCCGGGTGTCGGCCCACGGCGGCGGTGAGGCGGGTCATGACGGAGGAGAGCCGGGAGGTGGAGCCGGGCCGCACCGGGAGTTCCAGCCGCAACGGCGGGACCATCGCCGTCGGCGCCAGCAGGAGCGTCAGCAGCGAGGCGGCGGCGGTGGCGATGGCCAGCACGGTGCCGAACTGTCGGATTGGCACGACGTTGCTGGAGACGAGCGCGGCGTAGCCGACCGTGGCCGTCAGGGCGCACCAGAGGATCGGCTCGGAGACGGAGCGGAGCGTCTCCCGGGCGGCCTCGCGGCGGTCTCGCATCGTGCGGAGGTCGTCCCGGAAGTGCAGGGCGAGGTGGCTGGCGGCGGGCATTGTGAGGACGATGATCTGGGCGATCATCGGCCCGCTGGAGAGCGAGAGGCGGAGGTCGAGCACCCCGAGGATCGTCTCGGTGGCCAGCCAGGTCGTCCAGCCGGCGATGAGCGGGACGGCCGCCCACCAGAGGCTCCGGGTGGCGGTGAGCGTGACCAGGCCGATCAGCAGCATGCCGACAGTGGCCAGCCGACGCCCGTCCTCCTCGATGGCGACGAAGCCGTCGGCCAGTAGCACCGGAGGGCCGACGACGGCGGGGAGGCGGTCGAGGCCGTGGCGATCGGCGAAGTCGTCGGCGATGCGGCGGAGGGCGGAGACGGTGGCCTTGGCGTCGTGCTCGCCAGCGGCCTTCAGGCGAGTCATCAGCGCCGTGTAGGAGCCGGAGCCGTCGACGAGGGTGCCCTTGAGGAGCGGGTGGCCGGTGATGCGCTCGCGCAGCTCCTTGAGCCGATCCGGGTCGTCGGCGGCCGAGGCGAGGGCGCCGGCGATGGTGGGGGTGGCCCATCGGCCTCCTCCCTCTCCCGAGAGGCCGCGCTTGATGAGGTCGAGCACCTCGGACCGGCTGGGGAGGAACAGCCGCTTGGTCTCCGGGATTTGCTCCAGGGCGAGCAGGGCGGTGTCGAGCTGCCAGAACAGGGGCATCTCGTCGAGCGACTGGACGTCGACCACCCCCTCGATGCCGGCCGACCGGACGGCGCCGGCGAGCTCGGCGACCCGGGCGATGCCGTCGGGTGTCAGCAGGTCATCGTCATGATAGGAGATAAAGACGAATTGGTCGTTGCCGAAAAGGGCGGATGCGTTGCGGTAGGAGACGACGGCCGGGTCGTCGGCGGCGAAGAAGGACTCGATCGACTGGTCGTAGCGGACCTCCTGGCCGAAGAGCGCGAGCAGGACCAGCGCCAGCGTCACGGCGGCGAAGAGGACCAGGCGGGCCCGGAGCAGCAGGGCGATCACGGGGAGCGATCCTTCGGGGAGCGGGGCGGGGCAGGGCGGGCGCGGCGATCGGGCCAGCCGGGTGGCCGCCGCGGTCGGGGACGGTGCACCAGGGGATGTTATAGGGCCGGGGCCTGGCCGTCGTCGAGTCGGGCTGGTTGCCGTCGGGCCAAAAGAAGGCCTCGGGGAGGGGCGGGGCGCGGAGATTCGAGCGTCCTGGAGCACTGGCGGGCTCGCCGCCCGTGGCTTCCGGATGAGGGGGAAGAGACGTCGGGTAGGGGCGAGCGAGCCGCCCCCGTCAGCCGCCGATGAGGCCGAGGCGGTCGGCGGCGAGGTAGCCGCCGGCGCCGATGAGGCCGATCATCGAGAGCCAGAGGAGCACGTCCCAGACGATCCCGCTGACCAGCCGCTGGTCGGTCCTCCGATAGCGGAGGAAGACGGCCGCCGAGGCGATCAGGGGGAGCGTGACGGCCTGCATCAGGCCGCCGATCGTGACCATCGTCACCGGGTTGCCGAGGCTGACGTAGAGCAGCAGGCCCAGGACCGGGAGCAACACGCAGAAGAAGCGGACCCAGCGGCGGCGGTAGACCTCAGAGTCGTACGGGTAGTAGCCGCAGACACGGAGGAAGTCGGCCAGCAGGCGGCCGGTGCCGGCGGTGGCGGCGAAGAGGGTGGAATAGAGGACGGCGATGGACCCGAGGACGAGGAACCACTTCGCGGCTGTCGGGCCGAGGGCGGGCTCGTACATCTGGACGAGAGCGGCGATCATCTCATCGACGCGGTCGGGCAGGCCGCCGGCTTCGGTCTGGCCGTGGAGCACAGACGCGCCCAGGAGGAAGAACGCGACGGTGGCGATCGTGTAAATGACCATGCTCACCCAGGCGTCGAGCTGCATCACCCGGAGCCAGCCTCGGGCCCGGTCGGCCCAGGCCCGCGAGTCGTCCCTCGGGCCGACGGAGCGGGCATAACCCTTCTCCATGCACCAGTAGGGGTAGCTGAGCAGCTCGGTGGCGCCGACGCCGGTGATGCCGAACATGGCCAGGGCGGCCATGATGACCTCGCGGTCGCGGGGGAGGCGGAAGGTCAGGCCGGAGGCGACCTGGTTCCACTGGATCGCCACGTCTTTCGGCAGCAGGACGACACAGAGGACCGTCATCAGCGTGAAGACGGCGACGAAGGCGGTCATGGTCCGCTCGACCAGGCGATAGCTGCCGGTCCAGAGCATCGCGGCGGTGACGGCGGTTACGAGGACGCCCCAAAACAGGTCGGGGCGGTCGCCGAGGCCGACCCCGTTGCCCAGCAGGGCCGAGGCGCGGGGCAGGATCAGGTGCGCCGCCTGGCCGATGCCGGCGATCATGGCACCGATCTGCAATTGCGTCACCAACAGCATTCCCGCGCACCACCAGACCAGCAGCGGCCCCGGCCCCGGCAGCGATCGGAAGCCGGCGAAGGTCGTCCGGCCGGTCGAGACGGCGTAGCGGCCGAGCTCGACCTGGACGAACACCTTGATGAAGCAGGAGACGATCACCAGCCAGAGCAAGACGAACCCGGCCTTGGCCCCGGCGTGCGTGGTGGCGATCAGCTCCCCGGTGCCGACGATGGCCGCCGCCAGGATCAGCCCCGGGCCGACCTGCCGGAACGCCTTCGCCAGCGTTCCAGGGGGCTCCTGGATCTGGTCGAGCAGGCCGATGCGGGGGTCCTCGGCCCGATCGGGCGGATCGATGGTGCTCATGGTCTCGATGGGCCCGGAGAGGTCGCACGAGGGGGCTGGACCGTATCGGGGCCATCCTACGGGGCCCGGTGGGGCTCCGCAACCGGCCGGGCCGTCGGGGATGCGGGGCGGTTCGTCCCTCCAGGTCGGGGGCCGGTCCAGGGGATCGGGCTCGCGTCGGCCGGCCCGTCCGGGGGCTTCGCAGGCTGGGGAGGCGGACGCTCCGGTTCACTCTCCCCGCCAGCCGGCCGGGCTGCCGGCCGGTTCCGGGGAGGATCGGGAGCGGACCCGGCGGGGGAGGTGGGGAGGAGGGATGGGGCTTCGGTTGTCGAGGAGCTCGTCGAGGAGGAGGAGGAGGCGCTCTCGGAAGACGTCGGGGGAGAGGGCCTCAGCCTTGAGGCGGGCGAGGGAGGCGTCGCGGCGGCCGCCGTCAGCCTCGAAGGCTTCGATGGCGCGGAGCAGGGGGCCTGGGCCGGGCTCGTCGTAGAGGAGGCCGACGCGGTCGTCGACGGTCTCGGCCACTCCTCCTCGGCCGAGGGCGATGACCGGGGCGCCGCAGGCCAGGGCCTCGGCGGGGACGATGCCGAAGTCCTCCTCGCCGGGGAAGAGCAGGGCTCGGCAGCGGCGGTAGTGGTCGCGGATGACCTCGTCGGGCTGCCAGCCGAGGAAGCGGACGGTGGGCCCGGCCAGGCGCTCCAGCTTCGGCCGCTCGGGGCCGGAGCCAATCACCACCAGCGGTCGGCCGGAGGAGGAGCAGGCAAGGACGGCGTGCTCCAGCTTCTTGTAGGGGACGAGGGCGGAGACGCAAAGGTACGGCCCGTCGTCGCGCCGGGAGGAGGGGTCGGGGGTGTAGAACCGGGTGTCGACGGGAGGGGGAATGACGCGGCTGTCCCGGCCGTAGCAGCGGGCGATGCGACGGCGGACGGTCTCGGAAATGGCGACGAACTGGGTGACGCCCGCGGCGGTCTGGCGGTCCCAGGAGCGGAGGCGGTCGAGCGCAGCGCCGGCCATCGCGCGGCGGACGGGCTTGCCGAGCCAGCCGTCGAGGTAGGCGGCGCGGCCGTCCCAGGCGTAGCGCATGGGGGTGAAGCAGTAGCAGAGATGCGGTACCCCTCGGGGGACCCGGACGGCCTTGGCGACGCAGTGGCTGAGGCTGACGACCACGTCCACCGGCCCCAGCCGCCAGGATCTCGCCGCCATCGGCATCAGCGGCAGCAGGTGCCGGTAGTGCCGGAAGACCCCGGGGAGGCGCTGCAGGGGAGAGGTGCGGATGTCCATTGCCTCAATCGCCGGGCTCGTGGCGCCGCGACGGTGAATGAGGGTGAACAGCGGAGCGTTCGGGAAGGCCTGGCAGAGGACCTCCAGGCACTTCTCCCCGCCTCGCATTCCGGTCAGCCAGTCGTGGACCAGGGCCACGCGGGCCTCGGCCGACCGGCGAGGCGCCGTCGGCGAGCCGAGCTGGACGTGAGGGCCCGCCTCCATGCTGGCCTCCCGATCGGAATCGAGATCCTCGGGGGGCGCGGCGGCCCCGCGCCGGACTCCCCGACGATCCGAGCCGGCACCCTACCCGAGCGGGGCGGTTCCGGCAAGCCAGACCGGGCCCGACCGGGCCGGTCGGGCGGGGCGGGGAGGGGCGGGGCGGGGAACGCGGCCAGCTTCCCCTGCTCCTCGAGCCGAGTCACCCCGATCCGGCTGGAGGCGGGTTGATCGGTTCCCGGCGCGGCGGTCAGGATGAGGCCCGGGGGGGGCCGAGGGGGCGTCGGGCCAGCTCCCAGAGCCTGGGGAGGGAGCGGAGGAACCAGCGGAGCAGCACGAAGGCGGCCACCAGCCCGATCAGGATGAGCGGGATCCAGGGGGTCAGGGCGACGGCGAAGAGGACAAGGTTCTCGCCGAGATCCTGCAACTGGCCGAGGGAGGAGGCCCAGGCGCGGGCGATCCGGGTGCCGAAGTCGGGGGCGATGGGGGGCGTGGGCTCGTAGTCGTCTCGCTCGCGGACCGAGAGGGTGATCGTCGCCAGGCTGGAGAGGTTGGCCAGCACTCGGAGCCTCCCCTCGAGCTGCTCGATCTCGCCTCGGACGCGGCTCAGCTCGACCTCAACCTTGAGCACGTCTTCCAGCTTGCCGCTGCGCTCGTCGAGGATCTTCAGGAGGGTCTGCTCCTCGACGCGCTTGTTCCGGATGCGGGCCTCGATGTCGTAATACTGCTCGGTCACGTCCTGGGAGGTGCGCTGGTTGCGCTGGAGCTCGCCGAGGGCGAGAAGGTCGCGGACGAGGTCCTCGAACCGCTCGACCGGCACGCGGAGCGTCCATCGGCCGCCTCGTCGGGAGCCGGGAGAGCCGGAGAGGTCCTGTTCGGCGATGTAGCCGGAGTGCTCCTCGACCAGCGCGGCGATGCGATCGGCGGTGGGGTCGAGATCCTCGACGAGCAGCTCGATCTGGGCATCGTAGATGATCTTCCGGGCGAGCGTCTCGGCCGGGGGCGGCTCCTCCTGGGGGGGCGAGGCCGGGGCAGCGGCCATCACCCCGCCCATCATGCCCATCATGCCCATCGCCGCCATGTCCGCGGGTCCTCGATCCCTGGCCGGGGCGGCGTCGTACTCGACCGAGGGTTCGAGGTTCGCCCGCTCTCGGGTGATGACCGTGGTTGCCCCGAGGTCGGGGGCGTTGCCGGTGGACTCGACCGCGGGGGCCCCGCAGCCGGGGGCGAGCAGGGTCAGAAGGACCGGGATGGCGGTTGGCGTTCGCATCGGAGTCGGGGCCTCGCTCGGGGAGACGGGATGGTCGCGCGACGATCCGGGGAGCCGGACCCGGCCGATCGGCGGGCCCCCCTGGTTAGACGATCTCGGAAGGGAGATCGTTGGGGAATTCCGGATCGCCGGCGCGGGCGGCGGCTGGCGAGGCTCGACCCAAGGGGAGGCGGGGAGGGAGGGTGTCCCTCCCCGGCCGTCCCCGGGGGAGCGGAGAAGGTCAGCGGACGCGGATGATCCGCTGGTCGAAGTAGGTCTTGCCGAACTGGTCGGTCGTGCGGACCCGGATGACGTGGGTGCCGGGCTCGGGGTCGGCGGGAAGCAGGCCTCGCCAGATGTGGGGGGAGTCGATGATCCCGGGGAGCTTGCGGCCGGGAGGCGGGTTCGCTCCGGCTTCGAGCTCCTTCATCTTCGCGTAGTAGGGGTCGGGGACCGCGACGTGCTCCAGGAGGGTCCAGGACTCGGAGTCGCCGAAGGCCATCTCGACGGTGGACTTCTCGGAGCCGTTGAAGACGTTGACGAGTACTTCGGTGTCGCCGGCGTCGGAGGAGGCGACCTCCTCGGGGGCGAAGATCGTCATCTGGTGGTCGGCGGGTCGGCGGGCGGCGCGGAACTCGATGTCGTAGTCGTGGCCGTCGAAGGTGAAGACGGAGTAGCCGTTCGGGGCGCCGTCGCGCATGGTGGTGTGGGGGATGCCCTGCTCGTCGGGGGTGCCGCTCCACCAGGAGCCGCAGACGGTCACGTTGACGACGTGGTGGTGCGGCTGGGCGCCGCGGAAGCCGTCTTCCTCGCCGATGAAGACGTGCTCGAGGAAGTGGGTGTGCGCGGAGACGGAGAGGGCGAAGGGCCGCTGCTCGATGAGCCGGTAGAGCTCCTGGCGGTCTTCAACCTCCAGCAGCGGGATGTGCATCATCAGGACGACGAGCTGGTCCTCGGGGATCATGGCCAGGTCGTTGCGGATGAATTCCATTTGCCTCGCTCCCAGGCCTCCGATGTAGCGGCCGCGGTCCTCCCCCTCGGGGACGAACCAGGAGACGTCGTCGAGCACGAGGAAGTGGACCGGGCCGTGGTCGAAGGCGTAGTAGCTGGGGCCGTAGATGCGCTCGAAGGTCTCGTCGGAGTGGTCGTCGTCGTCGGCGTCGTAGTTCATGTCGTGGTTGCCGATGACGTTGTACCAGGGGATGCCGATCAGCGCGATGGCCTTGTTCAGCGGGTCCATCACCGAGAGGTCGTCGAAGACGATGTCGCCGAGGGTGACGCCGAAGGAGGCATCGGTCCCCTCGCGGAGGATCGGCTCGATGACGTCGTGGGCGATGTACTCGACCTCCTTGAGGTCACGCGGCTGGGTGTCGCCGAAGAAGAGGGCGCGGAAGACGTCGGGCTCGGCCTGCGGATGCAGCGGGAAGTCGATCGACTCGGGAAGGGGGCCGGTGGGAGCGACGCCGGGGAAGCGGGACTCGGGGGAGCCGGCCGGCTTGTGGATGTAGAAGAACCGGGGCAGATGGTCCTCGTTGACCGGGGTCATCCAGCCGCGGGGCTTGATGACGAAAAGGATGGTGTCGTCGTCGATGGGCAGCTCGTAGCGTCCCTCGGCGTCGGTGGTGGCGATCTCTCGGCCGTTGGAGACGCGGACGCCGGCGATGCCCTCCTCGTCGTCGCCCCGGGAACCGTCGCGGTCTCGGTCGTGGAAGACGACGCCGGTGGCGGTCGCCGGCCGGTCGTCCTGGGAGGAGGTCGCGATCGGAGGCAGCGTCAGGCCCGCCAGGGCAAGCAGCGGGGCGATGCGGATCGGTGTCACGGTGGAGTTCCCTCGCAAGGCGGCTCGATGATGCTCCGGCGGCCCGGATCGGGTCGAGATCGGGGCTCCGGACCCGGTTGCGATGGTAGCAGAAACCGATGAAGATCGGGTGATCGCCCTCGGGGCCGAGGACGTGCCCGGCGGGCGGAGGCGATGGGTCCCTTGACGAACTAGACGACCGGTCTACTATGCTGGGGACGGCCTGGGGCCTTGCCCCGTGGAGGAGGTCATGGCGGATCGCGACCGGACTCGGGAGGCGCTGCTGGAGGTGGGCCGGAAGGTGTTCCTGGAGCGGGGATACCACGCGGCTGGGCTGGAGGCGATGCTGAAGGCGGCCGGCGTGCCGAAGGGCTCCTTCTACTACTACTTCGGGAGCAAGGAGGACTTTGGTCTGGCGGTGATCGACTCCTTCGTTCGGGAGTCCTCGGGGGAGCTGGACGAGTTGCTGGGGGACCGGAGCCTGGCCCCCCTGGATCGGCTCCGGTGCTACTTCGACCGCGCGGCCGACCGCTTCGAGGCCGGCCGCTGCCGCAGCGGGTGCCTGGTGGGCAAGCTGAGCCAGGAGATGGCCGAGCAGAGCGAGGCCTTCCGGGAGCGGCTCTCCGAGGTGCTCGACTCCTGGGCTGACCGCATCGGGGCCTGCCTGGCCGAAGCGCAGGGGCTCGGGCACCTCCGGCGGGACATCGATCCCCGGGCCCTGGCCGAGCTGCTGGCCGACGGCTGGCAGGGGGCCCTGCTGCGGGCCAAGACGCTCCAGAGCCCCCGGCCCCTGCGGTCGTTTCTGGAGGTGATCTTCGGCACGGTCCTGCGTCCCCCGGCTTAAGGCCGGCCGGATCGGATCGGATCGGGATGCGGTGGTTTCGACGGGTTCGAGTCCGAGCGTCCGGGCGGGACGTTCCCGTTCGGCGTCCGCTCCGAGCCGGGGCGGGTGGTGGTCATCGAGGGGCATCGACACACATGTCCGCATCGGGATCGAGCGAATTGCGGCTCATGGAGCCCTGCTGGGTGGGGCCGTATCGGCTGCCGAACCGCGTGGTGATGGCGCCGCTGACCCGCTGCCGAGCCGGGGCCGGCAACGTGCCCGGGCCGATGAACGCGACGTACTACGCCCAGCGCTCCGGCGCTGGCCTGATCGTCAGCGAGGCGACTCAAGTCGACCCGACCGGCCAGGGCTACCCGATGACGCCGGGCATCCACGCGCCGGAGCAGGTCGCCGGCTGGCGGCTGGTGACCGACGCGGTACACGACCGCGGGGGGCGGATCTTCCTCCAGCTCTGGCACGTCGGCCGCATTTCCCACCCCGATTTCCAGCCGGGAGGGGCCCTGCCGGTGGCACCCTCGGCGATCGCGCCGAGGGTGGGGATGGTGACCACCTTCGCGGGGCCGAAGCCATTCGAGACGCCCCGGGCGCTGGAGGAGGAGGAGATCCCGGGCATCGTGGAGATGTACCGCCGGGGGGCCCGACTCGCGATGGATGCCGGCTTCGACGGGGTCGAGATTCACGGGGCCAACGGCTACTTGCTCGACCAGTTCCTCCGGGATGGGACCAACCGTCGGACGGACGTCTACGGCGGGCCTCCAGAGAACCGGGCCCGGCTGCTGCTGGAGGTGGTGGAGGCCGTCGCCGGGGTCTGGGGGGCTGGCCGGGTGGGGGTGCGTCTTTCCCCCAACAGCACGTTCAACGACATGAGCGATTCGGACCCGGAGGCCACCTTCGGTTACGCGGTCGACCGGCTGGATGAGTACGGGCTCGCGTACCTGCACCTGGTCGAGACGCTGGAGAAGGACGTGAGCCACGGGGCACGCTCGCGGCTGGACGCGGCGTTCTTCCGGCCGAGGTTCCGCAACCCGATCATCGCCAACGGCGGGTACGACCGCGACCGCGCCGAGGCCGTGCTCCGCGCCGGCCACGCCGATCTCGTCTCGTTCGGCGTGCTGTTCCTCGCGAACCCGGACCTGCCGGAGCGGCTCCGACTCGGGGCACCGCTCAACGAGCCGGACCCCTCCACGTTCTACGGAGGAGGTGAGCGGGGGTACATCGACTACCCCGCGATGGAGCCGGCCGGGATCGGCGACTGAATCGGAGAGGGGCCCACTAGCGGCCGCGCCGGGTGGGGCGGATCGCCGAACGAGGATCAGGGGATCGAACAATCATGAGATCGTGGGATCGAATCTCGGCGGTCGGGCTGTGCCTGGGCCTGGGCCTGCTGGCCGCCGCCTCCGGGTGCCGGGAGGCCGCGCCGGCGCCGGTCATGCCGCCCCCGTCGGTCGTGGTCGCGACGCCGATCGTCCGGGAGGTGATTGAGTGGGATTACTTCACCGGCCGGCTCCAGGCGGTGGAGACGGTCGAGGTCCGCTCCCGGGTGAGCGGCTACCTGGAGGAGATCCACTTCAAGGACGGCGACATGGTCGCCGAAGGGGACCTGCTGTTCACCATCGACCCCCGGCCCTACGAGGCCGCGCGCGACCAGGCGGCCGCGAGGCTGGAGCAGGCTCGGGCGCAGCTGGAGCTGGCGCGCCGGGAGCAGAACCGATCGGCGCAGCTCGTCCGCCGCAATGCCGAGACGCAGGAGGAGTACGACATCAAGGCGAGCCAGGTCCGCCAGGCAGAGGCCGACGTGGCCGCCGCCGAGGCGGCCCTGGAGGCGGCCGAGCTGGACGTGGAGTTCTGCACGATCGAGGCCCCCGTCTCCGGTCGGATCGGCCGGCACCTGGTGACGGTGGGGAACCTGGTCAACGGCGAGTCCGGCCAGGCGACCCTGCTGGCCACGATCGTCTCGCTCGACCCGATCCACGTCTACTTCGACGCCAACGAGCGCGACTACCTGAAGTACGTGAGGAGGTCCCAGGAGGGGAGCCTCCCCAGCTCTCGCGATTTCGCCACGCCGGTCGCCATCCAACTGGCCGACGAGGAGGGGTTCCCGCACCGGGGGAGGATGGACTTCGTGGACAACCGCGTGGACCAGTTCACCGGCACCATGCGGGGGAGGGCGATCCTGCCCAACCCGGACGGGGTGCTCACTCCCGGCCTCTTCGCCCGCGTCCGGTTGCCGGGCAGCGCCCCGTATGAGGCGACCCTGCTGCCCGATGGGTCGATCATCCGCGACCAGAACCAGGCGTTCGTCTTCGTGCTCGACGCCGAGGGGAAGGTCGCCCGCCGCCGGGTGGAGCTGGGCCGGGCCGTGGCGGGCCTGCGGATCATCCAGCACGGCGTCGGCCCGGAGGACCGCGTGATCATCGAGGGGATCCAGTCGCTCCGTGATGGCATGGAGGTCCGCCCCGAGGAGGGGACCATCGAGGTCGACGAGGAGCTCTGGGCCCGCGAGATGCCGATCGAGGATCCCTATCCGCCCGACTCGGGGGCGGTCGGCTTCGCGGCCGGGAGGAGGTTCGCCCCATGAGGAGCTTCGCGCACTTCTTTATCGACCGGCCGATTTTCGCCGGAGTGCTGTCGATCGTCATCACGATTGTCGGCGCCCTGGCATTCGTCAGCCTGCCGGTGGCCCAGTACCCCGACGTGGCGCCCCCCACCGTGGTCGTCTCGGCCCAGTACCCCGGCGCCTCGCCCGACGTGATCGCCCGCACCGTGGCCACGCCGCTGGAGCAGGAGATCAACGGCGTGGAGGGGATGATGTACATGGAGTCGCAGTCGGCCAACGACGGCTCCATGACGATCACCGTCACCTTCGAGCTGGGCACCGACCTGGACGTGGCCCAGGTGCTGGTGCAGAACCGAGTGGCCGTGGCCGAGCCGAGGCTGCCGGAGGAGGTGCGGCGCATCGGGATCACCACCCGCAAGCAGTCTCCCGACCTGTTGCTGGTGGCGCACCTCATCTCGCCAGACGACTCGTATGACCGGCTCTACGTGAGCAACTATGCCCTGCTGCGCGTCCGGGACGTGCTCGCCCGCCTGAAGGGGGTGGGGGACGTCCGCATCTTCGGCGCCCGGGAGTACAGCATCCGAGTCTGGCTCGACGCCGACAAGCTCGCCGCCCTGGGCATGACCGCCGGCCAGGTGGTCGAGGCCCTGCGCGGGCAGAACGTGCAGGTGGCCGCCGGCGCCATCGGCCGGACGCCGATCGGGCCGGAGAACGAGCTGTTGCTGCCGGTGAACACGCTCGGCCGCCTGTCGGACCCGCAGCAGTTCGCCGACGTGATCGTCCGCACCGGCGAGGAGGGGAGGCTGGTCCGCGTTGGCGATGTGGCCCGGGTCGAGCTGGGGGTGTGGGACTACTCGGTCAACAGCTACCTGAATGGGGACGAGGCGGTCGCCGTCGTCGTCTTCCAGCAGCCGGGCTCGAACGCGGTGGAGACGGCCCGGGATGTCGTCGAGGCGCTCGAGGAGCTGTCGCTGGACTTCCCTCCGGGCCTGGAATACCGCCTGATCTACAACCCAACGCAGTACATCCAGGATTCGATCGACGAGGTGTTCGAGACGCTGTTCATCGCCACGGGCCTGGTGGCGCTGACGGTCTTGATCTTCCTGCAAAGCTGGCGGGCGACGATCATCCCGCTGGCGGCGATCCCGGTGTCGCTGGTCGGCACGTTCGCGGCGATGCAGATGCTCGGGTTCTCGCTGAACAACCTGTCGCTGTTCGGCCTGGTGCTGGCCATCGGCACGGTGGTGGACGACGCCATCGTGGTGGTCGAGAACGTGGAGCGGAACCTGGCCGCGGGGCTCTCTCCCCGAGAGGCGGCGCGCCGGTCGATGGACGAGATCAGCGGGGCGCTGATCGCCACGACGCTGGTGCTCATCGCCGTGTTCGTGCCCACGTCGTTCCTCTCGGGGATCAGCGGGCAGTTCTACCGGCAGTTCGCGCTGACGATCGCCGTGTCGGTGTCGATCTCGACGTTCGTCTCGCTGACCCTCAGCCCGGCCCTCTGCGCCCTGATGCTGAAGCACCGGGACGCCAAGCCCGACCTGTTCGACCGGATCTGGAACTTCTTCTTCGGCTGGTTCTTCCGGGCGTTCAACCGGTCGCTCGACGCGGCGACCAACGGGTATGTGTTCCTGCTCCGACGGGTTGTCCGCGGCGCCGCGCTGGCGCTGATCGTGTACGTTGGCCTGATGGCGGCGACCGGGTACGGCTTCCGCAGCGTGCCAACTGGGTTCATCCCAGCCCAGGACCAGGGCTACCTGATCGTGGCCGCCCAGCTCCCCGACGGCGCCTCGCTTGCCCGGACCGACGAGGTGACGCGTCAGATCGTCGATCTGGCTCGCGACACCGAGGGTGTGGCGGGAGCCGTGGCCTTCGCCGGCTTCTCCGGGGCGACCCGGGTGAATAGCGCGAACGCGGCGGCCGTGTTCGTCACGCTCGAGCCCTTCCCCGATCGGACGGCGAAGGGGATCGAGCATGATGCGATTCTTGGCCAGCTCCGCGGCAAGATGGCCTCGATCACCGGCGCCCAGGTGTTTGTCATCCCTCCTCCCCCGGTGCGCGGCCTGGGGACCGGCGGCGGGTTCAAGATGATGGTCCAGGACCGAGCCGGCCTGGGATACGACGCGCTGCAGCGATCGACCATGGCCCTCGCCATGGCCGCCAACCAAGCGCCGGGGCTCGTCCAGGTGTTCTCCACTTTCCGCGCCTCCACGCCGCAGCTCTTCGCCGACATCGACCGGACCAAGGCCCGGATGCTCGACGTGCCGCTGGAGCGCGTCTTCGAGGCCCTGCAGGTGTACCTGGGGTCGGTCTACGTGAACGACTTCAACTTGCTCGGCCGCACCTATCGCGTGGCCGCCCAGGCCGACGAGCCGTTCCGGAACGAGGAGGAGGACATCGGCCGGCTCCGGGTGCTCAGCGCCCAGGGGGCCCCGGTGCCGCTCGGGTCGCTCGTGGAGCTGGAGCAGATCACGGCTCCCGACCGCGTGATCCGCTACAACCTCTACCCCGCGGCCGACCTCTCCGGCGACACGCTCCCCGGCTTCAGCTCCGGCCAGTCGCTCGAGACGATGGAGCGGCTCGCCGCCGAGATCCTCCCTCGGGGCATCTCGTATGAGTGGACCGACATCGCCTACCAGGAGCAACAGCAGCAGGACACGGCGGTCTACATCTTCCCGCTCTGCGTCCTGTTCGTCTTCCTCGTGCTGGCGGCGCAGTACGAGAGCCTGGGGCTGCCGCTGGCGATCATCCTGATCGTGCCCATGTGCCTGCTCTCGGGCATCGCCGGGGTGATCCTGAGGGGCCAGGACAACAACCTGCTGACGCAGATCGGCTTCGTCGTGCTGATGGGCCTGGCGAGCAAGAACGCGATCCTCATCGTCGAGTTCGCCAAGGCCAAGCAGGACGAGGGGCTCGACCGCGTCTCGGCCGCCCTGGAGGCGAGCCGCCTGCGATTGCGGCCAATCCTGATGACGAGCTTCTCGTTCGTCTTGGGCGTCATCCCGCTGCTGCTGGCCACCGGCGCCGGCGCCGAGATGAGGCAGGCGCTGGGCACCGTCGTCTTCTTCGGGATGCTCGGCGTGACGATCTTCGGCCTGTTCTTCACGCCGGTTTTCTACGTGGTGATCCGACGGCTCGCCGAAGGCAAGCGGCCGGCCCCCCGCCTGAAGCCCGAGCCGGAGAAGGAACTGACCGCGGTCGGCTGAGCCCGGCCCCGGATGAAGGATCCGACGCGAGGGCCGCCCCCTGGGGCGGCCCTCGTCCGCGAGCAGGGGGAGTGCGGAGGGCCGCCGAGTTGGCTATCCTGGGGCCCTTCGGATCGCGGGCTGGCCGCGATCGGCCCGGCTGGAAGGCCCCCCGGAGATCGGCCGATGGCCGCCTTCTCGATCGGATCGGCGGCGGTGATGCTGCTCGCCCTGGCGGTGTCGGCCGACGGCGACGACGTCGTCGTCGGCGGCGGCGGCGGGGGGGATCGGCCCCGGGCCCGCGATCTCGGCATCCGCCCCGGCGTCTTTCCGACCGGCCCGATGAACGCGATCACCGATGTGCCGGGAGTCCGCGTCGGGCAGGAGACGATCATCGAGGGGCAGGACGTCCGCACCGGAGTGACCGCGATCCTCTCGCACGGGGGGAACCTGTTCCGGGAGAAGGTTCCCGGAGCCGTCTTCGTTGGCAACGCGTTCGGCAAGCTGGCCGGATCGACCCAGGTGCGGGAGCTGGGCACGATCGAGACGCCGATCGTGCTGACGAACACGCTGGCCGTCGGCACGGCGGTCGAGGCGGTCGTCCGATGGACGCTGGAGCAAGAGGGGAATGAGGACGTTCGCTCGGTCAACGCGGTGGTCGGCGAGACGAACGACGGCGGCCTGAATGACATCCGGGGCGGGCACGTGACGGCCGAGCACGTCCTGGCCGCGATCCGAGGGGCGGACGAAGGGCCGGTGGCCGAGGGAAGCGTCGGCGCCGGGACCGGCTGCGAGGCGTTCGGCTGGAAGGGGGGGATCGGGACATCGTCCCGGGTGCTCCCCGATCGGCTGGGAGGCTGGCGGCTCGGGGTGCTCGTCCAGGCGAACTTCGGCGGCGTGCTGACGATGGCCGGCGCTCCGGTGGGCAAGGCCCTGGGCCGGTACGCCTACCGACCCCCGCCGGAGGGGCAGGGGGGGGCGGCCGATCGGGGGGACGGGTCGTGCATGATCGTGGTCGCCACCGACGCGCCGATCGACGCGAGGGACCTGGAGCGGCTGGCCGCCCGGGCGGTCTTCGCCCTGGCCCGGACCGGCTCCTCCTTCAGCCACGGGAGCGGCGATTTCGCCATCGCCTTCTCGACGGCGCCCGGGCTCCGCGAGCGGTACGGGGAGGCGGCCGTTCGGACCCGGGAGATCCTGACGTCGGACGCCGTCTCGCCGCTGTTCCAGGCGGTGCTGGAGGCGACCGAGGAGGCCGTGGAGAACGCCCTGCTCCGGGCCACCACGACCACCGGGCGCGGCCGGACCGTCGAGGCGATTCCGGTCGACCGGGTCCGAGCGATCCTGGAGCATCACCGGCTGGTCGACGAGCCGTGATCGCGGTGTCGACGATTGGGAACAGTTGAGCGCGAGGGGACGACGATGCGGAAGCGAGAACTTGGGGCCGGCGGGCCGGCCGTCTCGGCGATCGGCCTGGGGTGTTGGGGGATGTCCGGCTCGTACGGGCCGGCCGACGAGGCGGAGTCGGAGGCGACGCTGCACCTGGCCCTGGACCGGGGCATCACCCTGATCGACACGGCGGATTCCTACGGCGACGGGCACAATGAATCGCTCATCGGTCGCGTCCTGAAGGGGAGGCGGGGCGAGTTCGTCTTGGCGAGCAAGACCGGCTGGGTGAAGCGCCCCGGCCCGGACGGTTCGGAGGAGATCGGCGTCGATGGCCGCCCCGAGCGGATCCGGTCGGCCTGCGACGCGAGCCTGGCCCGGCTGCAGACCGACGCGATCGACCTGTACTATCTGCACCGGGTGGATCCCGACGTCCCGGTCGAGGAGTCGGTCGGAGCGATGGCCGAGCTGGTCGAGGCGGGGAAGATCCGGGCGATCGGGCTGTCGGAGGTCTCCGAGGCCACGCTGAGGAGGGCGCACGCGGTCCACCCGATCTCGGCCTTGCAGTCGGAGTACTCGCTCTGGACGAGGGAGCCAGAAGCGGACGTGATGCCGGCCTGCCAGGAGCTGGGCATCGCCTTCGTGCCGTTCAGCCCGCTGGGCCGCGGCTTCCTCACCGGCGCGCTGAAGGCCCGGGACCAGATCGCCGCCGGCGACTGGCGGGCCAACAACCCGAGATTCACCGGCGAGAATCTGTCCCGCAACCTCGCCCTGCTGGAGCCGCTGGAGGCGATCGGCCGGGCGCACGGCGTCTCCCCGGCGGTGGTGGCCCTGGCCTGGGTCCTCTCCCGGGGGGATCGCGTCATCCCGATCCCGGGCATGAAGCGGCGTTCACACCTGGAGGAGAACCTCAAGGCCGTCGACCTCGAGCTGTCGGCCGACGAGCTCGCCCGGCTCGACGCCGCCTTCCCCCCGGGCGTCGCCAGCGGCGACCGCTACACGCCGGAGGTCGCCCGCTGGGCCGGGCGGTAGCCCAGGCGTCGGGGAGCGGGAGCAGAGCGAACCGAGCCGAGCCCGCAGCGCTTCGCTTCCTGGCCGTTTCGCGTGTTGACCTCGGGCGGCGAGGAGGCCGGCCCGGCTCGAGATCGCTGGAAGGGGGCGATGGTGGCCCGGCGGGTGTTCGCTCGCGTGTCCGGGGCGGCGTCAGGGTCGGCCCCGGCTCCGCTGGCCGAGGGCTGGCCGCTCCGGCCTCCAGAAAGGATCGAGCCGGGAATCGTCCGCATCCAGGGCCCCTCGGCCGGGATCATCCCGATGCTCGGTAACCGTCCGATGAACCGCGTCTGGAAAGCGAGCTGAGTCGACGCGACGATACCCGCGGCGGGTCCGATCGCCCCGCCCGGGAGCCGCACCCATGCCGCGTCAGGCATCCGACGACGCACCGTGG
>NZ_RYZH01000036.1 GCF_003977685.1 Tautonia sociabilis | reverse complement strand
GGGGGGGGCCGGGGGCGGGGGGGGGGGGGGCGGCGGTCGGGGAGAGCAGTCCCGGCCGGCCCGCGGCGTCGAGGGCGGCGTCGAGCGATTCCCGGACGGTGAGGATTCGGCGCAGGGGGCCGCGTTGGCGGACCACCTCGGCCGAGTCGGGCCGCATCAGGGCGGCCCAGTAGGCGGAGCGCTCGGCCTGGCGCTGGAGCGTGAGGAAGCGGGAGAGCTCCGCGGTCAAGGGGTCGGGCTCGATCGAGGCGCTGGCGCTGGCCCCGGCGTCCGGGTCCGGGTCGGGGGAGGAGAGCCGTTCCCGGATGCGGGCGGCGGCGTGCTCCAGGCGGTCGACGAGCGGGGCGGAGGCGGGCGCGAGCAGGATCGAGCCGCCGGAGGCGTCGAGCGTGTCCCCTTCGGCGCAGGAGACGGCAACGAGCATCGGGACGCCGTCCTGCGCCGGCTGGGGGATGGCGACTCGGCGGCCCGGCGAGGGGGCGCCGGTCCCTCGCCGGGCCGGGTCGATCCAGGAGAGCTCGACGCGACGGCTCGGCCCGTCGCCGAGGGGGATGAGCCAGCGGCCCTCGCCGTCGAGCCGGGGTTGCACGAGCCGGCCGTCGACGGCCGCCGCCGGGGAGACGGCCCCGGGGGGGGCCAGCAGCGTGAGGAAGGGGGCCAGGCCGGGGCGGAGCTCGAAGGCGGCGTGGCCGATCAGCGAGCCGTCGGGGCCGATGGCGCAGGAGGCCTCGCCCAGCGCGACGATGGCCTGGCCGGCATCGTCCTCGGCGGGGGGCGTCCCGGCCGGGGGGCGGACGACCAGCGACCAGCCTCCCTGGAGGACGCTGAAGACCGTCCGGCTGGTGCCGGCCGGCACGGGGAAGGCGGCGTCGAACTGGTCTCGGGTGGCCTCGGTGGCCGGTTCGAGGCCGGAGTAGTCCAGCAAGGGGGGGCGGCGATCCGGGGCGACCACGGCGATCGTGTGACTCGGGAAGGTCCCCCGGCCCCAGGGGACGAGGTCGGGGAAGGCCAGCGGCCGGTCGGGCTGCCGAGGGCGGACGGATCGGATCCGGAGGTCGACCGTCCCCCAGATCGGCCGTTCCGGGGTGATCTCGATGCGATCCCCCAGGTCCCGCGTCGCGATCGGGCCGAAGCCCTCCAGCTCGTATTCGGCCCCCTCGGCCCAGGCGTCGGGCACGTCCAGCTCAATGCGGTCGGCGGGCCCTCCCGTCACGGAGAACCGCACCAGCGCCTCCCAGCGGGCCGACCGGCGGCCGAGCGAGAGCTGGCTCCAGAGTTCGACCGTCACCGCCGGGAACGACTCGACGCGGAGCAGGCCGCCAGGGCGGTCGACGACGATCCGGCGGTACGGCCTCCGGTTGTTCGAGGAGGCGAGGCGGTCGATCGGCACGGGGGTGCCGTCCGGCCCGACGTAGGAGATCAGCGCCGTGTTCGGCGACGAGAGCAGCAGCGTTCCCGGGCGCTGCGCGGCGCCGGGCCAGTCGGGCCAGGGGAGGGGACGTTCCTCGACCAGGGGGCCGGGGTTCATGGGCCCGCAGGGCTGGGGGAGCCAGCCGACGACGGCGATCCCCCGGGAGGAGGAGGCCGGCCCGTCGAATCGGAGCCGGAGCCGGTCGGGGGAGGGCCGATCCCAGGCGGTCAGGCCGGGGGCGTCGACGTCGATCAGCTCCAGGTCGGCGGGCAGGACGAGCTCCGCCTCTCGGATCGTCCGGCCGTCGAGGTCGGCCAGCTCGGCGGAGAGCCGCCAGTCCCACCGGCCGGCGTCGAGGTCGAGCTGGAGGGAGGTCTCGACCTGCCGGCGAGCGGGGGTCGGCCCCATCGGCACGGCCGGTCTCGGGGCGCCCTCGAAGCGGGAGGCGCCGCTGGGGGCCAGCGCGGCCCCGGAGGGGAGCGGCCCCCAGTCCTGCTCGAATTCCTGCTCGCTGATGGCCGGGGCCCCCGGCTGGGAGCCGAGGCGGCCTCCCCAGGTCTCCGGCCGAAGCAGGGCGATCCGGCCCTCGAAGCGGGACACCCCGAGCGGTTCCAGCAAGGGGGGGCGTCTCGGGGAGGGCTCGTCGCCGGCGGAGGGGAGCGGCCCCTCTTGCGGGCGCCAGAGCTCCAGCTCGAGGGTGCCGCCGTCGGGCAGGGGGGGATCGATGCGGGCGGCCCAGCGGTCGCCGTCGCCAGCGACGACCCGGGAGCCCTCGACCAGGGCGCCGGCCGCCCTCACCGAGCGGACCGCCACGCCGGGCTCGATGGCGAACCAGAGTTCCCGGACCGGGGAGGGGGACCGGACGGTCAGCCGGGCGGCGAGGCGGTCGGCCGAGGGCAGGGCCTCCCAGAGCAGCAGCCCCTCGATTCGGGGGGCCGAGGCGGGCTCTCCCAGCGGCTCGCCGCGGTCCCAGCCGACCTCGATCCGGTTGACCGGGCCCAGCTCGGCCCGGGTGTGGCCGTCGGCGCCGGGGGAGGTCGCCCCACGGGCGGCCAGCACGACCGGGGGGCCGGAGCCGGGGAGCCCGGCCACGTCCAACCGGGCTCTCGCCACCGGGTTGATCGGCACGACCAGTCGGTCCCCCCCCGAGTCGGCCTCGGGCCGCACCCGCTGGCGAATGACCAGTTCGTGGGGGCCGGCCGGGCCGTCGATGGCGACGGTCGCCCGGTTCCCCTCCGGCCCGACCAGGACCGGCCGGGGGCGTCCGTCGAGAACCGCCTCCAGGCTGGTCGGTCGGCCGATCGGCAGCGACCAGGAGGCCGGCCCCCCTTCCTCGAACGCCAGCCAGAGGCGAGACTCCAGGAGCCAGCCGCCGTTCCCCTCGCTGTCGGGCCGCAGCACGTGCTCGGCCGAGACGGCGCCGATCCTCGGCCACTCGGGGGGGCTGGCGGGCCGATCGGCTCCCTCCTGCTGCTCCTCGGCGGCGGCGACGAGGCGGTCGAGGTCCTCCTGCCGGAGCCAGATGGAGGGATCGGGCTCCGACTCGCCCTCGGCCGGCTCGATCAGGAAGGCGAGGATGGGGGCTTCAGGCCGCTGGATCGGGATCGCCTCGGCCGTCCCCCTCGGCCCGATGGCCGCCAGGACGACCGCGGCGCCGACTCCGGCCCGGGAGCCGGTGCCGTGGGACCGGATGACGGTCGAGCCGGGGACGGCCTCCCCCCGATGGGCCGGGGGGGAGCGGCGGATCGAGGCGGCCGCCAGGGCGATCAGCGTCGCGTAGAAGGCGGTGGTCGCCGAGGCGGCCGCCCTCGGGCCTCCTCCGTGGGCCAGCGCCAGCGCCATCGCGGCCAGGGCGAGCAGCAGGACGATCCGGAGCGTCGCCCATCCCCGACCGGGGAGCCGGATCGCCCCTCCCAGGATCAGGACCAGCCCGAGCCCTCCCCCCAGGGCGGACCAGGGCCAGGGATCGATCGTCCGCAGGGCGGTCCCCCGGGTCGGCCAGCCGGGAGCGACGAATCGGAGGACCGTGCGGGCCTCCGATCGGGGGGTGTCGGCCACGTCCTCGGCATTCCGGGCCGCGCCCCGGGCCCGCCAGCGCTCGACCGTCAGGAACCGATCGGAGCGATCCGATCCCCAGGCGACCGCCTCGCGGAGCGCCCGGACCCAGGCCTCTCGGTTCGCTCCCGAGCCGAGGCCCCGGGGAGAGAAGCGGGGGGCCTCGGCCTCGGTGGTCACGAGCAAGACGGTGTCGATCGGCACGACCAGCAGCCCGATCGGCGCCAGGGCCCGCCGCGCCGAGGCGGTCGCGTTGGCCTTCGAGGCCGTCCCCGGGGCGGCCGAGTCCGGCCCGATCCCCTGGGCCTCCAGGGCGGCTCGGTCGACGACCATCGGCCACCGGCCGACGTCCCAGGCCGAGAGGACCCGACCGAGGGGGCGGCCCGAGGGGGGATTGGCGGCAGCCAGCTCGTCGAGCCTCGCCAGCATCGCCCGCTCCGACGCCCTCGGCTCGGCCAGCCGGCCGGCTCCCAGGCCGGGCAGCCAGCCGGCGCGATCGGGGCCGGGGTCGCCCGGCATCAACGCCGGGCCGGCCGCCGAAAGGGACCGGCCTCCCGGGACCGCCACCCGCCAAGAGAACGACAGGCACGGCAGAGAGAATCGGGGCCGTCCCGGCTCGATCTCGCCGGGCCTCGAGGGGCTTCGGGTTTCGTAATCGAGGGCGATCCGGCGCGGTCGGGCCGGGGCCGGAGCCGAGGGCGGGCCAGGTTCGACGGTCGGCGGCAGCGGGATGCGGATCGCCTCTCCCCGGGCGATCGGCGACAGCGGCCGCCCGCCCTCGGAAGCGGCCGCCAGCGAGGAGCCGGGGGGGAGCGCGACGTCGAGGGCCTCGGCGCCCGGGGCCGCGAGGTCGAGCGTCAGGCGATTGTGGGAGACGCCATCGCCTCCCGGCCAGGTCGCCAGGTCGGCCCGGAGGATGGCCCCCCCGACCTCCGGGGCGGGCAGCGCTTCGGTGCGGACGATCAGGCGGCCGGGGGGGCCGTCGTAGCGGAAGGAGGCCGCCAGTCGGGTCGGCCCGGCCTCGATCGCCTCCGGGGAGACGCTCCGGGAGGGGGGGGAGGCTTCGATCGCCTCCTGGAAGGAGAGGTCGCCCCGAGCCTCGCAGCGCAGGGCGGGGTCGACCCGAAGCGCCACCCTCCCGTGAGTCTCGAAGCGGCGGGGCAGCTCGATCATCGGCAGCGGCCCCTCGCCGTTCCAGGGCAGCTCCAGGCGCCCGAGCAGAACGACGGGCCCGACCAGGCCGGCGGGGAGTCGGATCTCGTCGGCGTCGCCGGCCGGCTCGACCGGCAGCGGCGGCGACTGCCGGTCGTCGGCGCCGGCGGCGGTCCAGGAGGGGACGGCCGACGGGGAGGACCCGGGGGTCAGGCGGTACGAGAGTGTTCCGGGGGCCGCCCCGGGGTCATCGAGCTGGATTTTCCAGTCGATCACGAGTCGGCCCCCGGCGATCGTCGCTTCCTGAGAGACGGAGGCCGAGGGCCGGGAGGGGGTCGATTCGAGCCTCACGGTGGCCCGGCCGTCGGGCTCGATCCAGCGCCAGGAGAGCAGCGGACGGGCGTCCCGGGCGGACGGACCGGTGCCCGAGGGGGGGGCGAGCCAGGCGAGCCCGACCGCCTCGACCGGGCGAGGCACGGTCCCCGGGCCGGCGAGAATCGACCAGCGCTCGTCGACCACCGGCTCGCCGACCGGCCGGACCCGGGGCAGATCCAGCTCGCCGGGCCGCTCGCGCTCGACGGAGGCCGACAGGAGCAGGATCGGCCGCCTCGCCCCGCCGGGGGCGTCCGGGGCCGGGGGCGCGGGCAACTGAACGTGGATCCGGCGGCGGCCGTCGGCCAGCGTTTCCAGCTCCCAGCGCGGCGGGCCCTGGCCATCGAGCAGCCGGACGGAATCGGGCAGCCAGCCGGGGGAGACGTCCAGGGTCCGGAGCGACGAGCCGTCTCCTGGCGCGAGGTATTCGACCTCGGCCTCCAGGGTGTCGGCGCCGTCCCGGAGCCGGACCGTCCCCCGGACGGAGGCCGGGCAGCGTTTTCCGGCCGGCGCCAGGACCAGCTCGGCCACCGGGCCCGGCCGGTCGGCGAAGAAGGCCAGGGCGGGGCCCGAGGCCCCGCCGAGGGGGGCGAGGTCGTCGGGGGCGAGGGGAGGGAGCCCGGCCTCGGCCGCCGCCTGGGAGAGGAGCTCCCTCGCCTCGGCGGGGATCTCGGCCAGGTCGAGCGGCCGGCCGGATCGCTCCCGGGCCTGGATCACCGCGGTCGAGCCCCCGGGGAGGACCAGCAGCGGCCCCCCGGTCCACTGGGCGTCGACCGGCTCGGGGAGGCAGACGGTCCAGGCCGAGGGGTCGGGGATCGTCGCGAGGCCGGAGAGGATCAGGCGGGTCGGGCCGCTCAGGCCGTCTCGCCAGCGGATCGTCAGCCGGGTGCCGTCCCCTTCGGGGCTCGCCTCGACCCCGGCCACCACGCCATCAGGGCCGGAAACCTCTTCCCAGGAGACGCCGGGGCCGAGCCGGACGGACAGCGGCCGGTGTCCCTCGGGGCCGGGGTCGATCTCCCAGCTGCAGAGCCATCGGGCGGCCCCGTCGGGGAGGTTGTCGAGCTCGACGAGCGACGGGCCGCCGACCCAGGGGCCCGAAGGGCGGTCGGGGTCCGGCCCGGCCCGGAGCCGGAGCACCACGGCCCCCCCGGGGCCGTCGAACCGCCACCGGCTCCGGCCGGGCTCCCCGGTCGGCTCGGGGCCCTCGCGGTAGCCGGGGGGGCCGGAGGGAGAGACCCCCTCGGGGAGATCCAGGACCAGCGCCGTCGCGGGCCCCTCGATTAGCTCCAAGTCGAAGATCCGGCCCTCGGCCTCGACCCGGGGGCGGAGCGCCCAGGACAGCCGGACCTCCCTCGGCTCGCCGTCGCCCCCGGCCCCGGGACCGATTCGGAGGAAGGCGCGGCCGTCCCCGTCGCGGTGCAAGACCGAGGCGCCCGAGGCCGAGGAAACCGAGTCGATCGCCGGGGACCACGGCCAGAGCGCTGCCCAGGACGGCCCGCCCCCCCCGTTGGGGAATCGCAGGGTGGTCGAGCCGACGAGCAGGCCGCCGTCGAGCCGGGCCTGGTGCTCGATCCGGAGCGGTTCGATCAGGCCGGGGCCGTCGACGGGCCGGGCCCGGGCGGCGCGGACCAGCTCCTCGAACCGATCCGGCTCGACCTCGACGAGGCCGGCCCGCCCGGGGAACCAGCCGTCGAGCGTCTCCTCCGGGACCCGGAGCCGGACGACCTCGGACGGCAGCCCTCCCCTCGCCGGACTGGTCGTCGGCGGGGCGAGCAGGGCGAGCAGGGCCAGCAGCGCGACCGCGATCGGTCGGATCGGCAGGGCCGGGCGGGGTGAGGTCGGCGGGGCGTTCACGATGCCTCCCGATCGGCGCGGGGGGCCGGGATGTCGAAGACCTCGTCGTGGCGGCCGAGGTCCGGGTCGGACGGGGGGGAAGAGGGAGGAGGGGGGGAGGGAGGCAGGGCCGGGGGAGAGATCGGCCCTCCGATCGGCTGGGGGCGGGGGCGGATGGCGGTCGAGTCGTCGGAGCCGACCAGGGGCGAGGAGCCCCCCGAGCCGCTGCCGCCGGAGGGGGAGTCGCCCAGGCCGGAGGCGGTCCCCAGGCCGCTCTGCTCGCCGAACCGGCCGGCGGGGCGGCGGCGATCGACGGCCCGTCGTGTCAGCACGGCGACGGCCACCAGCAGCCAGCCGACGCTTGACGATTGCAACGCCAGCGCCGCGGTGCTCCGGCCGACGAGCATCAGCAGGACCAGCAGGGCGGCGATGGCCGCCGGGAAGGCCCGACGCCCCCAGGGGCGTCGCACCAGGGCGAGCAGGCCGACCAGCAGCACGGCGCCGGAGCAGGCGCCGACGAGCGTCGCCCGGGAGGCGATGACCGGCCCCAGCGGCTCCGGGGCGCCCGGGCGGCCGAAGAGGTACCCGTGGTCGCCGACCCGGCCGGCGGTCAGGGGGGGGCCGATCTGGTCGACCGACGCCCCCGGGCCGGCGACCCAGGAGGCGAGGTCGGCCGGGTCCATGCCGGGCCGGCGCTTCCAGACGTAGCCTCCCCAGTACCAGAGGTTCTCGTCGGTGAAGCGGCCGGGCACGCCCACCAGGGCGCGGTTCCAGGGGATGCGGACCTCCCAGAGCGTCTCTAGCACCCGGCCTCCGCCGACCAGGGCCGGGGGCGTCCAGGCCGATCGGGCCGAGGAGCGGGGGACTCGGTAGCTCAGGCCCACCAGGACGGCTCGGGCGGCGTCGCTGGGCAGGTGGAGCAGGTAGGCGCCGGGGCGGTCGAGGGCGTCGACGTCGTCAGGGGGCAGGGGTTGGCCGTCGAGGTAGGCGCGGTCCAGTTCGGCGGCGGCCGGGAGCTGGAAGCCGAGGGTTGGGCTGTGGTCGTCGAACCGGAACCAGCAGGAGGTGCGGACGGCGCCGTCCGGTCCCTGCTCAGACCGGATCCAGAGGCGGGAGGCGAGCGTCTCGGGCAACGGGGCGGGGGTCGAGGCGGTCGCCGAGAAGCTCGGCAAGGCGTCGGGATCGGCCGAGGGGGGGCGGACCCAGACGTGCCGGATCGGCAGCGGAGGGCCGCCGTCGGGGTTGGTGACCCACTGGTTCTCGGCCGGGGGGCGCCAGCCTTCTCCCCGGGGATCGAGGGTGAGGCCGGGCTCGGCGGCGATCACCACCCGGGGAGGGGCCGCCGGGCTCGGGGAACGCACCTCGATCCGGGGGATCTCCAGCGTCGTGGCCTCCCCGGGCTCGAGCCGGTCGACGGCCGGCACGCGGAAGCTGATGCGGAGCTTCAGGGGAAAGCCGGCGGTCGGCTGGGCGAGCCTCAGGCGGCGGAGGGCGACGCCGTCGGGCCCGGGGGCGATCGGCTCCTCCTCGGCGACCACCCCCCGATCGACCAGCGACCAGCCGCGTTCCAGGCCGGGGGGGATGGCCAGGTCGATCCGGTCGAGCTCGCCATCACGGGCGTAGAGGGTCACGTCCTGCTGGACGTCCACCCCGTCCCGGCCGACCCGGACGAGCTGGTCGATGACCGAGGACGAGGACGGGGCCCTCGGCGACAGGCCGATCGGGACGGCCTGGGCCGGGGCCTCGGACCGAAGCCAGAGGGCGATCCGCGGGGCGTCGCCGGCCGGCCTCGACCACGGCCCCATCCCGGTCGAGGGGGGGGATGCGACGACGGTCGGGGCCGGAGACCCGCCGCCGGGCCCGGGGTCGGGGGAGTTGGCCTCGGCCTCGGCGGCGGGAGTGACCTCCAGATCGGGGGGGGCGGCGATGGCGAGCAGGCCGCCGTCGAAGGCGGCGCCGGTCGGCAGGAACAGCGGGATCGGCACCGGACCGGGCCGGTCGGGGTCGAGGAGGGCCCGGCCCGACAGCTCGATCCGGGTCGGGGTCGACTGGCCTTCCCGGAGCGGGGAGGCGAGGGTCAATTCGATCGTCGCCCGGCCTCCCGGGGTGTCTTCGCCGCCGGCCCGCTCGGCGTCGGGGTCGGGGTCGGGGTCGCCGTCGGTGTCGGGGTCGCCGGGGGGGCGGAGGTCCCAGGAGACGACGGAGCCGGGGGGGCCGACCCGATCGACCTCCAGCCCCTCGGGGACCTCGACGCGGGCCGAGAAGAGCTGGCCCCGGATCGATCGGTAGTCCAGCCAGGATTCGATCCGGGCCGCGGTCCCTCCCGGCTCCAGGGTCGCCAGCGATCGCTGGGCGACCCGGACCATCGGCGGCGTCGGCCCGACCCGGAGCGTCAGGTCGAAGGGCTGGTCGGCGAACCGGAAGGCGGAGACGATGGCCGGCCGGGTGCGGGCGATCTCCTCTCGGAGGTCCCGGGGGTCGATCCGGCGCAGGCCGACACTCGACCCGACGAGGATCCGGAGCCCGTCGGCTCGGGAGATCGACAGCGTGCCGCCCTGCTCGGCGAGCCCCGCGAAGCGGTGGCCGCCGAAGGAGACGGGGGCCAGGCCGTCCGGGTCGGCCGGCGCCCGGATCGGCCGCCGGGTGGTGATCGACAGGCGGGCGGAGTCCCCCTTGCGGAGCGTCCGGGGCAGGGGGATCCGCAGGCCGATGCCGTCCTCGGCCGGCTCGGGGGCGACGGGGCGGCCCTCGACCTCCACCTCCAGCAACTCGTCGGCCGGGTCGACCACCAGCTCGACCGCCGGGGCCTCGCCGCGGCGGACCTGGATCTCCCAGGTCGATTGGGCCGAGAGCTTGCCGTCGTCGACGTCCAGCGCGATGTGGCCGCCGCCAGTCAGCAGCGGGGGCAAGGGGGTGCCTTCGGCCCGGAGGGGGAGCCAGCGGACGTCCAGCTCGTCTCGGGCGCCAAGCTGGGCCTCGATCCGGGAGCGGCGGCCGTCGTCGATCGGCTCGACCGAGAGCAGCGAGCCATCCCCGAGCGTCGCCTCGGCGATCGGGCCGGGCAGGTCGAGCCGCAGTCGGGTATTCGGGTGCCGGGGGATGGAGAGGGACAGGACGCGGCGGTCGTCGACCGAACGGATCGGCGCGACCACGTCGACCCGAACGGTGCGCTGCTCCTCTTCCCCCGGGGAGCCGCCAGGGAGGATGACGAACCAGCCCTCCGGGGGGACCGCCTCCCAGCCGAGCGGGCGGCCGTCGGCGACCGCCTCTCGGGGATAGAGCCCGTCCAGGCCGATCGGGACCCGGTGGGGGCCCGGCCCCCGGGCGTACAGGCCCAGGGTCATCGACAGCCGGGCCAGGCCGCCCCCCTCGGGAACTTCCCCCGAGAGCTCGACCGAGGTCACTCCCGCCAATGCCGACCGGACCGCCTCCTCCGGCGTCTCCCCGCTCCGGACGACGATCTCCGTCACGCCCGTCGGCGCGGAGGGGGAGCCCCTCTCATCCTGGGCCGTTGCCGCGGCGGCCGGCAGCAGGAGCAGCGGCGTGATTGCGGCGCAAATCTTGACCAATTCAGAAGATCGGGCCACGCGAGGCGCCCTCGATGGGACCGGGACGGTCGGCCGGCCTCGCGACGATGGGGACGAGGCGGGCCGAGGCGGGCCGGCGGGGGATGCCGGCCCTCGATCGGGAGCGAGACGAGTCATCCGGGGCATTCTACCACCCCTGCCGCCTTTTCGTCACGGTCCCGCCCGGGGCGGATCCGCCGGAGGGGCCCCCGAGCCCCGGCGACGAGGAGGGCGCTCATCCCCGGCCCATCGTCTGCCGGGAGGCCCGGGCGGCCTCGTCGTGGACGGCGCCGTTGGTGGCGAGGATCTCGTGGCTGTAGAGGTCGTAGGCGCCCCCGTCGAGGGCCGTCACGAGGCCCCCGGCCTCCCGGACCAGGAGCACGCCGGCGGCCACGTCCCAGGGGTGGACGTGGGTGCCGAAGCAGGCGTCGCAGCCGCCGGAGGCGATCATCGCGAGGTTCCAGGCCGTCGATCCGGAGCGTCGGACGGAGTGGGTGCCGGTGGAGAAGCGTTCGAAGAGGGCGAGCTGGCGGGGGGCGTCGTCGCCGAACCGGGTGGGGAAGGCGGCGCCGATGAGGCAGTCGGCCAGTCGGCTGGCGGCGCTGACGCGAGCCGGGCGGCCATCGACCGTGGTCCCGCCGCCGAGGTGGGCCGACCACATGGTGTCGGTCAGCGGGGCGTAGATCGCTCCGGCGACGAGCGTGCCGAGGTGCTCCAGGCCGATGGAGACGGTCCAGATCGGGAAGCCGTGGGCGAAGTTCACCGTGCCGTCGAGCGGGTCGACGATCCAGCGGAAGGCCCGATCCGGGTCGGGCCGGACCCCCTCTTCCTCGGCGAGCAGGGTGTGATCGGGGAAGGCCGAGGCCAGTCGCTCGGCGATCCGGCGCTGACTGGCAAGGTCCGCCTCGGTGACCAGGTCGCTCGGCCCCTTCTCCCGGGCCGAGACGCGTCCGTAATGCTCCCGGAGGATCTCGCCGGCCTCCCGGGCGATCTCCTCGGCGGCCTTCCGGTATCGGGAATAGTCGTCGGGCAAGGGGACCTCCGGGGGAGGGGTGATCGGAGCGGGGGAGATGGCGGATCATGGTGCCGGCAGAGAACAGGCAAGACCGGGGGGCGGCGAGCGGGAGAGCGGAGGGGCGGGAGCCTCGAAGCCGCCGTCTCGCATCGTTCCCGTCCGATCCTGCCTGCCGCGACGGATCGCCGGCTCCCCCCTCCGGGGCGGGGGGAGGGGGGGCCTGATGGTAACGGCGAGGGCTCAGCGGCGTCGATCCCCGGCCTTGGGGGTCGGGGAGGATCGGCCTCGGGGGGAAGGGTCGCCGGAGGAGAGGAGGGAGCGCCAGGATTCGAGGGCGTCCTCGTCGGGGGAGTCGGGGTCGTAGCCCTGGGCGTCTCGTCCGGTGATCGTCATGAGGGTCTGGAGGGCGAGTTGCCGGACGCCGGGGTTGGGGGAGGAGAGGGCGCCGACCAGCTCGGCGAGGACCTCGGGAGATTGCTGGCGGTCTTCGGGATAGCCGGTGAGCAGGCGGTCCATCGGAGCGACGGCCTCGGCAGGGGCGACGCGATCGAGCAAGCGGTGCACCATCGCCGCCTCCTCGGGCCCCCGGGCCATCTGCCGGAGGAGGATCGTCATGGCCTCGGCCCGCAGCTCGGGGGCGTCGGGGGTGTTGAGCAGCTCGGCGACGAGCTCGAGATGGCCGGGGTCGATGCTGCCCATCGCCCCGAGCGCGGCGACCGAGAGACGGCGGATGGCCGGTTCCTCGTCCATCGTCCCTTCGAGCAGGACGAACGGAAGCGGCCCGGAGGAGTCGGAGAAGAAGCCGGAGAACGCCTCGATGTCGGCGAGTTCGGCCTCGGTCGGCTCGGGGTCGTCGATCCAAGCCGGCAGGGCCTCGGCCCCGGCGGAGGTGGCGAAGGAGCCGGCTTCGGGGTCGAAGGCGATGAGGGCAGGGCCCTCGAAGGTTTCGGAGGCGCCGCCGTCGACGGAGGCGGTCAAGGAGCCCTCGGAGAGAGCGATGGTCAGCCCCGGTCGGCCGGCGGGCTCTCCCGGGGCCCGGACCCCGGCGGCGGACAGGCCGATCGGCTGGCCCGGAGGGGGATCGAGGGTGAGGGTCCGGCCCGAGACGCCGACCTCGACCGCGCCGCCCTCGGCGGAGGGCCGCAGCAGCAGGTCGCCGTCGATCAGGTCGAACCGGGCCTCCCGGTCGGGGCCGGGCAGGTCGACCCGCAGGTCGGCCCGGCCGACCAGGGTCACGCCGACCGACCCCAGGTCCAGGATCGTCCGGGAGGGGGGGAGGTTGACGACGATCAGACCGGGCTGGAGCGTCGATTGCGCCTCCAGCCGCTCCCACTGCCAGTTCTCGCCGTCTCTGCTCGCCCGCAGCGCGATGCCGACGATCTGCTCGACCTGGGCCGCGGCCCCAGGGGGCAGGGGCTCGCCCTCGGGGGCCGGGACGGGGGGTGGAGGCCCGTCGCGGTCGCGGTCGAGGGCCGGGTCGGAGTCGACCGGGGCCTCGGTGTCGGGCTGCTCCTCCTCGGGCTCGAAGATCGGGGGAGCGGATCTGTGAAGGAGGCCGGGAGGCGTCTCACCTTCCGGAACCAGCTCGGCGTCGGCGTCGGCGTCGATCGCGGCGACCGCCGTGTCATCCGAGAGAACGTCGACCTTCGCGTACTTCAGGTTCAGCAGGCCGACCAGCGTCAGCACGGCGATCAGGAGGACGGCCAGGGCCGGGGGGCCGAAGCGCTCGACCAGCGAGGGCCGGACGGTTGGACGGGAGGCCCAGGGGGGCTCGGCCGCCGTGCCCGGCAGGGCGCCGGGCACGGCCCCCTCGGAGGTGAGCTGTCCGAGGCTCGGGGAGGATCGATCCTTGGTCCGGACGGTTTCCGGCCCCTTGAACAACCGGTACATGCGGTACCGGGCCTCGGGGGGGACCTTGGCCTTGTTCTTGATGAGGCTGAGAATCTGGTGGCAACTGGCGACTTCGGCCAGGTGGACGTCGGAGCTCAGGCAGAGCTTCTCGTACTCGGCGACCTTCTCCGCCTCGAGCTCGTTGTCGAGGTAGGCGGCCACCGTGTTCGGGTCGACCGCCTCGGGCCCGCTCGACGGCGGGACGGTCAGCCGACGCCGACGGCTGACCGTCCGGATCCGCTCGACCAGTTGCTGCGCGTAGGGAGTGGCGGCAACCTGGGTGCCGATCTCGCGGACCTCCTCCGGCGGGAGGGTGTCGTCGAGCCAGGCGAGAAGTGTGCGGAGCGTGAGGCGCATCGTTGGGTGCTCGCTCGGAGTTGCGGGGCCGGGTCCGGCCGGGGTTGAGGTCGGCCAGGACGGCCCTCTCTATGTTATCTGTGCCTCGGGCCGTCGGGATCCGTCGAGGAACGCCCAAAAATCGCGGATTCCGGGACCGGGACCGGGACCGAGGAGGGCGGAGATCCGGGCGATGGGGGGTCAGTCGCCCGAGTCGTCGCCGTCCGGGGGGGGGCTCGGCGTTGCGGTCGGGGGGCTCGACACCGAGCAGGTGGCGGACGAAGAAGTCGCGGCGGCGGCGATCGCCGTAGGGGCTGTCCCCGGCGCCGTGGCCGACGCCGGGGAAGACGACGAGGTCGAAGTCCTTGCCGGCCCGGATCAGGGCGTCGACGACCTGCATCGTCGAGGAGGGATCGACGTTGCGGTCCAGTTCGCCGACCGTCAGCAGCAGCTTGCCGCGGAGCCGGTGGGCGTTGGCCACGTTCGACGAGGCCTCGTAGTGCGGGCCGACGGGCCATCCCATCCATTGCTCGTTCCACCAGAGCTTGTCCATGCGGTTGTCGTGGCAGCCGCAGTCGGCGACGGCGACCTTGTAGAAGTCGGGGTGGAACAGCAGCGCCCCGAGCGCGTTCTGGCCGCCGGCCGAGCCGCCGTAGATACCGACCCGGGTCAGGTCCATGTACGGGCGGTCGGCCGCCGCGGCCTTGAGCCAGGCGATGCGGTCGGGGAAGCCGGCGTCGCCGAGGTTCCGCCAGCAGACGTCATGGAACGCCTTCGATCGCCAGTTGGTCCCCATGCCGTCGATCTGCACGAGCACGAACCCCAGCTCGGCGAGCACCTGGGGCCGGTGCAGGGGGGAGAACGCCTTGGGCACGAACGCCCCTTGCGGGCCGGCATAGATCTGCTCGATGACGGGATAGGAACGCGAGGGGTCGAAGTTCGATGGGCGGAAGATCACGCCGTGGATGTCCGTCTGGCCGTCTCGGCCCTTGGCGACGAACCGCTCGGGGATCTGCCAGCCGGTTTCGAGCAGGGCCGACCAGTCGGCGCGCTCCAGTTCGAGGATCAGGCGGCCGTCCTCGGCGGATCGCAGCTCGGTGATCGGGGGCAGGTCGACGCGGGAATAGGAGTCGATGAGATACGTCCTGTCCGGGGAGAACTCGACGGAGTGCGTGCCGTCCCCCTCGGTCAGGAGCACCAGGCCGGTGCCGTCGAAGTTCACTCGGGCGTGGTGGATGTGGTACGGGTCCTGGCCGGGATGGATGCCCATGGCCCGGAACCAGATCTGGCGGGCCTCCTCGTCCACGCGGTCGACGGCCCGGACGACCCACTCGCCCGAGGTCACCCGGTGCTTCAGGGCGCCGGAGCGGGCGTCGAAGAGGTACAGGTGGTTCCAGCCGTCTCGCTCGGAGGCCCAGAGGATCTCCTCGGTGTCCTCGAAGTAGCGGAAGACGGTCTTCTGGCTGTAGTCGATGAAGGTGTCGCTCCGCTCCTCGATCACCGGAACGGCGGCGCCGGTCTCGGCGTCGACGGCGATGACGCGAAGGACCTGGTGGCCGCGCTCGTTGTCGAGGTACAGGAACCGGGACGAGTCGGGGGCCCAGTGCAGGTCGCTGATCCGCCAGGGGTTTGGGGAGAGGCGCTCGTCGACGGGGATGCGCTCGAGGCGACCGACATGGAAGAGATGGGGCCGGGAGACGTCGACCCGGTCGCCGGGCTTGAGGTAGTCGTACGAGTGGAGCTTCGGCTGAAGCTGGTCGCGGGGGGAGGACTCGATGAGGTAGACCTTGCGGTCGTCTCCCCTGGCCCGGCGAAGGACGACGAACTTCCTCGAATCGGGCGACCAGGAGACGCGGGGCTGGTAGCCGTCGGCCTCGGTGCCGTCGTCGGAGAGGAGAAATTGCTCCCCGGTCTGGCGGTCGACCAGGGAGACATTGTGGTCGCGGACGACCGCCTCCCAGCGGCCGTCCGGCGAGGGCTCGCCGCGATCCGGGCCCGGCCGGACTCGGTCGGGCCGCTCGAAGGGAGGGGGGGGCTGATCGGCGGAGATCTCGAAGCGGGAGGGGCGGTCCTCGGCCTCGAAGCGGTCGAGCTCCCGGCCGTCCCGGTCCTCGACCGACCAGACGTGGCCGCCGAAGGTGTGCTGGCGGCGCTCCTGGCCGGGGGGGATGGTGCCGTAGGGCCGGGGGCGGCCCCCGGGGTCGTACCAGATCAGCGAGACGGGGCCGTCGGTCCGGTTCACGACGACGATCTCCGTCTCCTCCCCTGTTCTCCGGCTGGCCCGGGGGACGAAGGAACGTCGGCGGGAGGCCGGGGGAAGGGGGCGGTCGTCGGCGAGGAGCTCCCCCGTCTCGGGGTCGAGCCGCCACGATCGGTCGAGGGCTCGGAAGCGGAAAGAGGTGCCGTCATCGTCCCAGTCGAGGCGGTCGATGGGCAGGCGGGCGGGGTCGATGTCGATACCCGTCTCCTCAGCGAGCGACCCGGCCAGCCGGGCGTGGTCGAAGGCCGGTCGGCGATCCCCGTCCTTGGCCGAGACGAGGACGAACTCGAGGGTCCCGCCAGGGAGGTCGTTGCGATACCAGAACCGGGAGCCGTCGGGCGACCAGTCGGCTCGGACTCGGTCCCGGAAGACGGTGCCTCGGGTCCGCTCGCGGAGGGTGTCGGCCCGGCGGTAGTCGGCCGGGGTCCCCTGGGCGGGGGATCGGCCGGTCGGGATCGAGAGCGCGATCGCCGTGGCGAGGATCAGGAGGGTCGGACGGGGCCTCAACGTCATCGCTCCTGCTCGGGGTTCGGGGTTCGGGGTTCGGGGTTCGGGGTTCGGATTCGAGCCACCGTCGCGATTCTGGCCGCTTCTCGTCGAGACTTCGAGGGCTCGGCCTCTTGGGAGGGCTCGCCCGGGGCGGAGCGCCCTGGAGCCTTCGGGCCGCGATCCGGTATCGTGTCGGGGGCGTCCTTCCCCACGACGCGGCGAGACGCGAAGCGAACGCATGTCCGAGCCCAGCCCCGACGCGGCGACGAGCCGGCCGCTGTTGAGCCTGATCACCCCGGTCTACAACGAGCGTCGCACGCTGCGGACGATCATCCGGCGCGTCCTGGAGGCGCCGCTGCCGGCCCCCTTCGAGCTGATCGCCATCGACGACGGCTCGACCGACGGCTCGGGGGAGGTGCTTCGCGAGCTGGCCGAGGCGGATCCGCGCATTCGAGTCTTCCGGCACGATCGCAACCGGGGCAAGGGGGCGGCGATCCGGACGGCGCTGCCCCACCTGCGCGGCGAGATCGCCGTGATCCAGGACGCCGACCTCGAATACGACCCCGACGACCTGCCCCGGCTGGTCCGGCCGATCCTCGACGGCCGGGCCGACGCCGTCTTCGGGAGCCGGTTCCTGAGCGGCGAGTATCGCCGGGTGCTCTACTTCTGGCACAGCCTGGGGAACGCCCTGCTCACCGGGCTGACCAACGTGCTCTGCGACCTGAACCTCACCGACATGGAAACCGGCTACAAGGCCGTCCGAGCCGACCTGCTGCGGCAGACTCCCCTGCGCAGCCGCAAGTTCGGCGTCGAGCCGGAGCTGACGGTGCGGCTGTCGCAGTGGGGCATCCGGCTGTACGAGGTGCCGATCAGCTACGCCGGGAGGACGTATCTGGAGGGGAAGAAGGTCCGCTGGGCCGACGGCCTGCGGGCGATCGGCGTCTTGCTGCGCTGCCGGTTCCTCGACCGGAGATTCACGACGCATGACGGGTACGCGGTGCTCGTCGCCATGAGGAAGGCGAGGGGGCTCAACCGCTGGCTGTTCCGGCAGATCGAGCCGTGGGTGGGAAATCGGGTGCTGGAGGCCGGCTGCGGGATCGGGAACCTGACGGAGCTGCTGCTGGAGCGGCAGCGGCTGGTCGCCACCGACAACGAGGCGTTCTACGTCGAGATGATCTCCCGGCGGTTCGGGCACCTGGAGAACGTCGAGACGGTCGAGATGGACCTGGCCCGGGAGTCCGACTACGATCGGCTCTCCGGGGAGCGGCTGGATACGATCGTCTGCCTGAACGTGCTGGAGCACATCGCGCCGGACGAGGAGGTGCTCCGCCTGTTCTTCCGCTCGCTGGAGCCGGGGGGGCACGCGATCATCCTGGTGCCGCAGCACCCGTGGCTCTACTCGCCGACCGACCGGGCGCTGGGGCACGAGCGGCGCTACTCGGCCGATGAGTTGCGGCGGAAGCTGGAGGAGGCCGGCTTCGAGGTGGTGCATCAGCAGGGGTTCAACCGGCTGGGCACGGTCGGCTGGTACGTCAGCGGCAAGATCTTCGGGAAGGACCGGCTGTCTCCCGGGCAGATGCGGCTGTTCGACCTGCTCCTGCCGGTGGCGAAGCTGGTCGAGCGTCTCCCTGGCTGGCCGGCGCTGTCGACGATCGCCGTGGGGAGAAAGCCGGAGGGGGGATCGGGCTCGGGATGACGGAGGCCGGCGTGGGCGTGCTTTGGACGATCCTGCTGAACGGGCCGCTGCTGCTCGGCGGGTACTGGGCGGCCCGGGACGGGTTCGGCCAGCCCCGGGGGGCGGCCCGGTGGCTGGCGGCGGCGGTGATCTCCTGGGCGTGGGTGACGCTCGGCATGCAGACGCTCGGGGCGGTCGGCCTGATGACTCGGGGGCCGTTGCTGGGCTGGTCGCTGCTCGGGGCCGGGCTCGGGTGGGCGACCGGGCGGATCCGCCGGGAGCCGTCGGGCGAGGCGTTCCCGAGCGGCGACCCCCGCTGGCAGGCCGAGGCGACGGTCGGCCTGGGGCTGACGCTCTGGGTGTCGGCGCTGATGGGGATGCGGTCGTTGCTGCTGCCGGTGAAGGTGGTCAGCGACGGGCCGATCTACCACCTCTGGTTCGCGGCCCGGTGGTGGAAGGCCGGGGCGCTGGAGCTGGTGGCGGCGCCCTTCGGCGACAACGTGGTGACCTACTTCCCGGCCAACGGCGACCTGTGGCTCTCCTGGCTGATGATCGGCTGGGGGGGGGACTTGCTCGCCAAGGCCGGCCAGGCGCCCTTCCACGCGATGACCTGGCTGGCGTCGTATGCGATGGCCCGGCAGGTGGGGGCGGGAAGGTCGGCGGCGGTGATCGCGAGCGGGTGGATGGTGACGGCCTCGCCGTTCCTGGTCTTCGGCTTCGAGGCGAACGTCGACACGATTCTCCAGGCCGGCTACCTCGCCGCCGCCTTTTTCTTCCTGCGCTACGCGATGCGAGACGGAGGCGGGGAGGCGATCGCGCTGGGGGCGCTGGCGGCCGGGTGCTGCTGGGGATGCAAGCCGACGGGGCTGGTGCTGGTGCCCCCGATCCTCGCGGCGGTCGGCCTGGCGGTGCTGCTGCGGCCGATCGGCCCGAGGGCGAAGCTGGGGCACCTGGCGATGCTGGCGGCCTTGCCCATGCTGACGGCCGGCTTCTGGTACGTCCGCAACCTGTGGCTGAGCGGCAATCCGCTGTACCCGGTCCAGGTCGAGCTGTTCGGCCGGACGGTCCTGACCGGCTGGTACGCCCCCGAGGTGATGAAGGGGAGCCGCTATTACATTGACCCCGCCAACTGGCGAGCCGGGGTCGACATCCTGCTCCAGGTGCTCGACCCGAGGATGACGCCGCTGTGGTTCGGCGCGCTGGCGGGGCTCTGGGCCCTCGGTCGGGGGCGGGACGGCGGCCGGGGACGGTGGGCGTGGGCAGCGGCGGCGCTGGCGGTGCTGGACGCGGCGATCTACTGGGGGGTCATCCCGTACCGGACGCAGCAGCGGTTCCTCTTCCCGGCGGTCGGGCTGATGGCGGTGCCCCTGGCCCTGCTGCTGGACCGGGCGAGGGGGCTGCGGATCCTCGGGGTGGCGCTGCTGGCGGTGCACCTGCTGACTCCCCAGGCCTGGCCCTGGGCCGGCGCCGGGGAGGAGGAGGCGGTGCCCTGGGACCTCTCGCCGCTGATCCCGAACACCATGGCGGGGACGCTGCCCCTGGTCGCTCCCGGGGGGGCCTGGCGGGCGTCGGCGTCGGCGGCGCTGGACGCGGGGAGGACGGCCGAGCTGGCCGGCCTGGTCCTCGCCGTGGCCGGCCCGCCGGCGGTGGGGGCGGCGGCGATGCTCGCCGCCTGGGCCATGGGGAGGGCGATTCGCTGTTCCGGCGCGGCGGGGCCGAGGCTGGCGGCCGGCGGGGGGATCGCCGGCGTGCTCGTCGCGGCGGGGCTCGTGGCCTACCCGTGGGGCTACCCGGAGCCGCTGCGCTTCTTCCCGGCCTACCCGGACTACTACCGGGGATGGGTCGCCCTCGACCGCCTGGCCGGTCCCGAGGGGGCCCGGATCGCCTACTCGGGCACGAACTTGCCGTACTACCTGCTGGGACCGGGGATGAGAAACACGGTCCGGTACGTGAACATCAACGCGCATCCCGGCTGGTTGCTGCACGACTACCACCGCCAGGCCGTCCGCCGAGGCCAGCCCAACTGGCCCGGCGACATGCCCGGGTGGGACCGCGAGGAGCAGGACCCGGACGCCTGGCTGGCCAACCTGCGCGCCGAGGGGATCGAGCTGCTCGTCGTCGCCCGGCACAACCCGGGGGAGCCCTGGCCGGTCGAGCGCCGGTGGGCCGACGAGCGTCCCGGGATCTTCCGGCTCTCCTACGGCGGGGCGCCCGAGGACCCCCTGTTCCGGGTCTACCGTGTCGGCCCCTCGCCGTGAGGGCGGCCCGACTGCCGTGCCGGTGCCGGCAGCGTTGACGTTTGCCGGGCTGGGAGATAGGCTGATGGGCGAGGATGGTGATCGGCTGTTGGTCCCCTCGCCCCTCTTCGACCCCTCCGCCCTCGGGTCGCGCCCCGGCCGTATCGTTGAACACGTCGGTCGATCTGTCTGGGTGATGCCGGGGCCCGATCGACGTCGGGATCGGGGACCCATCCCCCGAGAGCTGGCCCGAGCCCTTCGCCGGTCGCCGGGGATGCGGCTTTGGTTCGGGCCGACGGTGCCCCGGAGCCCGGCCGTCGCCCGCTCCCCCCGCCCGGCAATGAGAGGCCCGCTCTGATGCAGCGGCGATCCAGTCCATCACCGTCGGGCGAGAGGGGCCGGGAGGCGCGGTGGTTCCGCATGCTCGCGGAGTCGCTGCCGCTGTTCGCCTGGATCGGCCGCGCCGACGGGGCCTGCGACTACGTCAACCGCCGGTTCCTGGAGTACCTCGGCGAACCGATCGATCGAGTGATCGGGTTCGGATGGCTCGATTCGATCCACCCCGACGACCGTGGTTCCTGCTCCGGGCGCTGGGATGAGGCGATTCGATCCGAGAGCTCGTTCGAGATGGAATGCCGGCTGCGGGCCAGGGACGGGTCGTACCGCCGGTTCCTTGCGAGGGCCGAACTGCTTCGGGACGACGACGAGCGGCCGCTCTGCTGGTTCGGCTCGGCCTTGGATCTCGACGTCCGGATGGGGGGCGCGCTCGCCTTCCCGTATCGGGAGCTCCTCGCCCGCCGAGCGGTGGACGACGTGTTTGAATTCGTGGGGCTGCTGGACCTCGACGGCACGCTGGTCGAGGTCATCGACACGCCCCCCCGGGCCGAGGCCATCGTCGTCGACGAGCTTCGGGGCCGAAAGTTCTGGGACTGCCACTGGTGGGCCGACTCCGCCGAGGAGCGGGGCCGGCTGCGCGAGGCGATCGGCCGAGCCCGGCTCGGCGAGGTGGTGCGCTTCGATGCGCCGGTACGCTCGGCCGAGGGGCAGCCGAAGTGGATCGACGTCCGGATCGCTCCCGTTCGGGACGATGTCGGGCGGATCACGCACCTGGTTTGCTCGGCGATCGATCTGACCCTCAGGAAGGAGGCCGAAAATCGGCTGAAGCGTGGCGAGTCGATACTGCGGAGCTTCTATGAGAGCTCTCCGCTGCAAAAAGGGGTTGTGAAGCTTCCGGACGATAATTCGTCGATCGTTTATCTCTATGCTAATCCAACCGCCGAGCGCTTCCTTGGCCTGCCCCCGGGGGGGATTGAAGGGCGAGAGGCCCGCGAGCTCGGCGTGCCGGGCGAGCTGGTGGCCGAATGGATCGCCCGCTGTCGCGAGAGCCAGCGCCTGGGCTGCCCGGTTCGCTTCGAGTATGAGCACGAAACCCAAAACCGGAAAGCTTGGCTTTCTTGTGTGTTCACTCATGTCGGTGGGGAGACGCCAGGCTGGACGCGGTTCTCCTATGTGGCCGAGGATATCACCGAACGCAAGCGCGTCGAGGAACGGCTTCGGCGCAACCAGGATACCTTCCGCGACCTGATCCAGAACAACCCGTTTGGCGTCTTCGTGGTCGATTCCGATTTCCGGCTCCGACTGGTGAGTCAGGGAGCGCAGGAAGTCTTTCGCGACATCCACCCGGTGATCGGTCGGGATTTCGCCGAGGTGGTCCGCGCCATTTGGCCGGAGCCGTTCGCCTCCGAGGCGATCGGCCGCTTCCGCCACACTCTGGAGACAGGGGAACTGTATCGGGCCCCGAGCATCATCGAACGCCGCCGAGATCTCGACGAAGTGCGGGCTTACGACTGGCGGATCGATCGCATCATCCTCCCTGACGACCGGTTCGGAATCGTCTGCTACTTTTACGACCTGAGCGATCGGATGCGCTGGGAGGCGGCGGTGCGGCAAAGCGAGGCCGCCGCCCGGCTGGCGCTGGATGAACTGGAGGCGACCTACGCCAGCGCCCCGGTCGGGCTCTGCGTGCTCGACCGTGAGCTGCGCTTCGTGCGGATCAACGACCGCCTGGCCGAGCTCAACGGCCGGCCGGCGGCCGAGCACATCGGCCGCACCGTTCGGGAGATGCTGCCCGAGCTGGCCGATCAGGTGGAGCCGGCCCTGCGCCGGGTGCTGGAGACGGGAGAGCCGGTGATCGACCTGGAGCTCTCGGGGCAGACGGCCGCTCGGCCGGGGGAGCATCGGACCTGGTTGGAGAGCTGGCTGCCGCTGCGCGACGCCGCCGGAGAGGTGGCCGGCATCAACATCGTGGCCCAGGAGGTGACCGAGCGCCGGAAGGCCGAGCGGCTGATCCGCTTCCAGGCCCGGCTGCTCGACGCCGTGGAGCAGGCCGTCGTCGCCACCGACGCCGGAGGGCGGATCGTCTACTGGAACCGCTTCGCCGAGTCGCTTTACGGCTGGCCCGCCGCCGAGGTGATCGGCCGTCCGATCCTCGAGGTGGCCCCGCTGCCCGAGGGCCGGGAGACAGTCGCCGGGATCCGGGACGCGACGGCCGCCGGCCGCGGCTGGAGCGGCGAAGTCGAGGCCCGTCGGCGGGACGGCCGCACCTTCCCCGCCTTTGTGACCGGCTCTCCGGTGCTCGACGGCGAGGGGAAGCGTGTGGGGTTTGTTGGTGTTTCCTACGACCTGACCGAGCGGAAGGAGGCTGATCGGGCCTTGCGGGAGAGCGAGCGCCGGTTCCGGATGGTCGCCGATACGGCTCCGGCCATGCTCTGGATGACCGGGCCGGACGGCGATTGTACCTTCCTTTCCCGGGCGTGGACCGAGTTCACCGGGCAGACGGAGAGCCAAGGACTGGGCACCGGATGGCTGGAGATGGTACACCCGGACGACCGCGAACGAACCATCGAGATCTTCCGAGGGGCCAGCGAGCGCGGCGAGCCGTTCTCACTCGACTACCGCCTCTGGCAGCGTGACGGTTCCTACCGCTGGGCGCTTGACTCTGGGCGTCCCCGATTTGACAACGACGGCGCGTTCCTCGGCTACATCGGTTCGGTGATCGATATCTCCGAGCGGAAGCGGGCCGAGGAGGGGCTCCGCGAGCATGCCTCCCGCTTCGAAGCCCTGGCCGAGAACATCCCGCAACTGGCCTGGATGGCCGACCCATCAGGCTCGATTTTCTGGTACAACCGCCGCTGGTACGACTACACCGGTACCACCCTCGAGCAAGTGAGAGGCTGGGGCTGGCAAGTGGTCCACCACCCAGACCACGTCAATCGTGTCGTTGAGAAGATTCGCCGGTGTTTTCAGTCCGGGCAGGTCTGGGAAGACACCTTTCCCCTCCGCGGCAAGGATGGCCGGTATCGCTGGTTCCTCTCCCGGGCGGTGCCGATCCGTGACTCCTCGGGCCGCGTGACCCGATGGTTTGGCACCAACACCGATGTGACCGACCAACGCCGGACCGAGGCCGAGTTGGCCGAGGCAAAGCGGCAGGCTGAGGCTGCCAGCCGAGCCAAGAGCGAATTCCTAGCGAACATGAGCCACGAGATCCGGACGCCGATGACCGCGATTCTCGGCTACGCCGACGTGTTGGCACGCCAAGTGACCGACCCGGACGATTTGCAGTGCATCGAGACGATCCGGCGCAACGGCCAACACCTGATGGAAATCATCAACGACATCTTGGATCTGTCCCGGATCGAGGCCGGAGGGCTGGAGATCGAGCGGCGGAAGTTCGCTCCGGACGCGATCGTGAACGAGGTGATTGCGTTGATGAGCATTCGAGCCTGGGAGAAGGGGCTGCGGCTGGAGGCCCAGTTCCTCGGGCCGATGCCAGAGCAGATCGAGAGCGACCCGACCCGGTTGCGCCAGATCCTAGTCAACCTCATCGGCAATGCGATCAAGTTCACCGAGTCCGGCTCGATCCTGGTCACCTGTCGCCTGGAGCAGGATGCACACGATCCCCGGCTGCGGTTCGAGGTGATCGATACCGGCATCGGGATCGCCTCGGAGCACCTGGGTCGGCTGTTCCGGCCGTTCTCGCAGGCCGATTCGTCAATGACCCGGCTCTACGGCGGATCCGGACTGGGCCTGGCGATCAGCCGGCGTCTGGTCGAGCTGCTGGGGGGCTCGATCGGGGTCGAGAGTGAGCCAGGACGGGGCAGCCGGTTCACCCTTACCATCGCCACCGGGACGCTGGAGGGAGTCGGGCTGGTCCACCGAGACGTGGTCGTTCACTCGGCCGACCGCGCTCACTGCGAAACTGAGCCGCCGTTCCGGATCTCGGGCCGCGTGCTGGTGGTTGATGACCGGGCCGACATCCGGTCACTGGCTCGGATGTTCCTGGAAGGGGCCGGCGCCCGGGTTGAGACGGCCGACGATGGCCTGGCGGCCATCGAGGCCGTCCGGGAGGCCGACCGGGCCGGCTCGCCGTTCGACGTGGTTGTGATGGACATGCAGATGCCCCGGCTGGACGGCTACAGCACCGTCTCCCGGCTGCGGTCGGAGGGCTTCGGGAGGCCGATCGTCGCCCTCACCGCCTCGGCCATGCGAGGCGATCGTGAACGCTGCCTGGAGGCCGGCTGCGACGAGTACCTGCCCAAGCCGATCGACCCCCGCCGGCTGGTCGGCACGGTCGGCCGGCTCTGCCGGGGGGAGGAGCCCCTTCCCGCCGTCCCCGCCGCTCCGGCTGCCTCGTCCGCCCCTGCCGCCTCGGCCTCGGGAGGCTTCCGAATCCTCGTCGTCGACGACTCCGAGGACATCCGCCGGGTGACGGCCCGCCTGCTGTCGTGGTCCGGCCACGAGGTCCGGACGGCCGCCGACGGCCGGACGGCCCTCGAGGTCGCCGCCACGTTCCGCCCCGAGGTGGCGCTGCTCGACCTCGGCCTTCCCGACCTCGACGGCATCGAACTCATCGGGAGGCTCCGATCGTTCGACGGGCTGGAAGGCCTCATCGCCGTCGCCGTCACCGGCCGGGACTCGGCCGAGGATCGGGAGCGTGCCCTCCGGTCGGGGTTCGACCACTTCGTCGTCAAACCCCTCGACGTCGACGCGGTGATCGCCCTGCTGAGGGACGACGGATCGGCCGGCTAAGCCCCCCGCCCCGGGGGGCTGGCCCGGGGATCGGCCGGTCGGGCCCGGGCTTCGCTCCTGCCCGATGGCGCGGCAGAGCGGGGAGACGGTGCCGGCGGTCCGGGCAGGAATCAGGATGGATTGCCTGGGTCTGTTCGTGTAAGTTCTTTTGTTTGTTTGGCTTGTGGTGTTCTCGTTCCGCTGGTGCGCGGATTGCAAGTCCGTCATCGCGTCAGCGACGTCTCCGGCGGGGACTGCTCCCGGGCCGGGCGAGGGGGCGAGGCCCTCGGGGACTGGGGAGGCCCGGTCGGCGGGCCAGCCCGGCGATGATCCCGACACTCGCGACCGACGGGTGGGCCACGATGGCGACGACGCCCCCGCAGACGCGACTCTTCGACCGGTATGCCCTGGCCGGCTACGACGAGATGTTCGCCGGGCCGGGCCAGGTCCGCCCGCACTACCGGGCGCTGCACGACCGCCTGGTGCGGCTCGGCCCCGAGGAGCTGGAGCACCGCCATCGGGCCGCCGACCTGATGATGCGGAACCAGGGGATCACCTTCACCGTCTACGGCCGGGAGCAGGGGGTCGAGCGCATCATCCCCTTCGACCCGGTGCCAAGGCTGATCTCCCCCTCGGAGTGGGATCGGATCGAGCAGGGCCTGATCCAGCGCGTCCGGGCGCTGAACCTGTTCATCCATGACGTCTACCACGAACGGCATATCCTCCGGGACCGGGTGGTGCCGTCGGAGCTGATCCTGGGGGCCTCGGGTTATCGCCGAGAGTGCGTCGGCCTGAGGGTGCCGAGGGACATCTACGTGCACGTCTCGGGGATCGACCTGATCCGGGACGCCGACGGCACGTTCCTGGTGCTGGAGGACAACTGCCGGACCCCCTCGGGGGTCAGCTACGTGCTGAAGAACCGACAGGTGATGAAGCAGCTCTTCCCGCTGCTGTTCGCCGAACACAACATCCGGCCGATCGACGACTACACGACGAACCTGCTCGCCGTGCTCCGGCACATCGGCCCGCCGGGGGTGGATGAGCCGGTGGTGGCCGTGCTGACACCGGGAGTGTACAATTCGGCATACTTCGAGCACAGCTTCCTCGCCCGCCGAATGGGGGTGGAGCTGGTCGAGGGCCGCGACCTGTTCTTCGACAGCGGCCAGCTCTTCATGAGGACCATCCGCGGCCCCCAGCGTGTGGACGTGCTCTACCGGAGGATCGATGACGACTTCCTCGACCCGATGACCTTCCGCCCCGACAGCCAGCTTGGCGTTCCCGGCCTGGTGGCCGCCTACCGGACCGGCCGGCTCGGCCTGGCGAACGCCATCGGTACCGGAGTGGCCGACGACAAGGGGGTGTACCCCTTCGTTCCCGAGATTATCAGGTACTATTTGAAGGAAGACCCGATCCTGCCCAATGTCGAGACCTTCCGGCCCCAGATCCCCGCCCACCGGCAGCACATCCTGGCGAACCTGCACCAACTGGTGGTCAAGGCGGTCGACGCCTCGGGAGGCTACGGAATGCTGATCGGCCCGGCCTCGACGGCCGAGCAGCGTGCGGAGTTCGCCCGCCGGATCGCCGACAACCCGCGCGGCTACATCGCCCAGCCGACGATCACCCTGAGCCAGCACCCGACGCTGGTCGACCACCACCTCGAAGGACGGCACGTCGACCTCCGGCCGTTCGTCCTCTGCGGCGAGACGGTCAAGGTCCTGGCCGGCGGCCTGACTCGGGTGGCCCTGCCGAGGGGGAGCCTGGTGGTCAACAGCTCGCAGGGGGGCGGCACCAAGGATACCTGGGTGCTCCGGGCCGGGCCTCCGAAGCGATCGGAGGCCCCCTGAGATGCTCAGCCGGGTGGCGGAGAACCTGTACTGGATCAGCCGATACGTGGAGCGCGCCGAGAACGTGGCCCGCCTGCTCGACGTCGGCTTTCACCTGGAGCTGGACGCCTCCGGGCTGGACGGCGACGCCCCCGGGGCCGACCCGGCGCCGATCGCCAGCGTGCTCTCGATCCTCGCCTGCCGAGACGCCTTCGAACGCGCCCACGGGCCCGGCCGGCTGGACCGCGAGGCGGTCATGCGGTTCCTGACCTTCGACCGGGGGAACGACCAGTCGATCGTCGCCATGCTGGGACGCGCCCGGGAGAACGCCAGGGCCACCCAGGAGACGATCAGCGCCGAGGCCTGGCACCAGCTCAACCGCCTGCACTTCTACCTCCAGGGCAAGAAGGCCCGCCGTCGGTTCGCCGACAGCCCGCCACGGTTCCTCCAGGGAATCAAACGTGCCTGCATCCTCTTCGACGGCCTGGTCGACGGCACCCTGCCGAGAACTGAGATCTACCACTTCCTCCAGCTCGGCCGGCACCTGGAGCGGGCCAACCAGATCAGCCGGATCCTCAGCGTCAAGCTGCACGGCCTGAGGGAGGGAGGGCCGGTGGTCGAGTCTCCCTTGCGGATCGTCCACTGGTCGAGTCTGCTCTGGAGCTGCGCCGCGTACGAGGCGTACCTGCGCGACTACCACGACCGGGTCGATCCCGAGGGGGTCGTCCGCTACCTGATCCTCGACCCGGAGTTCCCCCGCTCGATCCGATTTTGCGTCTCCCGGTGCCTGGAGTCGCTGCGTGCCATTGCCGCCGGCGACGGCTTCGGCTCGGAGGCCGAGCGCTGCCTCGGCCGGCTGGACAGCGAGCTGCACTACATCGACCCGGCCGAGATCTTCGAGCGCGGCCTCGGCCGCTTCCTCTCCGGCGTCCAGGACGCCTGCAACACCATCGGCGACGAGATCCATCAGGCGTACTTCTTCACCTGATCCCGACCCCTCCCCCGAACCGGGACCGATCGCCATGCTCCTGCGGATCCAGCACGAGACCCGCTTCTCCTACTCGGCGCCAGTGACGGAGACGGTCTTCGAGGTCCGCAAGGCGCCGCAGTCGGACGAGGACCAGACAACCCTCCGCTACCGCCTGCTGACCACTCCTCAGGCGCCCGTCACCTCGTTCCACGACGGCTTCGGCAACCGGGTGGACCTGTTCAACATCGCCAAGCCGTACCGGGAGCTGGTCATCCGGGCGACGAGTTTCGTGAGGACCCACCGCCGACCGGTCACCGACCGGCTCGCCGGGGTGCCCTGGCCGCCGGCCGGCCCGTTCGACGTGGACGCCTCGGAGTACCTGCTACGCAGCCCGCTGGTCGACCCGAGCCCGGCCCTGGACGCCTTCGTCTCACAGCTTCCCCCGCCCTCGGGGCGGGCGATCGACGACCTGGCCGCCCTGATGGCCTCGGTGCGGGGCCGGTTGACGTACGAGAAGCGAGCGACCACCGCCCGCACCGTCCTGAGTGAGGCGCTGGCCGGCGGCAAGGGAGTCTGCCAGGATTTCGCCCACCTGTTCCTCGGCGCCTGCCGGGGGCTGGGGATCCCGGCCCGGTACGTGAGCGGATATGTCAACCACCCCGGCGAGCTCGCCACCCACGCCTGGTGCCAGGCCTGGTGCGGCGAGGGGATCGGTTGGGTCGACGTCGACCCGACCGCCGGCGAGTTCTCGGGGGACGACTACGTGGTCATCGCCATCGGCCGAGATTACTCCGACGTGCCCCCCAATCGGGGCGTCTGGAAGGGAGCGGCCGAGGAGCAGATCGCCGTCTCCGTGGCCGTCGACGCGGTCGACCGCCTGCCGTTCGAGTGGAACGAGTGGGCGTCCCCCGTTCCCGGCGACGGCCAGTCGCAGTACCAGCGGCTCGGCCCCCGGGGCGTCTTGCCGCAACGGCAGGGGCGGGCCGCCTATCCCAACCAGCCGAGGCCAAGAGCGGAGTTGCACCAGCAGCAGAGCCAGCAGCAGTGAGCCCGCCGAGGGGGAAGTCGGCGGGCTGATGATGGATGGCCAGGCATGCGCCGGGACCTCCCTCCCCAGACGCTCCCGATCCCATCGCATCGGTCATTAGCCATCAAGCATCAACCATCCCCGGCGCGAGCCCTCGGGCCGGGAACCTCACTCAGCCTGGGGGCGTCGGCCTCGCCATCGGCAGGCAGAGGGCCTCGGGGCCGACCTCGTCGGTCCAGACGGTGAACCCGGACAGAACGGCGGGGCCGAAGGAGGTGGTCAGGGCGACATCGACCGCGTCCCGGCCGTAGCCCATCACGATGCGGCCGATCCGGGGGGTGTTGTGGCGGGCGTCGAAGCAGTACCAGCGGCCGTCGAGGTAGGCCTCGAACCAGGCGCTGAAGTCCATCGGGTCCGGCGCGGGGGGCACGCCGATGTCGCCGAGGTAGCCGGTGGCGTAGCGGGCCGGGATGTTCAGGCATCGGCAGAAGGTGAGGGCCAGGTGGGCGAAGTCTCGGCAGACGCCGGCACGTTCCTGGAAGGTGTCCCAGGCGGTCTTGGTCGGCCGGGCGTGGTGGTAGCCGAATTCGACGTGCTGGTGGACCCAGTCGCAGACGGCCTGCACCCGACCCCAGCCGGTCGGCGAGGCGCCGAAGAGGCGCCAGGCGTCGTCGGAGAGCCGGTCCACCTCGCAGTAGCGGCTGCCCAGCAGGAAGGGGAGGACCTCCGGCGGCAGGTCGCCGACGGGGACCTGCCTGGCGTCCGGGGAGAGGTCGTCCGGGGTGCCGGGGTCCTCGACGACCAGATCGTCCCAGAGCGTCAGGCGGCCGGCCGGGGCGACCAGCCGGGAGCAGCCGTTCCCGAAGCCGTCGGCGAAGCGCTCGACGGGGATCTCGGGCTCGACGCGAAGCCCGCCGGGCCGGCGGACGGCCGGCTCACGTTCGGGACGGAGGCCGAGGACCAGGAGCATCGGCGTCGGCTCGGGCACGTCGAAAACCAGCTCGAAGCCGGCTCGAATCAGCATGGCGGCTCGCCTCCAGGCGTCGTCCCCCTGGCAGCGGGACCATGAAAAGACGTTATCGTTGAACATTTGCTCTGTCAATGGCCATCCGCCCTCTTGTCCCAGGCTCCGCCGTGTGCTATAGAGCTGAGCGGGCCGGCGGTCGGCGGGGTCGATGCGGGGCGGGGGCGGGGCGATGACGTATTGCCTGGGGATCAAGACGAACGACGGCCTGGTCATGGCCTCGGACAGCCGCACCAACGCCGGCTTCGACCAGGTGAACGTCTGCCGCAAGATGCACACGTTCGAGGCCCCCGGGGAGCGGGTGTTCATCCTGCTGGCCAGCGGCAGCCTGTCCTGCTCGCAGTCGATCGTCACGCTGCTGGAGCGCGACTTCCAGGAGGGCCGCGGCCTGGCCGCCGCCGAGACCTTCTACGACGCCGCCCGAGCCGTCGGCGAGCAGGTCCGCCGCGTCGCCGACCTCGATCGGGCCGCCCTGGAACGCGACGACTACCGCTTCAACGTCCACCTGATCCTCGGCGGCCAGATCCGGGGCCAGCCGCACGACCTCTACCTGATCTACCCCCAGGGCAACCCCCTGCGCGCCAGCGAGGATTCCCCCTTCCTCCAGATCGGCGAGTGCAAGTACGGCCGGCCGATCCTCGATCGCGGCATCCGCCACGACCGCACCACGCTGCAGGACGCGGCGCGGTACGCCCTGATCTCGATCGACTCGACCATGCGGTCGAACGTCACCGTCGGGCCGCCGATCGACCTGCTCGTCTACGCCGACGGCGAGCTGCGCGTCTCCCGCTATCGCCGGTTCGCCGCCAAGGACCCCGACCTGCTCGCCATCCACACCCAGTGGGAGCAGGCCCTGCGCAAGGCCGTGCAGGAGGTGCCCGAGATCGACTTCGATCCCCCGCCGTCGTCGGACGGCTGAGGCGGGCCGGCAGCACCCGGTTCGGTTCCCCGGTCCCGGATCGCTGGGGATCTGCTATCCTGGCTGATCGCCGGAGCGGCCCCCTTCCGGGAGCGGAGGGGGTGACTCGGACGCCCGGATCGGCCCCACGGAAGGAGCGCCCTCGACGATGCGGCTCGGCGATTCGACCGGCGAGCGCCCCTCCCCGGCACTCGGGATCCGCTCGGGAGTCGTGACGCTGGCCCTGGCCCTGGCACCGGCGGTCTCGGCCATCTGGGCGGTCCCGTGCTTCGTCACCCAGGACGGCCCGGCGCACGTCTACAACGCGCACATCCTGCTCGAATCGCTGCGGCTGGGCCCCGACTCGCCGTTTGCCAGCGTCTTCGAGCCGAACTGGCGGCCGCTGCCCAACCTGGGCGGGCACCTCGCCCTGATGGGGATGCTCTCCGTGCTTCCTCCCCGGGCGGCCGACCGCGCGATGACGACGATCTCGCTGGCCGGCTTCGCCTTCGCGATCCTCTGGCTGCGGTGGCGAGTGGCGGGTCCCCGGGGGCTCGAGGCGTCGGCGGTGCTGGCGGCGTTGCTGGCGATCAACATGCCCTGGCTGATGGGGTTCTCGAACTTCCTGCTGGGGGCGTCGCTGGCGGTCGTCACCTGGGGGGTCTGGTGGGGAGGCCGCGACCGGCTCGGGCCGGGTCGGGCGGGGGCGATTGGCGCCTTGCTGGTGCTCGGCTACCTCGGGCACCTCGTGAGCCTGGGCCTGGCGGTCGCCGGGCTGGTCGTGCTGGCGGTGTCGGCCCCGGCCCCGGCCGCCGGGGGGCGGTCGGGATTCCGGAGGAGGCTCGGCTGGACGCTGCTCTCCTGCGCTCCGGTCGTGCCGATGGCCGTCCTGTACAAGGCCCTGACCGCCGAGGGCGGCGCGTTCGAGCCGACCTGGGAGCAGTCGGGGTCGTGGCTCTCTCCGGTGTTGTGGGCCCGTCGCGTCTCCTGGATCGACCCGATCGCGCTCGGCCGGCGCGACATCGCCCCGGTGTGGTCGGGGATGGACGGCCCGTGGTGCCTTGCGCTGGCGCCGAGCCTCTGGCTGGGGCTCGGCCTGCTCGCGGCGATCGGGAAGACGTGGGGGCGGCCCCGATCGGGGGCGTTCCCCTCCCGCCGGGCCTGGACCGCTCTGGCGATCCTCTTGCTGGTCGGCTCGGCGGCCGGGCCGGACGGCTTCGGCGAGGCGCACGGCTACTACCTGGCGCAGCGCGTCGCCCTGCTCGGCCTGGCCGCGCTGGTGCCGGCGCTGGATTGGGGGGAGGGAGCCGTGTCGGGGAGGCTGGCCGCGGGGCTGATCGGCGCGGCCCTGGCGTTGCAATCGGCCTTTGTGTGGGACTTCGCCCTGGAGTCGAATTGCCGGGCGGGAGCCCTGCTGGCGTCGGCTCCGGCGGTCGGCCGGGGGGAGCGGGTCGGGACGCTGCTGGTCGACATCCGGGGCCGATATCGGTCGAACCCGCTGCTGCACGCCGATTGCCTGCTGGGGGTCGGGTCGGGGAACGTCGTCTGGAGCAACTACGAGCCCCGGCATTACTACTTCCCCGTCCAGCTCCTCCCCGACCTGGACGCCCCGCCGTCCCAGGAGTTCGAGGACGTGGCCCTGTCGGGCGATCCCTCGGATCGCCGACGGCGCTGGGAGGGGTTGATCGGCCGGTACGGCGGGGGTATGGACGTCGTTCTCTGCTGGGGGCTCGACCCGGGGCTGGAGCCGATCACCGCCGGTTGGGCGGGCTCGGGGCCGGTGTTCTCCTCAGGGAAGGTGCGGGTCTATCGGCGATCGGCAGTCGCCGGGATCACGAGGGGGGCGCCGAGGAGGCGGTGATGCCGTTTTCCCTCGCCGAGGCGGAGGGGTTCGCCGATCGGGAACTCGCGACGTAGAATGGAGCGGCCAACGCTCGACCCGACGGCCCCGGGAGAAGCCGCATGGGAGCGAGAACGCGAACGATTCGGGCCGTCATCGCTCCCCTCCTGGTGGTCCTGGTGCCCTGGGGGATGGGAGTGGGGCCGACCGGGGCGTCGGGGCAGGAGGCGTCTCGGCGGTTCTCGGCGCGGTCGGCCACACCGTCGGACCTGCCGAGACCGATCGACGACCTGACGATCCGGCCGACGGTGATGGTCCGCAAGGGGACCGCCCGGGGGAGCGGCACGATCATCGGGTCGACGAAGGGCCGATCGCTAATCCTGACGGCGGCTCACGTGATCGACGGCCCGGGGGAGCTCCAGATCGAGCTGCACCGGTACAACCTCGGGATCGAGGGGAGGAAACTCGGCGGCAACTGGCCGAAGGTGGTGCCGGCTCGCGCCGTGGCGGCCGACCCGGAGGCCGATGTGGCCGTGCTGCTGGTGGAAGGGCTCGCGAAGCTGCCCTACGTCGCCAGCATCGACACAGGGATCGACCGGCCGCCGACGGAAGGAGCGGCGGTGGTGTCGGTGGGGATCGACCATGCCAGCGACCTGAACAGCTGGGAATCGCGAGTCCGAGGGACTGCCTGGCTTTCCCGCACCGCCGCCTCCCCGGAGGGGGATGGCCCCGATCCGGGGCCTCGGGGGAAGGGCGGAACTCCCCGCCTGTTCCTGATCACCGAGCATCCGCCGATCAAGGGCCGATCCGGCGGCGGGCTCTTCTCGAGCGAAGGCAAGCTGCTGGGCCTCTGCGTCGGCCGGATCGAGATCAAGCAGGCCGGCGGGGAGGAGGCCGCCATCGGCCTCTTTGCCTCGGGGCCGAGCATTCTCAAGGTGCTGGAGCAACTGGAAACCGACGACTCGGCACCGAAATGATTTGCTGATCCCGCTTCCAACCATCACAATAACCCGCGACCAGGCGATGTGTGCTCGTGCGCCATCCGCCCCAACGCGAGCACTCGGAGGGTTGATCACGGTGGAGACGACCAATCCCGTCTTCTCGGACACGATCTTCGGCGACTGGGCCCGCGAGCAGTCCCGAGCCAACGCGATGACGGTCCAGGGGACCGCCTCGAAGTGCTTCCTGCTCCTGGCGATTCTGACGGGCGTGGCCGCCTACGTCTGGGGCTTGGGGCAGTCGGGCGCGAATGTCACCCCGTGGATCATTGGCGGCGCGATCGGCGGCCTGGTGCTCGCCCTGATCACCTGCTTCGCCATGAAGTGGGCCGCGGTGACCGCCCCATTCTACGCCGCGGCCGAGGGGGCATTTCTCGGCGGCATCTCCTGGTACTTCAATGAGATGTATCCGGGCATCGCCTTCAACGCGATGGCCCTGACCCTGACCGTGCTGCTGGTGATGCTCTCGCTGTACTCCTCGCGGATCATCCCGGTGACGGACAAGCTCCGCACGGGGATCGTGGCCGCCACCGGGGCGATCTTCCTGACCTACCTGATCAGCTGGCTCGTCTCCTTCTTCGGCGTCTCGGTGCCGATGATCCACGGCTCGGGGACCATCGGTATCGTCTTCAGCCTGGTCGTCGTGGGCGTGGCGGCGTTCAACCTGATGCTCGATTTCGACTTCATCGAACGCGGCGCCCAGGCCGGCGCCCCGAAGGCGATGGAGTGGTACGGCGCCTTCGGGCTGCTGGTCACGCTGGTCTGGCTGTACATCAGCATCCTGCGGCTGCTCTCCAAGCTCCAGCGAGAGTAATTGTTCCACGATCGGAGCGATCCGGCTTCGGATCCAAAGCGGTGGTGGCCTCTCTTCGAGGCTCACCGCCCGCCGTCGTCCTGAGCTCGATTCGGACCTGGCCCGATGGATCGGAGCGTCGCCTCCCGCCATGAGACGTTCTTCCGCCTGGATCGCGATCGTCCTGCTCCTCCCGGCTCCACTGGCTCGGGGGGACGGAGTGGAGGAGCGTTCAGCCGAGGACTTTTTCGAGACGACGATCCGGCCCCTGCTGGTCGATCGCTGCCAGTCGTGCCACGGGAGGGACGACCCCGAGGGCGGATTGGCCCTGACCTCCCGCGAGGCGATCCTCTCCGGGGGGGACAGCGGCCCGGCCGCCGTGGCGGGATCGCCGGGCGAGAGTTTTCTCGTCGAGGTCATCGGGTATGAGTCCGAGCCGAGGATGCCGCCGAAGGGCCGGCTCTCGGATGCGGAGATCGCCGCGCTGAGCCGGTGGATCGAGCTGGGGCTCCCCTGGCCGGGGTCCGAAGGGGCCTCCGGGACCCCCGCTCCGCCGGGGGCCGAGGAGTCGATCGGTCGGACCTCGGCCGACCACTGGGCCTTCCAGCCGGTTCGAAGAGTCAACCCGCCGGAGGTCGAGGATTGGGGCCGAGGCCGCTCGCCGATCGACCGCTTCGTGATCGCCCTCCTGGAGGAGAACGGCCTGGGCCTCGCGCCGGAGGCGGATCGGCGAACGTTGATCCGCCGCCTGAGCCTGGACCTGACCGGCTTGCCGCCGAGCCCGGAGGAGGTCGAGGCGTTCCTTGACGACGAATCGCCGGAGGCCTACGAGCGGCTGGTCGACCGCCTGATCGCCTCGCCGCACTTCGGCGAACAGTGGGCGCGCCACTGGCTCGACGTGGCCAGGTACTCCGACACCAAGGGCTACGTCTACGGCCGGGAGGAGTCGGCATGGGTTCATGCGAAGTCCTATCGGGACTGGGTCGTCCGCGCGCTGAACGAGGACCTGCCCTACGATCGCTTCCTCCTGCTCCAGGTTGCCGCCGACCGGGCCGCCGAGGACCCCCGCGACCTGGCCGCGATGGGCTTCCTCACGATCGGGCGGCGGTTCCTGGGAGTGGCGCACGACATCATCGACGACCGGATCGACGTCGTGACGCGGGGGATGCTCGGCCTGACGGTCGCCTGCGCGCGGTGCCACGATCATAAATATGACCCGATCCCGACGGCCGACTATTACGCCCTCTACGGCGTCTTCCGCAACAGCGCCGAGAGCCTTGTGCCGGCGTTCTCCGAAGAGGGTGCGAGCGATCCGGAGGACTCCGAGTTCGAGACCGGCCTCCGCGATCGGCAGGCCAAGCTCGCCGAGGCCCTCGCCGCGAAGCGCGCCGAGGCGGCGGCTCGGGCGAGAGACCGGGTGGCCGACTACCTGCGGGCCCAGTTCTCGCTCGCCGACTACCCCGACGAGGCGTTCAGCCAGATCCTGACCGCCGACGACCTGATTCCCGCCTCGGTCCACCGCTGGAAGGAGGCCCTCTGGCGAGCCGGCGAGCGGGGCGACCCGGTCTTCCTGCCCTGGGTCGAATTCTCCCGCATCCCACCGGCCGAGTTCGCCGACCGGGCCGCGGAAGTGAGCCGGTCCCTGGCGTCGGCCGCTCCGGGAGCGGTCAATCCGATCGTCGCCCAGGCGTTCTCGGATCCGCCCTCGGATCGGGACGAGGTGGCCGATCGCTACGGCGAGGTCTTCCGGCAGATCGCCCAGGAGTGGGAACGGCTCGTCGAGGAGGCCGAAGCCGGGGGGAAGCCGGCCCCCGAGGCCTTGCCCGATCCCGACGCCGAGGCGATCCGCCTCGTGCTGTTCGGCCCCTCCTCCCCCTGCGAGGTGCCGGATGAGCCGCTGGTGAACATCGAGTTTTTCTTCCCCACGGCGACGACGGTCGAGCTGTGGCGGCTTCAGGGAGAGGTCGACCGTTGGCTGATCCGATCGCCGGAGGCGCCGCCGTTTGCGGGGGTCCTGGTCGATCGGGAGACGATGAGCGAGCCCCGCGTCTTCCGGCGCGGCAACCCGGCCAACCCGGGAGAGGTCGTCCCCAGGAGGTTCCTCCAGGCGCTGGACGGCCCCGAGGCCGAGCCGTTCCAGATCGGCAGCGGCCGGCTGGAACTGGCTCGGAAGATCGTCGCCCCGGAGAACCCGCTGACGGCCCGGGTGGCGGTCAACCGCGTCTGGATGCACCTGTTCGGCGAGGGGCTGGTCCGTACCCCCGGCGACTTCGGCACCCGGGCCGAGCCGCCGAGCCATCCCGGACTGCTCGACTGGCTGGCCTCTCGGTTCGTCGAGGAGGGGTGGAGCCTCAAGTGGCTGATCCGGGAGATCGTCTCGTCGTCGGTCTATCGCCAGTCGTCGGGCGGCCCGAGCGATCCGGCCGCATTCGACCTGGCGCGGCGCATCGACCCGGAGAACCGCCTGCTCTGGCGGAAAACGGCCCACCGGCTCACCTTCGAGGAACTGCGCGACGCGCTGCTGGCGGCCTCGGGGGAGCTCGATCGGCGGATCGGAGGGTCGGCCGAGCCGATGTTCGAGCGGCCGTTCCCAACGCGGCGCTCGCTCTACGGCCGGGTCGACCGCCAGGATCTGCCGACCGTCCTCCGGGTCTTCGACTTCGCCAACCCCGACCTGCTCGTCCCCGAGCGGGCCGAAACCACGGTCCCGCAGCAGGCCCTGTTCTTCCTGAACCACCCGTTCGTGCTGGGGAGGGCTCAGGCGCTCGCGAGCCGGGAGGAGGTCGCGACGGCGGGAACACCGGAGGAGGCGGTGCGGCGGCTCTCTCGCCGGACCTTGCTCCGGGATCCGACCCCGGCGCAGCTCGACGCCGCGCTGGCGTTCGTCCGAGCCGCCGAGGCCGAGCCGATCGCCGGCCCCCCGCCGACGGCCGGGGCCTGGCGGTACGGTTTCGGCCAGTTCGATGAGGAGACCGGAACCGTCTCCGGGTTCCGCCCGCTGCCGTACTTCTCCGGAGAGGGTTGGCAAGGGGGCCCATCCTGGCCCGACCCGGCCCTCGGGTGGGTCCGCCTGACCGCCGAGGGCGGCCATCCAGGCAACGATCGGGACCATGCCGCCGTCCGGCGTTGGATCGCCCCTCGGGACGCGACGATCCAGATCCGATCGACCCTGATCCACGAGGTGGCCCAGGGGGACGGTATCCGAGGCTTCCTGGCCGGGGATCGGCTTGGCCTGATCCAATCGGCCGAGGTGCACGATGGCAGGGCCGGGTTCGACGTCGAGGCGCTGGACGTTCGGGCGGGCGACGCGATCGACTTCGTCGTCGACGTCCGGGATACGCTCAACAGCGACCAGTTCCTCTGGGCCCCGGTGATCTCAGAGGTCGGCCCCGCCGGGGCGATGACCTGGGATGCCCGGACCGACTTCGTCGGCGAGGAGCCCCCACGGCTCGGACCGTGGGAGCAACTGGCCCAGGTCCTGCTGATGTCCACGGAATTTTCCTATGTCGACTGACGGACACATCGTTCGTCGGCCTCCCGGGGAGGCTGCCATGGGACGTCCGCTCGCGACTCGACCGCCGATGACCCGCCGAGAGCTGCTCTCGCGGTCGGGGCTCGGCCTGGGAGCGCTCGCGACGCTGGGCGTGCTGGCCGACGCCGGAGATCTCGCCGCCGCCCCCTCCCCGGCCGCTGGCGGTGGCCTGGAGCCGAGGACCCCGCACTTCCCGGGACGGGCGAAGCGAGTCATCCACATCTTCCTCAACGGCGGCCCGTCTCACGTCGACACTTTCGACCCCAAGCCGATGCTGGCGAAATACGCCGGCCAGCCCCTGCCGGAGACCCCGCTCACCGAGCGGAAGACCGGCGCCGCCTTCCCCTCGCCGTTCCGGTTCCGCCGCTACGGCGAGAGCGGCATCGAGGTCAGCGAGCTGTTCGCCGAGACGGCCCGGCATATCGACGACATCGCCGTCATTCGGTCGATGTACGCCCAGGTGCCGAACCACGAACCGTCGCTCATGCTCATGAATTGCGGCGACTCCGTGAGGCCGAGGCCAAGCGTCGGCGCCTGGGTCCTCTACGGCCTGGGAACCGAGAACCAGAACCTCCCCGGCTTCATCGCCCTCTGCCCCGGCGGCTACCCGATCAAGGGGGTCGAGAACTGGCAGGCTGGCTTCCTGCCCGGGGCGTACCAGGGAACCTATATCGACTCGAAGCACGAGCGCATCGACCGGATGATCGAGAACATCGACCATCCCCAGGCGAGCACCGACGCCCAGCGCCGGCAGCTCGACCTGCTGGCGACGCTCGGCGCCGACCACCGCGAGGCGATCCGAGACGACCGGCTCGACGCCCGCATCCAGTCGTTCGAGCTGGCCTTCCGCATGCAGGTCGAGGCGTCCGAGGCGTTCGACCTCGCTCGAGAGCCGGCGCACGTGCGGGCGCTCTACGGTGAGGGGATCCACGGGAGGCAGACGCTGATCGCCCGCCGCCTGGTCGAACGCGGGGTCCGCTACGTCCAGCTCTGGCACGGCGCGGGACAGCCCTGGGACAACCACGACAACATCGAGGCCAACCACCGCCGCCTCGCCGCCGAGATCGACCGCCCGATCGCCGCGCTGCTGACCGACCTGAAGGCCCGAGGCCTGCTGGAGGACACACTCGTCCTCTGGGGGGGGGAATTCGGCCGCACGCCGAGCGTCGAGCTGTCGGCCGACGGCAAGTCGTTGCTCGGCCGCGATCACAACCACTACGGCTTCAGCGTCTGGATGGCCGGGGGAGGCATCAAGGGCGGCACGGTCTTCGGCGCCACCGACGACTTCGGCTTCCGCGCCGAGCGCGACCCGGTGAGCGTGCACGACCTGCACGCCACGATGCTCCACCTGCTGGGCTTCAACCACGAGCGGCTCACCTACCGCTATGCCGGCCGCGACTTCCGCCTGACCGACGTCCACGGCCGCGTCTTGCGCGAGCTTCTCGCCTGACGACAGGGGCGTCGGACGTTCACTCCGGTGAGCGGGCGAACGCCGGGTTCGGCTCGGGCATCTGGGCGTCGACCTCCCGTCGCCAGTCTCGAAGACGGCGGCGGAGCGAGGCCACGAGATCCGGGCAGTCCTCGGCCCGGTCGTGCCGCTCCGAGGGGTCGGAGGCGAGGTCGTACAGCTCGACGCGGCCGTCCTCGAAGTATTCCAGCAGCTTCCAGTCCCCCGATCGGATCGCCCCCACCGGGGTCGTCGTCGGGTAGTAGTGCGGGAAGTGCCAGAAGAGGGCGTCGTGGCCGTCCCAGGCCGTGTCGGACGGGCCGTCGAGGAGCGGGGCGAGACTGCGGCCGTCTCCCCGATCGGCCCGGACGGGATCGTCGGGAACCCCGGCCAGGTCGAGGATCGTCGGGAACAGGTCCATGACCGTGACCGGCTCCTCGACGACAGTCCCGGCCCCGGCGCCTTCGGGCGAGCGGACGATCAAGGGGACGCGGATCCCCCCCTCGTAGAGCGAGCCCTTGCCCGATCGGAGCGGGGCGTTCGAGGTGACGACCTCGCCTCGGTATTCGTTGATGTAGCCGCCGTTGTCGGACAGAAAAATGAGGATGGTTTCGTCGAGCGTCCCCAGCCGCTCGAGGCCGTCGAGGAGCCGGCCGACGTTGTGGTCGAGGATGTCCACCATCGCGGCGTAGGTCGGGTTGCGGTGGCGGTGCTCGGCTGACAGCCGGGCGCGATAGCGGTCGACCACCTCCGGCCTGGCCTCGATGGGAGTGTGGACGGCGTGATACCAGAGGTTGAGGTAAACGGGGCGGTCGCCGGCCCGCGCGATGATCCGAAGAGCCTCGTCGGTGAGGCGGTCGGTCAGGTACTCGCCGGGAGCCCCCCATTCCAGGTCGGGGACGTATCGGTATTCGTCGCTGTTCGACCACAGGCCTCGGTACGGGAAGAAGAAGGTGGGAGGCGCCCCCCAGAAGGTGCCGCCGACGTTGACGTCGAAGCCCTGCGTCTCGGGGTAGTGGCTCGCGGCGCCGAGGTGCCACTTGCCGACGTGGGCGGTCAGGTAGCCGGCGTCCCGGAGGGCCTCGGCCAGGGTCCGCTCCGAGTGGGGAAGGTCGGCGACCGTGGCCGGGGGGATCAGCGGCCGGTCGCGTTGCGATCGCCGGGCCTGCTCGTACCAGACGGTCATGTGCAGGCGGGCCGGGTGAGTGCCGGTGAGCAGCGCGGCCCGGGTCGGCGAGCAGACCGGGGCCGCGTAGGCCGAGGTGAACCGGACGCCCTCCCGGGCCATCGCGTCGATCCGGGGCGTCTCGTGCAGGTCGGCGCCAAAGCAGGCCAGGTCGGACCACCCCAGGTCGTCGGCGAGGATGAGGACGACGTTCGGCGGCCGGTCCCGGGAAGCGGGCCGTCCGGGCTCGGCCGCACTCGCGGGGTGGGCCGCCGAGAGGCCAAGCAGGGTCCAGAACGTCGCGAGCGATCGGATCGATCTCATGACGTCTCTCCGGAGGGCGGCCCGCCGATCCTTCCCGAGGCCGAGCGTAACCACGATCCGGACGACGGGCAACCGCCGACCGTGGGGATTCGATCGGTCGGGGAGCGCCTCCGGCCTTGTCTCGGGGTATAACCGACCGGGAGTATTCGACCGGGTCGCCTCACCCTCGTACCGCTCGCACCAGGAGCCCCGCCGTGGAGCCGAACATGTTGGGGGCCTATGGCCCCTGGGCCGCCTCGCTGATCGGCGAGGGGCCGGCCCGACTCTCATTCCGGAACCCGAGGTTCGCCCCGGAAGGACTCGATGCCTGGCGTCGAGAGGCCCGGCAGCGAACGGCCGACCTGATGCTCGAGCCCGACGCCGGCGGGATCCCCCACGCCGAGGTCCAGCATCAGTTCGAGTACGACGGGCTGGAGGTCGAGCACCTCCGCTGGCAGCTCCCCTACGGCCCGACGACCGAGGCGGTCGTGCTCAAGCCCCTCGGCGCGAGCGGCCGGCTGCCGGCCGTGCTGGCGCTCCACGACCACGGCGGGAACAAGTCTTTCGGCTGGCGGAAGGTCGCCCAGATCAGCGACGATCTGCACCCGATCATGCGAGATCACCGCGACGAGTACTACGGCGGCGTGAGCTGGGCCAACGAACTGGCTCGCCGCGGCTATCTCGTCCTGGTGCACGACGCCTTCGCCTTCGCCAGCCGCCGGATCCGCCTGGCCGACGTGCCGGCCCGGATCCGGGACGGCCTGGAGGAGGTCGAGCCCGAATCGGTCGAGGAGGTTCGGGCCTACAACCGATTCGCCTCGGGTCATGAGCATATCGTTTCCAAGAGCCTCTTCTGCGCCGGCACCACCTGGCCGGGGGTCTTCCTGGCCGAGGACCGAAAGGCGCTGGACTACCTGAGTTCCCGGCCCGACGTCGACCCCGACCGGATCGGCTGCGGCGGGCTCTCCGGCGGCGGCCTGCGGACCTGCTACCTGGCCGGCACCGACGACCGGATCTCCTGCGCCTGCTGCGTGGGCATGATGAGCACTTGGCGTGACTATCTGTTGAACAAAACGTTCACTCACACCTGGATGATCTACGTTCCCGGTTTGCCGAACGACCTCGACTATCCCGAGGTCCTTGGCTTGCGCGTGCCCCGGCCGACGCTCGTGCAGTACGATGAGGAGGACTTCCTCTTCACCCTTCCCGAGATGCGACGGGCCGATTCCATGCTCGGCGAGGTCTTCGCCAAGGCCGGGGCGGAGGACCGCTATCGGGGGACCTTCTACCCCGGCCCGCACAAGTTCGACCTCCCGATGCAGGCCGAGGCGTTCTCCTGGTTCGACCGCTGGCTCAAGGGCTGACCGAGAGCCGGGTCAGGGGAGGTCCCAGGGGAACCGGAGGGTCGGCGGCCCGGCGTAGCGGTCCATCGCGATCTCCAGCCGGGCGCCGCAGCCGGGAGAGAGCCGGACGGTGGCGGTTCGGCCGTCGACCGGCGTGGTTTCCTCGCCGATCCGGATCGAGCGAAGGCGGTGCTCGCCGAACGCGCCGCCCTGGATCGAGACGGTGTGGTCCCGGGTCGGGTCGAGGTTCACCAGGGTGACGGACACGGAGTCGGCCGTCATGGCGTCCACCAGGGCGGCCACGTCGGGAGGCAGGCCGGCGCGGCGGCGCTCGGGGTCGAAGTAGCGCAGCCGGGCGTGGAGGATGGGCCGGTTGTTGCCGGTCGGGAGGCCGCCGAGCATCAACTCGGTGAGGGAGCCGATGGCGACCGGGTCGCGGGCGAGGACGTCGTCGGAGAGCCGGGTGTCGGGGGTCGTCGGGTCGTCGGCGATCTCCTGGACGGCGCGGCGAACCGCGTCCAGGTCGGCGCGCAGGGCGGAGCAGGGGTAGTCGGGGGAGAGGCCGTCGAGGTAGTCGAGCCAGCCGGAGCCGGGCACCCGATCGCGGTCGGCCGGGTCCATCGACCAGTAGTAGACTTCCAGGGCTCCGCTGCGGTACGGGTTCGGGACGAAGGCGTACCAGCCGTCGTCGCCGTGCATGGTGGGATACATCGCGACCCCGTCGATGACGCGGCGCTGGGCCTCCATCGCCTCGATCATGCCGCGCCAGGCGTCGACGTAGCGGCGGTCGCCGCTCAGGAGCAGGGCGTTGCCGAAGCCGACCAGGCCGAGGGCGTGGGTATTGCGGTGGGCGATCGCGCCGGTCTGGGGGACCTCGACGCTGAAGGCCCAGCCGTAGACGCCGCCGTACCACCGGCCGCCGTCTCCTCCTCCGATCGTGCCGTCGAGGCCGACGTTCGAGGGGATGATGCCGCCGTTGGCCGCCATGCGGTCCACCCAGGCGTCGACGTACTCGAGGACCCAGTCGCGGTACCGTTGCTCCCCCGAGAGGGCGAAGGCGTTCAGGCCGAGCGAGGTGCTGGCGAGGTTCTGGGGATGGTCGCCGATGATGTTGGTATAGTCCTTGAAGTGCGCGAGCATCTCCTCGTAGCTGCGCTCGCCGTGCCGGAGGGCGAAGCGCCCCTCGACCTCGATCGGGTCGCCGGCCCAGTCCAGCGCGGTGGCCGGGCGGAGCAGGGGGCCTCGGCTGCCGTTGAGCAGGCTTCGGATGACCTTGTGCTCGGGGTCGTAGTTCGGGGCGGTGGGGTCCTCGCCAGTGTAGAAGCCCGCGAAGCGGAGCGATCGGCGGATCAGGTCGGGGTCGTTCGGGTCGGAGAGCCCCTGGAGGAAGAACGGGCGGAGCCCCTCGGTGTGGTGCAGCCAGTCGAACTGGGTGGGGAACTCTCGGTAGTACATCCCGTCTCGGCCGAGGGGGACCTCGGTGGTTCGGGCCAGGGAGAACTGGCGGAGGTGCCCCTCCCAGGCGAGCTTCTCCAGCGCGAGCACGCGATCCGAGGCCCCCAGGGCGTGGAGGAGCGGCCAGTCGCCGAAGCTCTCGCTCGCGTCGTCGGGGCCGTCGTCGCCCCCCCAGCGCTCCACGCAGAGGGCGAAGCCGCGGTCGTCGAAGTAGCGGTCGAAGAACTGTTCGACGGCGTCCTCGTTGGCTCGCAGCAGGGCCCGCTCCAGCAAGCCCCACTCGGGGGGAGGCATCGGCGTTTCGACTCGGATCGGTTCGGCGGCGTCCGCCATTCGATCGGCCAGCGCGGCGACGAGCAGGGCCGAGGCGAGCCCGGCCACGCGGAATCGGCGATCGATCATGATCAACGTTCCCGAGGTTCGCGGTCGAGGGAGGCGACCGGGACCGTCCCCGCCGCCGGGGTCGCGCGGGCGTCGGTCAGCTGCGCGTCTGTCTCGCCGTTCTATCAGGGGACCGGGGATCGATCCACTCTCCGGATCGACGATGATGCGTCGGCGGGTCGGGGCGATCTCGGAAGGGAACGGCCGGGGAGTCGTCTGCCCCTCCGGCCGGTCCCGGGCCAATCGGCCCCTCGCGCCCCTGTGGCCGGGTTCGATCGGCCCTCTTGAGGAGGCCGGGGCTTGACTCGCCGGGGGAGAGCGGGGCAGGGGGGGCGTTCCCCTCTCCCCAGACGATCGAGTTCGGCGGCGGTGGCGGGGGCCTTGAAGCCGAGACGGTTGCCGTCGAGGCGAGGCGGTCGGGGGGCCGGCCGTCGCCGGCCGGGATCCCGGACCCGGATGCAACCGGACGCCTCCAGGCGCCGGCCGGGGGCCGGGGAGCCGGGGAGCCGGGGATCGGTGGCGCCTTTGATGTTTGCAGCCGGGCCGGACCGGCACTACACTGGTCAGGGGCGCGGCGCCGGCCGGGGCGAGGGGCCCGGACCGTCTCGGAGGAGTCCCGACGGATTATGAGCAGCGGGGACACGACCGCCGGATGGCAGGGCGACGCCTCCTCGGGTGCCGTCGGGGCCGTGCGCGACCTGACTGGTCAGCTCATCGGCGGCGACTTCCTCGTCGAGCGGATGCTCGGCCGGGGAGGGATGGGAGAGGTCTACCTCGCTCGGCAGCAGTCGCTCAACCGCCCGGTGGCGCTGAAGGTCCTCAAGCCCGAGCTGGCCGCCAACCCCACCTACCTGAGCCGGTTTGAGGTCGAGGCGACCGCCGTCGCCCGGCTCAACCACCCGAACATCGTGCAGGTCTTCACGCTGGGGCGCCATGGCGACCTGCGGTTCATCGCCATGGAGTACGTGCACGGGACCAACCTGCGCGACTACCTGACGCGGAAGGGAACCCTCCCCCTTCCCCTGGCGATGACGATCATGAGGCAGACCTGCCAGGCCATGATCGCCGCCGGGGAGATCGGGCTGATCCACCGGGACATCAAGCCCGAGAACCTGCTGCTGACACGCAAGGGGCAGGTCAAGGTGGCGGATTTCGGCCTCTGCCGCGAGCAGGGGGCCGATACGATGCATCTCACCCAGGAGGGGATCACCCTCGGCACGCCGATGTACATGAGCCCCGAGCAGGTCCGGGGCAAGGAGTTGGATCACCGCAGCGACCTCTACTCGATGGGGGTCACCTTCTACCAGTTGCTCGCCGGGGTGCCCCCCTTCAAGGCCGACTCTCCGGTGGCGATGGCGCTGAAGCACCTGCAGGAGAGCCCGATCGACCTGTCGGTCCACCGCCCCGACCTGCCCCCGGAGCTCTGCCGGCTGGTCATGACGCTGATGGCCAAGAAGCCGGAGGACCGCTACCAGTCGGCCCGGGAGGTCGACCGCGAGCTGGCCCGGCTGAAGGGGATCGTTACGGCGACCCAGGCGGTCCCGTCGTTTCCCGAGGCCCCCGCGCCCGAAGGGCCGGCGCCGGCCCTCCGCCGCCGGGTCGGCCGGGCGGTGGTCGCCCGGGCCGGGGCGCTGCTGGGGGGGGCGACCCTGAACGGCTGGAGCCTGGCGGCCCTCGCGGGCCTGGGGCTGCTGGCTGGGGCGGGCCTGGGATGGTCGGACCGGCCGGGGAATCTCATGGGCGGAGGCCCCCCGTCGGGGCCGGCGGCCCTCTGGATGGCGCCGGGATGGTCGGAGATCCCGAGGCAATCGACGGCCCGGGACCAGCTCCGTTACGCCCAGCTCGTCGCCCGCCCTGCCTCTCGGCCGGCGGCCCTGCTGGCGGTGCCTGGGTATTTCGGCGAGCAGTCCGACGCGGCGTCCCTGGCCTACACGCACCTGGCCCGCGTGCTCTTTGACCGCCTCGACGCCGACGGGCTCTCCGGCCTGGCCGACTCGCTGGAGGCCTCCCCCGGCGGAGCCGCCGACGCCCGCACTCGCCTGGTCGACCTCTGCCGGGCCGCCGCCGCCGCCCTGGAGAACCGCCCCGAGGACGCCTTTCTGCACCTGACCGCCCGGCCTCCGGACTATCTCGAACCCGCCCAGGCCGAACTGGCCCTGGAGATCGTCGAGTGGGCCCGCGGCGGCGCAGACGCCGAAGGGCAGGACTCGCGCTGGCTCAAGGTCCGGGAGGATCTCTTCCAGGCGCTCCGGGTGGTCACCCTCGATCCCGCTGATCGCCTCGAGGCTGGCCGCCTCGGCCCCCTCTCCCGGCCCTGACCCGCCCGGCCGACCACGGCGCTCCCCACTCGCACCGCAACGCTTCGCGAACGCAACGGTTATCGGAGTCTTCCCGCGATGCCTTTCCTCCGGAGAGAGAACGGCGAGCAGCGCGGCCAGTGCATCGAGCTCAAGGGGGACGCCTTCCTCATCGGCCGGGCCCCGGATTGCAGCCTGGTGCTCGACCCCCAGGGCGTCAGCCGCCGCCACGCCCAGATCGGCCGCGACGCGGGGCAGTTCTACCTCGAGGATCTCGGCTCCCGGAACACGACGAAGCTCAACAACCAGACCGTTCCCCCCTGGCAGCGCCTGCCGCTGAAGCCGGGGGACCGGATCAACATCTGCGACGTCGAGTTCGTCTACCTCACCCGGCTGGCCGCTCCCGACTCCGACGCCTCGGATGTGATCGTCACCGACCACGTCGAGGAATCGACGCTGCACACCCTGGACGCCTCGACCACCCGGGTCCTCGGCTCCGGCGTGCCGCCGGAGCGGAAGCTCGCGGCGGTGCTGGACATTACCCGCAACCTCTCCAGCGCCGTGCAGATCGACGCCGTCGCCCCCAAGGTGCTCGACACCCTCTTCGAGATCTTCCCCTCGGCCGAGCGTGCCTTCCTCGTGCTGAAGGACCCCCAGACCGACCGGCTCGTCCGCAAGGCGTTCAAGCATCGCCAGTCTCGCAGCCGGCCGCCGCTGGGCGCGCTGGCCGCCGCCGCCAAAGACGACGAGCCGCCGATGAACATCAGCCGGTCGATCGTCAACCACGTGCTCGAGCGCAAGCAGGCCGTGCTCAGCCAAGACGCCGGCAACGACGCCAACCTCCCCGTGACCGCCTCGATCGCCGACCTGAAGATCCGATCCGTCATGTGCGCCCCGCTGATGACCCCCGACGGCCAGGCCCTGGGGATCATCCAGCTCGACACCACCTCCGCCCGGCAGTTCCAGCAGGAGGACCTCGACCTGCTGGTCGCCATCGCCTGCCAGTCGGCCATCAGCATCCAGAACGCCCGGATGTATGAGGATCTGCTCCACCAGGAGCGCGTTCGCCGCGATCTGAGGCTGGCCGAGCAGGTCCAGCGCAGCTTCCTGCCCGAGTCGGTCCCCAAGGTCCCCGGCTACAAGTTCTTCGCCTACTACCACGCCGCCTACAACGTCGGCGGCGACTACTACGACTTCGTCCCGCTGCCCGGCGACCGCATCGGCATCGCCCTGGCCGACGTCTCCGGCAAGGGGATCCCCGCGGCCCTGATGATGGCCAAGTTCTCCGGCAACACGCGGTATTGCATCCTCACCGAGCCCTCTCCCGCCCGAGCGGTCGGCGTGCTCAACGACCAGCTCTGCGAGGCCGGTCTGGAGGAGCGGTTCATCACCCTGAGCCTTGGTCTGCTTGATCTCCCCTCCGGCCTGCTGACCATCGCCTCGGCCGGGCACCCGCCACTGCTGATCCGGCGGGCCGGCGGCAAGGTCGAGGAGGTCGGGGCCGACATCTCCGGCTTCCCCCTGGGCATCATCCCCGGCTTCGAGTATCAGGAACGCGCCGTCCAGCTCGAGCCGGGAGACGTGGTCGTCGTCTACTCCGACGGCATCACCGACGCCACCAGCCCCTCGGGGGAGCTCTACCACAACGCCGAGCAGCCTCGCCTTCCTCGACGTCTGGCCGAGCTCTCGGGCGACCCCGAGTCCGTCGGCCGCGCCATCCTCCAGGAGATCCGCGAGTTCTCCAGCGGCGAGTCCCAGGCCGATGACATGACCATCATCTGCTTCGGCCGCGTCTGATCCCGGGATGCCCCGGCTCTCTCCGCCGGGGCCTCGGCGACGGCTCGCGCTCCCCCTCGACGACCGACCTCGAACTCCTGGCCGAGGGTTCCAGATACTGTCCGGGCGGGAGGCCGGCGGCCTCCTCGACCCGGCTGTCGTCGATCCCGAGCAGCAGCACCCGACCCAGACGAGCCGGCCACCCTCGTGCTCGGGGCAGAACCGGAGGATCGCCCGGAAGGGGAATGGCCCCCGATGTCGGAGCCGACACGCCCCCCGCCACCTCGGCCCAAGGGTCCGTCATCGAAGCATTTACTTCATCTTGTCTCGGAAGACGTTGCTGAACTTCTGGAGCTTGGGGATGATCTGGAACTGGCAGTAGGCGGCGTCGGGATGCTTGCGGAAGTAGTCCTGGTGGTAGGGCTCGGCCGGGAAGAAGGCCTGGAAGGGAACGACCTGGGTGACGACCGGCTTGCGGAAGACCTTGGCCTCGTTGAGCTTGGTTTTCAGCTCCTGAGCGATCCGCAACTGCTCCTCGTCGTGGGCGAGGATAATGGAGCGGTACTGGGTGCCGATGTCGGGCCCCTGTCGGTTCAGGGTGGTCGGGTCGTGGGTCTTCCAGAAGATCTCGAGCAGCTCGGTGTAGCTGATGATCGAGGGGTCGTAGGTGATCTGGACGACTTCGGCGTGGCCGGTCAGGCCGGAGCAGACCTGTTCGTAGGAGGGGAAGGGGACTCGGCCTCCGGAGTAGCCGGAGACGACGTCGTGGACCCCCTTGACCATCTCGAAGACGGCCTCGGTGCACCAGAAGCAGCCGCCGCCGAAGGTGGCGAGCCTGGGCTCGGGGGAGACGGGGGGCTTCGGTTCGGGGGTCGGCTCCTGCTCGGGCTCCACGGCGGGCTCCTCAGTCGGTCGGTCGGCCGGGCGATCCCCCTGTTCCTGAGGGGGAGGGGAGGGGGCGGGCTCCTGGGCCGGGGCGGGGGACGCCCCCGCGATCGCCAGCAGTAGGGCGGTCGAACATGCGATCGTCATCGTCTCGGGCTCCCGGGGTTCCGGGGCCGGTCGACGGCCGGGCGACTCGGCCCGGGTCGGGGACGGCCCCCGGCGGCTCTGGTTTATTGTAGGCGTCCGAATCCCGATTCCCAGACGATGATCCGCCCTGGGGCGTGCCGGGCGGTGGCCTCGGGATCGGCCCCGGGCCGGGCGGATCCGGTCGGCGGACGAGGTCGAACCCGCCTCCGACGGCTCCTCCCCGGCCGGCAAGCCGCCCGTTGGGCCCCCCGTCCGAGAGGACGGCCTGGCCGGGGAGGGACGCTGCTGGTGCCGTCCCGAGCCGGCACCAACCCTGGTAGAATCGCTCGGTCCAAGCGTCGCGAGGGAGGGCCGGGGATGGACCATTCGGGATCGAGGCGGTTGAGGCGGCGCATGGGACCTCCGCTGCTCATCGCGGCGGTGATGGCGGTCGGGGCGGCCGGGAACACCGGGTTCGACGAGCCCCCCCGGTTCGACGGCGCCGGCTACGCCATGCTCGCCCGGTCGCTGCTCGACGGCCGGGGATACCGGAGCATCGACCAGCCCGACGCCCCCCCTCACGTTCACTTTCCCCCCGGATACCCGGCCGTGCTGGCGGCGGCCTGGGCGGTGGTGGGCAGGTCGGCGGCGGCGGCGCATGCGCTCTCGATCGCCTGCACGACCGGGGCGGCGGTGGCGGCCTGGCGGTGGTTCCGGGGGCTGTTCCCGGCCCGGGTGGCCACGCTCCTCGGCCTGGCCCTGGCCATGAACTGGACCTGGCATCGGGTGGGGGGGGAGATCCAGTCGGAGCCGCTCTACATGCTCTGCCAGCAGCTCGCCCTGCTGGCCGCCCTGGCGGCGTCGGGCAAGGGGGGGGCGAGCCGGGGGGCTCGCCTCGGCGCTTGGCTCGGGGCGATGATGCTGACGAGGTTGATCGGCGCCGCGGTCGCCGTGGCGGTCGGCCTGGAGCTGATGATCCGGAGACGGTGGGGGGCGCTGGCGGCGTCGGTGGCGGTCGCCTCGGTCGTCTTCTCCCCCTGGGCTTGGCGGCTGGCGACCGGCCAGGGGAGGACGCACCTGAGCTACTTCCCCGAGGGCTCCCTGCCCTCCGTGATCGCCGGGAACGCCTGGTTCTACGTCCTGAGGGTGCCGGACGCGCTGACCGGCCCGTTCGTCGAGGTCGGCACGGTCTTCTCGCCCCGGGCCTATCCGGTGGCGGCGATCGTCGCGGTGGCGGCGAGCCTGATCGTGGCTCGGGGTCTGTTTCTCTCGCTCAGGGCTCCTCGCCGGAGGGCGGCGGGGCTGGTTGTCGTCTGCAACCTGGCGCTGCTGCTCTCCTGGCCGTACACCGAGGCGGGCCGGTTCCTGGTGCCCCTGGTGCCGGCGCTGCTGGTCGTCGCGGCCGAGGGGGGCGCAGACCTGGCCCGTCTCCTGGGCCGGAGGCGTCCGCTCTCCTGGGTCTCGGCCCTGTTGCTGGCCGCGGCGATGCCGTACTCGGTCTATGCCGTCGTCACCGACCGCGCCGGGGCCGAGCGCAGGCTGCAGCAGCCGGTCGACGCCGCGCTCGACTGGATTGCCCGATCCGGCGACCTCCCTGGGCCGATCATGACTGCCTACCCCGCCGAGGCCTTCTGGTTCACCGATCGCCCCGGAGTCGTTCCCCCCGCCGGGGGGCCAGACGCCATCGCCCGGGAGATCGACCGCCTTGGTGTCGCCTACCTCGTCCTCGCCGAGGGCCGGTTCGCCCGAGCCGAGAGCGACCCCCTCTCCCGATTCGTGGCCGAGCGGCCCGATCGGGTGCGGCTTGCCTGGCAGAGCGTCTCCGGATCGGTGGCGGTCTTCGAGGTGGTCGACCACCCGACTCGATGATCCCCGTGGGGGATCGATCGCCCGCTCAGGGTTCACCCGCCGGAGCGGTCAGCGTGCCGAGATAGGCGATCAGATCCGCGAACTCCTCCGGGCAGAGCGCTTCGGCCAGGCCGCCGGGCATGATGGAGGTCTGACCGACTCGGCGCTCCTCGATGCGGGCCTTGGGCAGCCGGATGAGGTTCGCCTCGGCGTCGGCGAGGACGAGCTCGTCGGCCGTCTCCTCCCGGACGAGGCCGGTGAGCACGCGGCCGTCGTCGGTGGCGACGAGCACCGGCTGATACCCGGTGGCGATTCGCTGGGAGGGCTCGAGGACCGACCGGATCAGCTCGGCTCGATCGTACTTCGACGCCAGGCCGGTCAGGTCCGGGCCGATGTCGGCCGTTCCCTTGCCGTCGGCGGCGTGGCACTTGGCGCAGCCGACGCCGTCGGCGGCGAAGAAGATGGCCTCGCCCCGAGCCGGATCCCCCTCGTGAGCGAGGGCGAAGGACCGCAACGCCTCGATCCCCTCCCCGGCCGGCGGCGAGGCCAGCAGCCTCTGGCCCGGTTCGGAGACTTGCACGCTGAAGGACCAGGTGCCGATCCCCTGGCGGACGCGCATCACCAGGCGGTTCGAGCCGGCCTTCAGGAGGACTCGAACGCGGTCGCTGTCCGGGGCATACGGGCGGCCGGCGTACTCGGAGAAGGCGTGGATCTGCTCGCCGTTGAGCTCGGCGATCAGCGATCCGCTGGAGCCGAACAGGAGCAGGGCCTCCCGGTCGGTCGGCGACGGGATCTCGGCGAACGCGAAGGCGGCCAGATCCGGAGAACTCGTCTCGTCGTAGCCGAAGCCGCCGAGGTCGCCGCGGCCCCCCTTGAAGTCGTCGATCACCACGCGGCCGGTTCGCGGGTCTCCCCGACGCTCCTGCCAGGAGATCGGCCGGCCCTCGACGCCGGAATGGGTCCGGGAGAAGTCGATCGACGGCTCTCCCAGGAACACTCGGGCCGTCGTCCGGGCGAACGGGCCGATGACTCGCCAGTCGACGATCGGTCGGAATCGGGTCAGGAGCCGCTCCAGCGAGGCCGCCTCCGGCGCGGTCAGGTCGCTCGCGCTCGCCCGAGCTTCCAACTGGGGGCGGACGCGGTCTCGGATCGCCAGCAGGGCCGACTCGGCCGATCGCCTCAGTCCGGCGTCGCGGTCGCCCAGGGCCTCCAGGTACACCGGCAAGGCGTCGGGATCCGGCAACGCGGCCAGGGCTCGGACGGTCGCGGAGCGAACCGTTGGGTCGACGTCGGCCGACCGGGCGATGGCGACGAGGCTCGGCACCGCCGGTCGGTGCCCCAGCGCCGCGACGGCGGCGATGGCGGCCACTCGGGCGGTCGGATCCGGGTCATCCAGCCGAGAGGCGACCCGGGCCTTGAGGTGCTCCGGCAGGCCCTCGACCGCGGCGAGGGCCCCGAGCGCGGCGATGCGGATGGCCGGCGCCTCGCGGTCGAGGAAGCTCGCCAGGTCGTTCGGCGGCAGGGCTCGAGACGAGGCCAGGGGCGGCAGGGCGCGGGCGACCAGCTCCGGGGGGGCGTCGGGGTCGAACGTGAGGCCGAAGAGGGCCTTCAGCGCGTCGGGGCCGGGCATGTTCCCCAGCGCGTCGACGGCGGCGGCACGGGCGACCATCGGCGTCTGGGAGTCGGTGGCGAGGCGGGCGAGGGAGGGGACGGCGGCCACATCGACCTGGTCGCCGAGGATCAGGGCGAGGGCCCGAAGGTTCTCGCCATCGGCCTCGCGATCGAGCCGGGCGCGGAGGTACGGCCCAACGGTCGGCCCCGCCGGACGGAGGCCGACGATGGCCCGGCCGCGAACGGTCGCATCGGGATCGTCGAGCGCCTTGATCAAGCCAATGAGGGCCAGCCGCATCCCCTCCCGGTCCCAGGGCTCGGTCTTCCGCGGCATGGCCCCGGCCAGCGGGTTGGTGCCGAACCACTCGCCGTCCCACTCGGGATAGGCCAGGAGGATCCCGGCCAGGTTGCCGACGACCTCGGCCCTTGCCCCGGCGTCATCGAGCGCCGAGACCGCGTTCGCCAGCGCGTCGGCGACGGGCACGGCCCACGCCTCGTCGGTGAGCTTCAGCGCCTCGGCCCGACGGCCGGGATCGGTCAGGGCGGCCAGGAGCAGGTCGGCGTCCCAGGCGTCGAGGGTCCGGATGGCCTGTCGGATCGACCAGGCCACGGTCGGATCCGGGTCGCCAAGCGAGGCCATCAGCGCCGGCGCCGAGGCCGGGTCGCCGAGCAGGCCGAGGGCGATGCTCGCCTCACGCCGGACGACGGGATCCGGATCGTCGAGAAGCCGCTCCAGGGTCGGCCTCGCCCCTGAATCCTTGCGGAGCCCGGCCCGTTTCGCCGCCTGGGAGCGGACGATCGGATCGGCGTCGGCCAGCGCCTTCCGCAGCGCGGCGGTCGCCTCGGGGGAGCCGATCGCATCGAGCGCCCAGATCGCGTGCAGGCGCCCTTGCGTCCCTCGGGAGGCGTCTCCCAGAAGATCGACCAGCGGGCCGACCGCACTGGCCCCTCTGCCGGCCAGCGCTCGCTGGGCCCGGAGCCTGACCTCGTGGTTCGGGTGGTCCAGGGCGGCGATGCCGAGCGTCTCGGGCTCGGCCGCGGCGGCCACCGCATCGGGGCCGTCGTACCACAAGCGGTAGAGCCTCCCGGTCTGGGCTCCCGAGAGCAGCCAGTTGCCGATCCCCCAGTCGACGAGGTACAGCGACGCGCCGTCGGCCGACGGCGCGATCGAGAAGGGCCGAAAGTCGGGCACTTCCCCGGCGGTCACGAACGGCTCGCGGCGGGCCATGCGGAAGGTGGCGCCGTTCGGGGAAACCTCGACGCGGAAGACGGTCTGGAGGCCCCAGTCGCAGAGGAACAGATTCCCGAGATATCGCCCGGGCAAGCCGTCTCCCTTGGAGATCATTCCCTGCGTCCCCGACCCGCCGATCTGGCCCGAGACGATCGGCAGGCAGCGCTCCGGGCGCAGGAGGAACTCGTAGGGGTAGCCGTAGTGGCCTCCCACGATGTGGTGGGTCAGGCTGTTGGGCCACTTCTTGCTGTCGTCGTCGTTGCCATAGGTGAAGATCTCGTCGGTGGCGGTGAGCATGGCCGAGAGCGGGTTGCGCTCTCCGGTGGAGACGACCTGCAGGTCCGAGCCGTCGGGGCGCACCCGGATGACGCCGCCTCCCTTGAGCTGGATCGTCTCCCCGTCGGTGCCGACGGCTCGGGGGATCCCCTTGTCTCCCACCGCGATGTAGAGGAAACCGTCCATCCCCAGCTCCATGCCCGAGGGGACGTGGTCGTTCAGCCCGCTGAAGCCCGGTTTCTCGGGGCCGAGGCCGGTGACGAGGTCCCGTCGCTCGTCCGCCCGGCCGTCGCCGTCGGTGTCCCGGAAGGCGGAGAGGAACGGCGCGTGGACGACATACAACGTGTCCTCGATCCACTCCAGCCCCATGACCGCCCAGAGGCCGGAGGCGAAGGTGGTGATCGTCCCGTCCGGCCGAAGGGAGACGACCGAGTCGATCGGCTCGGTCGGCGGGCCGGGCATGTCCATCGGGTCCTGCCCGAGGTAGATGGTCCCGTCCGGAGCGGCGACGATCGCCGTCGGGTAGAGGATCTCCGGCGCCTCGGCGACGAGTTCGACCCTCCACCCCTCGGGCACGGCCGGCAGCGGGGCGTCGGCGGCGCCGGCGATCGGGGAGAGTGCGAGGAGGGCGATCGCGGGCATCGAGAGCGAGGGACGTCGCATGCGCAGGGCCCCCGGGCCATTGGTCGACGGAAGGCGAGGACGGGCCGGGATCTTACCCGCGAGGTGGGAGATCGACAACGGAATCCAAATCCCGGGGACCGAGGGCCCGAGGCCCGATCTCCCTCCTCTTCCCAATCCGCTTCGGGTCTGCAAGAGGTCCGATCACCGGTCGAACTCGCCTTGATCGATCGCGACAACCGCCCTAGGCTGGTCCTGTCTTCCAGGCCAGAGGATCGGTACCTCGAACGCACCGGGCACGGAGGCTCGGCGATGACACCGCGGCGCGAACTGGCGATCTTCGGCGCGGCCCTGGCCGTGGCGATCGCGGTGCCGCTCGGGCCGGCGCTGATCGGCCATCGGGTGCTGAGCCCATCGGATCTGGCGTACGTTCAGCGCAGCTTCGACCGGCCCGGCGAGCCGTCGGGGTACGCCTTCGAGCCGGCCAACCGGCTGCTGACGGACCCCATGCTCCAGTTCGAGCCCTGGATCGAGTTCAACCGGGCGATGTTCCGCCAGGGGCGGTTGCCCCTGTGGAACGGCAAGGTCGGCTGCGGGGCGCCGCACCTGGCGAACGGCCAGAGTGCCCCCTTCGATCCGTTCCTGCTGATCGCCTACCTCGGCCCCATGCCGGGCGCCCTGGCCTGGGTCGCCGCGGCGAGGCTCTGGGTGGCCGGCCTCGGGATGTTCGTGCTGGCCCGGGCCTGGGGGCTCGGCCCGTGGGGGAGGTGGTTCGCCGGGCTCTGCTACCCGGGCTGCGGGTTCATGACCCTCTGGCTGCTCTATCCGCTGGCGAGCGTCGCCGCGTGGCTCCCCTGGCTGCTGGCGGCCTCGGCCCGGCTGGTCGAGCGCGGGAGCCGCCGCGCGATGGCCGCGGTGGCGGCCTTCGCGGCGGCGATGCTGCTGGGGGGGCACGTCCAGACGGCCGCCCACGGGTTTCTGCTGGCCTCGGTCGGCGTCGCGTTTCAGGTCGCCTCTGTCCGAGGGAGCAAGGGGGCGCTGGCCCGATGGGCCGCGGCGATGACGCTCGGGGTGGCGACCGCCGCGGTGGCGGTTGTCCCGCTGGGTGTCTATCTCTCCCGGAGCCCGGTCTGGCGGGACCGGGGAGAGGAGATGGGGCCGCCCTGGGAGCTCTCCAGGCCCCGGCTGCTGGAGGCGGCCTGCACGGCGGTGCCCGACCTGTTCGGCGGCCAGCGGCGCGGGCAGCCGAACCTGGCGAAGGCGATCGGCGTGGACAACGTGAATGAGTCCGCCGGCGGGTTCGCCGGCCTGGCGACCCTGATCTGGCTGGCCCCGGTCGGCCTGGCGGTCGGCCGGGGGCGAACGGTCTCGTTCCTCGCGACGGCCGCCGCGATCGGGGCGCTGGCCAGCGCGAAGCTCCCGCCGGCGGACACGATCCTCCGCCTGCTGCCGGTGCTCGACGTGACCGACCACCGCCGCATGGCGCTCTGGGTCGCCTTCGGCCTGGTCGGCCTGGGGGCGATCGGCCTGGACCGCCTGCACCGCTGGGAGCCGGGCCGTCGGTGGCGGGCCTGGGTGGCGTGCTGGGCCGTCGGGGCGGCGGCCTTCGCGGCGGCCTCGGCGGCGCTGCCAACCTTCGAGGAGATGATCCGGGATCGGGCCCTGGCCCATTACGAGGCCGCCTCGGCCCGATCGGACGACCTCTCGGCGGCCGACGCGGCGGCCCTGGCCGATCGGCAGGTGCGGAACCTCGTCGAATCGCACCCCGGGGCGCTGCTGCGGACCTCGACCATCCTGGCGGGCCTGGCGGCGCTGGCTTCCTGGGCGATCGGCCGGCCTCGGGGACGCCGGTCGGCCGCCTTCCGGGCGCTGGTGCTCTCGGTGGTGCTGGCGGACCTGGCCTCCGCCCACCGGGGGGCCTTTCCGATGATCGACCGGGACGACTACCGGCCGGCCGGCCCGGTGATCGAGCACCTCAGGCGGGAGGCCTCGCCGCCGGCTCGCATTCTCGCGGTGGGGGCGGAGCTGCCACCGAATATGCTCATGCGTTACGGTCTGGCCGACGTGAGGAATTACGACGCGATCGAACTGATCGGCATGGCCGAATGGCTCGACCCGCTGTTCGAGGAGGGCGGCGCCCGGTCGAGCCGGCGCGAGGTCACCTGGGAGGGGGTCGCCCGCGCCCGGGATCGCCTGGAGGCGAGCCGGGTCTCGGCGGTCGTCGGGGCGTCGCCGCCTCCCGTCGGGCTGTTCGACCGAGTGGTCCGGGTCGGGTCGGTGTGGGTCGGCCACTGGGAGCTTCCGCCGGCCCAGGCGACGATCGTCGAGGACCGGGACGGCCGGGTGGTCGCGGAGATCCGCCGGGGAGAGCTTCCATCGGTCGGATCGAAGAGCGATCGTATCATGATTCCGATTGCCTTCGTCCCCGGGTGGCGGGCGCGGTGCGACCTCGGGCCGCTGGAGGTTTCGGCGGGGTCGGGGCCGTTCCTGTGGGTCCGGGTCCCGGCTGGGGGCGGGCGCATCGAATTGACGTATGACCCCCTGGAGGTCCGGATGGCGATGGGGGTCTCACTGATCGGGATGGCCATCCTCGGAGTGCTCGCAACCGGCCCGAAAGACGCTGAAAAAGGGCGCGAAGCCACTTGGACCGGTTCCGAGCTTGGGGTTAAAATCGATTTCTAAGATCCCCGGGGGTGTCTCCGCTCGGCAGGGACACGGCCCCCCAAGTCCGAAGGACGAGACGCTGATGGTCCACTTCACGTGTGATCTGTGCGGCAAGGATCTGGGCGCGGGAGAGCCGCGCTTCGTCGTCAAGATCGCGGCCTATCCGGGCTTCGACCCCGACCAGATCACGGAAGACGACCTCGACGAGGACCACATGGAGGCCGTTGCCGAAGTCCTTCGCAGCGAGCAGAACCAGGGGACGGGCTCCTCCCAGGAGGAGGGCTACCGGGGGTTCCGCTACGACCTCTGCCCGTCGTGCCACCAGAAGTTCTTGAAGGATCCGCTCGGGAAGGACCTGATCCGATCGTTCGACCTGAGCGACTTCAGCAACAACTGACCCGGTCGATCGATTCGGAGTGATGGGCGGGCCCCGCGCCGGGCGCTCTCCTCCAGAGAGCCGACCCCGGCGCCCCGGGAGGACTGCCTGGCGGCCGATCGGGCGGCTTCCGAATCTCTGACGGCCAGGGCTCGGCCGGATTGGCTGTCGTGCCGGTCCGTGCGGTAGGAGCCCCGGGCGTTATCGGGCGACCAGCAGGATGACGTTCGAGACGAGGGCCAGCCCCAGCAGGATCGCCAGCACGGCGATCACGTTGTTCCGGGCGTTGACGACCCCGGCCAGCTCGATCCGCTCCTCCTCAGACAGGCCGACGCCGCCGGGCCCGTCGTCATCGAACTCGTCCTCGTCGTCCGGGTCGGCCTCGGCGAGCTTGGCGAGGGTATCGGCCTTCTGCTCGGCGATGACGGGGCGCTTGCCTTCGATCAGCGCCTTCAGGTCGATGATCAGGTCGCCCGGGTCGCGGTAGCGGTTCTCCCGGTTGCGGGCCATCATCGTCTCGACGACCTCGCCCAGGCCGCTGGAGAGTCGGGTGTTGAGGTGATCGGGCGGGGTGAGGGTGATGGACTTGTCGACGTGCTTCTTCATCACCTCGGTCGGGTCGTCGCCGGGGAAGGGGGGACGGCCGGTGACCATGTGATAGAAGGTGGCGCCGAGGCTGTAGATGTCGCTGCGGATGTCGACGTCGGTGGCCCCCCGGACCTGCTCCGGGCTGATGTAGTACGGCGTGCCGATGGCCATACCGGCCTCGGCGACGGCCTGCTTCTCGTCGGCCGTGAGGCGGGCGAGGCCGAGGTCGGCGAGCTTGACGTTTCCCTCCTTGGTAAGAATGATGTTCTCGGGCTTGATGTCGCGGTGGATCAGCCCGCGCTCGTGGGCGTGCTTCATCGCCTCGGCCACGGCGAGGACGATCCGCAGGGCCTCGGGCTCGTCGTAGATCTTCCCCGTCTCCAGTTCGTCCTTGATCGTCCTTCCCTCGACGAACTCCATGACGAAGTATTGCAGGCCGTTGACCTCGCCGGCGTCGATCGCGTTGACGATGTTCGGGTGGTTGAGCTTCGCGGCGATGGTCGCCTCGCGCTGGAAGCGGCGGACGAACTCCTTGTTCTGGGCGAGCACGTCGAGCAGGACCTTCACGGCGACGATGCGGTCGACGCTCGTCTGCCGGGCGCGGTAGACGATGCCCATCGAGCCCTTGCCCAGGCGGTCGAGGATCTGGTAGCCGGGGATCTCGGTCTTGCGCTGCTGGGTCTCCTTGCCGACCTCCTTGATCAGGCGCTGGGCCTGGCCGGGGGTGAGGGCCTTGGCGGCGACCATGATCTCGAGCAGGCCCTTGGGCGCCTCTTTGCCCGAGGAGGCCAGCCGGGCGCGGTGGGCCTTGCACGCCTCCAGTTCCTCGGGAGTGACCAACCCCCGGCGGATGATCGTCTGCTCCAGGGTCTTTTCGGTCATCCCCGAGAGGCTGGCGTCGGCGGCTCGCGGCGAGACGCCCGGCTTGGCCCCGGAGGAGCCGGCCGCGGCCGGGGGTTTGGCTCCCCCGCCGCCGTTGGCCGGGCTCGGCTTCCGGGCGTTCCCCGCCGACGGGGCCGAGGGGGCGGCCGACGCCTTGGCCGCATCGGGAGCCGGCGCGGGGGTGGCCGGAGCCGGCGTCGTCGGGGCGGCCTCGGTCGGGCTCGGGCTCTTACCTTCGGCGGGGGGGGGGGCCATATGCATCATCCCGGTCGGCGACTCGATTCGATTCGGCTCGGCTCGGCTCGGCTCGATTCGGTTCGGACGTGCTCGATACGGTGCGGAGGGGGAGAATGGCCGGACGCGGACGGCCCGGACGGCGGCGAGGGGGGCCGGGCGTCGAACGAAGCCGGCGTATTTCGTAGGATAAGGGGCCCCTACGTATTGTCAACGGTCGTCCCGGGCCCGGGGGGCGGGACGAGACGGGCGCCTCCGGCCGATCCCGGGGGGGCCGTCCGCGAGGCGAGGCGCGTCGGTTTCGATGTGCACCCTCTCTTGTACGGCCCGCCGGCAAGCCGGGTGACCCGGTCTTTCTGGTTCCGGACACGATTTCGAGCGCAAGCGCGAGGAGACGCAGTGGCCACGATCGGAGTGATCCCGGGCGATGGTGTCGGTCCCGAGGTGATCCGCGAGGCGGTCGCCATCCTGGAGGATCTGGGGGCGGCCCGCGGCCTGGGGCTGGACTTCGCCCCCGTCGACCTGGGCAGCGATCGCTACCTCCGCACCGGCGAGGTGCTGCCCGAGTCGGTCCAGCAGGAGCTCTCCCGCTGCGACGCCATCCTGCTGGGGGCGATCGGCGACCCCCGCGTCCCTCCCGGCGTGCTGGAGAAGGGGCTGCTGCTGAGGCTCCGCTTCGACTTCCAGCAGTACATCAACCTCCGCCCCGTCCAGCTCTTCCCCGGCGTCGAGACGCCCATCAAGGGCAAGGGGCCCGAGCAGATCGACCTGGTCGTCGTCCGAGAGAACAACGAGGACCTCTACGTCGGCGCCGGCGGCTTCACCCGCAAGGGAACCCCCGAGGAGGTCGCCATCCAGACCTCAATCAACACCCGAGCCGGCGTCGAGCGCTGCCTCCGCTACGCCTTCGACCTGGCCGGACGCCGCGCGCAGGCCCGGGTCTTCCCCGGCCTCTCCGACGCCGATCGGGCCGCCGGCAAGCGAGGGCTCGTCAGCCTCGTGGCCAAGACCAACGTGCTGACCTTCGCCCACGACCTCTGGGACCGCGCCTTCCGCGAGGTCGCCGCCGACTACCCGGCGATCAAGACCGACTACCACCACGTCGACGCCTGCTGCATGCGCCTGGTCGTCAGCCCCGAGCGCTACGACGTGATCGTCACCACCAACATGTTCGGCGACATCATCACCGACCTCGGCGCCGTGCTCCAGGGCGGTATGGGCGTGGCCGCCTCGGGCAACCTGAACCCCGAGCGGACCTATCCCAGCATGTTCGAGCCCGTGCATGGCTCGGCCCCCGACATCGCGGGTACCGGCAAGGCCAACCCGATCGCCGCGATCCTCTCCATCGGCCTGCTGCTGGACCACCTCGGCTCCCCCGACGCCGCCGCCGACGTCCGGTCGGCCGTCGCCCGGGTGCTGGCCGATCCGGGAGCGCCGAAGACCCCCGACCTGGGCGGCACCGCCACCACCAGCGAGGTCGGCCGCGCGGTCCGAGAGGCGATCGCGGCGAAGTGACGGCGGCAGGCCGCTCGATCGTTCCCCCGCCTCGGTCGATCCGGCTCCCCCTCGGGACGAGGGGAGCCGGGCGGCGCGGGCGTCAATCGCACACGGCGGCCCCCCGAGGGGGAGGCCGCCGTGCGATCGCGAGCGCTCCGAGGCTCGGAGCGGGGTCGAGTCGAGTCAAGTCAAGTCAACACAACTCGAGTCGAATCAATTCCGAGCGACCGCCCCCGAGCCGCCTCGCAGGGCCGGATCCAGGTCGAACCGATCGAGGTTCATCACCTTGACCCAGGCCGAGACGAAGTCCTTGACGAACTTCTCTCGGGCGTCGTTGGAGGCGTAGACCTCGGCGATGGCCCGGAGCTGCGAGTTCGAGCCGAAGATCAGGTCGACCCGAGAGCCGGTCCACTTGACCTCGCCGGTCTTGTGGTCGATCCCCTCGAAGACGCCCGCGCCCTCGGCCGACTGCCGCCACTCCGTGCCCATGTCGAGCAGGTTCACGAAGAAGTCGTTGGTCAGCGTGCCGGGCCGGTCGGTGAAGACGCCGAGGGGGGAGTCTCCGTGGTTGGCGCCTAGGACCCGGAGGCCTCCGACGAGCGCCGTCATCTCGGGGGCGGTCAGCGTGAGCAACTGCGCCTTGTCCACCAGCAGCTCCTCCGGCCTCCGGTCGCTGCTGGAGCCGAGGTAGTTGCGGAACCCGTCGGCGATCGGCTCCATCACGGCGAAGGACTGCACGTCGGTCTCCTCCTGAGAGGCGTCGGTGCGGCCGGGGGTGAAGGGGACCTCGACCTCAGCGCCCGCCTTCCTCGCGGCCTGCTCGACGGCGGCGCACCCGCCCAGCACGATCAGGTCGGCGATCGAGACCCTCGTGTCGTCGTTTTGCGCGTCGTTGAATTCCCGCTGGATCCGCTCGAAGACCGGCAGGACCTTGGCCAGCTCGGCCGGCTCGTTGACCTCCCAGTCCTTCTGGGGGGCCAGGCGGATGCGGGCGCCGTTCGCGCCGCCTCGGTAGTCGGAGCCCCGGAAGGAGGAGGCCGACGCCCAGGCGGTCGAGACAAGCTGCTCGGTGGTCAGGCCGGAGTCGAGGATCGCTCGCTTCAGCCGGGCGATGTCCTGCTCGTCGATCAGCGAGTGGTCGACCGGAGGGATCGGGTCCTGCCAGAGCTGCGCCTCGGGGACCTCCGGGCCGAGCAGCCGGGAGACGGGCCCCATGTCGCGGTGGGTCAGCTTGTACCAGGCCTTGGCGAAGGCCAGCCGGAACTCCTCGGGGTTCTCCAGGAACCGCCGGGAGATCGTCTCGTAGGCCGGGTCCATCCGCAGGGCCAGGTCCGTGGTGAACATCATCGGGGCGTGGAACCTGGTCGGGTCGTGGGCGTCGGGCACGGTGCCGTCCCCCTCGCCCCCCTTGGGGGTCCACTGCCAGGCGCCGGCCGGGCTCTTGGTCAGCTCCCAGTCGTAGCCGAAGAGGTTCTCGAAGTACTCGTTGGACCATTTGGTCGGCGTCGAGGACCAGGCTCCTTCCAGGCCGCTGGTGATCGTGTCGGCGCCCTTGCCCGACCGGTAGCGGTTCTTCCAGCCGAGGCCCTGCTCGGTGATGTCGGCCCCCTCGGGAGCGGGGCCGAGGTACTCGTGGGGGGAGGCGGCGCCGTGGGCCTTGCCGAAGGTGTGGCCGCCGGCGATCAGCGCGACGGTCTCCTCGTCGCTCATCGCCATGCGGCCGAACGTCAGGCGGATGGCCTGGGCCGCGGCGATCGGGTCGGGCTTGCCCTTGGGCCCCTCCGGGTTCACGTAGATCAGGCCCATCTGGGTGGCGCTGAGCGGGTTGGGCATGCTCTTGCCGTCATAGCGCTCACCGCCAAGCCACTCGGCCTCCGGCCCCCAGTCCACGTCCTGCTGCGGCTCCCAGACGTCCTCTCGGCCGCCGCCGAAGCCGAAAGTCTCGAACCCCATCGACTCGAGCGAGACGTTGCCGGCCAGGACCATCAGGTCGGCCCAGGAGATTTTCCGGCCGTACTTCTGCTTGATCGGCCAGAGCAGCCGACGCGCCTTGTCGAGATTGGCGTTGTCGGGCCAGCTATTGAGGGGAGCGAACCGCTGCGTGCCGTCCGAGGCGCCTCCCCGGCCGTCGGCGACGCGATAGGTGCCGGCGCTGTGCCAGGCCATGCGGATGAACAACGGCCCGTAGTGGCCGTAGTCGGCCGGCCACCAGTCCTGAGAGGTCGTCAGCACTTCCTCGATGTCCTTCTTCAGGGCGTCGAGGTCGAGCGTCTTGAACTCCTCGGCGTAGTTGAAGTCCTCCCCCATCGGATTGCCCATGGGGGAATTCTGGTGGAGCATCCCCAGGTTCAGCGCCTGGGGCCACCAGTCCTGGTTCGACCGGGGCTTCGGCCGGGGGGCCTCGACGGCCGGGGGGGCCTCCTGGTCTTGGTTCCCGGGACCTTCGACCGCGGCCGTCAGGGATGTCAGCGCCCGGATCGCGCCGGTCACAGGACACCTGGAGCCGGCCGCCGCCCCCGGGCCGTGCGGCCCCTCGGGCTGGGCCTGCTGGGCAGATGCGGACGCCGCGGCGCACAGCACCGCGAGGCTCGTCAGCAGACGAGCGAGATTGGTTGTCGACGTCATGATCTCTCCCGGCTTGGGGGTGAAGCGCATCGTTCGCGGCCGGACCGGCCCGCCGAGGGCGATCCGAGGACACTCCGGGCGATCTTCCCAATGCATCTGGCGGTTCGGGTCGATGCGTCAGAAGCATGGTTCGGCCCCGGGCCAGGGGATGCCCGGCCAAGGGTCGAGTATCTCGCGAGACGCCCCCCGAGATCCAATGCATTCGTCGGATGGGTATCATACCCTCCGTGCATCGTTCTCACGCCAGGAGCGAGGAATCCCTTCATGGAACTCGATCAGCTGCGCTACTTCCTGCAGGTCGCCCGGCGGGGCAACTTCACCAGGGCCGCCGAGGACCTGAACATCTCCCAGCCGGCGCTCAGCCGGTCGATCCAGCGGCTGGAGGAGGAACTCGGCCAGCCGGTCTTCGAGCGAAAAACGCGATCCGTCTCCCTAACCGACGCCGGCACGCTGCTGCAGGGGAGGGCGCAGCAGGTGCTTTCCATCCTCGAGGACACGAAGGCCGAGATCACCGACGACGGCGAGAGCGGCCGCGTCCGGGTCGGCGCGATCCCAACCATCGCCCCCTACTTCCTCCCCGAGGTCCTCGGCCGGTTCTCCGCCGCTCATCCCCGGGCCACGATCATTGTCCAGGAGAACACGACCGACCTGCTGCTGAAGGCCTGCACCCAAGGGGAGATCGACCTGGCGATCGTCGCCCTCCCGATCCAGGCGAAGTACCTGGAGCTCGAGGAACTCTTCGAGGAAGAGCTGCTGCTCGTCCTCCCGCTCGATCACCCCCTGGCCGACAAGCCGAAGATCCGCCTCTGCGACGTGGAGCCCTTCCCGTTCGTGCTGCTCGACGAGGCACACTGCCTCTCCGACACCATCGTGTCCTTCTGCCGCCAGCGCTCGTTCCAGCCCGTTGCCGTGGAGCGGACCAGCCAACTGACGATGGTCCAGGAGCTGGTCTCCCTGTCCCACGGCGTTTCCATGATCCCCGAGATGGCCCGGTGTCGCGACCAGAGCGACCGCCGCGTCTACCGATCGCTCTGTCGCCCGAAGCCGACACGCACAATCGCGGTCGCCTGGAACCCCTACCGCTTCCAGAGCCGGTTGCTGAAGGCCTTCCGAACCCATCTTCACCGCGACGCCGCTCGGCGCAACGCACCACCGCCGACGCCGATCATTCCGAAGAAGCCCATCACGTCGTGATTGCGTTTCATCGTGCGTCCGGCGGGTCCCCCTGCGTTCTGAGCTCTGGGCATTCTGGTTGTGTCATTGACATTAGGGGACGCTGACGCCACAATGTCCATCAATGTCCTGGGTCGTCCACGATTGGCCCTTTCCCGGTGTGTCCGCGCGGCCCTGTCGGAGATCCGAGATGCCCGAGACGGTTGTCCATTTCCAGGTCCGCATGCCGCCTTCGCTCCACGAGCATCTCGCGAGCCGGGCGCGGTCGGAGAAGACCTCGCTGAACGCGCTGATTGTTTCCATCCTGCAGCGGGAGCAGGAGTGCTCCGGGCGGGACGGGACGGCTGATCCGCCGGGAGAGCCGTCGGCTCGCTGATCGGCCCGGCGTTCCCGACGCCTTGGAGTCGCGCCCGACTCCGGGGGGAGGCAGAGGGAAGGACGCACTGGTGAATCTCTCGGTTCGTGAGACCGCCCGGCTCCTGAGCGTCTCGGAGAAGACGATCTACCGGTGGATCAAGCAGCAGTCGATCCCCGCCTACCGGGTCCAGGAACAGTACCGCTTCAACCGGGCTGAGATCCTCGAATGGGCCACCTCTCGGCGGCTGAGTGTCTCCAGCGAGCTGCTCTCGGAGCCGGAGGCGCTGGGCCAGCCGGTCCCCTCGCTGGTCGAGGCGCTGGAGGCGGGCGGGGTTCATTATCGAATCTCGGGGACGGACAAGGAGTCGGTCTTGAGGGAGCTGGTTCAGCTTCTCAGGCTCCCTGGGGAGGTTGACCGCGAGTTCCTGCTCCGGGTTCTGCTGGCCCGGGAGGCGATGGCGTCGACGGCCGTCGGGGAGGGGATCGCCATCCCTCATGTGCGCAATCCGGTTGTCCTGCACATCGACCGGCCCACCATCGCGCTGGGCTTCCTGGAGCGTCCGATCGACTACGGGGCGTTGGATGGCCACCCGGTTTCCATCCTGTTCGCGATCATCAGCCCGACGACCAGGGCGCACCTCCATCTGCTCTCAACGCTGACGTTCGTCCTCCGAGATGCCCAGGTGCGTCGCAGCCTCAGCACCCAGGCACCCCGGCAGGTGATCCTTGCCCAGGTGCGGGAGGCCGAGGGGCGGCTGGCCGTCCATTGTCAGCCTGCTCCCGCTGCCCGGTCTTCTGACTGATCGCCCGGTCGGGGGGCAAGCGGTCCAGTCCTCCTGGTCTCTCTGGTCGCCCGGCGCTCTTGTTCCGACAATCGGATCCACTGCCGTGCACGACGCGATGACTCCCGGGCCCTCTGGCGGGCTCGGTCGGGGCGAGGACCGACATACGGAGGTCCTCGAGGCGCTCATCGACCACGCGGCGCACCTGCTGCCGTCGCAGGGCCCGATCACGGTCTTCGTCCACCACAACACCCTTCACGCCTTCGAGGAGCTTCGGTTCGACGAGGCGGTGCGGCGGGGCGCGGCCACCTACGGCTGCCAGCCCTACCTTCCGGAGGCCTGCTATCGCCGGGAGGTCGCCCGGGGGCGGATCGGCCCGGACGACCTGGCCGAGGCGCTGCTGGAGGACCTCGGCGAGGACGCCGACCTGCTCCTCGGCTTCATGGGGACGCGCTATCACCTCCGGCTGGCGATGATCGAGCACCCGCTTCGGCTGGGGACCGACCAGGAGCTGCGCTGGCTCGTCGCCGAGACCGACGCCCTGGATCGCTTCCGGTCCGAGGCCCCCCCGGAGGCGAGGCGTCGCCTGGTCGATCGGACCCGGCGCTGGATCCTGAGGGACTACCTCGCGACCGGGCCCGGTTCGGGGGAGCCCGGCGGCGGGCCGATCCGCTCGCTGCTCGATCGGTTCGGCGCCGAGGGAATCGAACGCTGGTCGGAGCGGACCTGGGAGTCCTTCACCCTGCACCTGCTGTGGCGCGTCTGCCACCAGGGAGTGCACGGGCTGGGCCGGACCGACGAGGCGCCGCCGCAACCGTCCCGGCATCGCGACCTGCTCCTGCTGGCGACCGGGAGGGACACCGACCTGCTGGTCCACGACCTCCTCATCCGCTTCTGCGCCGCGTTCCTCGACCAGGGATTCGCCCGCTGGGCCCTCCCTGGCCGGGACGCCGGGTTCTTCCGGTGTTTCTCGGATCTCTACCGAGACGCGTCGCCGATCTCCTCGTGGCTCCGGGGGCTGCCCGGGGAACTGCGCCGGATCGATCGCGAGGGGCTCTCGCCGACGGAATCAATTGACGAGTCGCTCCGCTTGCTGGGGGTCCCCGAGGGGGAGCGGGAGCGTTACATCTCCGAGACGCTGCTGGCGCTGCGCGGGTGGTCCGGGATCCTCCGGCAAATGGAGACGAACGCGGAATGGGCGGCCCACCCGGCCCCTCCCGGGACCCTGACAGAGTACCTGGCGATCCGCCTGATCCTCGACCGGCTCGCGCTGGCCTGGGTCGTCCGAGAGGCCCTGGGGGCCGATCCGCCGTTGCCCGACCTGCGGGAGGAGCTTCGGCACCGGCTGCCGCACCCGCCGCGGGTGAGCGTCGACCAGGGGGCGTACCTCGTGTTCCAGCTCGCCCAGGTGAGGGGCTGGACCCCCGAGGAGCTGTACCGTCGCTCCAAGGCGGAGTGGGCCCGGCTGGTCGAGGAGATCGAGTCGTTCGGCGGGGTCGAACGGCGACGGGTCTACCACCTCGCCTTCGAGCGCCGCTTCCGGAACCAGGTGCTCGACGCGCTGGCGGCCCACCCCGGCGAGGACCGGTCGAAGGAGCCAGAGGTCTCCGGCTTTCAGGTCATCTGCTGCCTCGACGAACGGGAGGAATCGTTCCGCCGCCATCTGGAGGAGGTCGCTCCGGGCTGCGAGACGTTCGGGGTCGCCGGATTCTTTGGGGTCGCGATGTACTACAGGGGGGTCGCCGAGGCCCATGACCGGCCGCTCTGCCCGGTCAGCATCCGGCCAAGGCACTTCGTTCGGGAGGAGACGGTCCTCTCTCTGGAGCAGACCAGCCGACTCCAGGAGGCGGCCCGCCGTCGGTTCGGCCGGCTCGGGCACCTGCTGCACGTCGGAACCCGGACCGTCGTTGGGGGGGTCGTGACGGGGCTGTTCGGGTCGATCGCCTCGGTCCCGCTGCTCATGAGCGTGCTGCTGCCCCGGCGAGCGTCCCGTGTCCGACGCCTGGTCGGCCGACTGGTGACGCCTCCCGTGACCCGGCTCCGGCTCGAACGGTCCCGGCCCGAGCCAGGCCCCGGCATCGGCCAGATCGGCTTCCGAGTGGACGAGATGGCGGTCATCGTCGGCGGCGTGCTCACTTCGATCGGCTGGACGAAGGCGTTCGCCCCGATCGTGCTCGTCCTGGGGCACGGCTCGTCGAGCCTGAACAACCCTCAGGAGGCCGCCTACAACTGCGGCGCCTGCGGCGGCGCCCCGGGAGGGCCGAACGCCCGCGCCTTCGCCCAGATGGCCAACGATCCTCGGGTGCGCCGGGCCTTGGCCGCGACCGGCTTGGTCCTTCCCGACGAGGTTCACTTCCTCGGTGCCCAGCACAACACCTGCGATGATTCGGTGACCTACTTCGACCTCGATCGCCTGCCGAGCTCCCATCTCGAAGCGTTCGCCCAAGTCCAATCCGCCGTCGAGGCCGCCCGGCGGCGCAATGCGCACGAGCGGTGCCGGCGGTTCGAGTCGGCCAGGCTGACGATCACCCCCGAGGAGGCCCTTCGCCACGTCGAACGCCGGGCCGAGGACCTTTCGCAAACCCGCCCCGAACTCGGCCACGCCACCAACGCGGTCTGCATCGTCGGCCGTCGCCGGCGCACTCGGGGCCTGTTCCTCGACCGCCGGGCATTCCTGGCGTCCTACGACCCGACCTCGGATGATGGCGCGGGGTCGATCTTGGCCTGCTCGCTTCGAGCGGTCATCCCGGTCTGCGCCGGGATCAATCTGGAGTATTTCTTTTCGGCGGTCGACCCCGTCGGATATGGCTGCGGGACGAAACTGCCGCATAACCTCACCGCTCTGCTCGGCGTGATGGACGGCGCGTCCAGCGACCTGAGGCCCGGCCTGTCCTGGCAGATGGTCGAGATCCACGAACCGATGCGCTTGCTCGTCGTCGTGGAAACGACGCCGGAGATTCTCGCGACGATTCTCGAACGAGAGGAGGCGATCGACCGCCTGGTGCGCAACGAGTGGGTCCGGCTGGCGACCCTCGACCCGGACGGGCCAGCCATCCACGTCTACCGGGGGGGGCGGTTCGAGCGATACACCCCGGGGGGGGCGGCTCTTCCCTGGGCACCAACCTCGGAGGCGTGGTATCGGGGCTCCCGAGACCACCTGGGGTTCGCCCTCATCGGCGCCGGAGCGGGCCCGCTGCCTTCGGCGAGGGCCGAGGATTCGAGTCGATGACCATCGATTCAATCTCTGGGGTCCTGGGGCTGGGGGTCCTGGCGTCGCCGGCCCTGCTGCTGGCCGTCCTGGGGCTGGCCCCCTCGGTCGGCCGGCCCATGGGAGAGGCCGCGATCGCCCGCTGGACCGCCTCGTGTGTGGTGGCCGGGCTCCTCTCGGCCCTCGGGGTGCTCGCCCTGATGCTGGCGACGGGCCAGCGCCACGTTCCCGTCGAGTTCGGCGACTGGGTGGCGATCCCCAGCGAGCACTTCCACTTCCGCCTGAAATTCATCTTCGACCGGCTCTCGACGCCGTTCCTGATCCTGACCCTCGTCATGGTCGGGACGATCGGAGCCTTCGCCGACCGCTACCTGCACCGGGAGCCGGGGTACGGCCGTTTCTTCCGGTCGTTCGCCGTCTTCCTGCTGGGGATGGTCGTGGCCTCGCTCGCGGGGACGATCGAGACGCTCTTCCTCGGCTGGGAGCTGGTCGGGCTCTCGTCGGCGCTGCTGGTGGCGTTCTTCTACGAGCGGGCCGCGCCGGTGATCAACGCCCAACGGATCTGGTCGGTCTACCGGATCTCCGACGCGGCCTTCCTCCTGGCGGCGGTGGCGCTGCACCGCGTTTCGGGGGAGGGAGACTTCGCGACGATCACGGGGACCAGCCCGTGGCCGGAGGGGGAGGCGGCTCTTTCCCCGGGCCAGGCGCTGGGGGTCGGGCTGCTCCTGCTCGTCGCGGCGTCGGGCAAGTCGGGCCTGGTCCCGTTCTCGGGGTGGCTGCCCCGGGCGATGGAGGGGCCGACCCCCTCGAGCGCCGTCTTCTACGGGGCGCTCTCGGTGCACCTGGGGACCTTCTTGCTGCTGAGGGCCAGCCCGATCATCGACCGCTCGGAGACCCTCGGCGCCGCGGTCGTGGCGGTCGGCCTGGCCTCGGCGGTCTTCGCGGCGATCGCCGGCCGGGTGCAGGCCGACGCCAAGTCGGCCCTGGCCTTCGCCTCGCTGACGCAGGTCGGCATCATCACCGCCGAGATCGGCCTCGGGCTGCGGTACATCCCGCTGATCCACATGATCGGCCACGCCTGCCTGCGGACCCTCCAGCTGCTCCGGGCCCCCTCGCTGCTGCACGACTACCACCAGCTCGAGAACGCCATCGGCGGCCACCTGCCGAGAGGTGAGGGCCTGGCGGATCGCTGGCTGCCGGAACGGGCCCGGCGGGCGATCTGCCGGTTCGGCTTCGAGCGCGGGCACCTCGACGCGGCGATCGACCGCTTCGTCGTCGGCCCCTTCCTGAAGGCATTCCGCTGGTGCGACCGCATGGAGCGGCGCTGGACCGACCTGCTGACCGGCTCCGGCTCCCGGGAGTCGGATCGGGTCCCGCCCTCGTCCCCGATCGGGGAGGAGTCGTGATGTTCGGGCTGCACGTCCCCTGGCTGGAACTCTGCATCCTGATCCCGGCAGCCGCGGCGGCCCGGGTCGCGACCCTCCGGGAGCCGGGAGCGGCCCGGAGGCTGAGCCTCATCGCCTCCGGGCTGGCCCTGGCCTGCGCGCTCGCCGCCTGGCAGGACTTCGCCCGGCTCCCCTCGCCGTCTTCCCAGGACCGCTGGGACCCCCTGGCGCCCCTGCTCGGCGAACCCCTGTTCGCCGTCGATGAGCTGACGGCCCCGCTGCTGCCAATGGCCGCCCTGATCTGCTTCCTGACCAACCTGGCGACCCTGAGGGCCAAGTTCCGGGTCTTCTCCTTCGCCCGGTCCCTCGCCGCCGAGGCCATCCTGCTGGCGACCCTCGCCTGCGTCCGGCCCTGGGGCCTGGTCGTGTTGCTGGCGGCGGGGGCGGTCCCCCCGTTCCTCGAGCTTCGGGCCCGCCGGCGACCGACCCGCGTCTTCGTCGCGCACATGACCCTGTTCGTCGCCCTGCTCGTCGCGGGCCGGGCGCTGGTCGCAGGAGGGGGCGCGATCACCCTCGGCGCGGCGCTGCTGACCGCCGCCCTGTTGCTCCGGGTCGGGATCGTCCCGGTCCACTGCTGGATGACCGACCTGTTCGAGCACGCCACGTTCGGGACGGCCCTGCTGTTCGTCTCGCCGATGGTCGGGGTGTACGGCATGGCGAGGCTGGTGCTGCCCGTCGCTCCGCCGGGGATCCTCGAGGCGATTTCGATCGCCTCGATCATCACGGCGGCCTACGCCGCCGGGATGGCCCTGGTGCAACGGGAGGCGAGGCGCTTCTTCTGCTACCTGTTCCTGAGCCACTCCTCGCTCGTGCTCGTCGGGATGGAGGCCGCGACGCCGATCGGCCTGACCGGGGCGCTGAGCCTCTGGCTGTCGGTCGCATTGGCCCTGACCGGCTTCGGCCTGACGATCCGGTCCGTCGAGTCTCGGATCGGCCGCGTCTCCCTGGCGGACTTCCACGGCCTCGACGCGCACGTTCCGATGCTGGCGGCGCTGTTCCTGCTGACCGGCCTGGCCAGCATCGGCTTCCCCGGGACCGCCGGCTTCGTCGGCCTGGAGCTGCTGGTCGAGGGGGCGTCCCGATCCTCGTCGATTCTGGAGGCGTCGGTGGTGATCATCACGGCGCTCAACGGCCTGGCCGTGATGCAGGCCTTCTTCCGGATCTTCACCGGGAAGCCGAACCCGACCTCGATCGACCTGCGCATCCGCCGCCCGGAGCGGATCGCCGTCCTGACGCTGATGGCCCTGATCCTCGGCGGCGGGCTGATCCCCCAGCCCGGAGTGTCGAGCCGCTATCGAGCCGCCCTGGAGCTGGTCGAGGCCCGGCGCCGGCACACGCCGGCCGACAGCCCCTCCCCCCCCGGGCCGCCTCCGATGTTGGCCCACCATCCGTCGACGACGGGGACGCCCTCGTCCCTTCCACAGGCCCGCCGCGATGAGCGTCGATAAGCTCGAACCAGTGGTCAATTGGGCATTCCTCGGTGAAATGTCGCATTCAATCCGCCGGGCGCACCTTCGGCTGTCGTTTCCTTCCGGGAGGACCGGATCGAGCAGGAGCAAACCCGGCTGTATGGGTCAGTTGCAGCATCGTGGGGGGCGAGTGACGCCCAGACGGAACACGCGGTCAGCGGCGGTTGAGTCGGTGTTGACGGGCTCCTTGTCAGGCAGCCGTCGTCGACCTTCTTCTCCCCGCCCCGACGGCCGAGTCGAGGACTTGCGTGCTCCGGCATGATGTCGCGGGTCGAGCCGGTTGAGCTGGTTGTCGTTGCGGCTCTGGCTGGCCGGCCGGCAGGGATTGCGCTGGCGCGGGTGATCGGGAGCCTTGGATCGATCGATTGCCGTTGCTGTCCGGCGACGGAGGACCCGAAGGTTGAGCCGATCCGGCGGGATGGCCGATCTTCCTGCCGAAGGAGGCGTGCCGATGCTCGACGGGGTGATGCTGCTCTGGTTCCTGCTGACGGCGGCCTCGGTTGCCTTCGTGGCGATCGACATCCGCTCCACGCCTGAGTCGCCGGTGATGAAGTGGGGCTTCGTCCTCGTGACCGCGTACTCGGGGCCCATCGGCGCGTTTTTGTATGTGCTCGGCTGCCGGGAGCCGCTGCCCGGCACCCACGAGCAATACGTCTCGGCGCGATGGCGGCAGGCCCTGGGGTCGACGATGCACTGCGTCGCGGGGGACGGCGTGGGCATCCTCGTCGGCGCGGTGGTCGGCAGCCTGCTCGCCCTCCCCCGCCTCGGGGAGATCGCCCTGGAATACGTCCTCGGATTCGGATTCGGATGGGCGATCTTCCAGGCCCTCTTCATGAAGGACATGGCGGGCGGGACCTACCGCAAGGCGATGGCCAGCACGTTCCTGCCCGAATTGATTTCGATGAACATGCTGATGTCCGGGATGGTTCCGGTCATGGTGATCGCGATGAAGGCGATCCCCAGGAGTCACCATCCCTCCTCTCCGGCGTTCTGGTTCGTGATGTCGATGGCCCTCCTCGTCGGGGCCGTGGTGGCGTACCCGGCGAACTGGTGGCTGGTCTCGAACCATCTGAAGCACGGGATGATGACGGTCCGCCCAGGCGGCAGCATGCCCGGGGTAACCGTCCGATGAACCGCGTCTGGAAAGCGAGCTGAGTCGACGCGACGATACCCGCGGCGGGTCCGATCGCCCCGCCCGGGAGCCGCACCCATGCCGCGTCAGGCATCCGACGACGCACCGTGGC
>NZ_RYZH01000035.1 GCF_003977685.1 Tautonia sociabilis | reverse complement strand
GAGTGGTGCTCCCGGGCGGGGCTCGGTCCCGCCGCGGGTATCGTCGCGTCCACTCAACCCGCTTTCCAGATGTGCTTCATCGGACGCTTACGGCGGATCTGCCCGGCAACCGGCCGCACCGTGGCCGAGAGCTGGGAGGCGGAGAGGCCCGCGCTGCGACCGCTGCCGGCCCTGCTGCCCGAGCCGTTCGACACGGTCCGGACGGCGACCGTGCACAAGGACTGCACGGTCCGCTTCGAGGGCCGCGGCTACGTCGTCCCGTTCGCCTACGTCGGCTGCCGGGTGGAGGTCCGCGGCTGCTCGGGGACGGTGCAGGTGCTCGACCCGCAGACGGCCGCGGTGCTGGTCTCCTACCCGCGGCACACCGCCGAGCGGGTCCTCATCGACCCGGCCTGCTACGAGGGCCGGGGGACTGACCGGGTCCTCCCGCCCAAGCCGCTGGGGCGGATGGCACGCCGGCTCCAGGAGATCGCCGCCATGCCGGTCCAGTCCCGGCCGATCGACCTCTACGCCGCCCTGGCGGAGGTGGCCCGATGAGCCGGCCCACGCGACCCGATCCGGCGACCGAGGCCCTGCCACCATCGAAGCCGGCGTCGACCGACCTGTCGGCCCTGCTGGAGCAGCTCTCGCGGCTGGGCCTGGACTTCGCCGCCGAGGCGTTGCCCGGGCTGCTGGGCCGGGCGGTGAAGGAGGACCTCGGGCCGCCGGCGTTGCTCGGCCGGCTGCTGGCCGGCGAGCTGGAGCGGCGCGAGGAGCGGCGGGTGCGGACCTCGCTGAAGCTCTCCGGCCTGCCGACCGGGCAGACGCTGGCGAACTTCGACTTCGCCTTCCAGCCGGCCGTGGAGCGGTCGAAGCTGGAGGCGCTGGCCACCTGCGGCTGGCTGCGGGAGAGGCAGGGGCTGCTGATCCTGGGGCCTCCCGGGGTCGGGAAAACACATCTCGCCGTGAGCCTGGGAGTCCGCGCCGTGGAGTGCGGCTTCTCGGTGGCGTTCTTCCGCCTGGAGGAGCTGCTGCACGCCATGCGCAAGGACGTCGAGGTGCCGCCGACGAGGCTCAAGGGCAAGAAGTCCATGAAGGCGGGCCTGGTGATCATCGACGAGGTCGGCTTCGAGACCTTCACGCGCGAGGAGGCGAACCTGTTCTTCCGGCTGGTGAGCTACCGCTACCAGCGGGGGTCGCTGTGCATCACCTCGAACAAGGCGATCAAGGACTGGCCGGAGATGCTGGCCGGGGACGAGGTGATCACGGCGGCGATCCTGGACCGGCTGCTGCACGCCTGCCACGTGCTGAACATCCGCGGCCGGAGCTATCGGCTGCGGGACCTGGAGGAGAACCTCAAGGGGGGGCCGTAGGGGCCGCCCCGGGAGCGGAGGCGTCCCCCAGGACGGGGCGTCGGCCGGCGTCGCGTGGCGGCCGTGGAGGGACCGAATGCCGCGTCGAGAACAGGTAGGTAATCGGTCCGATCCGAGGCCCGAACCCGGCCATGGCGGAGCGGAGGGCCGCCGGCCGGCGGAGTCATCCGTATTCGATCCGAGTCCATCATCCTGAGCCGCTGGCGAGCCTGGGGGAGCCGCCATCGCGTCCGGAGCGGATGTGCCCGAGGCCCGGTTCAACCGCGAGAGGCGGGCGATCGTGGAGGAAATCGCCCCGGGAAGGAGGGCTCAGGCTCGTAACAGTTCGGGTTCAGTAACTTCGTAAAGGTTCGGGTCCATTGACACGGGAATTCACCAGGCTCACTCGGCTCCTACCGCGGCCGGCTCGAGAAGATGCCCCTTGTTCGAGCGGAACGTCCTTCCATCCAGGATCGGATGTCCGGAGATGAGGGGGCGGATCCACCTGGAATCGGGAGGTCCTCGCCGACGGAGGACGGCGTGCCCTCGATCCTCCCAATGCGGGGGACGGAGCGTCCCGATCGGGGGGATCAAAGCTCGGAGAGCTCGGTTTTGCTCGACTCTGAGGCGTCGGGGTTCATGCCCTGGCGGATCATCTCGATGCGCTCTCGGTGCTTGAGCCAGGAGCAGAAGGCTCCGGAGATCGAGCCACTGAGGATGACGACGATGGCGATCCAGGCGAACCAGGGGATGGAGCTGAGGAGCTGGGCGGCGCTCTGCATCGGAGGCTCCCGGATAGGGAGAAGGGTGGAGGCAGCCGTCGGCCAGTCCGATCGGCTCAGGAGGTTAAGCAGTCGTTCGCGGATCCGAGCCGGATCTTGAGCGGAAGGTCCCGATCCGAGGGCGGTCAGGAGCAGCCGATCTCGTCGGGACGGGAGGCCTCGGGGGTCGAGCCGGAGGGCCGGATCGGGTCGGGGGAGGTCCCGATGGCTGAGGGATCGGGGTGGCGGTCGAGCAGCTCGGCCAGTTCGGCGGCGTCGATCGTCTCGCGCTCCAGGAGCCGCTCGGTGAGGGCCACCAGCGCGTCGGCTCGGCGGCGGAGGACGGCCCGGGAGAGCTCGAGGGCCTCGTCGAGGAATCGGCGGACCTCCCGGTCGATCTCGAGGAGGGTGTGCTCGCTCCAGGAGGGGCCGGCGGGGTGGTCGGCGTAGCAGACCCGGCCGAGGGTGGGGCTCATGCCGAAGTCGGTGACCATGCGGCGGGCGATCTCGGTGGCGCGCTGGAGGTCGCTGGTGGCGCCGTCGGAGATGGAGCCAAGGGCCAGCTCCTCGGCCGCGGTGCCGCCGAGCAGCCCGGCGAGGCAGTGCATCAGCCACTCGGAGGTGTGGAGGAAGCGGTCCTCCTCGGGGCGGTACATGGTGAAGCCTCCCATGCCGTTGCCCCGGCCGATGATGGTGACCTTGTGCACCGGGTCGGTGCCGGGCAGGCTGGCCGAGACCAGAGCGTGGCCCGCCTCGTGGACGGCGATGCGGCGGCGATCGTCGCGATGCATGGCCCGGCCGCGCTTCTCGGGGCCGGCGAGGAGACGCTCGAACCCTTGCTCGAAGTCGAGGCGGTCGACGCGGTCCTTTCCCTTGCGGGCGGCGATCAGGGCCGCCTCGTTGACGAGGTTGGCCAGCTCGGCGCCGGCGAAGCCGGAGGTCATGGCAGCGACCTGGCGGAGATCCAGGCGGTCGCAGAGGGGGACCGTCCGGGAGTGGACCTTGAGGATGGCCTCCCGGCCAAGCAGGTCGGGGCGGTCGACCCGGATGTGCCGGTCGAAGCGACCGGGGCGGACCAGCGCCGGGTCGAGCGTCTCGGGGCGATTGGTGGCGGCCATGACGATGACGCCGCTGTTGGGGTCGAAGCCGTCCATCGCCACGAGGAGCTGATTGAGGGTCTGGTCGCGCTCGTCCTGGGCGCCGGTCGCCCCGCCGGACCGGGTCTTGCCGATGGCGTCGATCTCGTCGATGAAGATCAGACAGGGGGCCTTCGCCTCGGCCTTGGCGAAAAGGTTCCGGACTCGGGCGGCGCCGACGCCGACGTACATCTCCATGAAGTCGGACCCGGAGAGGGCGAAGAAGGGGACGCCGGCTTCGCCGGCGACGGCTCGGGCGAGCAGGGTCTTGCCCGTGCCGGGGGGACCGATCAGCAGGACCCCCTTGGGGATGCGCCCGCCGAGGGCGGCGTAGCGCTCCGGGGTCCTGAGGAAGTCGACGACCTCCTGGAGCTCCTCGACCGCCTCGTCCTGGCCGGCGACGTCGCCGAAGGTGACCTGGCGGTCGGTTCCCGCTCGGGCCCGGGGCTTTCCCCGGGTGAAGGCCATCGCCGGGCCGAGACCGCCCCCTCGGGTGATCAGGAACAGGCCGAGCAGCAGCAGCAGGGCGAGGCCGAGGGTGGCGACCCCACTCGCCAGGGGGGTGATGTCCCGGTCGAAGCCGAAGTCCGTGACATGCTCGTCGAGCAGGCCCAGCAACGCGGGGTCGGCCTGGGAGCCGGCCCAGGTGACTCGGACTCGGCGGGGTCGGCCGTCGGGTCCGGGCTCGGCGAGGATGGCGGTGAGGCTGCGAGGGCCGAGGCGGACCGACTCGATCCGGCCGGCCACGAGCGCCCGGCGGAACGTGCCGTAGGTCCAGGATTCGGCCGGGGAGGAACGCTGGGTCAACGCGCCGGCGACGGCGAGGCAGGCCAGGATGACGGCGACGGCGAGGAACCCGGCCAGGGCCCGCCACGGGCCAGGCGCGGGCCGCGGCGCGTTCGACTTCTTCGGGCTCATGGCGGTCGATCTCGAGGTCGGGGACCGGCGGCGGTCAGGGGGATCGGCCCGGGGAGGCGGGGGAAGACGTCCGTGTCGGTGAATGGGTGCAGACGCAAGTGAGTTTAGGGATCGGCTCGTCCCGGGTCAACGCGCAGGACGGGACGGACGCGCATCCCCTCGGCTCGATGCCGGCGGTCGCCGGGAGACGGGGGGGGCCCGCCGGGGCCCGAGGCCGCCGGGTGATGCTCGATCCGGCGGGCCTTGGTCAGGTCGACCCTCCCGTCGGAGAGGGCGACCTCGATGCTCCGGTCGCCGGGCAGTTGCTGGGGGACGATCACGGTGAAGGTGCTGCCTCGGCCGGGCTCGCTGTCGAGCGAGACGTCGCCGCCGAGCATCCGGGCCAGTTCCCGGACGATGGAAAGACCCAGGCCGGTGCCCTGGTGCTCCCGGGTCAGCACATCGGCCGACTGTCCAGGGATGCCGGCCTGGCGGAACTTCTCGAAGATGACCTCGCGGTCTTCGGCGGCGATGCCGATGCCGTTGTCGGCCACCGAGACGACGATGCCGCGCCCCTCGGCCCGAGCCGAGAGGACGACTCGGCCCCCCTCGGGGGTGAACTTGATGGCGTTCGAGAGCAGGTTGTAGACGATCTGGCGGAGCTTGCCGGGGTCCTGGCGGACCAGGGGGATGGCGTCGTCGAGCCGGCACTCCAGGTCGATGTTCTTCCGCTCGGCCATGGGGCGCATCTGGGCGGCGAGGGCGTCGCAGACCTCCCGGACGGAGAAGTCCTCGGCGCGGACCTCCATCTTGCCGCTCTCGATCTTGGCGAGGTCGAGGATGTCGTTGATCATCCCCAGCAGCATCCGGCCGCTGTTCTGGATGTTCGAGGCGTAACGCTTCTGCTTGTCGTTGAGCGCGTCGCTGCTGGAGAGGACCTCGGAGAAGCCGATGATGCTGTTGAGCGGCGTTCGCAGCTCGTGGCTCATGGTGGCAAGAAAGTCGCTCTTGATCCGGTTCATCTCGTACAGCGCCATATTTGCCTGCGCAAGCTCGTCCACCTTCCGGTCGAGGTCGTCGTTGACGTCGCGCAGCTCCTGTTGCATGGCGACGAGGTTGTGGAGCATCCGGTTGAAGGCGTGGGAGAGTTCCTCGAACTCGTCGCCGGTCTGGATGCGGCTGCGGATGTTCAGCCGGCCGGCGGCGATGGCGTCGGAGACCTCCCGGAGGTGCTTGACGGGACGGACGATGATGTAGCGGACAATCGTCCAGGAGGCGAACATCGCGAGGATCGCGGTGACCAGCGCCGTGGCGATGAGGATGGCTCGGTTGCGGTTGATCGCCTTGCGGGTCTGCTCCATCGGCAGCTTGACGAAGACGACCCCGGCCAGATCCCCGGGGAGCGTGCGAGCGTACTTGCCCGACTCGTCGAGCCGGATCATGTCGTGGTACTGGGCGGCGTAGGAGACGCCAGGGCCGTCGTCCTCGAGGTCGAACTCCGCCGGGTCGATCGGCTCCAGGCCGCCGGCCGGGGTGTCGGTCGACCCGTCGGGACCAATCGGGACCATGGCGGGAACCGGCTCGGCGACCGGCTGGGCGTGGCAGGAGGTCAGGCAGCCCGGCCGGAAGAGAACGGCCTGGACGTAGGTGTACTCCGACTGGTCCTGCCCGATCTCGGTGTACTCGGCCGAGACGCCGTCGGGGAAGCTGTAGGGACGAGGGGGGCCGGAGGGGCCCCAGTCCCCCCGCTGCCGGGTGGCGGCGGCAAGGAACCGGTCGACGATCCGGCGCTCGAACTCGTCCCGGGGCCGGCGTTCGGGGCGGTCGGCGAAGGGCTTGACGACGTGCCAGTCAAAGAGCTGAAAGCCATCCTTGGGGGTCAGCTCCCGGGAAACCTTGTCGACGACCGAGGCCAGCTCGGGGCGGACCAACGCCGCCTTGAGGTGGATCTCCTCCAGGATTGGTTTGACCTGCATGCGGGCCGCCTGCTGGCTCTGGCCGATGACGAGGCTCTCGGTCTTCCTCCCGTAAATGTAGAAGCTCACGGTGACCAGCGCAAGGATGCCGCCGCCGAAGATGAAGCGGCACTTGCGCTCCAGGCTCGTCTCTCCCAGCAGATGCTTGAAGGTGCGATAGGACACCGGCGACCTCCGTCGGGACGGGACGCTCGGGAGACGGCCGGCCGCCCGACTCCTCGCGACCGGGGCCCGGGGGAGGTGGTCGTCCGGCCGGGCGGGCACCGAGAGCCGGGCCTCAGGATACCCGAACTCGACCGGGTGGGATAGGCGAGCCCGGGGCGTCCCTCCCGCCGTTGCGCCGACGTCGACGGCCTCGCGGAGGGGCGTCCGGTCCGAGAACCTCCCGGTGCGATCGGTTCAGGAACGCGAGGCCCAGGTCGAGCGTCGAGATCCCTCGGCGGTCCATTGCCTCCGAGACGCTCCAGGAGTCGCCGGCGTTGAGCCGAGGGAGGGCGTCCGCTCCTGCCCCGAGGGGACGAACGGCCCGGAGGAGCAGGTCGGGAGCCCGACGGCGCCGGTTCTTATCGGGTTGCCTGGGCCGGGGGGGAAGCCTCGGGACCGGCCGGCTGGCAGGAGGGGCAGTAGTGGGTGGACCGGCCGGTCAGGCCGGCAATGCGGGCCCGGGTGATCGGCGTCTGGCAGGCCAGGCAGGGCCGGCCCCCTCGGCCGTAGACTCGGATGAGCTCCAGGAAGCTTCCCTCCGTCCCGAGCACCGTGCGGTAGCTGCGGTCGAGGCTGGAGCCCTCGGCCGAGATGGCGGCGGTCAGGACCTCGCCGATCGCCTGGTGGATGCGGTCGACCTCGGCTCGGGAGAGGGCGAGCGACGATCGCTCGGGGTGGACCCCGGCGCGATGGAGAATCTCATCGGCGTAGATGTTGCCAATGCCGGCGAGGACCTTCTGATCGAGCAGCGTGGGCTTGATCGGGCGCGTTGTCTTCGAGAGCCGGACGGCAAGCTCTCCGGAGGAGATCTCCAGGGCGTCCGGGCCGTGGGAGCGGGCGAAGGCGGCCTCGGCGGCCGAGGCGTCGGGGTACCAGCAGATGCGGCCGAGGCGTCGGGGGTCGTTGTAGCGGATCCGGGCGAACGGGCCGGGGCCCTGCATGGTCAGGGTGAGCCGGATATGACGGGCCAACTCGGAATCGACGAGGAAGAAGGCTCCGGTCATCCTCGGCTGAATGACGATGATCCCCCGAGGGGGGGCCAGTTCGATCACCACCCACTTTCCCCGGCGGTTGACGGCCGAGACGGGGGCCTGGCGAGCGGACCGCTCCAGCGTCGGGGCGTCGCAGTTGTCCAGCAGGAGCGGGTCGGCGACCTCCAGCGCCTGGATCGTCCGCCCGGCCAGGGCGGGCCGGAGCCCTCGGACCATCGTCTCGACCTCGGGAAGCTCGGGCATGGCGGGGGCCTCGGCGGGCGGTTCAGACGGCACCGGGGACATTGTACCGCTTCGCCAGACGATCACGAACGCTTCACCCCTTGATCGCAATCGAGCGGAATGATCGTCATTTTCGCGCGGAATCGGTCAGTTTTCGGGGTGGGGTCTTGACGGGAGCGTGTCGGTATTGGAATCTGATGGAGGTTCGTGCGTCGATACCGCCGGAACGGATGACATGCTCGTCGAGTCGCGCCGTCGTGCCTTGTTAGACCTGGTGAACCGCCAGGGGTTCGCAACCCTGGAGGAGCTGGTCAGGGCCACGGGGGCCTCGGAGAGCACGATCCGGCGCGACCTGGAGGCCCTCGACCAGGCGGGGGCGATCAAGCGGACCCACGGCGGCGCCGTCTGCTCGGGGGACGTGCGATCGATGCCCGCGCTGGACGAGCGGGCGACCAGCGCCGCGGCGGAGAAGGCCGCCATTGGCCGGGCGGTGGCCGGGCTGGTGGAGGACGGGGAGACCATCCTGCTCGACGGCGGGACGACGACGCTGGAGGTGGCTCGGGCGCTGGTCGGGAGGCCCTTGCAGGTGGTGACCAACAGCCTGCCGATCGCGGCGCTGCTGGCGACGAGCAAGGACACCGACCTGATCCTCATTGGCGGCTACGTCTACCCCCGAACCGGCGTGGCGATGGGACCTCTGGCGGTGGCGACGATGCAGAACATCCGGGTGCGCCGGGCGGTGCTCGGCGCCGGGGGGATCACGAGCGAAGGCGTGTTCAATTCCAATAGCCTGCTGGTCGAGACCGAGCGGCAGATGATGACCTGCGGCCAGGACGTGCTGATCGTGGCCGATCACTCGAAGTTCGGCCGCCAGTCGCTGTCGAGGCTCTGCGGCCTGGACGAGATCGATCGGGTTGTGACCGACTCGGGGATCTCGGCCTCCGACCGGGAGATGCTCCGGGAGGCCGGAGTGGAACTGATGGTCGCGGCGGTCGAGGCCGGCGAGGACCCGAGCAACGGCGACGGCCAGCCCCGGACCCAAGGATCGAGGACCCAACCCCGATGAGCACGAGCACCGCGATCGCCCGAGGCGACGTCGAGCGGATCGTCCGGTCGATCCTGCGGCGGCAGTTCGCCGGCGACGGCCTGGCGGCCCCGGCAACCGGTTACCGGCCAAACCTGGTGGTGAACATTTCGGCCAGACACGTGCATCTGACGCAGGAGCACGTGGACATTCTCTTCGGCAAGGGCTACCGCCTCACCGAGATGAAGCGGCTGTACCAGGCCACCGACTTCGCGAGCAACGAGACGGTGCAGATCGTCGGCCCTCGGATGCGGATGATCCCGAATGTGCGGATCCTCGGCCCCTGCCGGGCGTTCTCTCAGGTGGAGCTGGCCTTCACCGACGCGATCAGTCTGGGGCTGGACCTGCCGGTGCGGCTCTCGGGGGACATCGAGGGGACTCCCGGCTGCCTGCTGATCGGCCCGAAGGGGTCGGTCGAGCTGGACAAGGGGGTCATCCGGGCCGAGCGTCACGTGCACATGGGGGACCGGGACGCCGAGTACTACGGAGTGAAGGCCAAGGACCGGATGAACCTCCGGGTGCACGGCCCCTGCCCCACGACGCTGGAGGGCCTGCTGGTCCGGACGCACCCGGACTGGAAGCTGGAGGTCCACATCGACACCGACGAGGGGAACGCCTGCGACCTGGTCCATGCGACGAAGGTCGAACTGATCAAGCCGTGAGGGGGCGGGGGCGGCCTCCGGGCCGCCTCGACGCGCCCCGTCCACCGATCGACATCACACCAGAACCGAACATGCCGACGACCCGGGGCGCGTGGCCCCGGCCGGCGGCCAGACCGCGGGGGGCCCTTCGATGGCCAACGGATCGCTTCAGGAAGCGCTCGGGATGATCGAGACGAAGGGGTTCGTCGCCCTGGTTGAGGCGACGGACGCCATGCTCAAGGCGGCCAACGTCGAGCTGGCCGGATGGGACAAGGTCGGCAGCGGCCTGGTCACGGCCTTCGTCGTCGGCGACGTGGCGGCGGTGAAGGCGGCGATCGACGCCGGTGCCGCGGCGGCCAGCCGGATCGGCGAGGTCGTCAGCGTGCAGGTCATCCCCCGGCCCCACGAGGAGCTGGGCGGTGTGCTGAGCTTCGCCAACACGGCCAAGCCCTCGGCCAAGGGCGGCGCCCCGACCACCACCAAGAACGACGGAGCCTGATCTCATGGCGACCGCAACCAACTCCGGGAAGGGGAGCCGGTTCGCGACCGGCGGCGCCGGCGGCGAGGCGCTCGGCTTGATCGAGTGCCGCGGGCTGGTCGGCATCATCGAGGCGACCGACGCGATGCTCAAGGCCGCGAACGTCACCCACGTCGGCCGGATCAGCGTCGGCGGCACCTACGTCACGACCATCGTCCGGGGAGACGTGGGCAGCGTTCGAGCCGCCGTCGAGGCGGGGGCCGAGTCGGCCAGCCGCGTCGGCGACCTGGTCTCGGCGCACGTCATCCCGAGGCCGGACCCGGCCGTGCTGGACACGTTCCTGGGCTGATCGGCTCCCGGGACGCCGGCCGGGGACCGATGGCGGTTTCGGCGGCCGGCGACCCCGGCCGCCGGCTCGACGTCGGGACTCCCCCGCGCCGTCCTCCTCGGCACATCGATCGTCCGCCATCCGGCGACCGTTTTCCTTCACCGGCCTTCGGCCATCCCACGTTCCGATCGAGAACCATCCATGAACGGCTCGGCGCTGGGCCTGATTGAGACGAGGGGCCTGATCGGCCTGATCAACGCATATGACGCGATGCTCAAAGCCGCGAACGTCGAGGTGGCCACGCCGGTCATCAAGCTCGACGGCGGCGTGGTGAGCGGCATCATCCGGGGAGACGTGAGCAGCGTGCGCGCCGCCGTCGAGGCGGGGGCCGAGGCCGCGGCGCGGTGCGGAGAGCTGAAGGCCGCTCACGTCATCCCCCGGCCGGACTCGGCCGTGGTCGCGGCGTTTGTCGGGCAGTGATCCGGACCCGGCCTCGGAGGCGGAGGGGGCAGCGATGAAGATCCTGGTCGCCAACCTGGGCAGCACCAGCTTCAAGTACCGCCTGTACGACCTGGGCGACCCGCATGAGCCAATGCTCGCTCGGGGAGCCGTTGATCGCATCGGGGCCTCGAAGTCGAAGGTCTCGTATTCGTCGGGCAAGGGCAAGGCCGAGGACGAGGTCCCCGTCGCCGACCACGGCGAGGCGGTTCGGCTCTGCCTCCAGCAGCTCACGGACCCGACGCTCGGTGTGATCTCCTCGGCCGAGGAGGTAGCCGCGATCGGCTTCAAGGCCGTGCACGCCAAGGGCATCAGCGGGGTGCGGCGGGTCGACGACCGCCTGCTCTCCGCGATGGAGGAGTTCAACGACGTCACGCCGGCCCACAATCCTCCCTACGTCCGGGCGATGCGGATGCTGGCCGATCGGTTCCCCGAGATGCCGCTGGTGGCCGCCTTCGAGACCGGCTTCCACGCGACGATCCCGGACCGGAACCGCCGATATGCCGTGCCCAACGACTGGGCCACCGATCACGGCGTGCTCCGCTGGGGATTCCACGGAGCGAGCCACCGCTACATCGCCGAGCGGTCGGCGCAGGTGCTCAATCGGCCGGGCCTGCGGGTGATCTCGTGCCACCTGGGGGGCAGCTCGTCCCTCTGTGCCATCAAGGATGGTAAATCCGTGGCCACGAGCATGGGCATGAGCCCCCAGTCCGGGCTCTTCCACAACAACCGGGTCGGCGACTTCGACCCCTTCGCCTTGCCCGCCGTGCTTCGGGCGACCGGGATGTCGCTGGAGCAGGCGCTCGACGTGCTCGCGACGAAGTCGGGCCTGCTCGGCATCTGCGGCAAGAACGACCTCCGAGACGTCGAGCAGGCGGCCGACGCCGGCGACTCGAACGCGCAGCTCGCCCTGGAGATGTTCGTCTCGTCGATCCGACACTACCTCGGCGCCTACCTCGTCGAGCTGGGGGACACGGACGCGATCATCTTCACCGCGGGCATTGGCGAGAACTCTCCGAGAATCCGCGCGATGGTCTGCCAGGACCTTGGCGCCTTCGGCATCCTCCTGAACTCCGAGCTGAACGAGACGGGCTCGGGAGAGCGGAAGATCTCCTCGGCCGACAGCAAGGTGGAGGTCTGGGTGATGCCGACCAACGAGGAGATCATCGTCGCCCGACAGGCCCGAGACCTGCTCTCCGGCACGTTGTGATTGATTCGATCCCGGCCATCCTCCTCCAGCCATTCGCCATCCGCCTTCAGCCATCAGGACCCCCCCGATGTTCGTCGCCCGAGTGACCGGCTCCGTCGTGGCCACGCAGAAGGTGGCGTCGATGACCGGGCACAAGCTGCTGACGGTCGAGCCGTACCGGGTCGACCCCGAGTCGAACGCGAGGCTGGTCCCGACCGGTCGGACGTTCGTGGTGGTCGACACGCTGGGAGCGGGGGTGGGGGAGATGGTGCTGATCTGTCAGGGGTCGAGCGCCCGGCTGACCCCGGAGACGGAGAAGCTGCCCATCGACGCGGTGGTGATCGGGCTGGTCGACTCGGTCGACGTCGGCGGCTCGGTCGTCTTCTCCCGTCGAGACGGCTCCCGGGCGGGCTGAGCGATGGGCCAAGGGGGGACCAGACGATGGGGGAGAGTCGGGTGTGCCCTGGAGATCCTGCTGGCCATGCTCTTCTCGATGGTCCATGCCGGGGTGGCCTGGCGGATCTCGGGGTGGTGGCCCGCGGTCCTGACGCTTCCCCCTTCGGACCCTCGCCGGAACCTGTTCTCGATCGACTGGTGGCCGCCAATGCGAGCGCTCGGGGAGGCCGCCTCGGGGGCAGGAGCTCCGGCCGGCGGTGGGATCTCGAACCTCATGCTGCTGCCCCTGGACTGGCTGACCTGCTTCGTCTCCGGGTGGCTGACCGCGATTGCCTCCTGCCTGCCATTCCGGCTCAGACGTCGTCGTTGAACTGATCGGACCACAATTGAGCGCGCTCGAGAAACCCGGCCCGGCCGGGCCCCGGCTCCCCAGGGTGATCGCCATGCAACCGATGACCGAGGACCTGATTCGCAGCGTCGTGCAGCAGGTGCTGTCCCAGATGGGCGGCGCCGGCGCGGCGGAGACCAACGGCCACGCCCCTCCTGCCGGACGAGACGGGGTGTACCCGACCGCTGACGCCGCCGTCGCCGCCGCCGAGGCCGCCTTCCAGCGCTTCCGCCTCCGTCCGCTGGCCGACCGGGACAAGGCGGTGAAGCAGATCAAGCGGCTCTGCGTCGAGCGGGCCGAGGAGTGGGGCCGCAAGGAGCTGGACGAGACGACGATCGGTCGGCTTGATCACAAGATCAGCAAGTTGCGCGACGCGATCCCGCCGATCCCGGGCGTGGAGTACCTGCGCACGGAGAACGCCGCCGGAGACAACGGGCTGACCCTGACGCAATACGCCCCGTTCGGCGTCATCGGCGCGATCACTCCGGTGACGCACAGCCTGCCGACGCTGGCGTGCAACGCCATCAACATGTTGGCCGCCGGGAATACGGTGGTCTTCAACGCCCACCCGTCGGGAGCGAAGATCGCCGCCGAGGGAGTGCAGGCGTTCAACCGAGCGATCCGGGAGGCGATCGGCCTGGACGACCTGCTGACGATCATCGATCCCCCGACGCTCGAATCGGCCGACGCGCTGTTCAAGCACCGGGGGGTGAAGCTGCTGGTCGTGACCGGCGGGCCCGCCGTGGCTCGGGCGGCGCTGGCGAGCAACAAGCGGGCGATTGTGGCCGGGCCGGGCAACCCGCCGGTGGTCGTCGACGGGACGGCCTGCCTCGAGAACGCGGCGAAGTCGATCGTCCGGGGCGCGGCGTTCGACAACAACCTGCTGTGCATCGGCGAGAAGCAGGTGTTCGCCACCGCCGATATCTTCGAGAAGCTGATGGACGCCGTTGCCCGCAACGGAGGATTCCGGCTCGACTCGCAGCAGATCGACGCGCTGACCCGGGCGGCGTTCGTGAGGAATGAACAGGGAACGCTTTCTGTGAACAAGGACCTCGTGGGCAAGGATCCCGAGGTGCTGGCGCGGTTCGCCGGGGCGACGATCCCCGAGGGGACGCAGATCCTCTTCGGTGAGACGGGGGCCGACCACCCGTTCGTGGACAACGAGCAGATGATGCCGTTCCTCCCGTTCGTCCGCGTCCCGGACGTGGACCGGGCGATCGCGCTGGCGAAGCAGTCGGAGCACGGCTACGGCCACACGGCCATCCTGCATTCTCGAGACACGAGCGTCATGGACCGGATGGGCCGGGTGATGGACTGCACCATCTTCGTCATCAACGGCGCCTGTACCGCGGGGCTGGGCAGCGGGGGGGAGGGCGTCGGCTCGTACTCGATCGCCGGCCCGACCGGGGAAGGCGTGACCACCCCCTTGACGTTCACCCGGCAACGTCGGACGGCAATCATCGGCGGGATGCGGTTCGTCTGAGGACCCGGATCCGGAGCGGACCGCGATGCAACTTGGCCGAGTGATCGGCACGGCGACCTCGACGATCAAGCACCCGACCTTCAACGGGGAGCGCCTGCTCATCGTCCAGCTCGAGGGGGCTGACGGCCGAGCCGACGGCGACCCGGTCCTCGCCTTCGACCGGCTCGGCGCCGGCCGGGGCGACCGGGTCATTCTGACCAACGACGGGCGGGCGTTGCAGGAGATGATCGGCCGGGACACGCCCGGCCGGTGGAGCGTGATAGGGCTGCCGGACGGATGATCGGGCCGACGATCGCACAGGTCGACGCCGCCGTGAGGCTCGTCCTCGCCGGAACTCGGCGAGGGGCGGGCCCCGATCGGCGACCGTCCGGCACGATCCCCTTCGCCGGCCGGCTGCTGGGAGAGCGGCACATCGCGGCGATCGGCCCCGAGGTGGTCGAGATCCAGGTGACTCCGGGGACCGTCATCACTCCCATCGCCCGGGACGCGCTCAAACGACGAGGCATCGCCGTGCGGCTCGTCTCCGAGGCCAGGGCGGCTCGGGCCGGCGAGTGGGGGTTCGTGCTGGAGGACGGGGTGGCCTCGGCCGACGCGATCCGGAGGGCGATCCTCGCCGCTCCCGGCGGCTGGGACGAGGTCGGCGGCGACGCGATCGAGGCGGCGCGCTGGGTGGCCGGGGGAATCGACCGAGGGGCGGTGGTGATCACTCCCGAGGCGTCGGTCGCCTGCTGGCTGGCGGCCCAAGTGCCCGGGGTCCGATCCGCGGCTCCGGGAGACGCCGACGCGGTCGCTCGGGCGGCCGATCGGCTGGGGGCGAACCTGATCGTCCTTGAGCCGGCGGGCCATCCGATCCCGTCGCTGCTGCACTGCCTGAAGGTCTTCCGCCGAGCGGGGGCGCCCGAGGCGCCGGCCTGGCTTGGCGGCGGGGGATTCGCGTATGAGGATCGGAGAAGTGATTGGCCGGGTCACGTGCTCGCGCATCCATCCGTCGCTGAGGAATCCGAGGTTCCTGGTCGTCGCACCCATGCCGAGGGAGGCGATCGTCGATGGCTCCCCGAGGAGAGGGGAGGAGCTGGTCGTGTTCGATGAGCTGGGCGCCGGCCGCGGGGCGATCATCGGCATCAGCGAGGGCCGCGAGGCGGCCAATCCCTTCGGCAAGGTCAAGACGCCGGTGGACGCCTATTGCGCCTGCCTGCTGGATCAACTCAACGTCTGAAACACCGAGCACGCGTTCCAATCAAGGAGCCTCGAACGATGGCGGGCAACGGCAACTTCATGGGCGAGTGGAAGCTCCGCGAGGAGATGTGCGAGGTCGGCCGTCGGATCTACAACAAGGGCTTCGCGGCGGCCAACGACGGGAACATCAGCTACCGGCTATCGGAGGACCGGGTCCTCTGCACGCCGACCCGAGTCTCGAAGGGATTCATGAAGCCGGACGACCTGTGCATCGTCGACCTTGACGGGAACCAGGTGTCGGGCAAGCGGAAGCGCTCCAGCGAGATTTTGCTGCACCTGACGATCATGAAGCAACGGCCCGACGTGAGGGCGGTGGTCCACTGCCACCCGCCGCACGCGACGGCGTTCGCCGTGGCGCACGAGCCGATCCCCAAGTGCACGATGCCGGAGTTCGAGGTCTTCCTCGGCGAGGTGGCGATCAGCCCTTACGAGACGCCCGGCGGTCAGGCGTTCGCCGACACGGTGATCCCCTACATCAAGGACACGGACACGATCCTGCTGGCCAACCACGGCACCGTGACGGCGGGCAGCGACTTGATGGACGCCTACTTCAAGACCGAGATCATCGACGCGTACTGCCGGATCCTGATCCTCACCAAGCCGCTCGGCGGTCCGAAATACTACAACGACGCGAAGGCCGCGGAGCTGATCCGGTTGAAGCCGGGGATCGGCGTGCGCGATGTGCGGCTGGAGCTGGGCCTGGAGAACTGCGACCTCTGCGGCAACAGCCTCTTCCGAGAGGGGTACAACGAGACGTTCAAGCCGGAGCCGCATGCGTTCATCCCCGAGAAGCTGCGGCAAGCCGAGCGGCAGGCGTCCTGCTCCCTGCCCGCTTCCTCGGAGCGGGGGGCTGAGGGTCCGGAGTTTGAGGCGATGGTGCAAGCGATCACCGACCAGGTGATGCGGGCGGTCAACGGCGGGGCCTCCCCCTCGGGAAACGGCAAGCCGGGCGGCTCGGGATCGTACGCCGGGGCGTGCTGACCGATCAGGCGATCCAGGGATCTTCGAGAAAGGGCGGGGCGATGAGAGTCAGCATCATCGGCGGCGGCGGCCTGGTCGGATCGTGCACGGGCTTCGCGCTGCAGGCCGGCGGGGTGGTCGGCGAGATCAACCTGATCGACGTCAACGGCGACCTGTGCCGGGGGCAGGCGCTCGATCTGCTGCACGGCGCCCCGCTGGCGGCCGACCAGCGAATCCGGGCGACCGGATACGAGGCGATCCCGGAGACCGACCTTGTCTGCATCACCGCCGGCCTTCGGCGGAAGCCGGACGAGAGCCGGTTGGACCTGATCAACCGGAACGTCGAGTTGTTCCTGAAGATCCTGGACGACGTGATCGCCGCCGGGCTGCGGCCGGACGCGGTCGTGGTGGTCGTGTCGAATCCGGTGGACGTGCTCACCTACCTGGCCACGAAGCGCACGGGATTGCCCCCGAGCCAGGTGATCGGGCTGGGGACGATGCTCGATTCGTCCCGGTTCCGGGGCCTGATCGCCCAGGATCTGGGGCTGCCGCCGACTCAGGTGACGGCGACGATTCTGGGAGAGCACGGCGATAGCATGGTGCCGCTCTGGTCGGCGGCCCAGGCGGCCGGGCTGCCGCTGGAGAAGTTCCCGGGCTGGTCGGCGTCGAAGGCGGAGGAGCTGTTCCAGCGGACCAAGGGAAGCGGCGCCGAGGTCATCAAGCTCAAGGGCGGGGCCGGTTTCGCCGTGGGGATGTCGATCCGGGAGGTCATCCACGCGGTCGCGCTCGACTCGAGACGGATTCTGCCGGTGTCGTCGCTGGTGAGCGGGCCGTACGGGATGCAGGAGGTGTGCATCTCGGTGCCGACGGTGGTCGGCTCGGGAGGGGTGCGGGCTCAACTCGAGCTCGAGCTGTGGCCGAAGGAGGTGTCGGCCTTGCAGCAATCGGCCCGGGTGCTCCGGGAGACGATCGACCTGGTGCTCACGTCGAACCCGAACGCGGCGAAGGCGGCCGTCGGGCGGGGAGCCTCGGGCGCAGGCCAGGCGTCGGGAGGGGGCCGGGGCGGCCTGCCGTCGCCGTCGGCCAACGGCCAGGCGGTGCGGGTCACGATGGGATCGGGCGGGTCGGCCGTCGGCGGCCGGCCGAGGGTGACGATCTCGGGGCAGTCCGGTGGAGGGCGGGGTGGTTACTAAGTCGCTCGACCGGAAGCTGGCCGCGATCCACGCCGACCCGATCGGCTGCAAGGAGTTCATCCTCGCCGATGCGAAGGATGCCGACATGGCCTTCGGCATCGGAGCGCCGGGCCGGTCGCCGGAGGCGCATAGCGGCGAGGTGCGGTTCCGGACGCTGGAGGAGTACCGCGAGCAGATCCGGCAGAACACGCGGCAAGGGTTGGTTGACATCATGCTCATGTCGGCCAGCTCGAATTATCAGTTGACGATTCAGGAGCGGCTGTTCGACGATTCGCACGTCACGCCGGCGATTCGGGCGAACGACGCGACCGATGTGCACCTGGCGCGCGGTTCGGTCTACGCACGGTACCCGGCGCAGCCGCATCGCTCGGCGCTGCTGGATCACGCGATGTGCGGGCACGTGGATTGCTCGCCGGAGGAGCGGTCGCTCGGGGCCGACCTCGGCCTGTACTCCGTCACGTTCAACAACATCCCCGAGCATGATTTCCGCACGCTGGAGCGGTTCCACCAGTTCCGAGAGGAGGCGGAGCGGAAGGGGTTCCGCTACTTCCTCGAGGTGTTCGACCCGAACGTGCCGGGGACGATCGACCCGGATGTCTTGCCGCACTTCCTCAACGACATGATCGCCCGGATGCTCGCCGGGGTGGCGGGGCCGGGGCGGCCGGTCTTCCTGAAGATCGTCTACCACGGGCCGAGGGCGCTGGAGGAGCTGGTGCGGTACGACCCGCACCTGGTCGTCGGCATCCTGGGGGGATCGGCGGGGACGACGTTCGACGCCTTCCACCTGCTGGCGGAGGCGAGGAAGTACGGGGCGAAGGTCGCCCTCTACGGCAGGAAGATCAACAACGCGGAGAACCAGCTGGCGTTCATCCAGTTCCTTCGGCTGATCGCCGACGGTCAGATCGGAGCGGTCGAGGCGGTGCGAGCCTATCACGCGGTGCTGGATCGCCTGGGCATTCGGCCGCATCGCCCGCTGGAGGAGGACCTGAAGCCCCAGGCGACGGCAATGAGCTATGGAGGCTCCTCAACCTCGGTCGTCGTCCCGCCGACCCCGGCGGCGCCGGCGAAGGCCCCCTCCCCCGGGGAGAATGGCGACGGCGGGGCCTCCGGTCGGAGTCTGACGGTCGCCTCGGCTCCCTCGAAGGCCGGCTGCGACTGCGGCTGCGGCACCTGCGACGGCCCGACGGTCGCGAAGGACCGGGACGGGCGGTCGTTCCCGACGCTGCCGGGCGGCATGCCCGATTTTTCCCGGATGGACGTCGCGCAACGCCTGGCTTATCATCGCCGCCGATTGGGACTGGGGTCGTGAGGACTGGGCCGGCTCCCCGAATCCGGCCTCGGCCGGCCCCCCCCTCGATGCCGAGGCGTTGCCGTGTCTTTGCTTCTCGACCTCCCCATCTGGGCGATCGCTCTGCTGATCTTCGGCATGCGGATCCTCGATGTGTCGTTGGGCACCTTGCGGACGATCTCGGTCGTGCAAGGACGCATCCGGCTGTCGGTGCTGCTGGGGTTCTTCGAGGTTCTGATTTGGGTGATCGGCGTTTCGCAGGTGATGGCCGGGTTTGACCGCAGCCCGCTCCTTCCGGTGGCGTATGCCGGCGGCTTCGCGGCGGGCAACGGGGTGGGAATCGCCATCGAGAAGCGGCTGGCGCTGGGCTCGGTGGTGGTGCGGATGATCTCGACCGCCTACGGCGACCGGATCGCCGAGACGCTCCGCATCCAGGGTTATCGCCTGACGAGCTTTCCCGGGCAGGGGAGGAATGGGCCGGTGACGCTGCTGTTCATTACCTGCAAGCGGCGAGAGGCCCCCCGGATCATCCAGACCGCCCGCGCTCAGGACCCGACGCTCTTCTACACGATCGAGCCGATCCGGGAGCGTTCGGTGGAGCTGCTCTCACCGTTGCCCCAGACGACGGGCTGGCGGGCGTTCCTGAAGAAGAAGTGACGGGCCCGGAACCCGGCGGGGAACCGGTCGAGGCGAATCGGGAGATGTCGCGGGGTCCGGGGACGATGGCGGACCGGGGAGGATTCGGGGATCGGCTCCCCAATGATCCCGGCCGGGGAGCGAACGCACTTCGGGACCGGATCCCAGGCCCGGCGCGTCGCCGGCGGCAGGTCCCGGGAGCGATCGCGATGGAAGAACTCTACGACCCGACCCGGAAGCCCGATGCGCCGATCCGAGAGGTCGAGATCGAGCCGGCTTCCGGACTGCTCTACCTGCTCGTCCTGCTCTTGATGCTCGTCGGTGCGCTGGGAGGCCTGATCCTCGGGACGGTGATCGAAAACGCGGTCATTCTCGTGGGCGCGATTGTCTTGCTTGTTCTGACGATCCTCGGCCTGTCGGGGCTGTTCGTCGTCAACCCGAACGAGGCGAAGGTCTTGCAACTGTTCGGGGACTACAAGGGGACCGTCCGCAAGCCGGGCCTCCGCTGGGCGAACCCGTTCTACTCGAAGTCGGCGATCTCGGTCCGGGTGCGGAACTTCGAGAGCGGCCGGCTGAAGGTGAACGACCGCCACGGCAACCCCATCGAGATCGCCGCGGTGGTCGTCTGGCGGGTGATCGACACGGCCGAGGCGATGTTCCACGTCGACCGCTATGAGAACTTCGTCGAGGTGCAGAGCGAGTCCGCCCTGCGGAACCTCGCGACCGGGTACGCCTACGACGCCCACGAGGGAGAAATCTCGCTGCGGGGGAACACCGCCGAGGTCGCCGAGCACCTGCGGAACGAGATCCAGGACCGGCTGTTCAAGGCCGGCGTCGAGGTGATCGAGGCCAGGATCAGCCACCTGGCGTATGCCCCCGAGATCGCCCACGCGATGCTCCAGCGCCAGCAGGCCGACGCGGTGATCGCCGCCCGGTCGAAGATCGTCGAGGGAGCGGTCGGCATGGTCGAGATGGCGCTGGGGATGCTCGCCAGCCAGAACCTCGTCGAGCTGGACAACGACAAGAAGGCGGCGATGGTGAGCAACCTGCTCGTCGTGCTCTGCAGCGATCGCGGCACGCAGCCGATCGTCAGCGCGGCGGCGCCAAACCACAACGGCCACTGATCTCCTCCGATCCGGTCGAGCAGCCCCGGTCAGCCAAGCCGGACGAGGGCTCCCAATCCTCTCCTACCCGACGGCGCCGGCGATGCGGTGAGCAACCCGACCGAGACGGTGGCGAGGCCGGCCAACCGGAGCACTCCTGACTCGACAATCGATCGTCGCAACCACTCGGATTGCGTCGAGTACGGAGGGGAACACCGAATCAGCCGTCGCGGGGCCTGGCCTCGGGGTTGAGGAGAACGGAATCTCCCGGCTCCAGTCCGTCGAGCACGACGAGCCGATCGACCGTGCCCCGGTCGACCCGGATGTCCCTCCGAGCGGGTCCGGACGGGGTGTTCACGACGCAGAAGGGGCCGCTCTCATCCCAGAGGACGGCCTCGGCCGGGACCGTCAGGGCCTCGGTCCGGGGGCCGGGACGCAGCTCGACTCGGGCCGACATGTCCGGCAGCAGGCCATCGGGCTTCTCATCGAGCGCGACTCGCACGCGGAAGTGTTGCCACTCGCCGAAGTGCCGCCAGTCGGGGGTCGGGATCAGCTCGACCTCCGAGACGTGGCCGAGGAAGGAGCGGCCGGGAAACGCCTCGAATGAGACGGCGGCCTCCTGCCCCTCGGAGACGCGCCGGGCGAACCGCTCGTGGACGAACAGCTCGACCTCCATCCGCTCCAGGTCGGGGAACAGGAACAGGGGCAGACCGGGATAGACCTCGGCCCCCTCTCGGACCCGGTAGTACTCGCCGTAGGAGACGTCGGCGAAGAAGACGGTGCCGTCATGGGGAGCGCGGATGGTGCAGTGCTCGACCTGTCGCTCCAGGTGCTTCAGGCGGTCCTCGGTCCCCTTGAGTTCCTCGAGGGCGAAGGCGAGTTGGGTGCGGGCGCGCTCGACGGTTGCCTCCAGATCACGGAGGGTGCGCTCGATTGTGGCCCTTCGGTAGGTGTCAAGGGCCACCTCGGCCTGGTTCCAGGCCACCTGGGCCCGGAGGCGGGCCACGCGGTCCTCGGCGAGGTCCGCCATCGAGACGTAACCGAGCGCTCCCATCCGGGACGACCAGGAGAGGTGCCCCTCGGCCCTCGTCAGGTCGACCTGGGCGATCGCGCGCTCGGCCTCCAGCCGGCGCTCCTGCTGAACGCGGTCGCCGTCCCGGAAGGCGACCAGGTTCGCCTCGGCGACGGCGAGGGCCCGCTCGGCCTCCGCCCGGGAGGACCGGGCGGCTTCGACCTCGATCCGGAGCCGTCGGGCGGCGTCGGCGTAGGCACTCGGATCCAGGAGGCAGATCACCTCGCCCTTCGCCACCCGGGTCCCCTCGGGCACCAGCTCGATGATCCGGGTCGGCGCCGCCATCCCGAAGATGCCCATCACCGGAGGCACATCGGCCAGCAGCTCCACCTTTGGCTCAATCGCCGTTTCGCTCGCCGAGCAGGCCGTGCCCGGGACGTCCAGGGTCGGCCCGACCTCCTCGACCCGAACCTCCCCCCAGCTTCGGCCGATCCACTGCCCGACCGCATCGGCCTCTTCCTTCCCTCTCGGCGCCCAGGCCACCACCACCGCCGGCGCCACGACCGCCAGGACGGCCCCCATCCACCTCCTCCTCGATCGGATCGCCATCGCCAGCCCTCGCACCTCGGACACCTGTCGATCCTCGGGCGATTGTCCCTGGACGTCGGACAATTGTCAAGGGAGGTCTCCGATCGGAGTGATGGGGAGGAAGGCGGATCGGGGAGCCCGAGCGTGGTCCCCGATGCGAGCCGGGTGGTCGAGGGGTCGGGGGGTGGTTCAGGGGGCCGCCGGCGGGGTGTCGACCCATCGGCGCTCGGCGTGGGAGCGGAGGACGGCGTCGGCGACGAGCTGGGCGTTGAGGCCGTCGAGGAAGCTGGGGATGGCGTTTCGGCCCTCGACGATGGCGGAGACGAACTCCCAGATCAGGTCGTAGCGGAAGATGGTGGCGGGGGGCCCGTCGTTGGGGTCCCTCGGGCTGGAGGAGGGTTTGAGGAAGTGCGGGGGGACGGGCTCGGGGGCCAGGTCCGTGCCGGTCTTGCCCAGGAGGATGGTGTTCGGCTCGTGGAGGCGATAGACGGCGGAGCCCTCGGAGCCGTTGATCTCGGCCCATTCGTGGCCGAAGCCGTCGCGATGGTAGCCCTTGGCGAGGGTGGTCCCTTCCCAGACGCCGGTGGCTCCGCAGTCGAACTCGCCGATGATGCTGGACCAGTCGTCGACCTCGGAGGGGGGGCAGGCGGTGCCGTCGGGGAGGCGATCCCTCGGGGCGAATCGGGCGACCGCGCCGCAGACTCGGGCGATGGGGCCGAGCAGGTCGATGGCGAAGTCGATCCGGTGGATGGTCATGTCGAACAGGTCGCCGGCGCCGGCCTTGGCCTTGTACTGGCGCCATCCCCAGCTGGTTTCCGGCAGGTCGAGGAAGCGTTGGGAGCGGAAGTGGCGGGGTTCTCCCAGGGCTCCGGACTTCAGCAGGTGGCGTAGGTAGATCATCGCGGGGGCGAAGCGGTAGGTGAAGGCCGTCATGTGGACGACGCCGGCGTCTCGGGCGGCCTCGTACATGGAGCGGACCTCGCTGGCGTCCAGGCCGAGGGGCTTCTCGCACAGGACGTGCTTGCCGGCCTTCGCCGCGGCCTCGCTGATCTCCCGGTGGGTGAAGTTGGGGGTGGCGATGACGACGGCGTCGACGTCGGGGTCGTTGACGATGTCCCGGTAGTCGGTCGAGACGCGGTCGATGCCCCAGTCGGCCTTGCGGCGATCGAGGAGGGTGGGGTCGGCGTCGCAGGCGGCGACCAGCTCGGCGCGGGGGTCGATCCGGACGCCGGGGACGTGGTGGTAATCGCTCACGGCCCCGGAGCCGATCATGGCGATGCGGATGGGGGGCTGCTGGGATCGGATGGGCATGGCTGCTTCGCCGTCTGGGCGTTTATTGGAGTTGATTCGGTCGCGGCCCGGGATCCGGGCTGATCCGGGGTCGGGCCGGTGTCCCCATCATGGCGAGATTCCCGACGTTCCGCACTCCCCCGGTCCCGTCTCGGGACGGGGACGCCGCGATTCTTGCCGTTCCGAGGTCGGGGCGAGCCGGGTCGAGGTGCTAGGCCTTGGGAAACGGCCAGGCACGCAGGAGCACGGCCGAGGGCCCCTCGAAGCGGATCGTCGGGGCGTCGCCGACGAGGGAGACGGTGGGGGGCCGGCCGTCGGGGGCGAAGGGGAGGTCGTCGGTGGTCAGGACGAGCTGGCATCGGGAGGGGTCGAGCCCCTCCAGCTCCGATCGGCCGGCGAGGGAAACCTCCGCCGGCCCGCCGAGGTGCAGCAGCAGCAGCAGCGAAGGGCCGCATTCCGGATCCCTGCGAAGCAGCAGCGCCTCGGACCCCAGCGCGGCGGCCCTTGAGGAACCGATCCGGCAGTCGCGCAGGGAGGGCTCGGAGCGCCGGAGGGTGAGCAGCGTTTGGAAGAGGCGGAGGATGGAGGCGTGGGGCTCGCGATCGGGCTCGGACCAGTCGAGCCGGCTGGCGAGGAAGGTCGCCTCGGCCTGGGGATCGGGGATGCGAGTGCGGGAGGAGGGGTCGGCGAAGGCGGCGAAGTGGCGGAACTCCTGCCGGCGGCCTTCGGTCACGGCCCGGCCGAGGTCGGGTTCGTGGTCGGTGAAGAACTGGAAGGGGGTGCGGGTGGCCCACTCCTGCCCCTGGAACAGCATGGGAGTCTCGGGGGCGCAGAGGAGCAAGGCGGTGGCGGCCCGGTAGGAGGCCAGGTCGCAGTCATGGTGGAGGCGGTCGCCCATCGCCCGGTTTCCGATCTGGTCGTGGTTCTGGGTGCAGACGACCATCCGCCTCGGGGGGACGCCGATCGGCTCGGAGCCGCGCGGCTCGTCCCGGTTGGCGGAGCGCTGGCCGGTGTAGAGCCACCCCGTGTTCAGGCAGGCGGCGAGCTCGGCCATCGAGCCGGTGAAGTCCTGGTAGTAGCCCTCGTTCTCGCCGGTCAGGGCGACTCGGACGATGTGGTGGAAGTCGTCGGCCCAGACGGCATCCAGGCCCCAGCCCCCCTGCCCTTCCGGCCGGATCATCTGGGCGAGGTTGCGGTGGTCCTCGGCGATGACGAGGACTTCGCGATCGGCGACCGATTCGCGGACCCGGGCGGCGAGGTCGGCGAGGAACGGCCGGTCGCTGTCGTCGATGATCGCGTGGGTCGCGTCGAGGCGGAGGCCGTCGAACCGGTACTCGTGGATCCAGTGCAGCGCGTTCTCGATGAAGAACTGGCGGACCAGGGTGTTGTGCGGGCCGTCGAAGTTCAGGCTCTTGCCCCAGGGGTTGGTGTGCGTCTCGGAGAAGACGAAGGGGCTGAAGACGGGCAGGTAGCAGCCGCTCGGACCGAGGTGGTTGTAGACCACGTCGAGCAGCACCGCGAGGCCGAGGCGGTGGGCCTCATCCACGAGCTGGCGAAGGTCGTCGGGGCGGCCGTAGCGTCGGGAGGGGGCGAACAGGGCGGCGCCGTCGTATCCCCAGTTGCGGTCGCCGGGAAAATCGGCCACCGGCATCAGCTCGACGGCCGAGACGCCGAGGTCTCGGAGGTAGGGCAGTCGAGCCCGGACGCCGGCGAAGGTCCCCTCGGGGCTGAAGGTGCCGACGTGCAGTTCGTAGACGGTCAGCGCGTCGAGCGTCAGGCCGGTCCAGCCGCGGTCGCTCCAGCGGAAGTCGGCCGGGTCAACCACCTGGGAGGGGCCATGCACCCCCTCGGGCTGGAATCGGGAGGCGGGGTCGGGGAAGTCGCCGCTGCCGATCCGGTATTTGTAGCGGGTGCCGGGGCCGATGCCGCGGACCAGGGCGCCGAACGTGCCGTCGGGGAAGCGCTCCAGCGGCTCGACCCGGGGCGGATCCCCCTGAATGACGACCGACGCCCCGGGCTCCGTCGGCGCCCAGACCCGGAAGCGCACGCCTCCTGGCTCGGGCCAGGCTCCGAAGGACGGGCGCCAGTGCGAGGGGCCGAGGGCCGATCGTCGGTCGAGGGACATGGCGTCGCTTTCGAGTCGGGCCGAGCGGGGTTCCCACCCGGAAAGGCTACCGGCCGAGGCCCCGGGTTCGCAATCCGGATCGGGTTCCGCGTCCATTGGGATGGGGAGCCTCCGCGGTCGCCTCCCTTGGCGATCGGCCGGCCGGGGGCCTACGATGCCAGTGCAGGCCGCGTCGCCCGAGCCGAGGGCGCTGACCGGAGGCCGGAGGAGCCCAATCCGATGAGATGGCACGCCACGACGATCCTCTCGGTGCGCCGGGAGGGGAGCGTCGCCTTGGGCGGGGACGGTCAGGTGACGCTGGGCAACCAGATCATGAAGGCCGACGCCGCGAAGGTCCGCCGCCTGGCCGAAGGGCGCGTGCTCGCCGGCTTCGCCGGCAGCGCCGCCGACGGCTTTGCCCTGCTCGAGCGGTTCGAGGCGAAGCTGAAAGACCACCCGAACAACGTCCCCAGGGCCGCCATCGAGCTGGCCAAGCAATGGCGTACCGACCGGGCGCTGCGGCGATTAGAGGCGATGCTCATTGTCGCCGACGATCGGCACAGCCTGCTCCTGAGCGGCTCCGGCGACGTGATCCAGCCAACCGACGGCATCCTCGCGGTCGGCTCCGGAGGGGCCTACGCCCTGGCCGCCGCCCGGGCGCTGCTCTCCCACACCGACCTGCCCCCGGGTCGGGTCGTCCGGGAGGCGCTGACGATCGCCGCGGGGATCGACATCTATACGAACGAGAGCCTCATCGTCGAGGAATTGCCGTGAGCGACGAACTCACCCCCCGCCAGATCGTGGCCGAGCTGGACCGAGACATCGTCGGGCAGCACGACGCCAAGCGGGCCGTCGCCCTGGCGTTGCGCAATCGGTGGCGGCGTCGGCGGCTCGGCGAGCAGATGCGGAGCCAGGTCACGCCGAAGAACATCCTGCTGATCGGCCCGACCGGAGTGGGCAAGACGGAGATCGCCCGAAGGCTGGCGCAGCTCGTCGGCGCCCCGTTCGTCAAGGTGGAGGCCACGAAGTTCACCGAGGTGGGTTACTACGGCCGGGACGTGGAGAGCATGGTCCGAGACCTCGTCGAGGCGGCCATCCTGCTGGTCAAGGCCCGGGAGCGCAGCCGGGTGGAGGTCGAGGCGAGGGCCCGGGCCGAGGATCGGCTGGTCGACCTGCTGCTGCCCGATCCAGCGGCCTCCTCGCGGGGGACGTGGGCCTCGACCCCGGAAGGCGAGCTGGACGATGTCGCCGAGCGGCGTAAGCGGACCCGGGAGAAGCTGAAGGATCGCCTCGAACGCGGGGAGCTGGAGAACTCCGAGGTCAACATCACCGTCCCCGGCCGGGCGATGGCGCCGGTGTCGATCCTCGGCGGCGCCGGCAACATCGAGCAAATGGAGATGGACCTTCAGGGCATGCTCGAAAAGCTCATGCCCCGGCCGAGCCAGACTCGGCGGATGCCCGTCCGAGAGGCTAGGCCGATCCTGGTCGAGCAGGAGGCCGAGGCGATGCTCGACCCGGAGAAGATCAACCGGGAGGCCGTGACGCTGGCGGAGGAGTCCGGGATCATCTTCCTGGACGAGGTGGACAAGATCGCCGGCGAGGAGGGGGCCTCCCGGGGGCCGGACGTGTCTCGACAGGGGGTGCAGCGCGACCTGTTGCCGATCGTCGAGGGGACGACGGTGACGACCAAGTACGGGCCCGTTCGCACCGACTTCGTCCTCTTCGTGGCCGCCGGGGCGTTCCACCGCTCCAAGCCTTCGGATCTGATGCCGGAGCTTCAGGGGAGGTTCCCGATCCGGGTCGAGCTGAACGACCTGACCCGGGACGACTTCGCCCGGATCCTGAGGGAGCCGAGGGCCTCGCTCGTCCGCCAGTACCAGGAGCTGCTCGCGACCGAGGGCCTGACCCTCGAGTTCACCGAGGCGGCGATCGACACGATGGCGGAGATCGCCTTCTCGGTGAACCGGACCACGCAGAACATCGGCGCTCGTCGCCTGCACACGATCCTGGAGCGAGTCGTCGAGCCGATCAGCTTCGACGCCCCCGAGCGGTGCGGCGACCGCGTCCTGATCGACGCCGACGACGTGAGGAGGGTCCTCGCCCCGCTCTCGGCCGACGAGGACCTGAGCCGATACATTCTCTGATCCGCTGATCCTAGGGTTCCTCGACGACCGACCGGCAGGACGGGACGCTCGGGGCCTGGAAGACCCGCGCCGGGGGCCGATCGGAGCCGGCTTCGCCCCGCCCCCGCTGGTTCCGGAGACCTCGCTCGGCGTCGGTCAGACCACCTCGCCGCAGCGCCAGCCGGTGCTCCAGGCGGCCTGGAAGTTGTAGCCGCCGATGCGGCCGTCGAGGTCGAGCACCTCGCCGATGAAGTGCAACCCGGGGCACAACCGGCTCTGGAGGGTATCGGGGTCGACCTCGTCGAGCGAGACGCCGCCGCTGGTGACTTCCGCCTTGGCGAAGCCGAGCGTGCCGGCGATCGGCAGGCGGAGGGCCTTGATCGAGGAGACGAGCCGTCGGCGCTCGTCTCGGCCCAGTTCCGGGCCGATCCGGTCTTCCGGGACGCCGGAGGCCCGCATCAACGCCAGGGCGAGCCGCTTCGGGAGGTCCTGGGAGAGCAGGCCGGCGACCGACCGGCGCCCGGTCCGGGAATCGGCCTGGAGCCGGGCGTCGAGGGCCTCGGCTCGATCGCCGGGAAGGACGTCGAGCCCGATCGAGAGCGTCCCCGGGTCGTCACGGCGGGCGACGACCCCGCTCACGTCGAGCACTGCCGGTCCGGTCAGGCCGAAGTGAGCGAAAAGAACGGCCTCTCGGCGCTCGGCGAGCGCCGGCCCCGAGGGCGGCAGGATCCGGGCGATCGCGTCGGAGATGGTGATCCCCTTCAGCTCCCGGACCCATTCGGCCTCGACCCGAATGGGCACCAGCGCCGGCCTCGGGTCGACGATGGTGTGGCCGAAGGACCGGGCGATCTCGTAACCGTCCCCGGTCGTGCCGCTGCCGGGGTACGACCGGCCTCCCACGGCGACGACGACCCGCCGGGCTCGGATCGAGCCGTTCGGCAATCGGACGAGGAACCCCTCGCCGTCCGGATCGGTTGTCACGCCGCCGCAGGGGGATTCTGTGCGAAGCTCGGCGCCGCTGCGGACGAGTCGGCGCAGGAGGGCGTCGAGCACGTCGACCGCTCGGTCGGAGACGGGGAAGACCTTGCCGTTCCCCTCGATCTTCGTCGCCACCCCCTCGGCCTCGAAGAGGGCCACGGTCCGCTCGACGCTCAGGGAACGGAGGGAGGAGGCGAGGAATCTCCCCTTGTCGCCGAAGGCGAGCATGATGCCTCGGGCTCCCCTTGCCTCCTTGGGGTCGAAGGCGGGGTCGATCGGCCCGGAAACCACGGACAGGTCCTTCAGCCCCCGGGCATTGGTGATGTTGCACCGGGTGCCGCCCGACATGAGGATCTTCACGCCCGGCCGGCGGTTCTTCTCAACGAGCAGAACGCGGCGCCCCCGCTCCGCCGCCCGGGAGGCGGCGAAGAGCCCGGCCGCGCCGGCGCCAAGCACGGCGACGTCATAGATCGACTCGGCAACACTCACGGCGAGGCCCCCGGTCCGGTGTCCTTCCCGGCCATTCTACCGGGCCTCGGCCCGATCGGCCGGCTCAACCGGACGGATCTCGGGAGGTCGCCGGGTTGAGGTCGTCACCGTCGAACGCGATTCGGAGCCGGGTCGGGCCGCCGGGCTCGACGACGACCGGCCGGCGATCGGTCATGCCGCCCTCGACATGCCGGACGTGCAGGGTGTAGCGCCCGGGGGGAACGTCGGGGATGAGGAACGAGCCGTCCTCGCCGGTGATGGCGAAGTACGGGTGGTCGAAGACGAAGACCCAGGCCGACATGGCCGCGTGAACCGGACAGCCGACGGCCACCGGCTGCCGGGAAGCCCGGAAGCGGTGGGTGTAGCTCCCGCCGGGAGGGGTCGTCACGTTGAAGCGATTGCGGGCGTCCCGAGACGAGGCCGTGACCCCGTGGTTGGCGACGTCGTTGTTGAGGAAGGCGACCGGCCGGCCGGCCTCGACCGCCAGGACGTGCGGGATGAACTCGAAGTTCACCTGATCCACCTCGATCGGCTCCTCCGCTCCCTCCCGATCGTCGTCCTCTCGGGAGGGGACGCCTTCCAGCCAGGCGACGGCGTCCTTGAGGCCGAGCGTCTGGGGGTCGACCTCGATGGGATCGCGCCGGGAGGCCGCCTCGAAGTTGGGGATCGGGTCGAGCAAGGGGCCGGAGTAGGAGACGATCCCCCGCACCTCGCCGAGGAGGTTGGCCTCCTCTCCGGGGAGGTCGTCCGGAGAGGAGCCCAAGGCGGCGGTCAGGGCGAAGGCCAGAAGGATCGGGGTCGCCCATCCCGGTCGACCTCGAAGGCGGAGCATGGCCATGAGGAACCCTCCAGGGCTGATCGGGCCGATGGGGCCTGGCGGCGGTTCCTCACTCCGGCTGGGGGCGCATCAGGGTGATGCGGAGCTTGCCGTCGTGGTGGGCCGTGGCCAGGTGGAGGCCGTCGGGGTGGAGGTCGAGCCCCCGGGCGGTATTGGGCAGGGAGAAGCGGTGGAATTCCTCGGTTTCGCCAGGGTGATAGAAGAGCAGATGCCCGCCTCCCGAACCACCGGAAGCGACCGCGAGGAAGCCGTCGGGGTGGAAGCGGACTCCCCAGGCGACTCCCTTCAGGTCCCCCTTGCCCTTAAGCAAGGCCGGTTCGGTTCGCTTCTCCCAGTCGAAGAGCAGAACCGCGGTGTCGTTGACGGCGCCGAGCGGGTTGCTGCCGTTGACCAGGCCGCCGCAGGCGAGGCGATCGCCGTCGGGGGAGAAGGCGAGGTCTCGAACGCCGCCGTAATCAACCTGCTGGCCGGCGTTGTAGGAATAGAGGGCCGAGGCGTCGAAGCGTCGACGCTGCTCGCCGCAGGAGGCGTCCCAGTCGATGATCCTTCCCTGTAGGTCGGCCGAGATCAGCGATCGGCCGTTGGGGTGGAAGGCGACGGCGTAGATCGGCTTGTCGTGGCCCTCGGAGAGGCAGTGGACGAGGGAGCCGTCGGCCATCGACCAGAGCTTGACCGTCCGATCGTTGCCGGCCGAGGCGGCCAGCGAGCCGTCGGGGCTGATGGCGACGGAGCGGGCCCAGCCCTCGTGCGCCTGGATGGTTCGGCAGGGGGAGGGCTCGTTGGCCGAGGCGCACCACCAGATCAGGCGGCCGTCGCCGCCGACGCTCAGCAGCGTGGCGCCGTCGGGGGAGCACGCCAGGTCGAAGACCCAGCTCTCGTGGCCGGCGAACGGGACGGCCGAGGGAGATTCGGCCTCGAGATCCCAGCGTCGGACCGTGAGGTCCTCCGAGCCGGCGAAGACGAACCGGCCGGTGGGGTCGAAGGCGCAGCAGATCAGCGGGCGGTCGTGGGGCAGCTCCCGGGAGACGTGCGCCTGAGCGGGATCGGCCCCGCACCCGGCCGAGGGGTCCGGGGCCGGCTCGGGGGCGGGGGCGGGAGCGGGAGCGGGAGCGGGCGGGTCGTCCGATCGAGGACGTCTCATGCGAGCAGGTCCTCGATCGGGTAGAAGGCGGGGTCGGCGATCTGGAACGCTCGTCCGTTGACGGAGAACTCGTCGATCACCGGGTCGATGCCGATGGCGCGGAGGTAGGTGTGGAAGAGGGCCTCGCCGTGGGCCTCGCCGTCGACGACCTCGGTACCGTTCTCGTTGGTCGCGCCCACGACCGACCCGCGCTTGATCCCGGCGCCGGCCAGGGCGACGGACCAGGCCTTGCTCCAGTGATCTCGGCCGTAGTACTGGTTGATGTTCGGGGTGCGGCCGAACTCGGAGTTGACGATGACGAGGGTGCGATCGAGCATGCCTCGCTCGGCCAGGTCGGCGATCAGGGCGGAGAAGGAGACGTCGAACTCGCCGACCTGCTCCAGGTGGAAGTCGAAGTTCTCGTTGTGGGTGTCGTAGTTCGAGTGCGTCACCTTTACGAAGGTGGCGCCGGCCTCGAGCAGGCGACGGGCGAGCAGGCAGTGGCGGCCGAGGTCGTGGGAACCGTAGCGGTCCTGGTCGCGGGTGGGCTCCTTGGTGACGTCGAAGACGTCGCGGCGTTCCATGAGCTGGAGGGCCTGGTCGTAGGTGGCGGTGTAGGCCTCGGTCTCGGCGGTGCGGCGTCGGGTGTCGAAGCGGCGGTCGAGCCGCATGCGAAGCTGGTGGCGGGCGAGGTCCTCGGCCTCTCCGATCGAGCCGGGGCGGTCGGCGTTGACCGGGGGGTTGCCGTTGCCGAGGGTCAGCGCGCCGTACTTCGGGCCGAGGAAGGCGGCGTCCTTGCCGCTGAAGCCGCCGCCGCCGGGAGTGATGTGGATGTAGCCGGGCAGCGGGTCGCGCTCCGGGGCGAGGAACCGGGCGGCCAGCGAGCCGAGATGCGGGTGCTCCACCCCCGGCGCCTGGCGGCGGCCGGTGTGCATCAGGTAATGCCCCTTCCCGTGGTCATCCTCCGAGGTGTTCAGGCCTCGGAAGAGGGAGAGGTGGTGCATCTGCTGGGCGGTCTTCGGCAGCAGCTCGGAGATGCGCACACCCGGCACCGAGGTTTCGATCGCCCGGAAGGGGCCGCCGGTGGCGGTGCCGGGTTTGGGGTCCCAGGTTTCGAGCTGGCTGGAGCCCCCGGCGAGGTAAATCATGAGGATCTGATAGCCGCCGCGCTGCAGGTCGGCCGCCAGCGCCCCCATCGGCCGGCCCGCGAACCCGGCCGCGGCCCCGAACCCGGCGGCCAGGCCGCCGAGGAACGATCGTCGCGAGAGGACATGCTCGATCGATCGGCAGGAATACGAGCACCGCATGGGGGGCTCCTTTCGGTCCAGATCGGCGCCGAAGTCTTCGGGTCAGTGGTCGAAGCGGAACTCGGAGCAGGTGACGAGGGCCCAGGCCAGCTCCCGGACGGCGGCGGCCCGCTGATCGGCCCCCCGGGATTCAAGGTACGAGACGACCTCGGCGCGCTCCTCCTCGGAGGGGCGTCGGCTGAGCACGGCGAGGTAGAGCGGCTCGGCCACCGCGGCCGGGTCCTCGATCGCGGCGAGGCGGGCGGTCAGGTTGGTGCCCGAGGGGTTGAGCCACGACTGCACGAGCGGCCCGTTGCTGAGGAAGAGGGCCTGGTGGACGCTCGACTCGACCGAGGAGTCGGGCTGGCCCTCCGAGGCCCCGAAGATCTGGACGAAGCCGCGGACATTCCCGGCGAGGCGGTCGTGGACCATTTGCTCGATCCGCCAGGGGCGGTTGGCGATGCGATCGCGGTCCTCCCGGCACAGGTCGCAGAGGTCCGCCTCCAGGGCGTCGAGGTCCGCCTCGGCCTGCTGCCGATGAGCGTCGACGACGCCGAGGGCCTGCATCAGGCTCCAGGCAAGCTGCTCCGGCGAGAGCGGCTCGAGCCCGGCGACGGCGAACCGAGAGGGCTCGACGAGGTCCTCGCTGGCGCCGGGGGGCGGCTCGCTGGAGCGCCGGTAGGCTCGGGTCCGGGCCAGCTCGCGCAGGAAGGCCTTGATGTCGTAATCCATCGCTCGGATCGAGTTGGCCAGCAGGTCGAGCAACTCGGGGTGCGAGGGCGGGTTGTCGGCGTGATCGAGGTCGAGGGGGTGGACCAGGCCTCGCTTCATCATCAGGGCCCAGAGCCGGTTGGCGATCGTCCGGGAGAAGGCGTCGACGTCGTCGGACGCCAGGCTCGGGGCGAGCTGGTCGAATCGGCTGTACTTGGGGATCGAGCGCACGTCCTTCGCCGGGGCGACCTCGTAGCGCTCGGCCTCGTTCTCCGGCAGCTCGGGATCGGCGATCGGCTCGAGGTCGAGGATGCGGGGGGCGGTGGTGTGGGTGACGCTCTTGCGGAAGACGGACTGGAAGGTCGTCTCCCCCTCGGCCTTCTCGGCGAGCATGGCCCGGCTGGTCTTCGGGTCGGTGAAGAGGCTGGTGCGGTCGAGGAAGGCGCGGAGGCCGTAGTAGTGGGCTTGCTTGTAGTCTTCGATCAGCGGGTGGTCATGGCACTGGGCGCACTGGAGGTCGCGACCGAGGAACAGTCGGCCGATGTCCCGGGTCAGGAGATCGGGATCGGCTCCCCGTTCCAGGATGAACTTCGCCGGGGCGCGCTGCTCGGGGGGCTCGGAGCCGTCCGCCTCGAGAATCCGACGGACGAACTCGTCGTAGGGGACGTTCTCCGCGAAGCATCGGAGGAGGAACGCTTCCCAGTCGGCCCGGGGGACGTGCTGGTCTCCCCGGCGTTCCAAGAGCGTCGCGTCGAAGACGTACTGCATCCGACGGGCGTAGGAGGGAAGCTCCAGCAGCCGATCGACCAGCCGGTCCCGCTTGTAGGGGGAGGGATCGTCGAGGAAGGCTCGGGCTTCCTCGGGAGAGGGAATGGTGCCGGCGAGGTCCAGATAGGCCCGGCGGAGGAATTCGCCGTCGGTGGCGGGAGCGGCGGGAGGGGCGTCGAGCTTGGCCTCGATGAGCCGGTCGATCCGCTCGTGCAGGGAGAGCTCCGCCTCGGCGGCCGGCGCCGACCGGAGTCCGGAGGCGAGCAACATCAGGACGATCGGCGCGGCCAGGGCGCCGGGCACCATCGGGCGCATGGGGTGCCTCCGTTGCGATTCCGAACAACCCCCGCTCCGTCCTCCCGGCGACGGATCGGGAGCGAACTGGGATCGGCTTCCGACCCCGCATTCCGGTTAAACAATAATCGCACAAGTCCCGGGATGCAACCAGGTCGCCGGGGCGAAGGCGAATTCGCAACGAGGGGAGCAGGGCTCGATCCCTCGGGGGGCGGGGGAGGGACGAGGTGATCGGTCCGGCTTGGGTGAGTTCGCTCCCGTCGCCGACGCGGCCCGTCCCAGCTCGGCTCGGCTCGGGCATCCGGGGGCTCGAGCCGGGCCGGCCATGCTGGCCGGGCTTCTTGAGGATCGGGGGACTGCGAACGATCGAAGGGGATTCTCACGGCGGGCTCATTCCGAGGGGAAGAACCGACGATGGAGGTCGAGCGCTCCCACCACGAGGAAGACCACCAGCGTGAGCACCAGCAGGGCGTTCGGTAGCCAGCCGTTGCGGAACCGGTGGCCGACCCAGGAGCGGTTGTTGTTCAGGATCAGGAGCGTCAGGGCCAGCAGCGGCATGAAGAAGGCGCCGAGGATCGCGTGGGCGAGCTGAACCGACCGCACCGACCAGCCCACCAGGATCAGCGGCACGAGCCCGATCCCCACGAGGTAGGCCCGATAGGCCGGGGTCCGGGCCAGGTCGACTCGGCTGGGGTCGGCGGCGTCGGGGTCGAGGCGGGCCCGGCTCAATTGCAGGAAGTCGGCAAAGAGGTAGGGGGCACTCTGCCAGACCCCCAGGAGGCTGGAGAAGACCGCTCCCCAGAAGCCGAACAGGAAGAGCCAGCGGAGGGCGGGGCCGGTGGCCTCACCGATCTGGTCGGCCAGGACGAGGGCGACCTCGGCTCCCTCCCGGCTGATCGTCACCCGAGAGCTGATGACCAGCATCGCGATGCCGAAGAGGGCCGTGCCGAGGTAGGCGATCCCCAGGTCCAGCCGGCAGAGCCTTGCCCCGGACTCCCCCGACCGGCCCGTTTCCCGGATCCAGTAGCCGTAGGACAAGAGGGTCATCGTCCCTCCCACGCCGCCGAGGAGCCCGATCGCGTAGGGGAGGTCGGTCCGTCGGAGGGTCGGACGGACCAGAGCGCCGGCCACCGCCTCCCAGTCGGGCCGCAGGAGGACGGCCGCCAGCAGGACGCAGGCGAACATCGAGGCGACCAGCGCCGCCATCAGCCGCTCGAAGAGGCGGAAGCCGCCGATCCAGACGAGCAGCAGGCCGCCGATTGCATGGACCACGGTCCAGATCGCCTGGGAGGTGGCCCGGTCTCCGATCGGCAGGAGCCCGTCGCCGGCCACACCGCACGCCTTGCCCAGCGAGGCTCCCGTGACCAGGGACCAGAGCAGCAGATAGCCCAGGAATACCCAGCGGATCCAGCCGCCAAGGCGGTTCACCCAGCCTTCGAGCAGGGTCGTCCCCGTCGCCATCTGCCATCGGGCGAGTCCCTCGGTGAGCGTCCATTTCAGGGTCGCCCCGATGAGCACGGCCCAGATCAGGGCCAGGCCGACTCTTGACCCCGCGTAGCCGGCCGTCAGCAGGTCGCCGGCGCCGACCCCCGTGGCGGCGACCAGCAGGCCGGGGGCGATGGCGTCGAACCAGGAGGCCGGGCGGTCTTCCGATCCCGTTCCCGTCGTCGCTTGGTCGTTCATCACTCGATCGACTCCGCCTCTGGGAACGGCCCCCCACGCTCTCCGACGTGGGGCGGCGTCCTCGATCCCCGCGTCCTCCGTCTCGGCCTCCTCCGCCCCGGCCCTTGTGGCCGAGCAAGGGGACTGTGGCGGGATTCTCCTGCCGAAGCGTCCCCATCATCCCCGAATCCGGTGGCAGGGCCATCCCCGAGCGCAAGAAGGAGCCCGGGAACCTCGGCCGTCCCGGTTCGTCCCGGCACTCCCTCGGGAGATGGCGGGGGAGGTCCCCGTTGGTCCGAGGAGGGATCGGCTCCATCATCGTCGGGGAGTCCTGGGGAGGGGAGCCGATGGCGAGACGGTCGGGGGGCGGTTGGCCTCACTGGCTCGACGGGGAGTTGAATCGGCGAGGGCCTCGTGGTCGGAGGGCCGGGAGTCGGTTAGGCTGAAGCGGACGTGCCCGGCCCTCCCCGGCGGGCGGGGCCGAGACGCCCGCTCCCCGAATCGGCCGCCCCACCGGATCGACCACCGCCATGAAGATCGTGATTCACCCCGCCGTCGAGCCCGACCGCCTGGCCGCGCTGGCGGAAGCGGCCCCCGAAGCCGAGTTCGTCAACGCCCGAGACGAGGCCGAGGCGATCTCGGCCATGCCCGGGGCCGACGCGGTGCTCGGCAAGCTCACACCGGAGATGCTCGACCGGGCCGATCGGCTGCGATGGGTTCAGACCTTCACGGCCAGCCTGGAGCATTACATCTTCCCGGCGCTGGTCGAACATCCCTGCACGTTGACGAACATGCGGGGGCTCTTCGGCGATGTGATCGCCGACCAGGTGATGGGCTACGTCCTTTGCTTCTCCCGGAACCTGCACACCTACATCCGCCAGCAGCAGGAACGGCGATACGAGCCGGTCGGGGGAGAGGAGGCCCGGGTGAGCTTCGCCTCTGGGCCGGGAACGGTCAACGCGATGGACCGGGCCACGATCTTCCTGCCGGGAGCCACGATGGGGGTCGTCGGCTTCGGAGCCATCGGCCGGGAGATCGCCCGCCGGGCGATGGCCTTCGGCATCACCGTCAGCGCGGTCGACCGATTCCCCGAGCGTTGCCCCTCGGTGGAGGGCGTGACGGAGGTCTGGCCGATCGAGAAGTTGCCGAGCCTCCTGGCGCAGAGCGACTTCGTGGTCATCGCCGCCCCGCACACTCCCGAGACGGCCGGCCTCTTCAACGCGGAGACGATCGGCCGGATGCGCCGATCGAGCTACCTGATCAACATCGGACGGGGGGCGATCGTGGTGCTCGACGACCTTGTCGCCGCGCTGCGATCGGGCACGATCGCCGGAGCGGCCCTCGACGTGTTCGAGATCGAGCCGCTCCCCGCCGACCACCCCCTTTGGGGCTTCCCCAACGTGATCATCACCCCGCACACCGCCGGCTACTCCCCCGCGGTCGCCCCCCGGCACCTGGCGGTGCTGACGGCCAACCTCCGGCGCTTCGTGAAGGGGGAGCCGCTGGCCAACGTCGTCGAGAAGTCCCTCTGGTTCTAACCCGGGCCCGCCTTGGCCGAAGGGGAGGCAACGCCCGGTTCCCTGCTCGAGGAGGCTCGAGGGGCCTCCCCTTCCCTCTGAATCGAGAATTCCACCAATGATGATGCGAGCTTCGATCGGACGCCGGATCGTCTGGCTCTGCCTGGGTGCCGCTCTCGTCCTGCCCGGCTCGGGTCGGGCGCAGGGGCCGTCTCCGAAGGTGGAGGCGATCGAGGATTTGACGTATGCCACCATCGACGGCCGCGAATTGAAGCTGGACCTTGCCCGGCCGGCCGGGGAAGGCGGTCCCTACCCGGCGATCGTCGCCATCCACGGCGGCGCCTGGCGGGCGGGGGACAAGGCGGATCTGAGGGGACTGCTGGCGGAGCTGGCGGGCCTGGGGTACGTCGCCATCTCTCCCCAGTACCGCTTCTGCCCCGAGACGACCTTCCCGGCTCAAGTCCACGACGTGAAGGCCGCCCTTCGCTGGCTGAAGGGGAACGCGGAGCGGTTCGGCGTCGACCCCGATCGGGTCGGGGCGGTCGGCTTCTCGGCCGGCGGGCACCTGGCTCTGATGCTGGGCGTTACCGACGAGGACGACGGCCTGGAAGGCCCGGTCGAGGACGGGCAGCCCGGAACGAGGATCCAGGCGGTCGTGAACTTCTTCGGGCCGACCGACCTGGCGGCGGACGACCTCCCCGAGATCTCGAAGCCGCTGGTCCGGGATTTCATCGGCGGCACGGCCGAGGAGAAGCCCGAAGAGACGAAGGCCGCCTCGCCGCTGACCTTCGTCTCCGAGGACGACCCGCCGATTCTCACCTTTCAGGGCACGGCCGACCCGCTTGTGCCTCCGAGCCAGGCGATCAAACTCGCCGAGGCGATGGCCGAGGCAGGAGTCGACGGCCGGCTCGAGCTGATCATCGGCGCCGGCCACGGCTGGCGGGATCCGGAACTCTCCCGCACCAAGCGCATGATGGTCGAGTTCTTCGACCTCCACCTCAAGGGAGAGGGGGAGCCGCCGTCGTATCTGCGGCCTTGACCGGCCCCGGGATCGGGGCCGGCGGAATCGAACTCAGGTCGCGGGGCTGAACGGTTCCCTCGGAGCCTCGGAGACCTCCGGGGCGGCGCGGTCCTGGAGCGCCTTGACCTCGGCCTCCACGGCGGCGACCGCCTCGGGAGTATCGAGCACCTCCAGCGTCATCTCGACCAAGTGCCGGCCCCCGGGGGCGAGTTCGACGAACCTGCCGTGCCGCTGCTCGAAGGGGCGGGGGTTCGGGTAGTTCGTCGCCGGCTCCAGGCCGGTGACGTACCCTTCATTCGGGCCCATCGTGTTCTTCCAGAGGGTGAAGCAGGGAAGCTGCGACGTGTGGATCCGGAGCACGACCGCCTTGGTCCCCGAGGCCGATCGGAGCATCGCCGGGGTGCTCCCATCCGGCCCGTCGCCGATGAGCTGCAGGAGATAGACCTGCTCGGCGAAGCCCGGCTCGGGGGGGCCGAAGGTGTCATACTGGCCGATTCCCTCGGCGGCGCGTCGGGTCTGCGGGACGACGGTCCTTGCGGCGGCGACGAACCGGGCGCCGTTCTCCAGGAAGGGCGGGCCAAAGTTCCAGTGGTAGAGGGCGGCGAGGCGGGCGGGGCGGTCGCCGAGGTTGACGAACTCGTCCCGGACAACCAGGCGGTTCGACCCGGGGACGGTGCTGTACCGCGAGGTCATTCGCAGCCGGGGACCGAAGAGGCGGGCCTCGTCGACCTGGCCCTCGACGATCAGCTCGAAGGGAGGCGTCTCGGAGACCTGGACCGTCACCAGGTGGGCCGGAATGTTCTGGATGCGGCCGTGCAGCCCGTGGGAGAACGGTCCGTCTTGCACGGGAGGGCCGTTGTGTTCCAGGCCGCAGCGGGCGAGCAGCTCGTCGAAGCCGTCGAGCCAGCCGAAGCCGCCAAGCCCGGCGAGGTTGACGAGCCCGGGGTGGATCGGGCCATCGACGACCGGGGACGACCATCCGAGGCGGTCTCCGCGGTACTGGCCCCGCCAGAGGCCCATGCCCCGAGTCGGCACAATGTCGATCGAGAGCCGGCCATTGTGCAGCCGGATCAGGTCGACCCCGTCGCGACGGCCTCCCCGGAGCGTTCGCTTGGTGATCGACCAGTCCTGATCGGTCGGCAGGCCGAGGTTGGCCGGCGAGAGGGCGAGGCTGTCGGTCCAGAGGTCGTGGGCCAGGTCGGTCAGGGTGAGGATCGGCATGGGAACCTCGGTGTGCGTCGCTTCGGCGATCGGTCGGGAGATCGGCCAATCCGTCGGAGGGTGGTCCGGTCGGTTGGTCGATCGTGTTCGGGAAGGGCTCGCGCGCCCGTAGCCTATCCGACGGTTCCCGGGCGGTCCAGGAACGGCCGGAGCGTCGGGAGGGGGGTGAGGGGAAGGCCGTCACGAGTCGTCGGAGTCCGAGGCCTCGGGGGCCGGGACCAGGACCAGCATGGCCAGGGGAGGCAGGGTGAGGACGACCGAATACGGCTGGCGCTGCCAGGGGATTTCCTGGGCCTGGACCCCGCCGAGGTTGCCGATGTTGCCGCCGCCGTAGTAGGCCGAGTCGCTGTTGAGGCGCTCGGCCCAGCGGCCCGGAAGCGGCACGCCGACCCGCTCGTCGACGCGGGGCTCGTCCAGGAAGTTGAACACGAACAGGACGACCTGTCGGGACCTCGGGCCCCGGCGGAGGAAGCTGATGACGCCGCGATCGGCCCCCTGGTGGTCGACCCACTCAAAGCCCCTCGGGTCGTCCTGAAGCCGAAAGACGGCGGGCTCGGCCCGGCAGAAGGCGGTCAGGTCGCGAACCCAGCGCCGGAGGCCGAAGTGGGCGGGCAGATCGAGCAGCTCCCAGTCGAGACCGCGGTCGTGGTCCCACTCGCGGCGCTGGCCGAACTCCCCTCCCATGAACAGCAGCGGTCGGCCGGGCTGGGCGAACTGGTGTCCCAGCAGCAGGCGGACGTTGGCGAACCTCCGGTGGTCGTCGCCGGGCATCTTGCCGACGAGCGACCCCTTGCCGTGCACGACCTCGTCGTGAGAGAGGGGCAAGACGTAGCGCTCCTCGAACATGTACCGGGATCGGATCGTCAACTGATCGGCGGCGCTGGGGCGTCGCTCGGGAGGGAGGCGCAGGTAGTCGTTGACGATGTCGTGCATCCAGCCCAGGTCCCACTTCAGGTCGAACCCGAGGCCGCCGCGGTCGGTCGGCCGGGTGACGCCGGGCCAGGAGGTGGATTCCTCGGCGATGGTCAGCACGCCGGGGAAGCAGGCGTGGACGGCCTCGTTCAGCCGGCGGAGGAAGCGGATGGCCTCGGTGTTCTCCCGGCCTCCGTAGCGGTTGGTGGCCCACTGGCCGGGGCGCCGGGCGTAATCGAGGTAGAGCATCGAGGACACGGCGTCGACCCGGAGCCCGTCGAAGTGATAGTGCTCCAGCCAGAACAGGGCGTTGGAGATGAGGAAGCTGACGACGGGGCCCTTCTGGTAGTCGAAGACGTCGGTGCCCCACTCGCCGTGCTCTCGCTTGCGGGGGTCATCGTATTCGTAGAGAAAGGTGCCGTCGAATCGGGAGAGGCCGTGCGGGTCTCGGGGGAAGTGGCCGGGGACCCAGTCGAGGATGACGCCGATCCCCCGGCGGTGGAAGTGGTCGACGAAGGCCATCAGGTCCTGGGGACGCCCGTATCGGCTGGTGGGCGCGTAGTAGCCGGTGACCTGATACCCCCAGGAGCCGGTGAAGGGATGCTCGGCCAGCGGCATCAGCTCGATGTGGGTGAAGCCCAGCTCGGCGATGGTGTCGGCCAGTCGGGGGGCAAGCTCTCGGTACGATCGGCGGGAGCCGTCGGGCTCGGGGGGGAGCCAGGAGCCAAGGTGGACCTCGTAGATCGAGAGCGGGTTGCCCAGGTGGTCGGTCCGGGATCGGGAGAGCATCCAGGGCCCGTCTCCCCAGTCGAAGCCGGAGAGGTCCCAGAGCTGGGAGGCGGTGCCGGGGCTCGGCTCGGCGAGCAGGGCGTAGGGGTCGGCCTTCCGGAGGATCGGGCCTCCTCCGGCCGGTGCGATGGCGAACTGGTAGCGCTGGCCGAGCGCGATGCCGGGGACGAACCCCTCCCAGATGCCCGTCCCCTCCCGCTCTCGCAGCGGGTGGGCCGCTGGGTTCCACTCGTTGAAGTCGCCAACGACGGAGACGCCCCGAGCCGATGGAGCCCAGGTGGCGAATCGGGCGCCGTCGGCCCCTTCCTCTCGGGAGAGCCGGGCGCCGAGCCACTCGAAGGCGCGGCGGCTGTTTCCCGAGAGGAAACGCTCGACCTCCTGGTCGTCCGCCCGAGGGGGGCTCACGGCCGGTTCCCCTCGGCAGGAGCCGCCCGCTCGGCCAGCAGGGCCACGGCCGAGAGCGGGATCCGGACCCAGCTCGGACGGTTGTTCAGCTCGTACTGGAGCTCATAGAGGGCCTTGTCCAGGGTGTAGCAGCGGAGCAGCGTCGCCAGTTGGTCGCGGTCGTCGGGCACGATGCCGGCCGGCCCGGCCACCTCGAGGTAGGAGGCGAGGAAGGCCGCGGAGGTCCACGACTCCCAGGCGAGGGCCCAGGGGAGCAGCCGCTCGTAGTCGGTGTCTCGGTCCTGGGCCGCTCGGAAGAGGGAGTCGAACGCGGCGTAACTGAAGGAGCGGAGCATGCCCACCACGTCCTTGACCGGCGAGTGCTTCGCCCGGCGCTGGGCGAGCGACTTGGCCGGTTCCCCTTCGAAGTCGAGCAGGATGTAGTCGTTCCGCGACCAGAGAACCTGGCCGAGGTGGAAGTCGCCGTGCACCCGGATCTTCGGGGCGTCGATCCGGGAGCCCGGCAGGGCGTCGATCGGCTCGGTGAGCGCGGCCGAGGAGTCGAGGACCCGTCGGGCGAGCGCGGTCACGTCGTCGGGCAGATCGTCGAGCCGCTTCCGCAGCAGATCCAGGGCGGAGTCGATCTGGAGACGGATCTCGGCCGAGAGTTCCTTCAGGTCGTCCGGGCCGATGGGCTCGGGGGCGAAGGCGGGGTCTCCCGAAATGCCAGCCAGCGCGGCGTGCAACTCGGCGGTGCGTCGGCCGAGGGTGGCGGCCGAGGACAGGTAGGCTCCAATCGTGTCCCGGGCGACCTCGGGAACGTCACCATGGATCAACGCGAGCGGGCTGCCGACGGCCACCGGCAAGGGCTCCAACTCGGGACGGCTGAGCACAAGCTCGTAGTAGCGGCTGAGCTCGTCGAGGGCGTGCTCCCAGCCGACGGCCTGGTAGGAGACGAGCTCCTGGAAGACGGCCACGGCGGTCGGCTCGGTGTCGGGGCGGCGGTACTCAATCGAGCCGGCGAGCTTGGGGAAGTGCTCGAAGTCGGTTTTCTCGGTCAGGGCTCGGCCGATTTCCAGCTCGGGGTTCAGGCCGGGCTCGACGCGGCGGAACAGCTTCATGATCAGGCGCTGGCCGAAGATGATGCTTGTGTTGCTCTGCTCTCCCGAGCCGCGGCGGGGCATCAGGTCGACGTCCATGCGGCCGAGGATCTCGGTCAGGGCCGAGGTTGGCTCGGCCCGGTAGCGGCCGGCGCCGGTGGAGAACTCTCGTCGGCTCCGAACGGCGTCGAGCAGCGCCAGGCAGAAGCCGTCGTCGGCGACCGCGTCGTGCAGGACGCCGTCGCCGCCGGGGATCCGGGCTCGGGCCATGATCAGCTTGGGCACATTGCTGATGAGGTCCTCTCCTCCGGGGCCAAGAGCCAGGGCGATCGGCAGCACGTAGGTTTCCGGCCGGCCGTCCTCGTAGCGCACCTCGACGGTCAGCAGGGCCGAGCGCTCGGGGAGCCCCCTGGGCTGGGTGGCGTCGAGGATCTCGACCGATCGAATCTTCCTCGCCTTGCCGGCGAACCAGCGCTGGCGGCGGAGGAAGGCCGGGATGATCTCCGTCTGCATCCGCCGCCGGGCCGCGCCGCGCAGGAGGGAGTGCCAGCCCTCCTCCAGTTCGATGACCGGGTAGGTCTGTCCCTCGACCTCGCTGGGGCCGAGATCGAGGATCGTCGCCTCGTCGGTTCGGTGCAGTGTGAACCAGTAGAAGGCGTGCGGGCCGAGGGTGATGAAGTACGGCAGCTCGCCGATGCGAGGAAACTCGGTGTTCCCGAGCATCTCGACCGGCCGCATGCCCTGGAAGGTGGAGAGGTCCAGTTCGCAGGGCTGGACGAACCGGGAGAGGTTGGCGACGCAGAGGATGATGTCGTCCTTGTACCGGCGCACGTAGGCCAAGACCTTGCGGTTGGTCGGCTTGAGGAACTCCATCGTGCCCCGGCCGAAGGCGCGGTAGCGCTTCCGCAGGGCGATCATCCGCTTCATCCAGTTCAGCAGGCTGGAGGGGTCGCGCTGCTGGGCCTCGACGTTGATGGCCTGGTAGCCGGTGATCGGGTCCATGATCGGCGCCGAGTACAGCCGGGCGAAGTCGGCCTTCGAGAAACCGGCGTTGCGGTCGCCGGTCCATTGCATCGGCGTCCGGACGCCGTTGCGGTCGCCGAGGTAGATGTTGTCCCCCATGCCGATCTCGTCGCCGTAGTAAAGGACCGGCGTGCCGGGGAAGGACAGGAGCAGGCTGTTGAGCAGTTCCAGCCGGCGTCGGCTGTAGTTGACGAGCGGGGCGAGCCGGCGCCGGATGCCCAGGTTGATGCGGGCCTGGGGATCGGCGGCGTACTCATTGTACATGTAGTCGCGTTCCTCGCTGGTGACCATCTCGAGCGTCAGCTCGTCGTGGTTGCGGAGGAACATGGCCCACTGGCACGACTCGGGGATGTCCGGCGTGCGTTCCATGATGTCGACGATCGGGGTGCGGTCCTCCTGGCGGACAGCCATGAAGATGCGGGGCATCACGGGGAAGTGGAAGGCCATGTGGCACTCGTCGCCGTCGCCGAAGTAGGGGCGGACGTCGTCGGGCCACTGGTTGGCCTCGGCCAGGAACATCTTGTCGCGGTAGTTTTCGTCCAGCGCGGCTCGGAGCTGTTTGAGGACGGCGTGCGTTTCCGGAAGGTTCTCGCAGTTGGTGCCGTCGCGCTCGATCAGGTAGGGGATGGCGTCCAACCGCATGCCGTCGACCCCCAGGTCGAACCAGAACCGCATGATGCGAATGACGGCGCGGAGGACGTGCGGGTTGTCGAAGTTCAGGTCTGGCTGGTGGCTGAAGAAGCGGTGCCAGTAGTACTGCTGGGCGACGGGATCCCAGGTCCAGTTGGACTTCTCGGTGTCGGTGAAGATGATGCGGGCGTCGGAGTACTTTTCGTCGGTGTCGCTCCAGACGTAGAAGTCGCGCTTCTTGGACCCTCGGGGGGCGAGGCGGGCGGCCTGGAACCAGGGATGCTGGTCGGAGGTGTGGTTGATGACCAGCTCGTTGATCACGCGCATGCCGCGGCGGTGCGCCTCGCGCACGAACACCTTGAAGTCGCGGCGAGTGCCGTAGGAGGGATTGATGCTGCGGTAGTGGGCGATGTCGTAGCCGTCGTCCTTCAGCGGGGACGGGTAGAAGGGCAAAAGCCACAGGGCGGTGACGCCCAGATCCTGGAGGTAGTCGAGCTTCTCGGTGAGGCCGGGGAAGTCGCCGATGCCGTCGCCGTTGCTGTCGAAGAAGGCCCGGACGTGGAGCTCATAGATGATCGCGTCCTTGTACCAGAGCGGATCCGATCCAGTCGTCAATGCCATGGTTCTTGCCTTCGAACCTCCGGGGGCCCCCGGCGGGTGGCGGCGGCGCGCCCGGGGACTCTCCGGGCGCCTTCGGCGTCGCTGCCCAACGCGGCCTCGGCTTAGCGGGAGACGTGGAAGATGTGCGCGGGCATGTGATGCGGGTCGAGCATCACGAAGTTGGCCGGCCCATCCCAATGATACCGGGCGTCGGAAATCAGGTCGTGGACCGTGAAGGGGCCGCCGCCGTGCACCCCCAGCTCCTCCAGGTCGAGGAAGGTCCATCCGGTTTGGGTGTGGAAGGGGTCCAGGTTCACGACGACCAGGATCACGTCCGACCGGTCGGGGGTGGTCTTGCTGTAGGCGATCAGCGCGTCGTTGTCGATGTGGTGGAACCGGAGGCTCCCGTCCGATTGCAAGGCCGGGTGCTGGCGACGGATCTGGTTGACCCGGACGATCAGGCCGGTGAGGTTCCCCGGGGCGTTAAGATTCCAGTAGCGGACCTGGTACTTCTCCGAATCGAGGTACTCCTCCGACCCTGGCCGGATCGGAGTGCCGACGCACTGCTCGAAGGGAGGGCCGTAGATGCCGTACGCCGCCGCCATCGTGGCGGCGAGAACCAGGCGGACCTTGAAGGCGGCCGGGCCGCCGGTCTGGAGGTACTCGTGGAGGATGTCCGGGGTGTTGGCGAAGAAGTTCGGCCGCATGTACTCGCGGCACTCGGTCGTGGTCAGCTCGGTGAGGTACTCGGTCAGCCCCCGCTTGTCGTTCCGCCAGGTGAAGTAGGTGTAGCTTTGGGTGAAGCCCCCCTTGGCCAGCCGCTTCATCAGCTTCGGGCGGGTGAAGGCCTCGGAGAGGAAGATCGCTTCGGGGCAGCGCCGCTTGACCTCGGCGAGGCACCAGTCCCAGAAGCGGAACGGCTTGGTGTGCGGGTTGTCGACGCGGAAGACGGTGACGCCGTGGTCGATCCAGTGCAGGAAAACGTCGCGAAGCTCCTCGTAGAGCCCCTTCCAGTCCGGGCCGTCGAACTCGAGTGGATAGATGTCCTGATACTTCTTCGGCGGATTCTCGGCGTACTTGATCGTGCCGTCGGGACGGTGGCGGAACCACTCGGGGTGCTCCCGGACGTAGGGGTGGTCGGGGGAGCACTGGAAGGCGATGTCCAGCGCGATCTTCAGGCCGTGGTCCCTCGCGGCGGCGACGAGGCGGTCGAAGTCGGCCATCGTGCCCAGCTCGGGGTGGACATCCCGGTGCCCCCCCTCCGGGGCGCCGATCGCCCAGGGGCTGCCGGGGTCTCCGGGGCCGGGGGTCAGGGTATTGTTCGGCCCCTTGCGGAAGCTTCGACCGATGGGGTGGATCGGAGGCAGGTACAGGATGTCGAACCCCATGCCGGCGATGTAGGGCAGGCGGGCCTCCACATCCCGGAAGGTGCCGTGGCGGCCCGGCTCGGTCGCGGCGGAGCGGGGGAACATCTCGTACCAGGCACCGAAGCGGGCGAGCACCGGGTCGACGATGACCTCCAGGGTCGGCTCGAAGCGGTGGCCGCCGCTGCGGTCGGGGAAGCGGTCCATGAGCTCGGCCAGTTGCGGGTCGAGCGCCAGGGAGGTCCGGTGGGCCTGGCCGCCGTCTCCGCCGATGGCGTCGGCACGCTCGGCCAGCCAGCGGACGGCGTGCCCCTCCGCCCGGGAGGAGGCCTGACGGACGATCTCGGCCCCCTCGAGCAGCTCGCTGGCGATGTCCTGGCCGGCGCCGGCCTTCTTCGAGACCTCGTCACGCCAGGAGGCGAAGCGGTCGACCCAGGCCTCGACTGTGTAGGAGAAGCGGCCGATGCGATCGAGGGTGAAGCTCGCCTCCCAGCGGTCGTTGCCCAGGGGGGTCATCGGCGTCTCGACCCAGGGCTCGTCGCCGAAGCGGTGGCGGAGGACGGCTCGGATGACGTCGTGCCCCTCGGCGAAGACGTCGGCGCCAACGACGACCGACTCACCCTCGGTCCGCTTGATGGGGAACCGACCGGCGTCGATCTGCGGCGTCACGCCCTCGATGATGATCCGGGACGGGGCTCGCGTCCGGGTGGCGTCGGGTCGGGGGGGCTGGAGCGTCGCGGTCATCGGTCTGGCGGCTCGGGTTGGGGGGAGGGGCGGTCGGGACCGTGCCCGGTCGATCGGACCGGACGAGGACCAGGAGGAGAGCCGTCCCGGTTCGTCCCGCCGGGCACGACTTGCCCGGCCGGGGACCGCCGGTCGATTCGATCGCCCGGCCCGCCCTCGCGGCGGCGGGAGACTCGTCGGCCCGGATCGGCTCGCGACCTATCGTCGAGTGCGAGAGGGGGCGCGGTCAACGCTTTCCCGCCCTGATCGCGACCCGGACCCGGCCCTCCCCGGCGTTGGCCGGGGGGGCGTCGAGTGATCGGGAGACTGGGGGCGGGATGACGTTTGAGGCAATTTCCGCAACTGGCGTGCCGGACCCTGTCGGCAATCCCGGGCGATCACCGCCCAGTGCGGGAAGGCTCCTGGCGATCAGCCCTCCAGCCCAGTGCCTCGACCGTTCGGATCGCCTCGTCGGCGTCCTTGGCCGTGACGAAGGCCAGCACCCCCCGGGCTCGGACCGACTCGCCGGGGGGGCAGTCGGGGAAGCTCGGATCGGAGTGGAGGCACGGGCAGGGCGGGTTGTCCCAGGCCCGGTGGCACGGTTCCCAGGCGGTCACGATCCAGCGCCGGCCATCGGGGGACTGGCAGGCCGAGTATGGGGCCCGGTTGACCTTGTTCTCGCTCGACTGCTGATCGAACCCGGCCATCCCCCGCAGCAGGACGCAGACCTGCGCCCTCAGCCCGTCGAGCGGCTGGTTCGAGCCGTTTTCGAGTGAGAGCTCGAGGAAGACCGCCTCCGGGGTCGGCCGAGCCTCAGCGGCGATGACCACGCCGTTGGGCAAGGTGCGGCGGTTCGAGAGCGTCCCCCCCTCGCGATTCTCCCAGGGGCTCGGCCCCAGCTCGACGCCGGCCTCGGTCCAGATCGTCGGGATGTGCGTGTGCGCGAGGAACAGGAGGCGATCTCCCCACCAGATCGCCTCCGGCAAGTCGACGACCGCGTAGCCGCCCGGCTCCCACGGCGAGACGACGCTCAGCTTCGTGTCCGCCCTGGGGTCGATCGCACCGTCTCGGAAGCCGATCCTCGGGTGCCTGCCCCCCGGATAGGGCAGCACGAGCAGCGGAGCCCCTTCGGGGAGCGCGGGGCGGCCCTCCGGAGCGAGGCCGGCGCGCTCGATGACCTCCCGGATCTCCGTCCCGGGGAGTCCGGTCGCCTCGGCCATCTCCTCGACGGAGAAGCCGTGGTACCAGATCATCTCCCGGAGCCGGTCGATCAGGTCGCCCCCGGCGGTCCCCGGGTCGTCCCTGATCGCGATCGAGGGGGCCGGGGGGATGCCGGAAGACAGGATCAGCAGGGCCAATCGAGCGAGGGCGATGGTCATGATCGGCGTTGGCCTCGAGCGGGGATCGGGAGGGGATCGCCTCAAGATCGGTCCGCCCGTCGCCGTCGTCAACCTCCGACCGGATCGGGACCGGATCCGGCCCGGATGGCTCCGAATTGGCGAGGCCGATCGACCGATCGGGCGGATGCGGGGAGGCCCCCGTCGTGGTAGAACGGGGCGCCTCGCCGTCTCGACGCCGGGTCGGTGTCCGGACGGGGGGAGGCGAACCGAACCAACCCGATCCGGATCCCCCGCCATGCGCGTTGCCCCGCTCTTGATCCGCTCGACGGCCGCTCTCGCCGCGATCTGCGCGCTGACGGTCTCGACGCGATGCCCCTCGCAGGAGGATGCCGCTCCCAGACGAGTCGCCACGCTCCAGCCGCCGGGTCGGAACGCCTTCTGCCGGATCGACCCGAACGGCATCTCGGTCCTGCCCAGCGGTCGGCTCGTCCGACCGGTCGGAGCGGTGGCCTCGATCACGAGCGACCCGTTCGGTCTGGGGCTCTCGCCCGACGGCTCGACCGTGGTCACGATCCACAACCGGGTTGTCACCGTCGCCCCGGTGGACGACCTGGAATCGGCCCGGCGCTACCCCAGCCTGGATGGCGAGGAGCCCGGCCCCTTCTCCCGGGGAGGCTACATGGGAGTGGCCATCGCCGCCGACAACCGCACCGCCTTCCTCTCCGGAGGGGACGCGGGTGAGGTCGTCCGCTTCGACCTCCAGACCAGAAGACGCACCGGGGCGATCCCGATCGACGGCGAGATCGACGGAACGACCTATGCCGATAGCTTCGTCGGCGACCTCGCCTTCATCCCCGGCACCAGCCGCCTGCTGGTGCTCGACCAGTTCAACTTCCGGATGGTCGAGCTGGACACGGCGACCGACCGAGTGACCCGCTCGATTCCTTGCGGGCGCTTTCCGTTCGGGCTGGGCATCCTGCCGGACGGCTCGAAGGCGTATGTGGCGAACGTGGGGATGTTCGACTACCCGCTCGTGCCCGGGGCCGATCCAGAGGACCCCGCCGGGACCGGACTGAAATTCCCGGCGTATGCGGTTCCCTCTCCCGAGGCGGAGGAGGGGGTCGAGGTCGAGGGGAGGCGGATCCCGGGGCTCGGCCCGCTCGACGCTCCGGAGGCCGTCTCGGTCTGGTCGATCGACCTGGCCCGGTGGGAGGTCGTGGCGAAGCACAAGACCGGCTACCGCATGGGGGAGATGGTCGAGGGCCTGGAGGTGGAGGGGGGGGCGAGCCCGAACTCGATCGCCTGCTCCGATCGCGCCGTCTTCGTGAGCAACGCGACCAACGACAACATCTCCGTGATCGACCCGGCGACGGAGCGGATCGTCGACACGATCCGGCTGACGGTCGACCCCCGGATCGACCGCTACCGCGGCCTGATCCCCTTCGGCCTGGCCATCGACCCGACCGGGGATCGCCTCTTCGTGGCGCTGAGCGGCCTGAACGCGGTTGGCGTGATCGACGCCCGAAAACGAACGGTCCTCGGCTACATCCCGACCGGCTGGTTCCCGACCAAGCTGGCGGTTTCCCCCGACGGCTCCGAGCTGCTCGTTGCCACCGCCCGGGGGTTCGGCTCCGGCCCCAACGGCGGCCTGCGGTTCCAGGCTCCTCCGGAGGGGACCTATGTGGGCGACATCATGCTCGGGACGATCGAGCGCATCGCCGTCCCCGACGCCGAGACCCTCTCCTCTTGGACGCGACGGGTGGTGGCGAACACCTTCGAGGAGGTCGAGGTCGCGGACGATGGCAAGAACCCCCTGCCCCCCGCTCCAGGCCTGAGAGAAAGCCCGATCAAGTATATTGTCTTCATCACCAAGGAAAATCGCACGTATGACGAGGTGTTCGGCCAGGTGCTCGACGGCAACGGCGACCCCTCGCTCTCCCGATACGGCCGCCGGATCGCCCGGGAGGGGGAGTTCGGCCTCCCGGCCGGCCGCCCGGTGACGATCATGCCCAACCACCTGGAGATCGCCCGGCGGTTCGCGATCTCGGACAACTTTTACTGCGACTCCGACGCCTCGGTGCACGGCCACCGCTGGATGGTTGGCACCTATCCGAACGAGTGGGTCGAGACGAACGCCGCGACGACCAAGACCCAGAAGCTCGACAGCAGCGCCCCCGGCCGGCGCTACGTCGCGGGATCGTCGGGGGCCGTCTACCCCGAGGACTACAACGAGGCCGGCGGCCTCTGGGAGCACCTGGCCCGCAACGGCGTCGACTTCTACAACTTCGGCCTCGGCTTCGAATTCGCCGCCGCCGCCGAGCACGCCGAGTTCGCCGACACGGGCGTTCGCATGCTCGTCTCCTTCCCCCTGCCTGCGGCGCTCTACCCGAGGACCTCTCGGACCTACGCCACCTACAACACGAGCATCCCCGACCAGTACCGCATCGACGAGTTCGAGCGCGAGCTGGACGAGCGCTTCCTCTCCGGCGATCGCCCCTTCCCTCGACTCATCACCATGATGATCCCCAACGACCACGGCGCCAGGCCCCGCCCCGAGGCCGGGTACCCCTACCGCGAGTCGTACATGGCCGACAACGACCTCGCCCTGGGCCGGGTCCTGCACCGTCTCAGCCGCACCCCGCAATGGAGGGAGATGCTTGTCATCATCACCGAGGACGACGCGCAGGACGGCGTCGATCACGTCGACGCACACCGATCGCTGCTGATGTTCGCCTCGCCCTGGGTCCGTCGCGGTCACGTCTCGCACACGCACGCCAACTTCGGCGCGATCCTCAAGACGATCTACCACATCCTGGACCTTCCCCCGCTCAACCAGTTCGACGCGACCGCCAGCCTCCTGTCCGACGTCTTCACCGACGAGCCCGACTTCTCGCCCTATACCGCGGTGGCCGTCGACCCGGCCGTCTTCGACCCGAGCCAGGCCCTCTCCCCCTACGACCGGGAGTTCGACCCCGAGTGGCTCCGCCTCGCTCCCCGCATCGACGATGAGGACGACTTCCGCCGGTCGCACCGCGAACGGGGAGAGGAGGGGCCTGCCGGTCGGTGATCCCCCTCGCCGCTCCTTCCCGGCCGGGAGCGTCCTCCCCGAGCCCAGTCCCCGAGCGAATTCCTCGGTCTCGGATCGGATCGTGGGCGAACCGAGGGTCCGGGGGGGAGTGGCTCGACCCCAGCCTCACCGGCTCGACGTCCGGGCCATCGCCCCCGAGGTCCTCTGCATCGGAGGACTTCCGGAGGGCTTCCGTCCCAATCCGGCGGACGGGGAGCACTCCAACCTCGAAGGAGAGGGCGTGGATCCCTCTCACGAGGAGGTCGACCGGCCCCCCCGAATCCGGGGAACTCGTCCCGAATCCGGTCCCCTCAAGGACGGAGATGGACGACGATCTTCGACGATCGATGAGGCTGGCTCGGGCCGGTGATCGTCGGTTACAGCTCGCGCGACCGGCGCAGGATGCGGCCGATTCCCCGGGTGATCGTTCGCCCGAACATCATGACCACTCCGGCCGCCCCGGCAACAACCGAGGAGAGCGGGAGCATGGTTTCGGGGCCGATGTAAGAGAACAGCGGGTCGATCATGGTCGATTCGGCTCCTCGTAGGAAGGTTGGAAGGTCGGGGAGTCCGGGGAAGGCGGGGGAGCGACCTCGGGTCGCATCATGAACGGGCCGAGCGCCAGAGGCAGCCCCGAAGCGGGGAGGCCGCCGAGGTGGAACGTCTCCCGAGGGAACGTCCGTGAAATCGATCGTTGGTGGGGCCGGGGTCAGGCCGGTCGACGCTGTCTGAATCTTATAGGCGTCACCGACCGGGACACCGGCCCGGCTTTTGCCCGCCGGTTTGAGGCGTTCGAACCCGGGGCTCAGGACGTCGACTCGGCCATCGGAAACCCGGATGACTCGATCGCTCGAACACGGAAGCTGCGTCGCCGACGACTGCCCTGCTCGGGAGGCCGCTTCGGCGCCGATCTCCCGACTGGGGTTGCTCGGCCTGGCGTCTTGGGTGGGAATTCTGGCCGGGTTCCTGGAGTTGTTCGCCTTTCTGGCGATCCGGGCCCGGTCGGGGGAGGTTTGGCCGTACCTCGGCAAGATCCAGTCCTATCCCTGGACGATCCCGCTGGTTGACGCGCTGCTGCTGGCCGCCGTCTCCTCTCCGCTGATCGCCCTGGCTCCCCGGCTCCCAAGGCCGGTTCGTCGGGAGATTCCGACGCTGCTGGTGGCCCTGGCGATGATGCCGACGCTGCTGATGCTCTTCCCTGGGCTCTATCCGGGGGCCCTGTTTCTGCTCTCGACCGGGGCGGCGTCCGTCGTCGTCCGGATCTTCGGGTCCGGGGGGAGGATCATCGGCTGGGTGGTCCGGGTGACGTGCCCGGGGCTCATTGTGATCCTGATCGGTCTGGCGGTGTGGAGGGGCCTCCCGGCGGGGCCTCCGGACGACGTGGCCCCCGCGACGGGGGCGCCCAATGTCCTGCTGATCGTGATGGATACGGTTCGGGCCGACCATACGAGCCTCCCCGGCTCCGGGGGGGCCCGGCCGACGACTCCCCAGCTCGCCGCGCTCGCCCGCCGGGGCGTGACCTTCACCGGAGCGCGGTCGACCGCCCCCTGGACGCTTCCCTCGCACGCCAGCCTCATGACCGGCCGGTGGCCGTTCGAGGTCGTCCCTGGCCGCTACGGGGCCCTCGACAATGACGTGCCCACCCTGGCCGAGGCGTTCGGCGCCCGAGGCTACGACACCGTGGGGATCGTGGCCAACACCTACTACACGTCCTATTCCACCGGGCTGGCCCGGGGCTTCCATCGCTACGAGGACTTCCCGACGACTCCGGCGACGGTCCTCGCCAGCGCCGAGGTCGGCGGTCGGCTGGTCGACTGGCTCGGCTCCTGGGCCGATGCGATCCGCCCCGGGGCCCTGCCCTGGCTCCGCCGCTTCGAGCGGATCGACGCCGACCGGATCAACCGCCGCTTCCTCTCCTGGCTCGATCGCCGTCGCCGGCCCGACCGGCCGTTCTTCGCCTTCCTGAATTACTTCGACGCGCACGACCCCTACGTCGTCCCCCCCGGGGCCGAGCACCGCTTCGGTCGCCCGCCGGCCTCGAAGGACGACCGCTCCTTCCTGTCCGACTGGTGGCTCAGCGAAGGAAAAGAGGAGGTCCCCCCCGATCGGGTGGAGTTGCTGGTCGACGGCTACGACTCCTGCATCGCCCACCTCGACGACCGGCTCGGTGCCCTCTTCCGGGAGCTCGACCGCCGGGGCCTGCTCGACGAGACGGTCGTCGTCGTCACGTCCGACCACGGCGAGGCGTTCGGCGAGCACGGGCTCTTCGGCCACGGGGTCAGCCTGTACGCCGACCAGATCCGGGTGCCGCTGGTCATCGCCGCTCCTGGGATGGTCCCCGAGGGGCTTGCGATCGACGATGTGGTGAGCCTGCGCGACCTCCCGGCCACGCTCCTGGACCTCGCCGGCTCCCCCGGCCCCCGGCTCCCCGGGCGATCGCTGGCCGACTCCTGGAGGGGGAGGGAGGCCGGGGAGTCGGAAGAACGACCCGGCTCCCCGGCACCGACCTCGATGGTCGTCGCCTCGGTCCCCGGCCCGGACAGCGTTCCCCCGAACGAGGGACGCTCTCCCGTCTTCCGGGGCCCGATGATCGCGGTCATCGACCCGCAGTCGCTCAAGTACATCCGCACCGAGGGCCGGGACGCGATCATCGAGGAGCTGTACGACCTCCAGTCCGATCCGGGAGAGCAGGTCAACCTTGCCTCCCCGCAGGCCGAGCCGATGCTCGAACGGTTTCGGGCCGTCCTGGCCGATCCGGGCGGCTGATTCGGTCCGGCTCCCCCGGCGGGGCCCTGACGCCCGGGCCCTCCGGGGATGCACCGATCAGCGTCAGGGAGCGGGGGCCCGGCCGGGGAACGGGCCGTCTCGCCAGCTCCAGGCCGGCCATCTCGTGTTCGCCGAGGCCATCGTCGCCTCGCCGTTGATCGCCCCCGCCAGCGCGACGATCATCGCAAACGCCGCCAGGGTCCCGACGATCCACCTCCGCCACGCGAACCTCGGCCCCCCTTCCGCCGCCTCGGGGACCTCCGACGGCGATGGCCGGGCGATGGCCGCATAAATCACCATCAGCGCGAGCAGGACCCAGAACACGTGATGCATGTTCACGTAGCCGTCTCGGGGAGGCAGGAGGAAGTACAGCGCGTTCAGGTTCTGGAACAGCAGCATCGTCCCCGAGAGCCAGAGGACCGGCAGCGCCGCCCCACGCAAGATCCCTCGGAAATGGATCCACAACCACAGCGCCACTCCGACGAATCCGAGCACGCAGGAGCCGTCGAGCAGTCGCAAGGTCATGGAGGCGGCCGCGTTGGGGTCGGCCACCCCGGCGGCGCTCAACTGGTCGGCCCAGGAGGACAGCGTCTCCTCGGGGTCGATCCGGGTGACGCGGTGCCAGAGTGGGATCAGGCCGAGCACGAAGACGATCCCGAAGACCGACGCCAGGTCGATGTTCTTCTCCTTCGGAGGGTCGGGATAGGCCCGGTTCACCATGCCCATGGTGTAGATGAACCCTCCGATCAGGCCGCAGGAGACTTCCATCACGTTCCAGTGGTTGATGGTGAAGCCGAACTCCCCCTGCATCACGTTCGCCAGGTTCCCGAGCAGTCGGCCGCCGGCCATTCCCAGGCCGAAGCCGACGTAGCCGAGGAAGGCGCCCCGAAGTCCCGTCGGACGGTCGTTGCAGGCCAGCCAGATGAACTGGCCGATCGCCGCCCCCATGAAGACGATCGAGCTGTTGTTCCGGGGCGGGTTGATTTGGAATCCCAGCCCCCGGACGACCAGGAAGCCGATCAGCCACCCTCCAATGAGGATGCTCCCGCCCAAACCGAGCCAGTCCGAGGTTCGCATCGGCCGGCGCTCCAGCATCAGGCCGATCAGGGCGCCACCGAAGGTCCCCCAGGCCGATCCCTGAAGGAACAGAGTCAGGAACCCGTAGGAATAATTGATGAAGGTGTCCGCCTGGGCGTAGCCGTGGAGAAGGCCGTAGCTCATCGTCCCGCCGGAGCCGATCGCCAGCGCCGAGAGTGCGGCCAGGATCGGCATCCAGCGGAAGAGCGAACGCTGCCCGCTCACGAAGGCCAAGGCCAGTCCCAGCGCCGCTCCGGGGTACATGGCGCCGACGTTGTGCCCGAAATCCCCCCGGATCCCCCACCCCAGGCCGACCGCCAGCGCGACGAACCCCGCCCTCGCGATTTGATCTCCGAGCCTCATCGCCCCTCCTTCTTCTCGTTCTCGAGTGGTTCCAGCCCGATTGTCGCAAACCTCGAACTCGCTCCTGGGCGGGATGAAGCGCCGGGCCGGGGTCGGGAGGCCCTGCTCGCCGGGAGACCGTGTACACTGGGGAGCGCCGGGGGCCTCCCCTCCGGCCCGACTCGGAACCGCCCCGGGAGGACGTCATGGGACCGGTCCCCGCGCTCGTCATCAAGGCCCTGCTGCTGGTCGGCGGCTTGCATCCCGCCCCGAAGATCGATCCGGAGGAGTTCCGCTCCTGGTTCCGGGAGGCTTCCGAGGGGAGGATGCCGCTAGAGAAGGGCGTGCTGGAGCAGGCCCGGGGATATCGCTATGTCTTCGTCCTCGGGTTGTTGAACGAGCGGATGCCCGGCTATTTCAGCCAGATCACCGCCGAGCTGCGCGCAATGGGCGTCCCGAGAGAGGCGATCTTCGAGATCGCTCCCAGCTCCGACGCCACCTTCGAGGAGAACCTGGGTGCCATCCGAGACGAGTTCCTGGCCGCGTCGAGGCTCGGCCCCGAGCCGATCGTGGTCATCGGCCACAGCCGGGGGGCCTGTGACGCGCTGGCCTTCGCGATGATGGAGCCCCAGTTCGTCAGCCGGCACGTGGCCGCGCTGTTCCTCATCCAGGGGCCGTTCGGCGGCAGCGGCGCCGCCGACTACGTGCTCGGCACCGGCACTCCCATGGACGACCGGATGCCTCCCCGGGCCCGACTGCTGGGCAGGCTCTTTCGCTCCATCGAGGCCCGCAAGCTCGACCGGGGGAAGCACCAGGGCCTTGCCGACCTGGCCCGGGACGCCGCCCGGGATTTCTGGAAGACCCTGCTCCGGGAGCACGCCGCGTCGATCCCGATTGTCGGCCCCCGGACCTTCTACATCGAGGCCATCGCCCCTCCCGAGCGCCAGCCCCCCCTCCGCCGTCCGGTCGCCCGCTACCTGGAGACGTACTACGGTCCGAACGACGGGCTCGTCGCCGCCGAGGACCAGTTCTTGCCCGGCCTGGGGACCCGGCTGGGGATGTTCGACGCTTCGCACACCGACCTCACCCACCGCTTTCCCGCCGCCCTGGCCCGCCCCCGCGTCCGGGAGGCGATGGCGAAGGCGATCGTGACGGCGATCAGCCGACCTGGAGACGGCGAGGAGCCTTCCGGAAATCCGGTCAGCCCTCCGGACCGAGAAGCCGACGAATCAGCTCGGGCAGCTCGGCGGTGAACCGGCTGCGCGGCAGGACCTCCTCGCAGCCGGCATCCCATGCGTCCCCCAGGGCCTTCGCGTCGACGTGCGACCCGAAGGCGACGAACCGAGTCTCCGGCGCGATCGCTCGGTAGGCCATCAGCGCCTCGGGCCGCACCATCTCCCCGGCCGACAGGTCGACGAAGACCCCCCGGGGCCGCCATTGCTCGATCATCGACCGCGCCAGCTCCTCGGTGCCGGCCACCAGGACCCGATGGCCCAGTTCCCTCGCCGTCCCGGTGATTTTGCTGGTGAAGATCAGGTCCTTGCTCAGCAGCAGCCCGTCGGGCCCTCCGGGAGGGGGGCCCGCGTCGGTCTCGGCCATGGTGCGGCCCTCGAGGGTGCGAAATCGAGGAGTCGAGGTGGGTGGCGGCGGATCCCGGATCGCGCCGCGTCGGATTCGACCGGAGCTGGCGGTCAGATGGCCTCCGGCCCGCGCTCTCCGGTGCGGATGCGGATGCAATCCTCCAGGGGGAGGACGAAGATCTTCCCGTCGCCGATCGCCCCCTCGGGCCCGGATCGGGCGGCGTCGATGATGGCGTTGATCGTCGGCTCGACGAAGTCCTCGTTCACGGCGATCTGTAGCTCGATCTTGCGAAGCAGGTTGACGGTGAACTCGTGGCCTCGGTAGACCTCGGTGAACCCCTTCTGGCGGCCGAAGCCCTGGACGTCCATGACGGTGAGGCGGTAGACCTCGACCTTCGAGAGCGCGAGCTTGACGGCCTCGAGCTTCGTGGGCTGGATGATGGCGACGATCAGCTTCATGGCGGGCCTCCCCTCCGGTGCCTGGAAAGGCGGCGTCGCGGCCCGCGCCGGGAGGGTTGCGATCCCCGGGCGACCCTCGCCGCTCACCGCCGCGCGATCGTCGCTACGATACCGGAAGGTCGGCCTTCCGGGAACGGGCTCGGGCCGGGGGAAGCGCCTGCTCCCTCCGGCCCGGCCGGTCGATCGTCGACTCGGGCCCGAGGACGATCAGTTCGGAGTGGTCCCGCCGAACGGCGAGGTGCCCGGCGGCAGGGGAAGGTCCGCGGGGTCGGTGGCGGGGGGCGGCGAGTCCGATCCGGTCCCGGCCCCGGCCCCGGCGCGGGGGGCGGTCGACGACCCCCCAGAAGGCGACGCGCCGACGCTCGGCGGCGGCGGGGCGGCGGCTCCCCCTGACCCGGGGGTGATCGGCCCGGAGACGATCGAGCCGGCGGGCATTCCCATCGGGCCGGCGGGCATTCCCATCGGGCCGCCGACAATCGGCTCGACGATCATCTCCCCTTCCATCGGGAGCGTCACCTGGTACGGATAGCCGCAGTTGGGCCCGGTGCACGGGGCCGGGAAGTCATCGCAGGTATCGCAGTGTGCGCACCCGACCGATGCGGCCGCCACCGAGGCGACCAGGACGAGCAGGCTGGGCCGCGACATGATCGGTATCCTTTCCTCGCTCGGCCAGGGCTGGCCGTCCGGTGGTCCCGGGGGCCTTGGGGGATCGGTGGGGCCTGGGCCTGGCTTGGGCCTGGTACCGATCCGGTCGCGCCCCGGGGTTCGTTCGCTGGAGCTGGCAAGGGACACCCCCCGGGCCGATCCGTCGATCCCGGCGGGACACCCCATCGCCCCGGTTCATCGGCAATCCGGACGACCCGGGATCAACCGATTTCCCCCCGCAAGCCCCCGGGGCGGGCGGTAGGAACCTCGCCAGGGCGCAAGGTTTCCGCCATCGACCCAGCCGGACCCGATCCCGGTCAGATCACCGCGAGCTGCCCCCGGGTGACGCCGTAATGGCTCGTCGCCTTGAGCTCCTTCCAGAGCGTCCGGGCGTCTCGACGCCCGGCGAGGGCGTCGGCATACAGGCCCAGCACCCGGCTCACCGCCTCGGGACGGTCGTGCAGGAACTCGACCCGGAGGTGCCGAAGCCCCTTGCGGACCAGCGCCGGCAGGTACTCGGCGGCCGTCTGGGGAACGGCGTTGAACAGCGTGTTCCGGCAGCCCACGTCCGCCGTCAGCGGGTGCTCCATGCCGACCCGGTCCCTCAGGAGCACCTCGTGCCGGTCGCAGGGGCGCCCGCAATTCGTCTTATCGGTGCCGGGGGAGAGGAAGGCGCAGAAGACGCAGTGCTCCATATGAAACATTGGTATCTGTTGATGGATTACGATCTCCAGCCAACTCGGCGGCGCGGCCTTCAGCAGGTCGAAGAGCTGGTCGGCGCTCAGGTCGTAGGACGCCGTCACCCGGAGGGCGCCGCTGGCCTTGAACCACTCGACGCTCAGGTCGTTGCTCGCGTTCAGCGAGAAGTCCGCTACGAACGGGATCCGCTGCCGGGAGCAGAAGGCGAGGCCGCCCGCGTTCCTGACGAGCAGGCCGTCGGCCCCCTGCTTCGCCAGGTACCGGAAGAGGTTCGCCTCTCCCGGCTTCTCGATCCGGGTCGTCGCGATGAAGACCGGGGGGGAGCCGGCCCCGCGACGGGCCAGCGCCACCGCCTCGCCGAACCGCTTGATGTCGGCGAAATCGAGGTAGATCGCCCCCGCCCCGGCGTCCCGGGCCGCCTCGACCTGCTCCACCGTCCGGCAGAGGGCCGAGAGCACCGGGGGCGAGTCGTCTCCCGCCGGTTCCGAGGCGGCCCGAGCCCGCAACGCGTCTCGCAATCGCGGGAGGACCGGGGCCTCGGCGATCGCCCTCGGCGGGGCCATCGCGGCGGCCTCCTCCAGCCGGGCGACGAGACGTCTCCTCAGCTCGTTCAACAGGCTGAGCGGGACCATCGGCCCCCCCTCGACCGTCAGCTTGGCGTTCCTGAGCCGGTAGATCGTGCCGCCGAGGCGGTCGAGCTGCTCCCGGATCGCGGCCTCCTCCGCCGGCCGGCTCCGGGCGGCCTCCAGCGGCGATTCCGACTCGGCAGCGGCGTGGAACCCCGTCGCGGTCGTCCCCTCGATCCGCAGCGGCTCCCCGGCGACCGCCCGGACGCTCAGATCCAGATCCACCAACCGCTTCGGCCCCCCCTCGAACGACTTGCGCAGCCGGCGGGTCAGCTCGGGATCGTCCGTCTTCCAGACGCGCTGCCCCGGGACGATCCGATCCGGGTCCAGGTCCCGGCGCCCGAAACCGAGGAGGGCCGGGCCGGTCGAGAGCCCCTCGGCCCCTCCGGGAAGCTGGGGAAGCCGACGCCCTCGGGAGGGCCGATCGACCTCGTAGACCCGCCCCCCCTGCTCCGGCGCCTCGCCGTCCGGGGAGGCGTCGAAGACGACCCCGTCCCCCGGCTTGACCGGCGACGCGAGGTCGACCAGCACTCGACCGCCGACCACCCCGGCGACCCGTCCGAGGAACACTCCTCGCTTCTTGGCGTAGTCTCCCCGGACCAGCGCCTTGTGGTTGTTGCCGTCGAGGAAGCCGTGGCTGAAGCCCCGGGAGAAGGACATCGCCATCTCGTAGGAGTCCCCCTCGCCGATCGGGGACGGACGGCCCTCGATCGCCGCGTCGATCGCCTTCCGGTAGTTCTTCGTGATGCCGGCGACGTACTCCGGAGCTTTCAGCCTCCCCTCGATCTTCAGGCTGGAGACGCCCAGCTCAACGAGCTTGGGCACCAGGTCAAACGCCGCGAGATCCTGCGGGCTGAGCAGGTACGCGATGTCCCTCAGATCCACCCGCTCGCCGTCCCGGATGATCTCGTATTCCATCCGGCACGCCTGGGCGCACTCTCCCCGGTTGGCCGACCGTCCTCCGAGGGCCTCGCTCGTCAGGCACTGGCCCGAGTACGCGACGCAGAGCGCCCCGTGGACGAAGACCTCCACCGGCAGGCTCGTCTGCGCCCGGATCCGGGCGATCTCCCTGAGAGAGAGCTCCCGAGCCAGGATGACCCGGGAGCACCCCAGCTCCTCGGCCATGCGGACCCCGGCGGCGCTGGTGATCGACATCTGGGTCGAGGCGTGGAGTTGCAGATCCGGCGTGATCGCCCGGATGAGCCGGGCCAGGCCGATGTCCTGCACGATCGCGGCGTCCACCCCCGCCGCCGCCACCCGTCGCACGATCTCCTCCAGCCCCTCCAGCTCTCCGGGGAAGACCAGCGTGTTGAGCGTGACATAGCCGAGCACCCCCCGGCGGTGGAGCGTCGCCATGAGCTCGGGCAGCTCGTCCAGCTCGAAGTTCGAGGCCCGGGCCCTCGCGTTGTGCCCCCGGAGGCCGAAGTAGACGGCGTCGGCGCCGTTCTCGATCGCGGCGAGCAGGCAGGCGCGGTCGCCGGCCGGCGCGAGTAACTCCGGACGGACTCTGGGGTTGCGGGAGCTTCGGGCTTCGGCCGGGGCGTCGATGGTGGCCACGATTCGGAGGGGGCTCGCGAGGAGGGGATCGGGACGGTCTCGGGGGCTCGCGGAAGGCGAGGGCGCCCCTATCATTCGGGATCAACGGCGCGATCGGCAAGGGATGTTCCGGGAGTCGGTCAGGGGACGAATCCCCGAGGAGCCGAGGAGCCCCGGGAGACACCCTCGGCGTCGTCCGCCCTCCCTCCTCGGCTCCGGGGACGAGATCGCCTCCGATCCCCTCACCTCGGCTGTCCGCCGATGCCGAAACATGATACGACCGACTCCGGGCCGGGGTCCGCGCGCAGCGAACCCCCTGCCCCACTCCAGGACGGAAGGAGCGAGGAGGATCGACGCGATGGACCGGCGACAGGCGATCCGGGCGGCCGGGCTGCTGATGGCCCAGGCCGCGATCGGGGCAAAAGCGGCCCGTGGCCAGGACTTCGGCGCCCTGCTGGAGGACTTCGGGAAGGACCTGCTTCGCCAGCAACTCAGCCCTGAGAACATCCAGCGCACGCTCAAGCCGCACCTGTCGGGCGAATTGGTGCCAATCCGGACCGCCGACGGTTGGACCCTCGTCGCCCACCGCTATCGGCCCGTCAATGGCCCCCGCCCCGGCACCCTGCCGGTGCTGCTCTGCCACGGCCTGAGCTACAACTCCCAGTTCTGGGACATCAGCCCCGAGGTCAGCCTGGCCCGGTTTCTCGCCGCTCGGGGCTGGGACGTCTGGGTCGCCGACCTGAGGGGATCGGGGCTCAGCTCCAAGTGGGTCGCCCGGATCGACTCCGCTCCCACGATGGTCGTCGGCGGCATGATCCGACGAGCGACCAACAACAAGGTCGCCCCCACCGGCTACGCCTCGCTCGATCCCAAGTTCGCCAAGTGGAACCTGGATGACCACATCATCTACGACGTCCCGGCGCTGGTCCACCTGGTCCGGTCGCAGACCGGGGCCCCGGAGATCGCCTGGATCGGACACTCGATGGGGGGCATCATCGCCCTGGGCCATCTCTGCCGCTTTCAGAACCCGGGCATCGGCCGGCTGGTGACGGTGGGAAGCCAGATGACCATGCCCAACGGCCAGCTCGCGGTCCAGTTCCTGACCGAGCTGATCGCCCTCCGCAATGGCCAGCTCGCCGGCCAGATCCTGCCCGAGGAACTGCTGATCGACTCCAAGACGAGCATCGACAACATGTTCTTCAACCAGGGCCACGTCGCTCCCGAGGTCTACCGGGCGTTGACCAACGACGGCATCGACGTTCCCTCAATCGGCCTGCTGCAGCAGTACCTCGTCCTCGCCACCCGAGGAGAGCTGCTCGACGCCGGCAAGCGGCAAAGTTACGCCGCGCTGCTGGGCAATGTCCAGGCTCCGATCCTCATCTCCTGCGGCGCCTCGGACCAGCTCGCGCCGCCCCCGGTCCAGCAGTTCCTCTTCGATCGCGTCGGCTCGGCCGACAAGACCCTGATGTTCTTCGGTCGCTCCCAAGGCTTCGCCGCCGACTCCGGCCACAGCGACGCGCTGGTCGGACTGACCAGCCGGCAGCAGGTTTACCCCACGATCGAGCGCTGGCTGCTCGGGGCGAGGTAATCGGTCGCCCTGGATCGGCGACCGATCGACCGCTCTTCCTTCCACCCCGGCCGTTCCGCGATGGCGCAACAAGACGGGGACCGAACCTCGATCCTGAGGCCCGGTCCCCTCGTGTCGGTCTCTTGGCTCGTCTGCTGGGGCAAAGGAGAGGGGGCGTCTCAAGCGCCCTGGGGCGTCGGAGGGAAGTCGGGAGGGCGGTGGAATGGGAACGGCCGATCGCCTCCGGCCGGAGATCGACCACCTCTCCCGTCCTCGCTCGGCCCGAACGCCAGAAGAGGGGCCGAACGGTCGAGAAATCGTCCGTCGAGCCCCATGCACCTTTGGAACATCCGTCCTAACGGCCGGAGGCCGCCAGGGCCATCAGACTCAGGCCATCGCCCGCCGAGAGCGACGCAGCCCGGCCAGCGCCAGGCCGGCACCGCCGCAGAGGACCAGCGCCACGCTGGCCGGCTCGGGGACGGCAGTGATCAGCGTGCCGGCGGCGGTGATCGCCGTGTTCGGCCCGCCCACCTGGCTGAAGGTGATGTTGAACTCGGCGGCGTACGCCTCGCTACCAACCGGGAACAAAGTACCGGGGGTGAAGTTGCCCTTGATGTTGAACGACTCGTTCTGATCGCTGGACATCAGGCGGGTGATCGCCGTCCCCACGAAGGTGCCGAAGGCGGCATTGCCGAAGGTGAACGTGGCCGGATTGTTCACGTCCAGCGTCGCCGCGCCGAGGTTTTCCGGGGAGGTGACATAGGTCGCGAAGTCGCCGGTCTGCGAGCCCGTGGTGAGCAGGATGCTCATCGTGAAGGTCGTGGCCGTGTTGATGTTGCCGGTGTCGGTCGTCGTGGACCCGGTGTTAATGATGCCCTGGCTGCCGATGATCGGCGCAGCCTCGGCCTGGCGACCGACCATCAACAACGAACACAGGCCCAGGGCCATACAAGCAAGGACGTTACGGCGCATTGGCGTTCCTCTCTGTGGGTGAAACCATCGTTTCCACGAGGTAGAGACCGCTTCGGGAGATCGGGACACGAATATCCCTCTCCACGAGAAGCCCAGTAGGGTGACACTGGGAGGGAGCAGAACCCGGTCTCGGCCCCACTGGGTCCCTAGGAGTAAACGGCTCGGGCCCAATCTACAAGATGTGAGGAGGGGCCAACACAGCCCTTTTACCGAGGCGAAGGATTCCGCCAAGGAAATCGATTCCAACGCGGAATCGTCGATAATCCTCGATGAGCGAACGACTTGGAGCGTCTCATCCCCCACCGTGAGACCCCATCCCGGCTCGATGGACATTCTCCTTGATTCGGCGCAACCTCTTGCTGAAAAACAGGATACGATTGGCAACCCGTCGGCGGTCGGCGGCCGCCGTCGTCGTTGTTTTTTTTCAACCAGACCAAACACATGATCCTTTCACGCGACACGTTCGGGTGAGCGTCGCCTTGGGGCCGACGGACGTTTGATCGCTCGAAGTCGCGAAGCGAGCGCGCACCCCTCCCCGACCACGAGGAGCCCTCCGGATCGGAAGCGAATGGGACATTCGGCGACGAGCCCGAGAGGACGCCGATCGCTCATTTCCGGGTTGGCGCCGGACTCGGATCCGCGTTCCCTCGGCCCCGGTTCCGACGTCGAAGCGGGCCCCACATCCGGGGCGGATCGCACCGATCGGCCCGCTCCGATCTCCGTGGTTCGTTCCCTCGCTCTCGATCCGGTGGGGACGAGTGGCAACGGCAGGTGCGCGATCGATGGCTGGGCGTCAACGCCCGGGAAGTTCGGCCTCGCAAGCGAGGGGAGACGAGCCGGCGAGGCCAACCGCCTCAGGTTCGATGAAACCTCGATGCTCGCCGGACCCCGAGAGCAGAGCAGCGAGGAGAGCCCCGACGGGCGAAAGATCGCCCGTCGAGCCCCGATGGTCTTCGGGGCCCTGGCGGCCGGCGGCCGCCAGGGTGAGCAGAGTCACTCAGGCCATCGCCCGCCGAGAGCGACGCAGCCCGGCCAGCGCCAGGCCGGCACCGCCGCAGAGGACCAGCGCCACGCTGGCCGGCTCGGGGACGGCGGTGACCAGCGTGCCGGCGGCCGTAATCGCCGTGTTCGGCCCGCCCACCTGGCTGAACGTGATGTTGAACTCAGCCCCAAACGCCTGGCTGCCCGCCGGGAACAGCGTTCCGGGGGTGAAATTACCCTTGACGTTGAAGGACTCGTTCTGGGAGTCGGACATCAGTCGGGTGATCGCCGTCCCGACGAAGGTGCCGAAGGCGGCATTGCCGAAGGTGAACGTGGCCGGAGTGTTCACGTCCAGCGTCGCCACGCCGAGGTTTTCCGGGGAGGTGACATAGGTCGCGAAGTCGCCGGTCTGCGAGCTCGTGGTCAGCAGAAAACTCAGGGCGAAGGTGGTGGCCGTGTTGACGTTGCCGGTGTCGGTCGTCGTGGACCCGATGTTGACGACACCCTGAGTGCCGACGATCGGGTTGGCCTTGGCCTGGCCCCCAATGGACAGGGCGATCAGACCGATCGTGAGGCAAGCGAGAACGTTACGACGCATGAGGCGGTCCTCTTTGCTCCCTTGTTTCCAGCGTCCCTGCCGAATCAACCACCCCGGGCCCGGGGAACACCCTCATACCCTATGACAGAAGCCCGGGCTCGTGCGACCATGACACAGAACACTGTCCTATGTCCTGATCCCACATGATGACTAGAGATAAACTTCGGCCGTCGTTAATACAAGAGTGAACGAGCGAATTTCCTCGACTGTTTCCGGAAGGCCGCATTTCGTTTATTAAACCGGACATCGGCGCTGTTGATGCCGATCATGTTTGGTGTTCAACGACTTGTGGATGGCCTTCTTACGCGAATGTTCGTCCAGAGCGCCGGGCGGTTTTGGCCGATCAGCGTTCGAGACGCGTTTCAACAACGGACCAGCCTTCCCAGACCTCCCGCCCGATCATTCGCGTGTTGCGATTTCTCAACCCGATCACCGTGCCTTGACGGCCGAAGGGGGCGTCCTCCCCCCGTTCGATCGGAGGGTTCTCGGCCGATCGCAGACGCTGTGCCGAGGTTTGGTCGGTCGCCTTGCTCGGTCGTCATGGGGGCGATTCGGATGGATTGCCGCTCGATTGCGCTCGAGCAAGATATCAGGCAGTGCGTCCGTCGGCGAGAGGGTTGTGACCGATTTTGTGGAGGGACTTGGTTCGGGTCGCCGACCGGGGGCGATCGATTGCGTCGGGTCGAGGGTCCGCTGACGCGCCGAGGGAGCGATCCGGGGGGGCTCGATCCGGCCGGAGGCCGAGCTTCGGAAGCCCGACCGGGGGGGCGTTCGGGGTCGCCCTGGGCTTTGGAGAATCGATCGATCCTGGGGAACGGCTCGGCGGCTCGGGGCGGATTGACGGGGCCGGGGGGCCGCTGATACCGTCGACGCGATCCGGTCCTCGATGCCGACGCCCGAGGCCTCGGCGTCGGCTCTGCCACCCTCGTCCTGTCCGAATTGAGGCTTGCCGTGCCCGATCGCTCCGCTGAGATCGTCCGCAAGACCAAGGAGACCGACATCCGTCTGGTCCTGGGGATCGACGGTGACGGCCGGTCCTCGGTCCAGACCGGGGTGGGCTTCCTCGACCACATGCTCGACGGCTTCGCCCGGCACGGTTCCTGCAACCTGGAGGTCCGCTGCGAGGGGGACCGCCACGTCGACGACCACCATTCAACCGAGGACGTCGGGATCTGCCTCGGCCTGGCGATCGACCAGGCCCTGGGGGATCGGGCTGGCATCCGGCGCTTTGGCCACGCGATCCTGCCCATGGACGAGGCCCTGGTTCTCTGCGCGATCGATCTGGGGGGGCGCCCGTTCTTCTCGTGGGAGGCTTCCTTGCCGACCCCGAAGGTGGGCACGTTCGACACCGAGCTGGTCCCCGAGTTCTGGCGGTCGGTCGCCACGCTGGGCCGGATGAACCTGCACGTCCGCCTGCTCTCCGGTTCCAACAGCCACCACGTCATCGAGGCGATCTTCAAGGGGCTGGCCCGGGCGTTGCGGGACGCCTGGGAACCCGATCCCCGATGCGGCGGGATTCCCTCCACCAAGGGCAGCCTCTGACGGAACTCGGGCCCTTCCCGGCGGGGTCGTGTTGTCGGGACTCCCGGCGGTTGCTTATCGTTTCGGCAGCGAGGGGGGCGGGACGGCCTCCCGGAAGGTCTCGAAGTGCCCCGACCCGCCGAGCCGAACCCGATGACGCGAACCACCCGGTCCCTGCTGGTCAACCTGACGCTCTCGGTGATCGCACTGGCCCTGCTCGGTCTGGCGATCTCCTCCAACCGGGAGCAGCTCCGAGCGGTGATGGCGCGGAAGGTCGACGGCCCGACCTTCGCCTTCGGCTTTGTTGTCTACCTCTCGGCGTTGGTGCTCACGTTCCTGCGCTGGTTCGCGCTGGTTCGGGCGCTCGGGCTGCCCTTCCGCGTGGCCGACGCGATCCGGCTCGGGTTCATCGGCAACGTCTTCAACCTGGTGATCCCGGGGGCCGTCGGCGGCGATGTGATCAAGGGGGCGTTCCTCTGCCGGGAGCAGGCGAAGAAGACCCAGGCGGTGGCGTCGATGGTCATCGACCGCCTGCTCGGCCTGATCGGCCTGTTTCTGCTGGCCGGTCTGGCCGGGGCGTGGGCGTGGTCGGGGTCGACCCGGGACGTCCGGATCCTGATCGGTCTGGCCTGGGCGGCGTCGGTCTCGGGGCCGATCGGCCTGGCGATCCTTTTCAGCCCGGCGCTGTTCCGCCCGATGCTCCGGCTGGTCGCCGGTCGGGGGAAGCTCGGGGCCATTCTCGCCGAGCTCGTGACGGCGGCCGGCGTCTATCGCTCGAAGCGGCCCGTGGTGCTCGGGGCGCTGGCCTCGGCGATGCTCAGCCACGGGCTGTTCGTGCTGGCGTTCTACCTGGTCGACCGCGCGCTCTTCCGCTCCGAGGTGCCGAGCCTGGCGGACCACTACGTCGTGGTCCCGTTATCGATCTTCAGCACCTCGGTCCCGCTGCCGTTCGGGGCGCTGGGCCTCAGCGAGCAGGTCTCCGACTTCCTCTTCCAGCAGGTCGACCACCCGGGAGGGGCCGTGGCGATGATGGGCTTCCGAGCCCTGATGTACGCCGGAGGCCTGCTCAGCGTAGTCGTCTACCTCGCCAATCTCCGCCAGGTTCGATCGCTCCGATCCGACTCGCCGGAGCCGGTCCCGGGCCCCGGCGCCTGATCCGATCCGATCCGATCCGATCCGACCGCCCTCTCGGACAGGGGCCGCCCTCAGCCCTGCTCGATCAGAGCGACCAGCCGGCCGGACGGCTCCCGGACGTAGACGTCCCGGATCCCGAACTCGTTCTCCCGAGGAGGCACCACGATCTCGACCCCCTCCAGCCTCGGCAGCACCGCGTCGAGGTCCGAGACGGGCAGGCAGAGGATCAGCCAGGGCAGGTGGTCCCCGCCGTTGAGCACCTCGGGGGAGAGCCGTCGCACACTTTCCCGAGTTCGGTAGACCAGCTCCACCTCGTCCCTCGCCAGGAGGATGAAGTCCAGACCGTCTTTCCCCGGGATCCGAATGCGGGCCTCGAAGCCGAGCCGATCGACCCAGAACTCCAGGCAGGGCTCGACCCGATCGACCAGAAAGACCGGCGTCAATCGGCCGAAGCTCGCCGTCGGCCGCTGGGCGGCCGGGGCCTCCTCCAGCAGGGCTGGACCCGGCATCGTACTCGTGCTCGTGCTCATGCGATCATCCTTCCGGAAGCGGGGGAGGGAGGCCCGGTTCTGGGCCAGCAGGCCCGTCTCGGGCATCGGGCGGGAGTGACCGATCGGGAGTCCTTGGGGAAGGTCGGGACAACGCGACTCCCAGCGCATCGATCCGGAGTGCCCGCCGACGCTCACCTCCCCACGCGAACACCGGGCCGATGGGGGTCGGTTCGCGTGTTAATTTCCTAAGCCGCATCAGGATCGGTCCTTGCGTCGATCCCTCGGCCGGCTGGTCGGCGTCGGCGTCGTGGCCGCTGCCCGAGATCCCGACGCCGATGCGAGCGGGACGGGCAGCTCCGCCCTCTCGACCAAAGTCAACGACCCGGTCCCCTCGATCGTCGGAGGGGCCGGGTCGCGCTGGGGTTCAACGTTCTCGAACGGAACCGGGAGGGGGAATCGGATGACGGGAGGGATCAACCGATCGGCCCTCCCCGGCCGAACCTGCATCGCTTCTCCCGGTGCTCCCGGAGCTGGTTGCCAAGGCCCGCTCGAGGACTCCGGTCGTCGCTTGAGCTGCTCCGGGCCGCTTCCCGGAGACGGCGTCCGGTCCGCTCGCGATCAGGAGGCCGGTCTTCGACGCCGGGCCCGCTGGATTCCGGCGACTCCGGCCAGCCCCGCCAGGGCGAGGACCGCGGTTGACGGCTCGGGGACCGCGGAGACGGGGACGCTGCGGGTGAAGGTCAGGTCGTCGACGGCGATGCCCCGGTTGCGGACCTGGAAGGCGACGATGTCCGCCTGGTTGCGCTGGAAGCCGCGGAAGGCCCCCTGCTCGTCGGCGGTTCCGGAGATCTCCCACGAGGGATCGTCGGACAGGACGATGTGCTCGAGGATCGTGTCGCCGGCGCCGAGGATCAGGACCTCGGGGCCGGGTTCCGGGTTCTCCGGTCGGTAGTTGATCAGGGCGCCGACTCCCGAGACCGGGGTGGCGAAGCGGTAGGTCATGATGCCGGACTCGCTGTTGAGGCCGGTGAAGCCTCCCCGACCGTCCCGAGACCACTTCCCGTTGGACCCCAGGCCGAAGGGCTCGTACACGGCGGTGAACTGGCCGTTGCCGATCAGCCCGTTGCCGGAGGTGGGCTCCCAGGTGACGGTTCCCAGCGAGTTGCCGATGACCTGAGCGGTGGTCAGGTACATCGGGTTGGGGGAGAAGTTGAACTGCTCGAAGTCGATGACCTCGACCGGGCCGAGCAGGCCCGAGGGCGAGGTGACGAACGCGGCCTGGCCACGTTCGGCCGCGCAGGAGAGGAGCGCGCAGAGAGCCAGCGCCCCGACGATGCGAGAGCGTCTCGGGTACATGCCTGGTATCCGATTCGTTTGTTCGCGTTTACATCAATGCGGACTGACCGCCGCGTCTCCAGCCGGGCCCTCGTGGACCGGCCGCCCCGATATTCCGGGCCGCGGGTCTGCGTCGATGGTGGCCCCGAAGGCATCCTCGCTCAAGGTCACTCATCATCGCGTGCCGAAATGCGACGTGTGCTCTCGCCTGAAAGTTGACTTCCCTCGTCACCTCGGCCGCGATTGTTGCGGCCATGCATCGGCGCGTTGCCGACACCCCACATCGCGCGCGGACCGGGGGCGCCGACGCCCGGGGCGACGGGCCGATCACTTCGAGGGCCGTCGCGGGGCCTCCCGGCCGCAGCGCGCGGGGGTCAGGCGATCCTGGGCCAGCTCGATCGCCTTGAGCATCCCCCGGGCCTTGCTGACCGTCTCCTCGTACTCGGTTGCCGGGTCGCTGTCGAAGACGATCCCGGCGCCGGCCTGGATGTCGGCCGTGTTCCCCCGGACGACCAGCGTCCGCAGGGCGATGCAGGTGTCCATGTTCCCGGTCGAGTCGATGTACCCGACGGCACCGCCGTAGGGGCCTCGGCGGGTCGGCTCCACCTCGTCGATGATCTCCATCGCCCTCACCTTCGGCGCCCCGCTGACGGTGCCGGCCGGCAGGCCGGCGCGCAGGGCGTCGAAGCAGTCCTTCCCCTCCTCCAGCCGGCCGACCACGTTGGAGGAGATGTGCATGACGTGGCTGTACCGCTCGACGGCCATCACCTCGGTCAGCCGGACGCTGGCCCGCTCGGCCACTCGGCCGACGTCGTTGCGGCCCAGGTCGATGAGCATCACGTGTTCGGCCCGCTCCTTCGGATCGGCCAGCAGCTCCTCGGCCAGCCGGAGATCCTCCTGCTCATCCTTGCCCCGCTTCCGGGTGCCGGCCAGGGGGCGGATCGTCACCTCGCCGTCCTCGACGCGCACGAGGATCTCGGGAGAGGAGCCGATCAGGCAGAAGTCCTGAAACGGCAGGTAGAAGAGGAACGGGCTGGGATTGACCACCCGCAGCGCCCGGTAGATGTCGAACGGCTCGGCCGTCGTTTCCACTCGGAACCGCTGGCTGGGGACGACCTGGAAGACGTCTCCGGCCTTGATGTACTCCCGGCAGCGTCGGACGGCGTTCTCGAACTCCTCCCGCGTCATGTTCGAGGAGGGCTTGAGGCTCGGCTCTCCCGAGGTGTCGATGTCCACGGGGGGCAACTCGGGCCCGGGGCCGGAGAGGCGGGCGACCAGCTCCTCCAGGCGCTCGGCGGCCTGTTCGTAAGCCGCCCGGGCGTCGGCCTCCCCCGGGTGCTCGGGGCGGGCCTGGGCCACGACCAGGACGGTCTTGCGGATATGGTCGAAAATGACCATCCGGTCGTAGAAGTTGAAGGCCAGGTCGGGCAGGCCCCGGTCGTCGGGAGGGGCATCGGGCAGGCGTTCGGTGTAGCGCACCGCGTCGTAGGACGCGAAGCCGACCGCCCCGCCGCAGAATCGCGGCAGGCCCGGCAGGTGGACCGAGCCGTACTTGAGGACCAGCGTCCGCAGCTCGTGGAACGGGTCGGGCGACTCGAATTCCCAGGCGTGGGTGATGTCGTCGTTGGGGAAGATCGAGACGCGGTTCCCCCTCGCCTCGAACCGGAGGAACGGCTCGGTGCCGAGGAAGCTGTAGCGGCCGACCTTTTCGCCGCCGACGACGCTCTCGAACAAAAACGACGGCCCGGGGCGAGCGATCCGGGCGAAGGCCGAAACGGGGGTCAGGCCATCGGCCGTCAGCTCCCGATACACTGGTAGGCCGGGGGCCCCGCTGATGATCGCCTCCAGGCGGTCGGGTCCGGGGTGGAGGATCGGCCTGGAGGGTCGAGGGGGCGTCATGGCTCGGGTCGGCTGGGGTGGGGGCGGATCGGGAGCGCCGGGGCCGGGAGGGCCCCGGGCTCGCGGAGGGATCTTATCAGCCCGTCCGGCCGGACGACAAGCGACGGCCCGTCCCGGACCTAAGCGCTTCGGCGCCGGCCGGCTAGGGCGGATCGCGGTTGCTTGACAGGTCGGGGGGCGTCACTACAATGGAACCCGATCGTCAACGCTGATGCAACTCGGCCCCGCCCCCGGCCCGGACGGCACCGCGACGCGGGTGCCTGGGCCTCACTCCGGCGGGGCCTGCCGGTGGGGCTCGGGCCCGGGGACCGCGGCGATGAAGTGCCAGAAGTGCTCCAAGCCGGCGACCTATCACATTACCGATCTCGACCCCGAGGTTCCGGGGAAGTTCGCGGTCTTCCATTTCTGCGACGAGCACGCCCTGCAACACCTCGCCCCGGCCGCCTCCAAGCCCGACAGCCTGCCCGTCGGCCAGCTCGCCAAGGATCTCGTCTCCGGCTCCTCCGCCAGCCGGGAGCCCTCGCCGGCCGATTCGCTGAGCTGCCCGAACTGCCAGATCAGCTTTGCCGAGTTCCGCTCCACGGGCCGCCTTGGCTGCCCCTACGATTACGAGGCGTTTCGCGACGAGTTGATGCCCCTGCTGGAAAACATTCACGGCGAGGTCCGGCACTCCGGCAAGGCCCCCAAGCGGGCCCCCCGCACCAGCCGGCAGCAGAATACCCTGATCCGCCTCCGCAACGACCTGAAGCGCGCCATCGCCGCCGAGGATTACGAGGCCGCCGCCAAGCTCCGGGACGAGATCAAGTCCCTCGAGCAGGAGCAGGGACGGTGAGCCGACCCGGCCGCGGGGCGCCTCGCCCCGTCCCGACCGCCCCCCCGTCCCGATCCCCCCGGAGCCCGGTGCCATGATGTGCCAGCTCTGCTCCCGGGAGGCGTCCGTCCACCTCAGCGAGACCGTTGACGGCACCCGCCGCGAGCTTCACCTTTGCGGTCCCTGCGCCCGGAAGGCCGGCCTCACCCCGCCCGATCCGCCGCCGAACGCTGCCCTGGAGGCGGTCGTCGACCACCTGATCGTCCAGCATGTCGGGGAGCTCGTCGGTGAGCTCGCCCGCGCCTCCTGCCCGCTGTGCGGCCTGAAGTTCATGGACTTCCGCACCGGGGGGCGGCTCGGCTGCCCGAACGACTACGAGGCCTTCTCCCAGGGGCTGTCGCCCCTGCTGCGCACGGCGCACGGCGCCACCCGACACGTCGGCAAGGCCCCGAGGAAGCGGACCCCACCCGGCCGCTCCCCCCGCCTCCGGCTCCGGGCCCGCCTGCGAGAGGCCATCGCCCGAGAAGATTACGAGCTGGCCGCGACGCTCCGGGACCAGCTCCGCCAGGAGGATGCCGACCGATGAACCTCGACGCCCTGACCCGCACCTCCGGCGAGTGGCTCCGCGGCACCGGGCCCGAGAGCGACATTGTCATCTGCTCCCGCATCCGACTGGCCCGAAACCTCGCCGATTTCCCCTTCACCTCCCGCGCCAGCGACCCCGAGAAACTCGAGATCGAGCGCGTTTGCCGATCGGCCATGGACAAGGCCGGCCTCGACCTGGAATACCAGTCCCTCGTCGACCTCGGCCTCCTCGACCGCCAGCTCCTGGTCGAACGCCAGCTCATCAGCCGGGAGCTCTCCGGCGGCGACGGCCCTCGAGGGGTGGCCGTCGGTCCCCGCGAGAACATGTCGATCATGGTCAATGAGGAGGACCACCTCCGCATCCAGGTCATGAACTCCGGCTTCAGCCTCCCGGAGGTCTGGGAGCAGATCAACGCCCTCGATGACCGCCTGGAGGAGCAGCTCCACTTCGCCTTCAACCCCCAGCTCGGCTACCTCACCTCTTGCCCCACCAACGTCGGCACCGGCATCCGGGTCGGCGTCATGCTCCACCTGCCGGCCCTGGCCAACACCAAGCAGATCGAGAAGGTCTTCCGAGCCCTGCACAAGATCAACCTCGCCGTGCGCGGTCTTTACGGCGAGGGAACCCAGGCCGACGGCGATTTCTACCAGATCTCCAACCAGCAGACCCTCGGCAAGAGCGAACGCGAGCTGATCCGCAACCTGTCCGACGTCGTCCCCCAGATCATCTCCTACGAGCGTCAGGCCCGTCAGGAGTGGATTGCCCAGCGCCGCCAGCACCTGCACGACCAGGTCAGCCGCGCCTACGGCGTGCTCAAGACCGCCCACACCATCTCCAGCTCCGAGACGATGCACCTGCTCTCCAGCGTCCGCATGGGAATCAACCTCGGCCTGATCGACGACCTGGAGATCCGCACCGTCAACGAGTTGTTCATCCACACCCAGCCCGCCCACCTCCAGAAGATCCAGGGGGAGGAGCTTGAGGTCGACGAGCGCAACATCGCCCGAGCCGGCTATATCCGCCGCCGTCTGACCGCCGACCGTCACGAGGAGGGGCCGGCGGACTAAACTCCTCGGGGAACCCTCTTGACCGCCTTCGGCCCCGGGGCTCATCGCGATGCTCGACGGCCTCGACCTCGATCCTCATGACATCCTCGGCATCGATCGCCAGGCCGACGCCTCGGCGATCCAGGAGGCCTTCCGCCGCAAGTCCAAGAAGCACCACCCGGACCTTGGCGGCGACGAGTGGGCCTTCCGCATCGTCGTCCGCGCCTACGAACTCCTCACCCGACGGGAGTTCTCCCCCTTCTCCGGCCCGTTCCCCTCGCGACCTCCCCACGACTACAACGACTCCTCCCTCGACCCCGATCCCGGCCCCGTCGTCGACTGGGCCGCCGACGCCGAGCGGGTCCGCCCCGGCGTGAAGGACCGAGACTATCCCCCGTCCCGCATGGTCCTCGTCGAGGTCCTCTGGCTCCGCCTGGAGGTCTCCGACATCTACGCCCTGCTCGACCGCCGCGAGCCGACCAGCTTCAGCGGATCGCTCCACCTCACCTGGCCCGACCCCGAGGCCGGCCTCGACGGCCCGATCGACCCCGAGGAGCTGCACGCCGTCCTGTCCGAGCTGGCGGACGCCTTCGACCAGCTCCGCTCCCGCCCGGGCGTCCAGAACGCCCGTAGCCAGTCCTCCCGGGGACGCTTCGAGGCCTGGCTCAGCTTCCCCTCCGGCCGAGAGGCCTGGACCGCCTTCACCGCCCTCCGCCCCCTGCTCAACGCCCGAGGGCTGGGCGTCCGCCAGCTCACCCGGGAGCTGACCATCCCCCGGGACCCCGACGGCGCCCCCTCCTCCCGGTAACCGCGTCTCCGTCCCCCGCCGAATCGTTCCCTCGCCGGCCGTTCTCCCGGTATCGTGTAACCGATCCGACCCGGGCGGGCAGTACCGGTCGGAGACCCGAACACGGGGGTCCGGATTCTCGCGGAAGGCGGTCGGTTGGTCCCGGGTCGGCTCGGGGCACGTTCGGGAGGACCCCCGTCCCGGGGGCGACTCGACCCCGGCCGTCCCACCTCCCTCGTCCGCATCCGGGGGAATCCGGGAGGAGGAACGGGGGCTGATCCGATGGCGGGAGCACCGGTCGGGGCCGCGATGCGGCAGGTCGAGCGGATCTTCAACGGCGCCGGGACGGTGGCCGGGCTGACCGAGGCCCAGCTGCTCGATCGGTTCGTCGAGTCGCTCGACGACGCCGCCTTCGAGGCGATCGTCCGCCGCCACGGCAGCGCCGTCCTGGCCGTCTGCCGACGCTTGCTGGGAGACCCTCACGAGGCCGAGGATGCCTTCCAGGCCACCTTCCTCGTGCTCGCCCGCAAGGCGAGTCGCCTCAGCCGGTCGCGTCCCCTCGGCCCCTGGCTCGTCGGCGTGGCCTACCGGATCGCGTCCAAGGCCCGAGTGGCCTCGGCCCGGAGGAGACGCCGAGAGGCGGTCGCGGCTGCCCGTCGGGCGGAATCGATCCTCCCGACCGATCCGATCCTCGTCGACCTCGGCCCCCTGCTCTGGGAGGAACTCCACCTCCTCCCGAGCAAGTACCGCGACCCGGTCGTCCTCTGCTGGGTCGAGGGCTACTCGCACGACGAGGCCGCCAACCTCCTCTGCTGGCCGATCGGCACGGTCAAGGGCCGCCTGCATCGCGCGAAGGAGACGCTGCGATCGCGGCTCTCCCGACGCGGGGTTGGCGTCTCCGCCGCCTGCCTGTCGAGCTGGTACGCCACCGAGGCGATCGCCGCGAGCGTCCCCGCCCCCGTGCTCGGCTCCACCGTGACCTCCGCCGTCGCCGTTGCCGGCGGCGCCGCGATACTCGCCGGGTCGGTCCCGGTCGGCGCGGCGCTGCTCGCCCGGGGAGCACTCCGCACCATGGTCCTGACCAAGCTCTCGATCACCGCCGCCTCTGTCGCCCTCGTCGGCGGCTCCCTCGCCGGGGGCTGGGGGCTCGTCGTCCCCGAAGCCGGCCAGGAATCCTCCTCCAGCGCCATCTCGACGATCGCCTCCTCCTCCTCCTCGGAGGACGGGGCGATTGCCTCGACTCCGGTTGATGTCCCTCGGCCGGCGACGTCGAGCACCGAACCCTCCCAACGCTCGACCCCCGCGGCACGCCTCACCGAGACGAACCCCGCCCTCGAGCAGGTTCTCCCCGTTCGCTCGTCCGACCCCCAGGACAGCCCGTCTCAGTCCGAGCTGGAACGGCTCAAGACCCAGCTCGTCCGGGCGGCGGTGGATCGCCTGAACTCCCGGCAGCGGGCCTTCGAGGCCGGAACGATCTCGATCGATCACGTCCTCGACGGGGCCCGGGCCTTGCTCGACGCCCGGTTGAACCTGGCGGACGCAGCCGAAAAACGCGCCGTGACCGAGCAATACCGAGACGACCTCGCGAGCCTCTTCTCAAGCATGAGTGAGAAGCACCGCCTCGGCACCGCCTCGAGCGATGACATCACCGAGGTCTCGCTCGCGCTCACCGAGGCCGAGCTGATGCTTGCCCAGCAGCCGGCCGAGCCCTTCGTGAATTCCCTGGCCACCCCGACCCCGACCCCCTCCTCTCCCCTCGTTCCCGCGGTTGCCCCGCCGCCCGCACACGCGTTACCGGACCCGATCGCCCAACCATTGGCGGCCGCTTCGTCGATCGCCAGCGACCCCTTCACCAGGCCCTCGGGCCCCGAGTCCCTCCCGGAGCCTTCTCGGGAGGTCGGCGCCTCGCTCGGAGGAGGTCTCCGCAACGTCGACGAAGAGGACCTCGGCCAGACTCCCGCCGCGGTCGCCCAGCGACGCCGCAGCTCCGACCCCGCCTCGAAGGCCATCCTGACCGCGCTCAACCGGCCGATCTCCCTCCCCTTCGACCAGGAGACGCCGCTCTCCGACCTGCTGGATTACATCCGCCAGGGGACCGTCGATGACGAACTGAGCTTTGGGATCCCGATTTACGTCGACGAGGTCGCGCTCCAGCAGGCTGATCAGTCGCTCCAGTCTCCGATCAGGATGAAGATGGAAGGGATCCCCCTGCGCACGACCCTCTGGCTCATCCTGCGACAGCTCGACCTGGTCTACACCGTCATTGATGGAGTGCTCATCATCTCGAATCCCGATCGCCTGCACGAGACACTGCTCGAGACTCCCATCTTCGACGGGCTTCCCGACCTCCTGGACGAGCCTGCGGTCAACTTCGGCGGTGCCCGGCAGGGATCGGCCGCCTCCGGGCCCGTTCCCCTCCCCGTCGACCCTTCGCTCGGCTCGCCTGCTCCCACTCTGGTGCCCGCTCAGCCATCCTTGCCGTCAACCCCCGCCCAACCCTTCTGATTCCGGAGATCTCGGATCTCGGATTCCTCGAATCCTGGGATGGCCGGGGTTGTGTCGGCCCCGAGTCGCGAGCCCCCCCAACGGGGAGCGACCCGACCCCCGCCTCCCGCCGATCCCACCGTCGGCGGACCGATCCTTCGGGAACATCCCGGGGAACCAGGATTCGGGGAGCCGCCTCGGCCCCCAGGAGGCCCGCCCTGGTCGGGATCCCCCTCCGACCGGGAGCATTCCTTCACCACGCCCGCCCGGCCCCGCGATCCTCTTGGTGTCGGCCCGAGCTTTCGCTCCCGGGAGCGACTCCTTGGCAATCCGGACGTCTCCTCGATCGGCCTCCGTTCCTCGCGTTCTCCGTGCGGAGCGAACCCATCTATGAGAGGGGGACTGTCAAGCTGCCGGTGCAGGTTCGGTGGGCTCGGGGCCCCGGCACCTCCCCCTCGCCGTCGGCGTCGGTCGGCCTGCCCGTCCCAGACCACGCCCACCAGCGATGCGGCGGTGCACCCCGGCACACCTCCCCTGAGCCACAGGCCGAGGGGAGGCCCCGGCCCGCATCCTTCTCCACGAGGCTCGGCCGACGTGACGTGGACGCTCAACCATCTATGCGGGATCGTCCGGCCAGGCCGGACGTCGCCAGGAAAGAGGATTCCGAGGGACGCCGCCACTCAATGTCTCGGCGGTCAGCGGCGGGGCCGCCGCCGGGGTTCGCTCCGGGGTCATCCCTCAGGTCGTCACGCCCACCGGGCGGTGGCTCGACAGGTCTCCGGCTCTTGGTGATGGATCGTCCCTTCGGCTTCGGCTTCGGCTTCGGCTTCGGCTTCGGCTCAGGTCGCGGCCAGGCGGTACGGCGTCATCGTCCGCAGCAGGGCGACCATCACCCCCAGCAGCCGACGCGCCACCGCCACGATCGCCTT
>NZ_RYZH01000034.1 GCF_003977685.1 Tautonia sociabilis | reverse complement strand
CGACGGCGGGAGCGTTCTCGGTGTCCGAGGGGGCCGCGTGCCGGGCGGAGGCGCCGGCGACGACGGGTTGCTCGTGGCCGACCGAGACGGCCAGGGTCCAGAGCGTCTTCGCGTCCTCTGCCGCGTCTGGTCCCGGAGGCCCGCCGGGCAGCCCGAACATCGCCATCGCCCACGCCCGATCGCGCCCGTCCCAGCGCGAGCCCAGGCGAATCTGACTATCCAGCCGCCGCCAGTGCCGGATCAGCCAGTCGCAGCCGAACGCCGTCGCCTCCAGCTCCTCGATCACGTTGACCGGATCGAGCATCAACCGCTGCCCCATCTTTCTCGCCGCCGCCTGCTTCCGCCGATGCCAGCGCCCGACCGCCTCTCGGGCCGCCGCTTCCCTCGCCTCCTGATTGGCCCGCTCGATCCGATCGAGCCGCACCGATAGGACGGCGGCTCGTTGAATCAAATGCTCCTCGACCACGTTGTCCGGGCCGGCCTCTCGGCGCCAGCGTTCGATGACCTGCTCATACGCGACGCGATCCTCCTCCGGCACGAGAACCTCTGCCGCCATCCCGTGCCTCAAGCCGTTGGCCCGGCTGCGTGCTTTTCCTTCCTCCGTCCTCGGTCCCGTCGAAAGTTGCGCGTTCCGCCGGTTCGCCTCGATCCGCTTCGGTGAGATGCCGCCGCTCATGATGCTCCCCCCGCGATGTGCCTCGACGGACTCCAGGGAATGAGAAGGTGCCGATCGCTCTGGCCCGTCCGCCGCGCCGTGCCGCAGCGCGATCGCTTGGCGCGCAGGGGCCCCTCAGCGACACCATCGGAGGATGGGGGGGGCTCCAGTCTCAAAATCCGCCGGTGGCGACGCGCTGGAGCGGGCGTGCAGCCCTGGCGGGAGGCCGTTTCGGGGGGCCACGGGCGGCTGGTCCGCCAGGGCTCCGGTCGAGCGGATCTCCAGGCGCGCCCCTGTCTCCGAGCGTGCGATCCGGCGCGGAGTTCGGTTCTTCCAGCGATTCAGCGCACTGGCGAACCAGCCGCCCGTGGCACCCGGCGCGAACGGCCCCGGAGGCTGGGGTCGACGCGCCCCCAGCCTCCCCGCTGAGGCCTCCAGCGTTTCGCTCGATCGCGGCCTGACGAGGCTCTGAATGAAGGAACTTGTGAATGAAGAGAACAAAGAGGAAAGAAGAACAGAAGGGGCGATTCCTGATGAAGTGGCGGGGAGGCTGGGGTGGTGTCGCCCCCAGCAACTCCGCCGCCCGTGGCACCCGGCGCGAACGGTCCCGGAGGCTGGGGTCGACACGCCCCCAGCCTCCCCGCTGAGGCCTCCAGCGTTTCGCTCGATCGCGGCCTGACGAGGCTCTGAATGAAGAGAACTTGTGAATGAAGAGAACAAAGAGGAAAGAAGGACAGAAGGGGCGATTCCTGATGAAGTGGCGGGGAGGCTGGGGTGGTGTCGCCCCCAGCAACCCCGCCGCCGAGCGGAATGCCCCCCGAGTTGCGCGTTGGGGATGACGCCAAAACGACGACACCCCCCTGACCTGAGGGAGGGGGGTGTCGTCGATTCGGGATGGTCAGGACGGTGGTGTTAGCGGAGGAGGTGGGATTCGAACCCACGGTACCGGAGACCGGTACACCGGTTTTCGAGACCGGCCCTTTCAACCACTCAGGCACTCCTCCCGGCGGGGGGCGACAGGGAATCGTGTCGCCGGTGTTGGAAGAATCGGGAGAGGAGCTCGCCGCATTCTTCCGAGAGCACGCCTCCCTGGGTTCGGGCCTGATGGTTCAGGCGGCGGTCCCGGGTCAGGCGGTAGAGGGAATCGCAGGCACCTGCCTTGGGGTCGGAGGCACCATAGACAATCAACGGGATTCGGGCAAGGACAATCGAACCGGCGCACATGGGGCAGGGTTCGAGCGTCACATAAAGGCGGCAGCCATCCAGCCGCCAGGTGCCGAGGGACCGTCCGGCCGAGGAGATCGCCAGTCGCTCGGCGTGGGCGGTCGGGTCGGACAGGAGTTCTCGCTGATTGAAGGCCTCCGCGATGATGCGATCCTCGAGCGTGATCACGCAGCCGACGGGGACTTCTCCCAGGCGGAAGGCCTCCCGAGCCAGGTCGAGCGCCCGATGCATGGCGATCAAATCCTGGGGGCTGGGCGGGGGAAGGTCCGGGGGGGCCGGCGGGTGGGCGATCGGCGAGGCTCCGGAAGGCGGGAATTCGTCGAACCGTAAGGGGGCAATGAAGATTCGGCAATCCGATTGGGCTTATGATCGCTCCCGATGGCGTGCTCGTCAAGGTCCTTCCGGGGAAAACCGGCCGAGGACGAGGGGGTGAGGGCGACCCGGGTCATCGGCGCGGGGGATTCGGGGCGGGAGGGGGGGGGGGGGGGGGGAGGGGGGGGGGGGGGGGGGGAGAGGGGGGGGCCGAAGGTGGGGCGGAGGTCGAGGGGGTCGCCCAGCTCGTCCTGGAGGCGGAGCAGCTCGGCGTAGAGGGAGTCGAGGGTGGGGGCGAGGGAGGGGTCGGCGGCGAGGTCGATTCGCTCCAGGGGGTCGCGGTCGAGGTGGAACAGTCGGGCGACCCGGGCGTTGGGATAGAGGATGAGCTTGAAGCCGTCCCGGGTGATCGAGCGTTGCAGGTTGATGTAGGCGGCGTAGATCGACCGGCGGGGGGAGGCGTCTTCGGTCCGGGAGAGGAGGGGGACGAGGCTGGTGTAGCCGACGTGGTCGGGGATGGGGAGGCCGGCCAGTTCCAGGGTGGTGGGCATGATGTCCTGGAGGTAGATCGGGGCGTCGATGACGCGGCCGGCCTCGATGCCGGGTCCGGCGAGGACAAACGGGACGCGGAGGCTGGGGTCGTACATGTTCTGCTTGCCGAGCAGCCCGTGGTGCCCGACTGACAGGCCGTGGTCGGCGGTGAAGACGATCAGGGTGTCGTCGGCCTTGCCGGAGGCGTCGAGGGCCTCGAGGATGCGGCCGATCTGCTGGTCGAGGTGGGTGATGATCGCGAAGTATTCGCCGCGGTGGACCCGGACGGCGTGCTCCGAGCGGGGGAACGGGGCGAGGGCCTCGTCTCGGAGGGAAGGCCCGCAGCCGATGAGGTCCTTGTGGGGGTACTCGGGCAGGAAGTTGGCCGGGACGGCGACGCGGTCGGGAGGGTAGCGGTCGACGAACTCCCGGGGGGCCTGGCGGGGGTCGTGGGGGGCGTTGAAGGCGATGTACATGAAGAACGGCGCCTCCCGCTCCGAGGCCCGGTCGAGGTACGCGACGGCGTCATCGGCGGTGACTTCGCTCCAGTGCCGGCCCCCGGCCCAGTAGCCGCCGAAGGAGGGATCGGACGGATCCCACGGGTCGGGCCCGGAGGCGGGGGGGCGGTGAGAGCCGGCCTCGGTCTGCGCGGGCATGCCGGGACGGACGTGGCGGGCGAGGTCGAAGGCGGCGCCGGCGTCGGCCTGGATGTGCCATTTGCCGGTCATGTAGGTGTCATATCCGGCGGACTTGAGCAACGAGGGCCAGAATCGCCCGGCCGCCAGCTCGTCGGCGATCGACTCGGAGATGGCGAGAGCGTCCCAGAGCGTCCGGCCGGTCATCAGCATGCATCGGCTGGCGACGCAGATCGCCCCGTTCCACCCCCCCATGTTGTAGGATCGGGAGAACGAGGTCCCCCGCGCGAACAATCGGTCGAGGTGAGGTGTCTCGACGTCCACCAGGCCGAGGGAGCCGATCGCTTCGTAGGAGTAGTCGTCGGCGAAGAGGACGAGGATGTTCGGCCGGTGCGGGAGGTCCCCGGCCGCTCGGGGGGGGGCGTCGAGCCCGACCGCGATCGGGGCGAGCATGAGGACGATGGCCGACGTCAGGACGCTCATTTCGACCTCCAGGGCGCTCGAGACCCGGCTGATGGGACCCGAGTGTCGCACGATCCGACCGGGGGGGCAACCATCGGCTTCCGGCCCCGATCCGGCGAGGGGAAGGAGGAGGACGTGAGGGGAGGGCGGAGCGCCTTTGGGAGGCCAGACGGGTTGCGTGCGGGGGGATTGGCCGGGTCTGATGAGAGGATCGGGATCGTCTGCGTCCCGAGGAGATCCGCCGGAGTCGGAGCCAGGGCCCGCGATGAACGACGACGAAACGACCGTCCGGGAACTGAAGCGGCTTGTGCGGGGCTTCTCCCGGGAGCGGGACTGGGAGCAGTTCCACCTTCCGAAGGATCTGGGGCTCTGCCTGGCGATCGAGGCGGGAGAGGTGCTGGAGCACTTCCGCTTCCGGACCAACCGGGAGATCGCCGCCGCGCTTGACGATCCCGCTCGGAAACAGGCCCTGGCCCACGAGCTGGCCGATTGCCTCTGGGCCTTGCTCCGGCTGGCGGATGTCTGCACGATCGACCTGGCCGGAGCGCTGGAGGAGAAGATCGCCCTGGCCGCCCGGAAGTACCCGGTGGACCTTGCCTCGGGGAAGGCCGAGAAGTACACCGCCTACCTCGAGGATGACGAGGAGACCGCCTCCGATGGCCGCAACCCGGTATGATGTGATTACGTTCGATTGCTACGGCACCCTGATCGACTGGGAGCGCGGGATCCAGGATGCGTTTGCCGGCGAGGCGTTCCGATCGGGGACGACCTTCGACGGCGATGCGATCCTGAGGGCCTACCACGAGCTGGAGCCGAGGGTGGAGGCCGAGACGTTCCGGCCGTACCGGGAGGTGCTCGGCGAGATGGCCCGTCGGGTGTCGAGGGAATTCCACTGGGAGATCGACCCGGGGAGGCTCGGCTTCCTGGCCGAGAGCCTTCCGCACTGGGCGCCGTTCCCGGAGACCGGGGAGGCGCTCCGGAGGCTGGCGAAGGAGGGCTACCGGCTGGGGATCCTCTCGAACGTGGATGACGACCTGCTTTCGGCGTCTCGGCGGGCGATGCCCGACGTGTTCGACCCGGACCTGATTGTGACGGCCGAGGCGGTCGGGTCGTACAAGCCGGCGGTCGGCCATTTCGAGGAGGCGAGGAGGCGGATCGGCGGGTGCAGCTGGCTGCACGCGGCGCAGAGCGACTTCCACGACATCCAGCCGGCGACCGCCCTTGGGATCCCGTCGGCGTGGGTCAACCGGAAGCGAGAGCGATCGACGGGGGACGGCCCGAGGCCGATCCTGGAGGTCTCGTCGCTCAAGGAGTTGGCGGATCGGCTGTGCGGGGATTCTGGTCGGGGGTGATCGCCGGGGGGAGGTCGGCCGCGTCCGGCTCCTCGATTCCTCGGGTCGCCAGCAGGGCGAGGGTGGCCCAGGCCGAGGTGGAGGTGTGCTGGGCGTCGCTCTGGTTGCCCGAGGGGCGGGTCGTCTCGGGCCATCCTCCGGAATCGAGCTGGGAGGAGAGCAGGAAGGAGCGGCCCCGGAGGGCCATGCGCCTGGCCTCTTCGGAATCCGTCTCGCAGAGGGCGAGAACGGCGATCGCCGTGTCGAAGACCTCCGGCGGGGAGGTTGCGAACGGCCCCCAGCCGCCGTCGTCGGCCTGGGAGCGCCGGAGGAGCGCGATCGCCTGCGATCGGCGTTGGGAGACGGTCGGGGAGCCCGGGTCATCCGGGCGAAGCAGCTCGACGGAGGCGTCGAGCACGGTGCGGATCGGTCGGGAGCGGAGCCAGGAGGTCGCCCGATCGATCTCGGTCCGGTAGCGGTCCGGGTCGGCGTTTCGGAGGACCTCGAGCGCGGAGAGCGAGGCGAGGGACCAGCCGTAGGTCGTTGGGGAGCCGAGGGTGTCGGGCCCGTCGAGCGGCCAGGAGCCGTCGGGCTGCTGATCGCTCGCGATGCGATCGGCCGAGGCCTGGAGGGCCGATCGGTTGCGAATCCGCCCCGCCTCGATCCCCGCCGAGAGGGCCCGGGCGAACTGGATGCGGGCGAGCCGCTTGTCGCTGAAGGCGCCGTTTCCGCCGTTGTCGTCCCAGGAGGCCGGCTCTCGGAGCCAGGCGACCGAATCGGAGAGGGCGGCCTCGGGCACCGGGACGCCGAGGGCGATCGCCCGGAACAGCGCGTGGGCGCCGTCGCCGTTGTGGTGGCAGGAGGCGCAGCCGTTGGCCGACCTCCAGCGGGGGACCTCCTCGGCCAGGTAGGAGACGGCCCGCTGCTCGGGGCCGGAGGGATCCGAGATCGGGCCCGAGAGGAGCAGGAGCCCGGCCAGGGGCGGGAGGGTCGGGAGGGAGATCATCGGCGACCTCGGCTGGGGGCATCGACCCGGGAAGTCCTCGAGCCGGATCGACCCCGAGGTGGGGATCCCCCAGCGTCGCCGGGCCCCCGGCGGAAGTCGATTGCCGGCCGATTGGGAAAGAAGTTTATTTGTGGGTGTTTGTGGATTTTGCGAGGCGAGAGGCTTCCTGGGGGAGCCGAGCGCCCGATCAGGGCCGGCGGCCGAAGCAGATGAGGGTGAGGTCGTCGGTCTGGGGGGCTCCCCTGGAGAAGGCGGCGATGCGGTCGATGAGGTGGGGGCCGAGTTCCTTCGGGGAGGAGGGGCCGGAGGCGATCGCCTCGGCGAGGTTGCGGCAGCCGAACCAGCGGCCGTCCGGGTCGGTCGCGTCGGTGGCGCCGTCGGTGTACAGGACGACGACGTCTCCGGGGAGGAGGCGGACCGCGACGGGCGCGAAGGTCGCCCCCTCGACGACCCCGAGCGGGGGCCCCTGGGGCACCCCTCGGATGGACTCGACCCGGCCGTCGGCTCGGCGGAGGATCGGGCTCTGGTGGCCGGCGCCGGAGACGGTCAGGGTGTGGTGCTCGGTGTCGAGGATCAGCAGGAGGAAGGTGATGAAGCTGTCCGGCAGGTCGGCCTCGGCGATTCTCCGGTTGAGCATGGCGAGGACGAGGCCGGGGTCGGGCTCGGAGGCCAGGGCGAGCTGGACCTCGCTGGAGAGCTTGGCCATCAGCAGCGCCGCGGGCATGCCCTTGCCGGCCACGTCGCCGAGGGCGATGGCCCAGGACCGGCCGGCGGCCTCGCCGGGGATCGCGGCCCGGCTGGGGTAGCCGAAGTAGTCGCCGCCGACGTCGAAGGCCGTTTCGTAATAGTGCCAGAAGTCGTACCCGGGGAGGCTTGGCGGCTGCTCGGGGAGCAGGGCGCGCTGGACCTCCCTGGCGTACTGGGAGTCGCGGTCGCGCTGGCGGCGACAAACCATCTCCTCGTGGAGCCGGGCGTTCTCGACGGCCACGCCGATGGGGCCGAGCAGGGCGAGGAGCAATTCCAGGTCGGCCGGCTCGAAGGGGCGGGAGCGGTCCTGGGCGTCGAGCTGGAGCATCCCGATCGGCGTTCGGTCCCGGTCGAGGATGGGGGCGCAGATCATGGTCCGGATGCCGGAGAGCGCCAGGCTCTCGGACTGGGCGAAGCGCTCGAAGTTGGGGAGGTCGGCGCAGCAGATCGCGACGCGGCGGTCAAGGACTTCCTCCAGGACCGCCCGGCTGATGGTGTAGGGGCGCTGGGTCCAGCGGCGGACCCGGTGCCGGAGCGGGATGAGGTCGGGTCCGACCGGTCTGGAGTTGGTCAGGTGGACGAAGCCGCGATCGGCCTGGGGGAAGATGAGGAACAGGGCGTCGAGGAGCTTCTCCAGGACCTCGTCGAGGTCGAGGGTGGAGCCGACGGCTCGGCTGACCTCGAGGATGCCCCGCAGGGCCTCGCCGGGACGGGCCGGCTCGGGGGTGAGATCCGAGGCGCCGAGGTTGATGCTGGCTCGGATGGACGAGGAAAGCTCCCCCTCGTCCTCGATGCGGACGCGGGCGCCGTTGAAGACGAGGAAGAAGTCGCAGATGCGGATGGCCTGGCCATCGGCCAGCCGGAGGGGCCCCTTCCCCTTGATTGGGAGGCCGTCGAGGTAGGTGTTGTTGCGGCTCTCCAGGTCTTCCAGGAAGAAGGAGTCGTCCCCTCCCCGGGTGAGCCGGGCATGCCGGCCGGAGACGGTCGGCTCGTCGAGCACGAGATCGCATTCGGTGGATCGGCCAATCAGGAATCGGTCGCCGCGAAGTTCGACGAGGCGCTCGGCCAGACCGATTCGCTGGATCCGCAGCGTCGGGGTCGCGAAGGGGCCGCCCGCCATGCTTGTCGCCCTCCACCGATCGGCCCCCTCCGCGGCGCATCCTGGCGGATGCGGCGGTTCTTGACGCCGACGCTCCGGAAGGGGCGTCCGGTGGGAGTCTGGCTCAACGGTGTTGTTCGATCCGGCTCGGTCGTTCTTGTCTCGATCGCCCCTGTCATTGTCGTCTCGGCCGAGGGGGACGCCAACGAAAAACCGGGGGAGCCGGAGGAGGCCGCTCCCGGGTCGAGGAGGCCGGCCCGATGCCTGGCGGATCCGGGAGCATCCTCCTGGTACGATTGGTGGGGGGCGCTCGTGATCGCCCGTCTCGACGAGAAACCGGAGGACCGCGTGATGCTCCGACTTCTCCCGGCCGCCCTGGCCTCCTGGGTAGCCCTGCTGGGCTGGTCTGGCTCCTCGCCGGGAGCGATCGCGGATGACGACCGCGTGTCGTTCGAGCGGGAGATCCGGCCGATCCTGTCGGATGCGTGCGTCTTTTGCCACGGGCCGGACGCCAATCATCGCGAGGCGGGCCTGCGGCTCGATCGCCGGGAGGAGGCCGTCGCCGACCGAGGAGGCTACGCCGCCATCGTCCCGGGGGACCCCGAGTCGAGCGAGCTGATGCTCCGCGTCTGCTCGGAGGACGAGCTCGATCGGATGCCTCCCCCGGATTCCGGCAAGGAGCTCTCGCCCGAGCAGGTGGAGCTGCTGCGGCGCTGGATCGAGCAGGGAGCCGAGTTCGAGGAGCACTGGAGCTTCGTTCCGCCGACTCGGCCCGAGGTGCCCGAGGTGGGCGAGTCCTCCTGGCCGCTGGGGGCCGTCGACCGGTTCCTGCTGGCCGAGATGGAACGCCACGGGCTGTCGCCGGCGGCGGAGGTCGATCGCGGGACGCTCATCCGCCGGCTGGCGCTCGACCTGACGGGGATCCCGCCGACGATCGAGGAGCTGGAGGCGTTCGAGCGCGACGACCGCCCGGGGGCCGAGGATCGGCTGATCGATCGGCTGCTGGCCTCTCCAAGATACGGCGAGCGCATGGCGATCCTCTGGCTCGACCTGGTGCGCTACGCCGATACCGTCGGCTACCACGGCGACCAGGAACACCACATCTCTCCCTATCGGGACTACGTGATCGCCGCGTTCAACCGGAACCTGCCGTTCGACCGCTTCACGGTCGAGCAACTGGCCGGGGACCTGCTGCCGGAGCCGACGATCGACCAGCTCGTGGCCTCGGGCTACAACCGGCTGTTGCAGACGACGCACGAGGGGGGCGCCCAGGACAAGGAATACCTGGCCAAGTACGCCGCCGACCGCGTGCGGAACCTGTCTGGTGCCTGGCTCGGCGCGACGATGGGCTGCGCCGAGTGCCACGACCACAAGTACGACCCCTACACGCAGGCCGACTTCTACCGGCTCGCCGCCTTCTTCGCCGACCTGAAGCAGCGCGGCGCCTATCCCGGTCCCGACGTCTCCCCGACCCCCCGGGAGCCCGAGATCGAGGTGCTCGACGAGGTCGATCGCCGGGAGCTGGCCGAGGTGGAGGAGGCGATCGCCGCCCTGGGGGATCGCCCGGGGAGCGAGCCGGAGCGGGAGGCCCTGGAGCGGAAGCGGGAGGAGATCGCCTCCCGGGCCAGGAGGACGATGGTGAGCGTCTCGGTGGAGCCGAGGATCACCCGGATCCTGCCCCGGGGGAACTGGATGGACGAGTCTGGGCCGGTGGTGGAGCCGGGGGTGCCCGGCGTCCTTCCCGAGCTGGGGGTCGAGGGCCGCCGGGCCTCCCGGCTGGACCTGGCCCGGTGGCTCACCCGGCCGGACCACCCGATGACCTCCCGGGTGTTCGTCAACCGCCTCTGGGACCGCTTCTTCGGCCGGGGGCTCTCGAGATCGCTCGACGACACCGGGGTGCAAGGCCAGGCGCCGTCGCATCCGGAGCTGCTCGACTGGCTGGCCGTCGAGTTCGTCGAGAGCGGCTGGGACGTCAAGCATCTGGTCCGGCTGATGGTTTCGTCTCGGGCGTACCGGCAGTCCTCGATCCCGACGCCGGAGCGGCTCCGGGAGGATCCCGACAACGAGTGGTTCGCCCGACAGGGACGCTTCCGCCTGCCCGCCGAGCTGATCCGGGACCAGGCCCTGGCCGTCAGCGGCCTGCTGGTCGAGCGGCTCGGGGGCCGATCCGCCCGCCCCGACCAGCCCGAAGGGTACTACGCCTTCCTCAACTTCCCGAAGCGCACCTATGTGCCGGACTCAGACGGCTCCCAGTACCGCCGGGGGGTCTACATGCACTGGCAGCGTCAGTTCCTCCACCCGATGCTCCGCGCCTTCGACGCCCCGACCCGGGAGGAATGCACGGCGAAGCGGTCGCAGAGCAACACGCCGATCGGGGCCCTGACGCTGCTGAACGACCCCTGCTTCGTCGAGGCCGCTCGGGCCTTCGCCGGGAGGGTGCTCCTGGAGGTCGAGGGGACCGACGCCGATCGGATCGCCTGGGCCTGGCGATCGGCCCTCTCCCGGTCGCCGACCGTTCGGGAGGTCGAGGCGCTCGTCCGGCTTCTGGAACGGGAACGGTCCGACTCCGGGGCCGATCCCTCGGCCGCCTCCGCCCTGCTCGGGACCGGCCTGGCGCCGGTTCCCGAGGGGATCGACCCCGCCGAGCTGGCCGCCTGGACCGCCGTGACCCGGGCGATCCTCAACCTGCACGAGACGATCACCCGCCTCTGACCGCCGGGAGCCCCTCCGCCATGGCCTTCTCCCCCCTGCTCCATTCGACCCGCCGGGCCTTCCTCGGCCGGACCTCGCTGGGGATCGGCTCGATCGCGCTGGCCTCGCTGCTCGGGACGACGGCCCGAGGCGTCGGGGCCGACCGCCGAGGAGTGCTCGGCGGGGCCGACCGCCTCGGCGGTCTGCCGCACCTGCCGCACTTCGCGCCGAAGGCGAAGCGGGTCATCTTCCTGTACATGTCCGGCGGCCCGAGCCACCTGGAGACGTTCGACTTCAAGCCCGAGCTCGCCCGCCGGGACGGCCAGCCAATGCCGGAGTCGTTCACCGCCGGCCAGCCGATCGCCCAGCTCCAGGGGCAGGAGCTGAAGTGCCTGGGGCCGCGGTTCCGGTTCCGCAAGCACGGCCAGTCGGGGCAGGAGATCGCCGACTGCCTGCCGGCGACCGCCCGGATCGCCGATGAGATTTGCATCATCCGGTCGATGTATACCGACCAGATCAACCACGACCCGGCCCACACGGTGATGAATACCGGGACGTCCCTCTCCGGGCGGCCGAGCATGGGATCGTGGGTGACTTATGGACTGGGAAGCGAGGCGGACGACCTGCCCGGCTTCGTGGTCCTGACGAGCGAGGGGGGGCGGAATCCCCAGCCGATCGCCTCCCGGCAGTGGGGCAGCGGGTTCCTGCCGGGGAAGTTCCAGGGGGTGCTGTTCCACTCGGTCGGCGACCCGGTCCACTACATCGACAATCCTCCCGGGGTCGACCGGGCCGGCCAGCGTCGCCTGATCGACACGGTCAACGAGCTGAACGCGATCGCCGGGGAGCGTCTGGCCGACCCCGAGCTGGAGACGAGGATCGCCCAGTACGAGCTGGCCTCGCGGATGCAACTGAGCGTCCCCGAGCTGACCGACTTCAGCGACGAGCCGGAGGAGGTGCTCCGCCTCTACGGCGCCGACGGGCCGGACGGCTCGTTCGCCGCCAACTGCCTGATGGCCCGTCGGCTGGCCGAGCGCGGGGTGCGCTTCATCCAGCTCTACCACCGGGGCTGGGACCACCACGGCGACCTGGTTCGCTACATGAACACGTGCTGCCGCCTCTGTGACGGGCCCAGCGCCGCCCTGGTCGAGGATCTGAAGCGGCGCGGCATGCTCGAGGAGACGCTGGTCATCTGGGGAGGGGAGTTCGGCCGGACTCCCATGTTTCAGGGCAAGGGCCAGGAGCCGGGGCGCGACCACCACATCAAGGGGTTTTCGATGTGGCTGGCCGGCGGCGGGGTCCGGGGGGGCGTTTCCTACGGCGCGACCGACGAGCTGGGGTACAACGCCGTCGAGAACCCGGTCCACGTCCGGGACCTGCACGCGACGATGCTGCACCAGCTGGGCATCGACCACAAGCGGTTCTCGCACAAGTTCCAGGGGCTCGACATGAGGCTGACGGGTGTGGAAGATGCCCGGGTCTTATCCGACATCCTGGCCTGACCGGCCGTCGCCCCGGGGTGGCGGCCGACCCGGCCGGACCGAGGAGCCCCACCCATGACGCACCGACTCTCCCCGGCGACCGCCGCGCTGGCGATTCTACTCGGTTCGCCCCCGGCCCCGGCCCTGGCCCAGAAGCCGAGCACCGCGCAAGGGCCGCCGGCGGTGTACCCCCGAGTCAGCGTGGCCACCTGGTATCAGGTCGACCCGACCTGGCCGAAGACCCCCGAGGGGATGCCCGGCAACCACGTGCCGGGGATCACCTGCGGGCCGGACGGGAACGTCTACGTCGCCGTCCGGGCCGAGCCCCCCATCCGCGTCTTCGCTCCCGACGGCGAGTTCGTCCGAGCCTTCGGGGAGGGGCTGTGCTCGATGGTCCACCACCTGACGTTCGACCCCGACGGGAACCTCTGGGTGGCCGACGTCGGCGACCACACGCTGAAGAAGTTCTCGACCTCGGGGGAGCTGCTGATGACCCTCGGCACCCCGAATGAGAAGGGCTGCGACGAGACTCACTTCAACATGCCGACGGACATCGCCATCGCCCCCGACGGCGACCTGTTCGTCTCCGACGGCTACGGCAACGGCCGGGTCGTCCACTTCGACAAGGACGGCAACTACGTCAAGTCGTGGGGAGAGCTCGGCATCGCCCCCGGCCAGTTCAGCATCGCGCACGCGATCGCGATCGACTCGAAGGGCCGCCTCTACGTCGCCGACCGCAACAACGTCCGAGTCCAGATCTTCGACCAGGAGGGGACGCTGCTCGACACCTGGGCGAACGTCATCGTGCCCTGGGGGTTCTCCGTCACCGAGGAGGACGAGATCTGGATCTGCGGCTCCTCTCCCATGCCCTGGAGGCTGGACGACATCACCCTCGGCTGCCCGCCGAAGGATCAGATCTTCATGAAGTTCTCCCCCGAAGGGAGGCTGCTCCAGCAGTGGGCGGTCCCGAAGGGGGAGGACGGCCACGAGGAGCCGGGGGAGTGCAACTGGGTCCACTGCATCGCGGTGGATCCGGCCGGCAACATCTATGTGGGCGACATCAACGGCCAGCGCGCTCAGAAGTTCGTCCCGATGACCTCCGGGGAGATCGCCGGTCCGATCGCGTCGCGGCCGGGTGACTGATCGCTCCCGGCCTCCTCCCGTCCCGGGCGCTGGAGCCCGGGACGGATCGGGGGAGGCTCGTCCGGCCGGAGATCCCAGCTGGCTCGGCGGCCCCGGCCTCCGGGAGGAGCGTGCGGGATCGATCGTCGCCGCTCGACTGTTCTTGATCTCTGCGCTCGTCTGGCTTGTCTGTTTGAGATTGTGATCAGATCTTCAGGTAGAGCCGGCGGCGGTCCATCCAGAAGAGCAAGGCCCACATCACGGCCAGGACCGCGGCGCCGTGGAGCAGCGGCTCATACGGCTCGCCGAGGACGCGGAAGGGCTCGGCGCCGAGGTGTCGGGTCAGGGCGTCGCCGATGAACCCCTCGAACAGCCAGCTCATCAGGTAGGCGGCGATCGAGTTCATGCCGATCACCGTCAGGGGGAAGACCCACGCCTTCCAGCCGAAGCCGTCGATCACGCCGAACGCGGCGCCGAGGAAGAGGAAGCACCAGCCTCCGCTGAAGAGGACCCAGCTTGGGGTCCAGATGCGCTTGACGATCGGGCAGAGGTGCAGCTCGCCGAGCCCCCAGCCGAGGGCCATCGAGATGGCCCCGGCCGCGAGCAGCCAGGCCACCTTCCCCCGGGCAGACCGGCCGCTCTTGAGGACCTCGCCGCCGATCAGGCCGAGCGTCATGGTGGCCAGCGTGGGCACGAAGCTGATCGTGGCGTAGCCTCCCCGGTTGTACAGGAAGGGCTTGTCACGCGGGAACAGGTTCAGGAACCAGCGGTCGAAGGCCCAGGCGAGGTTGCTGTTCTTGTTCCAGTGCGACTCGAAGCCCTGCATCAGGTGCGGCCAGTCGGGGGGAACGCCGACCGAGGCGTAGTCGAAGTCCGGCCCCGGCGCCGGGTAGAGGACGAACGCCACCCAGGTGCCCACCAGCAGAACGGCCACCGCGATCCAGCGCTCCCGCTGCGGCCGGAAGCCGAGCAAAAAGAGGAACGGGTAGCCGAGGCCGATTTGCGTGAGGGTGTCCTCGAACGTGTAATCGGTTCTTGAGTCGCCGATCGACCGGAGGAAGATCCCCAGCGCGATCAGCACCGCCGCCCGCCAGAGGGCATGCAGCAGCAGCCTCCGTCTCGACTGACCCCGGGCCAACCGGGAGGCGATCGAGAACGGCAGCGAGACGCCGACCAGGAAGGAGAACGAGGGCTGGATCAGGTCGTGGAGCGAGCAGCCGATCCACTCGACGTGCGACTGATGGCGGCCGAGCGTCTCCCAGAGGCGGCTCTCGGGCAGGGAGGCGGCCACTCCGGCCAGGTGGAGAACCTCCGCCATCATCAGGAACATGACCAGGCCCCGATAGGCGTCGATCGAGGCCAGGCGGCCGGCAGGAGCGGGAGAAGCCGGGGTGGTCGTCATCGGAGGGCCTTCGGGAGCGAGTCGAGATCCGGTCGGATCGCCCGTGGTCCAGAGGCCGGGTCGAATCGAGTCGAAGGACGATCTTCCCGTCGCTGGTCGCCTCGGACAAGACTGAGCCTCGGGGGATCACGTGCCTTGGTGCCGGGAGGCGATCACGGGAAGAGGTCCGTGGAGAGGTACTTCAGGCCGGTGTCGCAGGCGAGGAAGGCGATCGTGCCTCCCCGCTCCGGGCCGAGCAGCAGTCTTCGGGCGGCGGCCAGGTGGGCTCCGGTCGAGGTCCCCGCGAAGATCCCCTCCTCCCGGGAGAGCAGGCGGGAGGAATCGGCCGCCTCCTGGTCGCTGACGGCGATGAACCCATCGACGAGTGAGCGGTCGAACAGGGGGAGGTCGGCGTCTGCCCGGCCGTAGCCGGCTCCCTGGATGCAGTGGCGACGGCTCGGGTCAGCCGTCGGGCAACCGGCGAGCACGGCCGCGTTGCGGGGCTCGACGGCGTAGATCCGGACCGAGGGCTTCCGGGCCTTCAGCGCCCGGGCCACTCCGGTCAGCGAGCCGCTGGTTCCGGGGCAATCGACGTAGGCGTCGATCGCGCCGAGCGACTGCTCCCAGAGCTCGGGGCCGGTGTGGAGCTCGTGGGCGAGCACGCTCCCGGCGCGCTCGAACTGGCGGGCCCGGAAGGCGCCTCGGTCGGAGACGATCCGGGAGGCGGCCTCGTCGACGAGCCTCAGATCCTCCCCCGTGACCTGGCCGGGGACCGAGCCCGGGGCCTGGTCGACCAAGACGACCTCGGCGCCGAGGGCGGCCATCATCCGGGCGCGCTCGATGCTGTTGCCTCGGGACATGACCGCCACGAACGGGTGGCCGAGGGCCCGACAGACGATCGCCAGGCCGGTCCCGGTGTTGCCGCTGGTCAGCTCGACGACCGGCTGGCCGTCGCGTAGGAGCCCCTCGGCCTTCGCCCTTCGGATCAGTTCCAGGGCCACCCGGTCCTTCTTGCTCGCCCCCGGGCTGAAGAATTCGAGCTTCACCAGGAGGCGGCCCTCCAGGCCGAGGAGGGCGGGAATCCGGGAGAGCTCGACGAGCGGTGTGTTCCCGATGGTGTCCAGGACGGATCGGGCCAGCGCGGGGGGGCGATTCATGATGTGTGTGGGAAGGAGGACGAGGGAGCCCCCGGGCCGTCGGGGGCGTCGGCCTGGCCCCCTGATTCTACCGGGAGGCCCGGTCGGCCGGCGACTGGCCTCGGAAGACGACCGAGCCGCGATCCGAGGACGCTCCGGTGTCGGTCCGGGCGGCGATCGCGTCGCCGGGGGAGGGGGCCGGGTCGAGCGAGTGAGAGGCGACCGAGTGCCAAGACCTCCAGGCGCGGTCGAGCTCCCGGGCGTTGGCGAAGCGGTAGTGGGTGCGCGTCGCCTCGTCCCAGCCCCGCTCCATGCCGTCCTTCAGGAAGGCCAGGAAGCGTTGCCGGCCGCCGTGCTCGACCAGGAATCGGGAAACGGAATAGCCCTGGCCGTAGAACCCCATCAGGTCCCTGGGGTATTCCTCGATGGAGAACAGTTCCGGGAGCGGCCAGCCGCCGGTTCGGGCGAGCAGGTCGGCGGCGAAGCGCTCGTGGCGGAGCCGCTCTCGGCGATCCTCGCTGAGCAGCGAGGCCCCCTCGTCGGCCCACCTCGGCAGCGGGCCGCCGAAGTAGGAGGCGAAAATGGTGTGCGTGATCTCATGAGGCAGGGCCGAGGCGAGGATCCGGTCGAGCCGGCCTTCGAGGCGGATCTCCTGGTCGGCCACCGTGCCGCCGGCGAAGCCGAAGGAGGTCACGCCGCCGGCCTCTCCCCCGGTCAGGGTGACCCGGATCGAGCAGGGGGTCGGCCAGTCGGGGAGCTCCTGGCCGAGCCACTGGCGGGCGATGACCGTCCGGTAGTGCTCGGCGTATCGGGCGACCTGCCGCGCGGCCTCGGCGCTGGGCGCCTCGACGACGAAGTTGTCCGATCGGGCGGACGCCCCGGCCAGCATCGGTGTGAGGGCGAGCGCCAGGGCCGCCAGGGCGCGGCGGCCGAACGTCCGGGTCCGAGGGCGGATGCCCATGCCCGAGTCCTCCGTGACCGGTTGCGCGGACCCGTCGTGGGCCCGCCTCGATTCCGTTCGAGCGATCGCCGGGCGATCCGACGCGGCCGGGCTCCCGCCCATCGGCCGCGACGGTCGCGAACCTTAGCAAAAACGCGAGGGGATGTCATCCCCCGGATCGGGGGCGGCTCCTGGGGTCCCCGGGAGGGGCCGGAGTCAGCCCGGGAGGCCGCCGGCGACCGGCTCCGACGCCGGTTCCGGGAGGAAGCCGACCTCCTCGATCGCCGAGACGACCTTCCGGGAGGTTTCCGGGTCGAGCGAGGACATCGGGGCGGGCAGCATCCGGTCGAGCAGTCCTCGGTGCCGGCAGGCGGCTTCCAGGCAGGCGAGCATGGGGCCGAACGACATCGCCCGGGCCAGCCGGGTGAGCTGGGTCTGGAGTCGGAAGGCCCGGCCGTCGTCTCCGGCCCGGGCGGCGTCCCAGAGGGCGACGCAGAGCTCGGGGAAGGCGTTGCCCAGCGCCGGGACGAACCCGTCGGCGCCGAGGGCCGTCGAGGTGCCGATCAGGTCCGAGCCGTGCAGGTAGCTGAAGTTCCGCTCTCTGCGGCTCGGGACGGAGAAGTCCTGGGTCCGGAAGAGGCCGGGCCAGACGTCCTTCACGCCGAGGATCCTCGGATGCTCGGCGAGCCGCAGCAGCTCGTCGAAGGTGAGCTGGTTGCAGACCCAGGGGGCGTTGTAGATGATCAGCGGCCGGCTCAGGTGATCGGCCAGGGTGGAGAAGTAGGAGATCAGCTCCCCTCGGGGGAAGGGCTGATACCACGGGGGAAGCGCGGCGTAGTAGTCGTAGGGCAGGTCGTCGAAGCGGGAGGCGCGCTCGAGGGTCCGCTTCGTCCCCATGTCGGAGACGTTCAGCACCAGGGGGACTCGGGATCCGGCGACGGCGGCGACCACCTCGGCCGCGGTCCTCGCCTGGCGCTCGGTGACGAGGTCGAAGCGGGCGGTCGTGCCCATGACCCACAGGCCATGCACCCCGGCCTGGAGCTGAAGGCCCACCAGCCGTTGGAGCGCCGGGACGTCGATCGCCTCGTCGGGGCCGATGGGGGAGGCGACCGGGGGAACAATGCCGTGCAAGTGGGGCAGAGCCATGAGAATACGCTCCAGGGGGCGTCGCCCGATCGGAGGTTCGGGCACCCAGGGGACGGGCCTTCGGCCGGGGGTCGATGCCAGGAGGACCAGTATGCCAGGAGCGTCCCGCCGTCGCCACTCGGGGGGGAGGACCGGCCGATCGCGGGCGAGGTTCCGGCGGAATCGCTGATGAGGGGCCCTTGAACCGGCCGATAACCCGGAATGTCGTGATTCAGGCGCGCATCGCCGGTGGACCCGGCGGGCGTGCTCGGCAGCGGCCGGGCAGGCGATGCGGACCCGGGCCCGATCGCGTTCCGCCGTGCCGGTCCCTCGTGATCCCGGTGCGAGGCGATCCCCGTCGCCTCTGCCGGGGTGACGTCCCGCTCGGAGGAGGAGATCCGATGCCCACTCCCCGACTCCGTATTTATCCCCGCCCTCAGGACCAGACCGAGGTCGAGGAATCCACCTCCCCGGCGATCCCGATCCGGCTGGCCGACCTGTATCCGTTGCTCGCCCAGGCCTACCGCGACAATTTCGTCTGGCTTCGGGACTTCGAGGAGGACGAGCTGCTCGTCAGCAACGACCTGTTCGAGGTCGTTCGCGCCTTCTCCGATTACCGGCCGTCGGCCTGATCGCCGCGATCCGGCCCGCTTCGGCACCGGGGAGGGTGCCTGCTCGAGCGTTGAACCCTTGTGGAGAGGGGGTCCGGGAGCCTACCCTAGACAGGGCCCGGCGATCGTCGGTCGCTCGACCGATCTCACCCCTCTTCCGGTAAGACGACCCGATGACCTCTCGCCATCCCGAGGACGGGTTCACGATCGAGCGTCGGGGCGATGTGCTGATCATCGTCCCCGCGCCCCGACTCGAGGAATTCGACCTGGCTGCCTCCGACGCCGTCAGCAGCGTCCTGCTCGGCCCGATCACCACGGAGCCGATGCCCCTGGTGATCGTCGACCTCGCGGGCGTTGACTACTTCGGCTCCAGCTTCCTGAGCCTGCTGTTGCGCTGCTGGAAGTCGGTGCTGGTCAAGGGGGGCCAGATGGTCCTCTCCGGCGTCTCTCCCCGGGCACGAGAGCTGCTGAGGATCACCTCGCTGGATATCGTCTGGCCGATTTACGCCAGCCGGAACGAGGCGCTGTCCGCCCTCCAGTCCGATTGAGGAGGCGCCGACGGCGTTTCGGTTGACAGGGCGTCGAGCCCCGTCGGATGATGGTCCTGGGGGGATCGGGCGCTACGGGGGAGGGCCTGGCTGCCGCGTCATCATGGGCATCTACGATCGCGACTACATCCAGGATCGTCCCGGGGGCTTTGGACTCTTCTCGGGTGGGAACTCCGCCGTCAAGACCCTGATCCTCCTGAACGTCGCCGTCTTCGCCCTCCAGTGGTTCACCGTCGGGGGCTCGGGGATGGGGATCGTCGGCTCCCCGGTGACCCAGGCGTTCGAGGCCTCGGGACCGAGGGTGCTCCAGCAGTTTCAGGTCTGGAGGCTGCTGACCTACGCCTTCCTCCACGCCGACGTCTTCCACATCCTGTTCAATATGTGGTTCCTGTGGATGGCGGGCCGGGAGCTGGAGACGATCTACGGCAGCCGGGAGTTCCTCTGCTTCTATCTCGCCGCGGCCGTCCTGGCGGGGGTCTTCTGGATCCTCACCGATCAACTGTTCGCCCCGGGGGCGTCCGACCTGTTCCAGGGCGGGGGCCGGGGAGTTCTGGGGGCCTCGGGGGCGGTCGCGGCCGTGCTGGTCGCCTTCGCCCTGTACTACCCGAGGCGAGAGGTGCTGCTGTTCTTCGTGCTCCCGATCCCGATGTGGCTGTTCGTGGCGTTCTTCGTCGGGATCAACGCCCTGGGCTTCTTCCAGCAGGCCCGGGGGGAGGAGACGGCGGCGGTCGCCTTCGCGGCCCACCTGGGAGGGGCCGGGTACGGATACCTGTACAAGGTGTATGACCTGCGCTGGTCGAGGCTCCTTGGCGGCGTCTCCTGGAGACGGCGGCCCCGGTTGCGCATCTTCTCGCCGGAGTCTCGTCCGTCTCGGGCGTCGCGACCGGGGACCACCGGGTCCCCGTCTCGGGCCGAGGGGGCCGGTCTGACCGGGGGACCGAGCGGCCGGTTCGCCGACGATCACCTCGATGCCCGGCTTGATGAGATCCTGGCCAAGATCGCCCGGGAGGGCCGAGGGGGGCTGACCGAGGAGGAGAACCGGATTCTCCAGGAGGCCAGCCAGCGCGCCCGCAACCGTCGAGGCGAACGGCTCCGATGAGTGATGCGACCGACCTCCGGATCCGGGACGCCCATCCTGGCGATCGCGACGTGATTGTCGCCTTCAATCGCGCGCTGGCTCGGGAAACCGAGGAGAAGGTGCTGGACCCCTCGGTCCTGACGCTCGGGGTCGAGCTGGCGCTGGAGGCCCCTGATCGCCTGCGCTACTGGGTCGCCGAGCGAGACGGCGAGATCGTCGGCCAGGCCGCCATCTCCCGGGAGTGGAGCGATTGGCGGTGCGGCTGGATCTGGTGGTTCCAGAGCGTTTACGTCCGGCCCCAGGATCGGGGGCGGGGCGTCTTCCGGACGCTCCACGCCCACATCCGAGGGCTGGCCCGAGCGTCCCGAGACGTGATTGGGCTGCGGCTCTATGTGGAGCGGGAGAACCGACGGGCCCAGGACACCTACGCCGCGCTCGGACTCCGCCCGGGAGGCTACCTCGTGTTCGAGGAGCTCTGGATCACGGGCGGGGAGGGGATGGATTGGTCGAGGCCCGGGGGCCGCTCGACCCGAGACTGAACCGGGCCCAGCGGTCGAGCAGGGCTCGGGCCTTGCCGCTGTCGATGGCCTCGGCGGCCCGCTTCACCCCGGAGGAGGGATCGTCGGCGAGCCCGGCGACCATCAGGGCGGCGGCCGAGTTGGCCAGGATGACGTGGCGGGCGGGGCCGTTCTGACCGTCGAGGACCTCCCGGATGAGGGCGGCGCTCTGCTCCGGGCTACAGACGCGGAGCTGCTCGGCCCTCACGGGCGGAAGCCCGAACTGCTCGGGGGTCCAGGAGGCCGGCTCGATCCGGCCGGACTCGACCCAGAGCACCTCGGTCGGTCCTGAGAGCCCGACCTCGTCCAGGCCCTCCGGCCCGGTGACGACCGCGGCCCGGGTGACTCCCAGCCGGGAAAGGGCGGCGGCCATCAGGAGGGCGAGCCGGCGGTCGGGGACCCCGACCAGTTGATAGTCCGGCCGGGCCGGGTTCGCCAGCGGCCCGACCAGGTTGAACAGGGTCCGGAAGGGGAGTTGCTTGCGGACGGCGGCCGCATGCTTCAGCGCGGGGTGGAAGCGGGGAGCGAAGAAGAAGGCCAGCCCGAGCTCATCGAGGCAATCGGCCAGGAGCTCCGGGCCGGGGTCGATGGCCACGCCGAGCCGCTCCAGGACGTCGGAACTTCCCGAGACCCCGCTGGCCGATCGGTTCCCGTGCTTGGCCACGATCGCCCCCGAGGCCGCCGAGACGATCGCGGTCGCGGTGGACACGTTGAGCGAGGAGGAGCCGTCCCCTCCGGTGCCGCAGGTGTCCAGGACCGGCCGTCTCGGAGGCTCGAACGGGGTCATCCGCGATCGAACCGCGTCGACGGCTCCGGCGAGCTCGGCGTCGGTCTCTCCCTTCACACGGAGGCCGGCCAGGAACGCGGCGAGGGCGGCTTCCGAGGCCTGGCCGTCGACGATGCGGGCCACCGCGGCCCGGCAGGCCTCCCGGGTCAGGTGTCGGCCGTCTCCGATCGTCTCCAGGGCCGAGCACAGGTCGTCGGGATCGGCAGGCACGCTCGCCTCGGCTGGGCTGGGGGATTCGAGATCACGGGGAGCCGAGCCGATCGCCCCGAGGGAGCGACTGGCCGTCGGGTCCGGAGGGATTGGGGGAGGACCGGTCAGGGGCGGACCAGATAGCCGTCGGGACTGGTCGCCGGCGTTCCCGGCTGGGGGAGCGAACTGGTCAGCTCATCGAAGTCGGCGACGGTCACCCGGATGGGGACATCCTGGCCGGCCCTGCGGACGACCAGCTCGACTTCCTGGCCGATCGGAGTGGTGGAAACCATGTTGATCAGGTGCCAGGTGTTGTTCACCGGGATGCCGTTGAACCGGATGATCACGTCTCCCTTGCGGATGCCTCCCTTCTGAGCGGGGGAGTCCTGGGCGACGGCCGAGATCAAGGTTCCCCGGGGTCGATCGAGGCCGAGGCGCTCGAAGTCCTCGGGGAAGATATCCTGGAGGGAGATGCCGATCGCCCCCCGGCGGACCTTGCCGGAGGCGAGCAGTTGTTCCATCGCCCACCGGGCGAGGTTGATCGGGATGCTGTAGCCGACGCCCTCGTTGCCCCCGCCGTGGGAGGCGATGGCGGTGTTGATGCCGATGACCTCTCCCCGGAGGTTGACCAGCGGGCCTCCGGAGTTGCCGGGGTTGATGGCGGCGTCGGTCTGGAGGAAGTCCTGATTCTGGACGCCGTTATCGTACAGGTCGCGTTCCTGGCGGCCCCGGGCGCTGATGATCCCCTGGCTGACCGAATGCGTGAGCCCGAACGGGCTTCCGACGGCCAGGACCCAGGTTCCGGGGACGGCCTCGTCGCTGTTTCCCAGGCGGGCGGAGGGCAAGTTGTCGACCGGCAGCTCGAGGACGGCGACGTCCGAGTCTTCGTCTCGGAAGATGGCCGAGGGGCGGAGCATTCGGCCGTCGTGGAGGTTGATCTGGATGTCCGACAGCTCGGAGCCGCTGATGACGTGGTTGTTGGTCAGGACGAACTGCCCGGGGCGGCGGTCGGATCGGACGATCACTCCCGAGCCGCTCTCCTCATACGTGCGCCGGGTGCGTCCCTCCTCGGTCCGGTCCCGCTTCAGGGCGACGATGTGCACGACCGCCCGGGAGACGACCTTGGAGACCAGCTCGAAGGTGCGGTTGACCTGATAGAACTGCTCGTACTGCCGGGAGAGGCTCTGGTAGATCGCCTCTTCGGAGGATTCCAGGCCGGGCTCAGGGAGCGTTTGATCCGGCTCCTGGGCGATTGGGGGGGTTGGGCGGGCGGCGAGGGGGGCGCCGCGCTGGGTGGCCAGGCCCAGCAGGAACCCGAGCAGGAGCGTGAGCGGGAGGGCGGCTGCGGTGACGGATCGCGCCATGATGCCTGGGACTCCTCGCCCGACGGGGTCGATCGGAGGGGGAGGGGCTCGGTCGGGGAGGGGCCGATGGTCGGCATGGCGGCCCCGAGCGCCCGGATGTCCTAGTATATGCCGCGCCCGGGACGGGAGTCAAAGCGACGCCCCCGACCGGACTTCCGGCGATCGATCCCCCCGGAATGGAGACGGGCGGGGCGCCGGCTTCGGCGCTCCGCCCGTCGGAGGATTGGGTCCGGTCCGGCCGGTGGGCGGCGGGACCGGGAGCGGGACCGGGAGCGGGTCGGGCTTAGCGGCCCGACTCGCTCATGTCCATCTCGTAGTCGCTGAGGTTAATGTGCCGATCTCCCTCGTCGAAGTGTCGGTCGGAGATCTCGGCCCAGCGGTAATCGATGGAGCGATTCATACCGGTCTTCCCCATGCGTTCCTGCTCGCGCTGGCAGTCGATGCAGGAATTGGTATAGGGGAGGGCGTTGAGCCGAGCGACGGCGATCTTGCCGTTGCAGAATTCGCACTGGCCGTAGGTGCCTTCGCTCATGCGATGCAGGGCGTGCTCGATCTGGCTCAGCTCTCGGCTCTCGATCTCGGCGATCTGGGAGCTGATTTCTTCATTGGCCGAGTCGACGGCGGCGTCGACCGAGTCGCCGACGTCGTTCATCGCCCGCAAGGCGTTCAAGGACTCGAGATCACCGGCGAGGGCCTTGCGGAGGGCGTCGCGCCGGGCGACTAGTCGCGAGTGTAGGCGAAGCAACGCGTCTTTACGGGCCATGACACACCTCCAGATGTTCGTCGCGAGCGGGCGGAACGATCCGCAACATCCTCGCCAAGGCCGGGTCATTTCGAATCGAAGGACAGGCGAATCGGTCGAGGTCGTCTCGCGCTCGGGCTCGTTCCGGTGGGCGCCGCCCGTCGCTCCGATCGGCGAGCAGAGGCCTCGCCAGGGACGACGGGGGGACGTGAGCGACCCTCAAGACTCGTCTGAGATCGTCAATTGGGCGGCGAAGCCTAGCACATTATGCGCCTCGGGCAAGGGGGCCGCCCGGCTGGGACTCCTGTCGTGAATAATACGCCCGAGCGAGGCGAAGGTTTGGCGGAATCCCCGAAAAAACTCGAACCTTCGGAGCGAGGCCTCGATCGCCGGGCGTCGTCTCGGTGTGGGGTGCGTGGTTCCTTCCGAGCGGGCCGGTTCATTCGACCGTGATGCCGGTGGTCGCGGGGGGGACGGAGGCGGGGGGAGGAAGGGAGGACGATCCGGGGATGAGTCGGGGGAGTCGTGTCGTTCGGTTCTCGGATCAGGCGATATAAGTTATCGAAATCCGCTCGGAATTGGAAGGGGGTACTTCCCGTTTTTTGGGGAGTCTCATGTCGGCTCATCGCAAGGAGAACTGGCGGTCGACGACCGCTGGCCCGCTTTGGGAGGTCGACTGGACGAAGTTGATGTACTGCCGGCTTCCGGAGGGGCCGAGGTAGATCCATTGCTCGAGGAATTCTCCCTGGGCGGCCGACCGGGCGAAGGATTGGGGGGCGCCGAGCTGGCCGAGGACCTGGTCCCGGGTCTGGCCTTCGAGGCCCTGGGCGGTCCAGGGGGTCAGGGAGGAGAGCAGGATCAGGGGGTTGGGGAGGGAGGCTGGCCGATGGTTGGGCGGTCGGGTCCGATCGGCCGTTTCCAGAGGGGTCCAGCCCAGGGCTTCGAGGGCCTCGAAGTGGGTGATGAAGACGCCGCTGTCGGGATCGAGGCGGAAGCGCCAGCCGTCGGGCTCGGCCTCGATCGCCGAGAGCCGGGCTCCGAACTGGACCTGGGAGCCGACCTCGGGGGGGCTGGCCTCGAAGAGGCGGAACCCCTCGAAGTCGAGCCGGGCGACCCGGGGTTGGAGCGGCCCGACGGCGAGGATTCGGTAGTTCACCTCGACGGTCCCGGCTCCCGAGGCGGGGGAGGAGGTCACCTCCCCGGAGATGAGGATCGATCGGCCCTTGTATGAGCGGTCGAAGAGGGCTCGCCACTCCGACTCGTCGGAGGTGCGGGCCCTCCGGTCGAGGATCTCCTCGAGCCGGTCTGGGATCAGGTCGACGTAGATGGCGGCCTCCCGGGCGGCTTGGCGGACCTCCTCGGCCCCGCCGATTTGGCCTCGGAGGGCGTCGACGGCCTCGGCCGCCCGAGCGAGCAGGCGGTGGGCGCGGTCGAACTCGCCGCGGTCGAGGGCGGGGATCCCCTCCTCCCGACCGCGCTGGACCAGGGCGGGATAGTCGCGCCGCTGGTTCCGGTGGAGGGTCCAGGAGACGGTCCCGAGGAGGACGACGAGCACGGCCAGCCCCACCAGGGCCGGTCGGTTGCTCCGGAGGCGATCGCCGAGGGAGGGGCGATGAGGGAGCGGGATCCGGCCGGGGGCGGCCGGGGAGGGCCGGGGGCGTCTCCTCGACGGGCGATCGCCGACGGGGCGGGGGGAGGAGGAGGGGCGTCCTCGGGGGGCCGGGGGGGGCTCGGGGACGTCGTCCGGCAGCTCGGAGACGGCCGCCTCGACCGGGTCGAGGGCGGGCAAGGGAGGCTCGGGGTGCCGCTGCCCCGGCTCGACGGGCTCGAGCCAGGGGATGTCCTCCTCCTCGACCGTCGCCTCGGGGATGTGGTCGGACAGGGGGATCGGGGCGTCGTCGACCGGCCCGACGGCCGCGGGCGGGGCCGCCTCGGCCCGGCTCGACGGGATCGGGGGTGCGGGCAGGGGGCTCATCGGGAGCACGAAGACCCCCGCGCCGCACTCGGGGCATCGGATCGCCTGATACCCCTCGGTCCGTCGCCCCCGGATGACGTGCCCCTCGGGGCAGGCGACCCGGAACGGCTGGAGCTCCTCCGGTGTGATCGGCCCCCGGCCCCTGACCCACTGCTTGGCCCGTCCGAACAGTTCCAAGGCCGCCTCCCCGACACCCTGCCCGAGGCGCATCGCAAGCTTCGACCGCTCCCGAGCATCGGGAGCGGCTCGAAGTCGACTCCGGCTCCATTCTATCCGAGCGGAGGCCCCCCGCCACCGCGGTCGGGGGGGATTGGCGGGGGGAGGGAACGGCGGGGGGCACGCGGCGGGAGGCCGAGGATCGGTCCCGCCGGGCCGGGGGGAGGGATCACCCGTCGAGCTGGTCGAGCCGGCCGGTGCTGTCGCCCAGCTCGTCGACGGGCGTGTCCATCCGGTCGAGCATGGAGAGATACAGGTTGTTCAGCGGCGTGTCGGTCGGGTACTGGAGGTGGCGTCCGGTCCGGAGGGTGCCGCAGCCGCCCCCGGCGAGGATGATCGGCAGGTCGTTGTGATTGTGGCGGTTGCCGTCGCCGATGCCGCTGCCGTAGAGGATCATGGAGTGGTCCAGCAGCGTGCCGTCCCCCTCGCGGATCTCCGCGAGTCGGCCGAGGAAGTAGGCAAGCTGCTCGACGTGGTAGCGGTTGATCCGGGCGATCTTGTCCTGTTTCTCGGCGTCTCCCTGGTGGTGAGAGAGGCTGTGGTGGCCGTCGGGGATGCCGATCCAGTTGTAGCTCTTGTTGCTCCCCTCGTTGGCGAAGACCATCGTGGCGATGCGGGTCTGGTCGGTCTGGAAGGCGAGCACGAGCATGTCGAGCATCAGGCGGAGGTGATCCTGGTTGTCCTTGGGGATCCCCTCGGGCTTGACGACGTCGTCGGGGCGCTCGACCTCCTCGGTTCGCTTCCGCTCGGCGACGACCAGCCGGCGCTCGATTTCCCGGACGGCGGAGAGGTACTCGTCGACCTTCCGGCGGTCGTCGGCGCCGAGGCGATGGTGGAGCGCCCGGGCGTCGTCGGCGACGAGGTCGAGGATGCTCTTGCGGTAGCGTCGGCGTCGGGAGTCGACGTCGTCGGCGGTGTCGTCGCCGAAGAGGCGCTCGAAGACCAGCCGGGGGTTGATCTCCTTGGGGACCGGCTGGGTGGGGCTGCGCCAGGAGAGGTTCGAGGAGTAGGCGCAGCTATAGCCGGAGTCGCAGTTGCCGGACTGGGCGCTGGGGTCGATCCCCAGCTCCAGCGAGGGGAGCCGGGTGTGGTGGCCCATCCGCGCCGCGGCGACCTGGTCGACCGAGATGCCGGCCCGGATGTCGGCGCCGTCGGTCTTGACCGGGTGGACGCCGGTGAGAAAACAGGCCATTGATCGGGCGTGGTCGCCGCCGCCGTCGCCGTGGGCCCGGGCCAGGTCCTGGGCCAGCCCGCTGAGCACCAGCAGGTGCTGCTTCAAGGGGGTCAGCGGCTCGAGGACGCGGGGGAGCTGGAAGTCATTCCCCAGGGCCGAGGGGGTCCACTCGGGCATGTGGGCGCCGTTGGGGACGTAGAGGAAGGCCATCCGGGTGGGGGCGACCTTGCCTCCCGGCCGCTGGGCGATCCCGGCGGCGGGCGCCATGGCCTCGAGCCAGGGCAGTGCCATCGCGGTGCCGAGGCCCTTCAGGACGGTCCGTCGCGAGAGGGAGATCATGGTTCGTTCACCTCCTCCGGTTCGACCTTCCTGAAGCGGAAGGCGTCGCTCGTGACGATGTCGACGACCAGGCGGTGGAAGCGGTAATCGTGGCGTTGGAGGTCGGCCAGGATTCCGTCGACCGCGCAGCGGTCGAAAGACTCGAGCCCTCGTCCGAGGGCGAAGGTCATCAGGTTCTCGGCGAGGGTCCGGGCGAAGTCGTCCTTCCGGGCGCGGAGCAGCGCCTTCAGGTCGGCGGGGCCGGCGAACGATTCGCCGCTGGGGAGCCGGCCGGAGGCGTCGACCGGGCTGTCGCCGTCCTGGTCGCGCCAGCGGCCGATCGCGTCGAAGTTCTCGAAGCCGAAGCCGAGCGGGTCCATCCGCTTGTGGCAGGAGGCGCACCCCGGGTTGGTGCTGTGCTGCTCCATCCGTTGCCGGAGCGATCCGGTCAGCTCGGGCCCCTCCTCCAGCTCGGGGACGTCCGGCGGCGGCGGCGGGATCGGGGCGCCGAGGATCTGGTCGAGGATGTACTTGCCCCGCTTCACGGGGGAGGTCCGGGTGGGGTTCGAGGTGATCGTGAGGATGCTCGCCTGGGTCAAGAGGCCTCCCCGGGGGGAGTCGGGGGGGAGCGAGACCCTTCGGAACTCGGCCCCGGAGACCCCTTCGATCCCGTAGTGCCGGGCCAGCCGTTCGTTGAGGAAGGTGTCCTCGGCGTCGAGGAGGTCGATGAGGCTGCGGTTCTCGCGGACGATCGCGGTGAAGAACAGCTCGGTTTCGGTCCGCATGGCGTCCCGAAGCTCGGGGTCGAACTCCGGGAAGCGATCCGGGTCGGGCTGGAAGGCGTCGAGGTTCTGGATCTGGAGCCACTGGCCGGCGAACCGGGTGATGAACCGGCTCGATTTCGGGTCTCGGAGCATCCGGAGGGCCTGGCGTCCCAGCTCGGCCGGGTCGCGGAGCGTGCCCTCGAAGGCGGCGCGGAACAGCTGCTCGTCGGGCATGCTGCTCCAGAGGAAGTAGGAGAGCCGGGAGGCGAGCTCCCAGTCGGTCAGGGGGCGGAGGCCGTCCGGGCGGGGAGGCCCCCCGACCTCGACGCGATAGAGGAAGTGAGGAGAGACGAGGATCGCCTGGACGGCGACCCGCATGGCGTCCTCGAACGAGCCGCCGTCGCGGCGGACGAGGCGGAAGAGGGTCATCAGCCGCTCGACCTCGTCCGGGGTGGTCGGCCTCCGGTAGGCCCGGTTGGCCAGGCGGTGGAGGCTCCGGCGGGCCACCTCCTCGTACGATCCGCTCAGCGCCGGCTCGGGGATGATCCTGCGGTGCGACTCGGGGAGGGCCAGGTAGTAGGAAACCACCGGGCCGACGAGCTCGACCCGATCGAGGATCAGGTTCCGGTCGCCCCGGAGCCGCTCGTCCGGGTGGTCCTGGTTGAAATAGTCGTTCAAGAAGGCGAGGGAAACGCGGCGCGATCCTCGGGAGATCCGGACGCGGGCCTCGAAGGAGCCCGGCTCCTGCTCGGTGGCTGGGACGTCGACCACGTCGACGGTCTGCCCGTCGATCTTGAACGCCAGGCGGGCCGGGTCCGGGCCGGCCTGCTGCCCGAAGGCCCGGACTCGGATGCGGTATTCCCCGTCCTCCTCGAACCGATGGTCGAAGGCGACCTCGCCGTTGCTCGCGAGGATCCGGCCGATCTTGCCGAAGAGACGGCCGCCGGCCGAGTCGTCGAGGGATTCGATCTCCTTCGAGACGATCGGGTCGGTCGGCCCCTGGACCTCCAGCCGGTGGACGATCAGGTTGCGATCCCCCTGGTCCTTCGGGTCGGGGGCGTCCTTTCGGTAATAGTCGTTCAGGAAGGCGACGGCGAACCGTTTCGAGCCGGCCCGGGTGACGACGGGGACCTCGACGACCTCCGTCGCGTCGGCCGCCTTGAGCTCGAACTCGCCGAGCGGGCGGCCGTCGAGCCGGATCGCCAGCTTCACCGGCTCCGGGCCGGCCTGCTGGCCGGAGACCCGGGCGCGGAGCAGGTAGCGGCCGTCGCTGGGGAAGTCGTGGTCCAGCCCGAGCTCGCCGTTGGTCGCGAGGATCTGGGAGCCGTCGCCGAAGGGCTGGCCGCCCTTGTCCTGGAGGGCCTGGCGATCGTACCGGACGGTTCGGCCGGGGCCCGGGCCGTTGGCGTCGATGGCGGTTCGGGTGATCTCCTCGGCCGCCGCGAGGTACTTCTCCAGCAACATCGGGTCGAGAGTGAGGACGTCTCCGATGGTGTCGAAGCCGTAGCCGACGTCATCGGCCGGGAAGTCGTCGGCGGGCCGGAAGTCGACTCCGATGAGGTCCTGCACCGTGAAGTTGTACTCGGCTCGGTTGAGCCGACGGATCGTGACCCGCCCCGGTTCCCTGAGGTCGCAGTTGACCTGGGACAGGGCCTCCTCGACCCATCCCGAGAGCTCGGCAACCTCTTGCTCCGTCGGCCTCGGCTCGGTGCCCGCCGGGGGCATGTCGCCGTCGGCGACGAGGATCCCGATCGTCTCCCAGCGGTCGCGCTCCTGGAGGACCGTCGAGAGGTCGCTGAAGGCCTCCAGGTTCAGGTCGGCCCGCTGCTTCTGGTTTCCGTGGCAAGAGACGCAGTAGGTCTGGAGGAGCGGGACGATCCGGTTCCGGAACGAGGACTCGAGGTCGTCGGCCGCCGAGCAGCGCCGGGGAGCGGACAGCAGTAGGGTCAGCGGGATCGCGGTGAGGAGGGGAAGGGACCAGAACCGATCGATCATGGCGTCCGGACCTCGATACGGGCGGGAGGCAGGAGCGAGGCCGAGGGGGGGCAAGCGGGCGGGAGGGCGGCTGGCGGGGACCATTCTCAGGGTGATTATCGGGGAAATTCAACCCTTATTCAACGGGATGCGTCCGGTTTTTCTCCGATCGGGCCGGGGAGGGAGGCCTGGCCATCGGCCTGGGGTTTGCACGAGTGAGCAGGGAGTGGGATGCTGGAGGGACGTCTCCCGGGATGTCCTCGTCCTGGCGTCCGACGCTCCCGGCGGGCCCCTTGGCCGTCTCGCCCGGCGATCGGCCGCTTCCGGGGATGCGGCATGAGGACTCGGGGCGATTCGCGAAGAGACTTGAAGCGACGTGGGGATCCAGGCCGGTTCGACTCGGGGAGGTGTTCCCGAGGGCCCGGCGAGTACCGACCGAGGGGGCGACACGATGGGATTCCTCGACCTCTTGCACGGGGCCCGGGGCCGGGCCTCGACCCTGGACGAACGCTCCCGGGCGAACCTGCTGCGGGCCTGGGGCCTCGATGAGTCGGATCTGGAGGAGCGGACGCCGGAGGACGCTGGCGAGAAGAACCCGCTCGACTACGACCGCTCCCAGTGGGGCCGGAAGCTTCGGCACATCCTGGACGGGCTGCCCGACTCGGAATCCCGCTGGGAGCACCTGATCCAGGAAGGCCGGGCCAAGCGGTTCGACGAGGACTGGATGCGGGGCCTGATGCGCGACGAGTTCGCGATGATGGTTCGGAGGGCGGTCGCCGACCGAGTCTTCACCGATCGGGAGCGCCAGAAGCTCGACCGGGCACGCACGCTGATCGGCCTGGACGAGGACGAGGCGAGGGCGATCTCTTCCTCGGTCGTCCGCGAAGCCGAGTCGTTCTTTGGCGAGCAGGTCGAGGGCACGTGAGGGGGGATTGCTCCGATCGAGCCGAGCCGACGGGGCCCAGCGGAATCGTCAGGAGGAGCCGGTCGCTGGCCTGGGATCGCCCGCGACGGCCCTCCCCCGGAGCAGGGCAGGCAGCGGCTGGGGACGACCCTCCCGGTCGATGCAGGCGAGGGTGCTGTGCCCCTGCGCGATCAGCTCTCCGTCTCGGAACAGCTCGTACCGGTGGACGATCTTGACGTGAGTCACGCGATCGACCGAGGTCCGGAGGGTCAGCAGGTCGTCGTACCGGGCCGGTCGGCGATACTTGCAGCCGAGGTCGATGATGACGAGCAGGTAGCCGGAATCCTCGAGGTCGCGATAGGAGACGCCGCGGGACCGGAGCAGCTCGGTTCGGCCCATCTCGAAGTAGACAAAGTAGTTGGCGTGGTGGAGCAGCCCCATGCGGTCGGTTTCGGCGTAGCGGACTCGGATGGGGATCTCGTGGTGCTCCGACATCGTGCGAGGCTCCCTGGGCCGGTCGGGGGTCAGCGATGGACGGGGGCGCCGGTGTCGTCGGCGGGCCGGGTGACGACCCGGAGGGGATAGGGATTGTAGGGCCACTGGGATCGGTTGGGGGTTCCCGGTCGGTACTGCTCGGCGATCCACCGCCGGAAGGTCGCTGGGGAGTGCTCGGCCTGGGAGTCGGCCAGCCACCGCTGATATTGCCGGAGCAACCCGCGCATGACGAGTCCGTCCTTGATCGGGAGGAACAGGAAGTAGGGGGAGAACTGGGCCTCGGCCTCGGCGATCGACCCTCCCGGGCGGAGCAGGACGGCCATCGACGCCACGAGCCCGGTGCGCTCGGCCCCGAACTGGCAATGGACCAGCAGCGGCCGGGAGGCGGAGTCGAGCACCTCGACCAGCTGCTCGGCCTGCTCCGGGGTGAGCCAGTAGTCCGAGGCGAGGGGGACGTCGATGAGGGTCGCGCCGGCCGAGAGGGTCGCCTCGCGCTCGGCCGGATACCAGTCGGCGGCCGGATTCGGCCCTCGGAGATTGAGCACCGATCGGATTCCCCGGCGCCGGATCAGCGCGGCGAGGGTCTCCGCGTCGAGCTGTGCCGACCGGTAGATCGATCCGGGCTCAATGACGCCCACGTTGCCGGTCGTCCAGCGCCAGCCCACCAGGGCCAAGGCCGCGATCATCCCCCAAGCCGACGCGCCGAGGGCCCGACGCACGATCCGGACGCGAACCATTCTGCGACTCCTCGGGCCGGGCGAAGGGGGAGGCGGCGAAGGCCTCGATCAGCCGGCGATCATCGAACTGGTCCTCGGGTTCGGTCCAGGGGAAGCGCTCCAACTCCTCCCAGGCGCGATCGGCCGACCATCCCTGGTGCCGGATCCGGTACGCCGCCAGCGCCAGGTTCGTCCGGTGGTGGCCGCCGACGCAGTGGAAGAAGACCGGCTGCCGGGCCGGGTCGGCCAGCAGGTCGGCCGCCTCGGCCAGTTGCTCGATGGTGGCCGTCGACCCGCGCATGGGCACGATGATCCAGTCGACGCCGGTTTGCCGGACGACGCGCTGCTGGTCGACGTATTTCGGGTCGTGGGTGTTGATCGCCGTCAGGGTGACGATCGTCCGGATCCGCTCGCGAGCGATCAGCCTCCGGAGCGGCCTCGGCCGCTGCCAGGCCCCTCGGACCAGCTGACCGGGGGCGAGGACGACGACCCGCTTCTCGAACAGGTCGTGCCGGAAGGAGACGCCCGCCGTCGCGAGCAGCGCCAGGGCGAGCAGGGCGATCCTCCTCCGGGTTCTCCCACGCATGGTCCGACTCCCTCCGGCTCGGGGCCTTCCGGCCGCCGAGGGCTCGGATTGTAGCGGAGGGAGGGAGGGGGGCAAGCTCGATCTCCCGGGGAGCATCGGGGGGGGGGGAGATTCCCGAGCGTTGGGGGAGGGCCTTGGGGGAGGGCTGGGGAAGGGTCCCCTCCCCGGCTCCTCCCCGGCGCTCCGCTCCGAGTCGTCGCGATCCCGAGGCGCCGCGATCGCCGGGCCGAGGCTCCCCGGGCCGAGCCGGGTCACGACCCTCCGACGACCGTGAAGTCCGCCTCGGAGCCGTCCGCCCGGGTGACCTCGACGCGGAGGCCGTCCGATTCCCGGGCATCGGTGTCGACCCGGAGGATCAGCCGATGCCGGCCGGGGCCGAGGTCGGCGGTGAATCGTGCAGCGGGAGCGATCGGCTCGCCGTCGAGCCAGAGCGAGAGCCCGTCGGTGGCGTCGAGGGAGAAGGCGAGGGGCCCGGCCTTGGTCACGTCAATCTCTCCGCGCAGGGCGAACACGGGGGAGCCGGCCTTGGCGGCGACCTCGTCGAGCGGCAGGGAGCCGGCGGTCTTGCCGTAGGCGGTCTGCCAGGAAAGCTCGTCGGCCGAGGAGATCGCCGCGGGGAGGTCGCCTCCTCCGGCGTCGTCGGGGTCGACGGAATCGGCGGCTTGGGGGAGTGGGAGGACGCTCCAGCGCTGGATGGTGGGAGTGGAGCGGATGGCATACTCCCCGGGCTTGCCCAGCACGGAGAGGAACGCGATCAGGTCGACGAACTCGTCCCGGGTCAGGAAGTTCGGGAGCCCCTTGGGCATGAGCGAGCCGCCCGACGTCTCGTCCTCGATGTCGCTTGTCGGCACGATCCGGTCGATGCCGGTCGCCTCTCGGAGGACGATGCGGTTGGGGGACGACTCCTTGACGATGCCCTGGACGATCTGGCCGTCGCGGGTCAGAACGGTGCGGACCTGGTATTCCTCCTTGACGGCCTCCTCGGGGTCGAGCAGGGATCGGATCAGGTAATCGGGGGGGGAGCTGGCCCCGATGGCGCTGAGGTCGGGGCCGATGTCGCCGCCGGCGCCGCTGACGGCGTGGCACTTCATGCAGTTGACATCGTCGCGGCGGAAGACCAGTTCCCCCCGGGCGGGGTCGCCCTGGGTCTGGACGTCGGCGATGAGCGCCTGCATCTCGGCCTCGGTGAGCGGGGCGGGCTCGGCGTTGATGCCGGCGGCCTCGCTGAGGGCGGCGACCAGGCTGGGATCGGTCCGACCGACCGAGTACATCGAGCGCAGGGCGAGCTTGGCGGGGTCGGCCGGGAGCCCTTCGGCCCGGATTCGGGAGGCGAGGCGATCGGGGCCGTCCTGACGGTCGAGGAAGGCCTGGATCAACGGGGCGACCGCGTCGAGGTCGGCCACGGCTCCGGAGGCGAGCGCCGAGACGGCGCGCTCGGCGGCGGCGTCGACGTCGAGGCGGGCGAGGGAGGCGATGGCGGGCAGCCGGACGTCGAGCGGCCGATTGGGGCCGGCGAGGTCGAGGATCGCCTGCCGGCTGGCGGGACCGCCGATGTCGGCCAGGGCGGCCAGCGCCGCTTCGCGCAGCGGGCGGGGCTCCTCCAGGTCGGTGGCCACGGCCGTGAGGGCGTCGGCCGCCCCCTCGACCTCCCAGGCTCCGGCGAGTCGGATCGCCGAGAGGCGAGCGTCCTGGCTCTCCGGCGCGTCGTCTCCTCGGATCAGGGCGGTGATCCGGGAGCGATCCCCTTCGGGGGAGACGCCCCGGGTGCGGGCGGCCTCGGCCAGCGCGTCGAGCGCCAGGGTCCGGTTCTCGGGGGAGAGGGCCTCGGCCCCGGTGGCCAGCTCGAGCAGGAAGCCGAGGTCGGCGGGGGATCCCTGGCGGCCGATGAGCGTGATCAGGGTGCCTTGGCGGTCGGCGGGAACCCGACCGCTTTTGAGCATCCGGACCATGGGGCTGTCCTGGACGGCAGCGATCGTCGCCGTCGGGCAGAGCAGCAGGAGCAGAGTCGCCGGCCAGGCCAGGCGGGCGAGGGAGGCCCTCGGGCTCGGGAGGAGGGTCGGCATCATCGGGGGAAGGACCTCGATCGGGCTTGGGGGCGGATCGATTGGCTCGGGGAGGACGGCTGGCGGGAGGAGGGGAGGGAAGACGATGGCGGGAGTCGGTTCGCGATGATCGAATCGGCCGAGAGGGCCGGAGGAGGCGCCGGAAGATGGCCGGGCGCCTCCCCCGCCGGGCCGCGATCATTCGAGGCCGAGCTTGAGGATTCGGTCGCTGAGCGTGGCGTTCGTCTCGTTCAGGGTGTACTCCAGGTAGTAGTCCTGGGGGTGGAGGAGCGATTCGAGCGCGATTTCCTGGGCCCGGGCGGCGTCCTCACCTTTGAAGAAGCTCAGGGCGCGGACGGCTTCGAGGCGGACGCGGGGGTGATCGTCGTTGACCTGCGTCTGGAGCAGGCCGAGCGGGTCGTCGACCCGGTCTCGCCAGTAGCCGAGGACGCGGGTGGCGGCGGCTCTCGCCTTCGGCTCGGGGCAGCGGAGCACGGTTTCGAGCAGGTCTTGGTCGACGACGTCGAACTGCTGGTGGACCCAGAGGGCCTCGAGCATCTGCCGCCAGTAGTCCGGGTCGTCGCGGTTGAGCTCGGCGATCCAGGGATCGAGGGCGGCCATCACCTGGTCGGCGTCTCGGGAGCGAAGCTCGATGCGGGTGCGGTATCGGGTGCGGTCCTCGTAGGTTTTCAGCAGGTCGAGCAGCTCGGGGATCGAGGCGCCGGCGATCTTGGCGGGATCGACCAGGGGCTTGCCGGTGTATCGGATCCGCCAGATGCGGCCGTGGTTGACGTCTCGGTTCGGGTCCCGGATCGAGTGCTGCATGTGGCCGATCAGCGGGTTGAACCAGTCGACGAGGTAGAGGGCGCCGTCGGGCCCGAATTCGAGGTCGACGGGGCGGAAGTTCGTGTCGCTGGAGCGGAGCAGCGGCTCGACCGGGTCGGCGGCGAAGCCGGAGCCCTCCTCCCGCATCGTGTACTGGAGCACGCCGTGGAAGCCGATGACGTTGTTGAGCAGGTAGTTCCCCTGGGCCTCCTCGGGGAAGTTGCGGCTGGAGACGAGTTCGCAGCCGGAGGTGGGGCGCCACTGCTTGACGAGGAACTGTTGCATCGGCGGGTGCTTGCGCGGGTAGTCGACGTCGCCGGAGAAGGCGGTTCCGTAGTAGTTGGCGCCGCCGGAGGCGTCGGCCACGAAGTTCTGGCCCCAGCGGTCGAAGGTGTGGCCCCAGGGGTTGGCGAAGGGGTAGGAGACGAAGATATCCACCTTCTCGGTGAGCGGTTCGTAGCGGAAGACGGCGGCGTCCTTGACGCGGGTTGGCCCGTAGGGCGTTTCGATCTGGGTGTGGTGGAAGGTTCCCTCTTGGAAGTAGAGGGCGCCGCCGGGGCCCCAGGTGAAGGCGCTGAGGGAGTGGTGGGAGTCGGCGGAGTCGAAGCCGTGGAGGCGGTAGGAGTACTCGTCGGCCACGTCGTCGCCGTCGGTGTCGCGGGCGAACAGGAGGTTGGGCTGCTGGGCGATGTAGGCGCCGCCGTCGCCGATCTCCAGGCCGGTGGGGACGTGGAGCCCTCGGGCGAAGGTGATCTGCTTGTCGGCCGTGCCGTCGCCGTCGGTGTCTTCCAGGATGAGGATCTTGTCGTCGACGGGGGTGCCGGGCAGGTACATCGGGTACGAGGCCATGGTCGTGACCCAGAGCCGGCCCTTGGGGTCGAAGGCCATCTGGCAGGGGTTCTTCAGGTCGGGGAACTCGCGCTCGGAGGCGAAGAGGTTGATCTCGTAGCCCTCGGGGAGCTCGAAGGTGGCGAGGGTCTCCTCGGGGGAGGTGATCGTGATGGGTCCCTTGACGTTGCTCTCGATGGGGACGAACGCGCCGGTGCCGGAGTCGTCGATCTGATCGGGGACCTTGTTCCCCCGGGCGATCTCCCAGATGCGGCGGTCTCGGACCTCGATCATTTTGCGGAGCTTGGCGAACTCGGCCGGGAAGTTGACGACCCCGAAGGGCTCCTTGCGGCCGCCGTAGATGTAGTAGCCGTTGATGGCGCGGTAGTCATAAAAGAACTGCTTGTTCTTCTCCAGGACCGCCGCGCGCAGGGCGTCGAGGTCGGCGGCGATGGAGCCGGGACCGGGGCGAGGGCCGAAGAGGGCCTCGTCGAGGATGGGAGCGAGCTTGCGGTATCCCGCGTCGGTCAGGTGGACGCCGTTGAAGGTCCAGGGCTCGGGGTCCTCGGCGTACCCTTGCTTGGTGGGGTGGAACAGGTCGACGAAGAGGACCCCCTTGGAGCGGGCGATCTCGGCCATCGCGTCGGTGTAGAGCGCGAGGTTGGCGTTGTTCTTCGAGCCGTCGGGGAGGGTGCGGCGGCCGAGGTCCTCGTGGGCGATCGGCGAGAGCAGGACGAGGGTGGGCGGCTCCTCGCCGTTGTAGGGGGTCGTGGTCGTCTCGTCGATGAACGCGGCGAGGTCCCGCCGGAACGTCTCCAGGCCCTCGGGCCCGGCGAACGACTCGTTGAAGCCGAAGGCGGCGATCACGACGTCCGGCTTCTCGTCTTCGAGGGTATGGCCGTGGTCGTCGAAGTCCTTGGAACGCGGCCGCAGGGTCAGCTCGTCGGCCGACCAGCCGAGGTCGCGGACCACCAGCTCCAGCTCCGGGAATCGGCTGTGCAGCAGAGTTTCCCAGTGGCCGAAGTACTGCATCCGTTCGGCCAGGGTGTTGCCGATGAGGATGATGCGGTCCCCCTTGTCGAGCGGGAGCCGCTCGGGAGCGGGGCCCTCGGCCCGGGAATCGCTCGCGACGGGAGTCGCCAGCGTCGCCAGGGCGAGTGCGGACCAGAACGCGACGGTCGCTCTCATCATGATGGCCTTTCGGGGAGCGAGAAGCGGGGAGGGGACGGTCGATGTTCGATCGCCTCGCGGACGGCGGCCCCTCGGGGATGATCTGGGGTTCGATCGATGCGACGGGCCGGGTGAATGGCCGGTGGACGGCCCTCGTGGCCGCTTATTATACTCCCCCCCGTCGGCGACTCCACGTGGTCGTGCGGGGCGCGCAAGGGGCCTTTCGGAGGGAGGCGGCCGATGGGGTGCCATGTTCGAGCTCGAAGACCGCTGGCCGCGACCGCCGCCGGGCTGGCGCTGGCCTTCGGCGCCTGGGTATCCGCCGAGGGGGCCGGGGAGCCGTCTGCTCGTCCCCCCGAGCGGCCCAATGTGATTTTGATCCTGACCGATGACCAGGGGTATGGCGACCTCGCCTGCCTCGGCAACCCGGTGATCCAGACGCCGAACCTGGACGCCCTGCACGCCGACTCCGTCCGCCTGACGGACTTCCACGTCGACCCGACGTGCTCCCCGACCCGGGCCGCCCTGATGACCGGCCGTTATTCCGGCCGGGTCGGCGTCTGGCACACGATCATGGGGCGATCGATCCTCCGGGAGGGGGAGACGACGATGCCCGAGGTCTTCTCGCGGTCGGGCTACGCGACGGCGCTCTTCGGCAAGTGGCACCTGGGGGACAACGCTCCTTCGAGGCCCCAAGATCGAGGCTTCTCGCGCACCCTGGTCCACGGCGGGGGAGGGGTCGGCCAGACCCCCGACGTCTGGGGGAACGATTACTTCGACGACACCTACCTGGACGACGGTCGGCCCCGGCCGACGGTGGGCTACTGCACCGACGTCTGGTTCGACGCCGCCTTGCAGTTCATCGGCGACCAGGCCGACGCCGGCCGGCCGTTCTTCTGCGAGATCGCGACGAACGCCCCCCATGCCCCCTACCGCGTTCCCGAGCGGTACGAGGCGATGTACGCCAACAACCCCGAGGTGCCGAACGCCGCCTTCTACGGAATGATCACGAACATTGACGAGAATGTCGGCCGCTTGCTCTCCGTTCTCGACGAGCGCGGCCTGTCCCGGGAGACGCTCGTTATCTTCATGACCGACAACGGAACCGCGGCCGGAGTGCGCGGCGGTGTTGGCTTCAACGCCGGGATGAGGGGCCAGAAGGGCAGCCCCTACGACGGCGGCCACCGGGTCCCCTGCTTCCTCCGGTGGCCGGGAGGAGGCCTCTCCGGCGGGAGGGACGTCGATCGGCTCTCGGCCCACCTCGACCTGCTCCCCACGCTGATCGACCTCTGCGGCCTCTCCCCGCCGGAGGGGGTCGCGTTCGACGGGAAGAGCCTCGCCCCCCTGCTCCGAGCGGAGGAGGCGGACTGGCCCGAGCGGGTCCTGGTTGTGGAGTCGCAGCGGGTTGAGAACCCCATCAAGTACCGGCAGTGCGCCGTGATGACCGAGCGCTGGAGGCTGGTCAACGGGGCCGAGTTGTACGACATCGAGCACGACCCGGGCCAGTCCCGGGACGTGGCGGACGAGCATCCCGAGGTCGTCTCGGTGCTGCGGGACCAGTACGAGCGCTGGTGGGCCGACGTTTCCCGGGAGCACGGCCAGGTCGCCCGGATCGTGCTCGGCTCGGATCGGGAGAATCCGAGCCGGCTGACCTGCCACGACTGGCACGAGGCCGATCCGCCCTGGAACCAGTCGATGATCCGGCAGGGGAAGGTGGCCAACGGCTTCTGGACCGTCGAGGTCGCCCGGGACGGCCTGTACGAGATCGAGCTGCGCCGCTGGCCGGCCGAGGAGCCCCGGCCGATCAACGACGGCCCCGGACCGAAGGCCGAGACGGCCCGCGTCTCGATCGCGGGGGTCGACCTGTCGCGGCCGGTCGGACCCGAGGACCTGGCCGTCTTGTTCCGGACTCCGCTTCCGGCCGGCCCGGCCCGGTTGCAGACCTGGCTCGAAGGGCCCGAGGGGACTCGGGGGGCGTACTTCGTGTCCGTCCGTCTGGTGAGTGACTGAGGAGGAACCCTCATGAGCATTGGCTCCGCGACCGCCGCCCCGGTTGTCATCCTGCTCGCGATGCTGTCGGCGGTTCGCGCCGGCGATGAGGGTCGGCCCCCCAACGTCGTCGTCTTCCTCGCCGATGACCTCGGCTGGGGAGACCTCGGGTGCTATGGCCACCCGGTGATCCAGACGCCTCACCTTGACCGCTTCGCCTCGCAGGGGGTCCGGTTCATCCAGGCGTATGCGGCCAATGGCGTCTGCTCTCCCTCTCGGTCGGCGATCCTGACCGGGAGGACGCCGTATCGCAACGGCGTCTATCGATGGATCCCCGAGGGGCACGAGGTCCACCTCCGCACCAGCGAGATCACCACGCCGGAGCTGCTGAAGGCGCTTGGCTTCGAGACCTGCCACGTGGGCAAGTGGCACCTCAACGGCCGGTTCAATGCGCCCGACCAACCCCAGCCCGACGACCACGGCTTCGACCACTGGTTCGCCACCCAGAACAACGCGGCCCCGAGCCACAAGGACCCGACCAACTTCGTCCGGAACGGAGAGCCGGTCGGGCCGCTCGAGGGGTACTCGTCGTCCCTGGTCGTCGGCGAGGCGATCCGGTGGCTGCGCGACCTCCGGAGCAAGGACGCCCCCTTCTACCTCCAGGTCTGGACCCACGAGCCGCACCTGCCGATCGAGACGGCCCCCGAATTCCAGGCCCTCTACGAGGACCAGACCGACGAGCCGGGCGTGCTCCAGCACCACGGGAACGTCTCGCAGTTGGATCACGCCTTCGGCCGGCTCATGGCCGAGCTCGACCGGCAGGGACTCGCCGACTCGACAATCGTTCTTTTCACCTCCGACAACGGCCCCGAGGGGACGGGCGCGGGGGATCCCGAGCATCCCGGCTCCCAGCGGGACCGGACCCGGGGCTCGACCGGCGGGCTCCGGGGGCGCAAGCGGGACGACTTCGAGGGGGGCATCCGCGTCCCGATGATCGTCCGCTGGCCGGGAACGATCGCGCCGGGAACGGTGAGCGACGTGCCGGTGATCGGTTCCGACATCTTCGCAACCATCTGCGACGTTGTCGGCATCCCCCTGCCCGACGACCGCGTCATCGATGGCGCCAGCATGGTCCCCGCCTTCTCCGGGGAGCCGATCGAGCGGTCGGTGCCGATGTTCTGGCGCACGCACATTTCCAGCCCGGACAGCCGGGTCGCCATGCGGGAAGGGGACTGGAAGGTCGTCGGCAACGTCGACCTGACCCGGTTCCTGCTGTTCAACCTCGCTGAGGACCCCGGGGAGACGACCGACCTCTCCGAGTCGCATCCCGAACGCTTCCGGGAGATGACCGAGCGGCTCATCCGGCTGAACGCCTCGGTCCTTGGCGACGGGCCTGACTGGTGGAAGAAGGACGCGAGCCACTGACTCCGCGACTGCCTGGCGGTACGATCCGATGGAAGCCTTCCCCGTGCGGATGCGATGGCCCCTCACCCTGCTCCCGCTGCCGGTCGTCGTCCGGGCCGGGGTCGCCTCGGGACCAGCGTCGAGCCTTCGGATTCCCCCATGCCGTTGATTCGCATCGACGACCTGGACGACCCCCGGCTTGCCGTCTATCGCCATCTGAAGGCGACGAATGAGACGAGATCCCTCCCGATCTTCGTGGTCGAGGGGGAGAAGCTGGTCGATCGCCTGCTCGCCAGCCGGTACCCGACGCAATCGGTCCTGCTCTCCGACCGCCACGCCGAGCGCATCGCCCCGAAGATCCCCGAGGGGATCCCCTGCTTCGTCGTCGAGCACGCCCGGATCTCGGGCCTGGTCGGCTACAACTTCCATCAGGGGGCTCTGGCCGCCGGGCATCGGCTCCCCCCGGCCGACCTGGAGCAGATCGTGGCTCGGGAGCGGGGCGAGCTGACCCTGGTGGTCTGCCCCGTCGTGCACAACCCGGAGAACCTCGGCACGATCGTCCGGACGGCCGATGTCTTCGGGGTCGCCGCGGTGCTGGTCGGCCCGTCGTGCCCCGATCCGTTTTCCCGTCGCGTGCTGCGGGTCTCGATGGGGACGGCGCTCGACCTGCCGGTGATCCCCTGCGCCGATCTCGGCGATCGGCTCGATCGGCTCCGGCGCGACTTCGGGTTCCGGCTCGTCGCGACCGTCACCGACCCGGACGCCGAGCCGGTCGATCGCTTCGAGCGGCCCGCTCGCCTGGCGATCGTCATGGGGTCCGAGGCCCACGGCCTCGACCCCTGCTGGGTCCTCCGCTGCGACGATCGCGTCACGATCCCGATGCGGCCGGGGGCCGAGTCGCTGAACGTCTCGGTCGCGGCCGGGATTCTCCTCCATCGCCTCTCTCGTCCCGAGCGCTGAGGAACACTCGCCCCGCGCTCCGACGACTTCGAAGAAGCGGGCGGTCGGTTCCAGGAATCCCGGCCGGTCGGGATCGCCTGAGAGCTCCTGCCGAAGAGCGTGCCTCAGCGGATCCTGGCCGGGCTGGTGGAGCTGGATCGTCCGGAAGTCGGGGTCGCTGATCCAGACGACCACACCGGCTTGGCGATTGCGATCAGCTCGTCGGCGGTCGGTGTGCGGGGGGGGCCGAGTTGGGGGCGGTCGAGGCGCTCAAGGGGACGGCTCCCGGATGTCGGGATCGGGCCGGGAGCGGCGGCGGGAGAGTCCGGCCGCTCCCGGCCGACGACGGTCGGATCAGCCTCGGAGGCCGATCGAGACGAACTTCGTCTCCAGGTACGCCTCGAGCCCCTCGGTACCCAGCTCCCGACCCAGCCCCGACTGCTTCATCCCGCCGAAGGGGCACTGGGGAGTGGCGGGGACCGGGTCGTTGACGCCGATGATGCCGGCCTCCAGCCCTTCGGCCATCCGAGTGGCGATGGTCAGGTCGTTGGTGAAGATGTAGGCGGCGAGGCCGTAGGGGGTGTTGTTGGCGGCCTGGATCACCTCATCCACCTGGGAGAAGTCGATCAACGGCATGATGGGGGAGAAGGGCTCCTCGGTCATCAGCCGCATCGAGCCGTCGACGTTGCGCAGGACGGTCGGCTCGAAGAAGTAGCCCTTCTCGAAGCGGGTCGGCCGCCCTCCGCCGGCCAGGATCGAGGCGCCTCGGGACTTCGCGTCCTCGATCAGCGCCATGGTCTTGTCCAGGCCCTGCTGGGCGAACATGGGGCCGATGGCGACCCCCTCCTCCCACCCCGGGCCGAGCTTCAGCCGCTTGGTTTCCTCGACGGCCGCCTCGGTGAACCGCGCGGCGAGCTTCTCGTGGACGAAGAAGCGGGAGGGGGAGACGCAGACCTGGCCGTTGTTGCGGAATTTGCCGATCACGGCGGCCTTGGCGACCTGCTCGACGTCGGCGTCCTCGAAGACGATCAGCGGGGCGTGCCCGCCCAGCTCCAGGCTGAGCCGCTTCACGCCGTCGGCCGACTTCCGGATCAACTCCTTGCCGACTCGGGTCGAGCCGGTGAAGCTCACCTTGCCGATCTCGGGGCGGGAGAAGTAGGCGTCGGCGATGCCAGGGGCGTCTCCCATCACCAGGTTCGCCACGCCGGGGGGGCATCCGGCGTCTTCCAGGCACTCGAAGATGGCGATGAGGGTCAGCGGCGTCTGGTCGGCCGGTCGGCTGACCACGGTGCATCCGACCGCCAGGGCCGGGGCGATCTTCCGGCTCGGGAGGGCGGAGGGGAAGTTCCAGGGGGTGATGGTGCCGACGACGCCGACCGGGTGGGTGATGGCAAGGTGCCGTTTGTTCGGGGCCGAGGGCGGGATGACCCGGCCGTAGGCGCGCTTCCCTTCCTCGGCGAACCACTCGAAGGTGGCGGCGGTGTGCAGGACCTCGGCGCGGGCCTCGGGCAGGGGCTTGCCCTGCTCCAGCGTGAGGGCGCGGGCGATGCCGTCGGCGCGCTGGCGGAGCAGCTCGGCGGTGGTCTTCAGGACCTCGGCGCGCTCGTAGGCGGTCTTGGCCCGCCAGGAGGGGAGGGCCCGGGCGGCGGCGTCGATGGCGCGTTCGGCGTCGGCCCGGCCGCCGAAGGCGACCTCGGCCAGTGTGGATTCGTCGGCCGGGTTGATGACCGCCAGCCGGCCGCCATCGGCGGCGTCGCACCAACGGCCGTCGATGTACATCTGAGTGTGTGTGGGGACGGTCAAGGCGGGGGCGGCGGCCGTCGTCATCGTGTCACCTCGGAGGGGCGTCAGCGGGGTGGCATCGGGTCGTCCCGTCGCGATCGAGCCGGGGGGCGGTCGCCCCGGCGGCCGATCGATCGGGGGGGGCCGATCTCGGATCGAAGCCCGGCCCGGAACCCGGCCCCACCATACCCGCCCGGCTCGGGCCATTGCAATCAATCGGCAGGAGGGAGCAGGCCCCGGAGAGGGCTCGGGGCCGATCCGGAGAGCGTCCGAGCCAACGGTCCGTGGGAAGAGAAAACCGACCTTGACAGTGGTGAGCGGAGGGGTCAGGAAATCGCGACAATCCGCCCCATCGTTTCAAGCCGGTCGGGGCGCCCTCCGATATTCCGGTTGTGCCGGAGCGGGAATCTGGCATCATTCCCCGCCGATCGTCGGATGGCCGGAGCGGAACGGGTGGGTCTCCCATGGAAGCGATTGGTATCCCGGGAGGGAGGCGAAGGCCCCTCTCCCTTCGAGTCCGGCTGGTGCCGGCCGCGGCCTTGCTGCTCGCGGCCTGGCTGGCTCCCTGCCCCGCCGGGGCCGGCCCGATGCGGGACCGCCTCCAGGCGACGGTCGAGCGTAACGTCACACTGCGGAATCTCTTGCAGCCGGATGCCGGGACCCTCCGGGCCGAGGCGGCCGCCGCTGGGCTGCGGGCGACCCAGTTGAACCGCGAGGCGATCCTCGACTCCGAGGCCTTCCGCCGCCAGGAGGCGATGCTCGCTCGGGCCCTGGGCCAGGGGAACATCCGGGTGCCTCGCCCCCAGTTCCTGGACATCCTGCTTGCCGCCGACGAGAGCGGGCGGATCCCCGACTCCGTCACGGCCGACTACCTCCGGTGGCGGCGGAGCCTCAACCCCGCTCGGTTCGACCGGTTCCACCCGCTGATCGGCCCGATCCTGGAGCGGGACCGGATCGTCCGCAACCAGACGCCGATCCCGCTGCCGCCGGTCCAGGTGCCCGGCGAGCCGATCCTCCCGCCGATCGACGTCGGGGGAGGGCCGCAGCCCGTGCCGAACCCGCCGACCAGTCCCCAGGTGCCGATTCCGGAGCCCGGATCGCTGGTCCTCTGGGGAGCGGTCGGCCTGGGAGCGGCGCTGGGCTTGGCCTGTCGCCGACGGCCCGGCTCCTGAGAGGAGTGCCGCTCCGGGCCGGGACGACCGGCCCCTTCCCTCGGCCGCCCCCATCCCCTACCCTCGACCGAAAGGTTCCGGGAGGGCCGATCGGCCCTCCCCGAGCTGGGTCGAGATCGCAAGGCGAGCCCTGGGGTTGGGACAGCGATGAGCAGGCGACTCGGAATGATCGGGGGGATGGCGTTCCTGGCCGGTTCGATCGGCCTCGGCCTCGGCCTGTCCTGGGCGGCTCCTCGCCTTGCGAACCCGGAGGACGAGGCCTGGCGCGAGGTGCCGATTCCGGAGACCTGGAAGGAACCGCCCCGGATCCGGCCGGCCGAGGGGTCGAGTTCCGGCCGGGACGGCTTCGCCTGGTATCGCTGCGCCGTGGAGGTCCCGGCCGATTGGGCCGGCGAGCCGCTGGCCCTGTTCGTCGAGCCGGTTGACGACGCTCGGGCCGCCTTCGTCAATGGCGTCCAGGTCGGCGCCGCGGGCTCCTTCCCCCCGAGGTTCCGCAGCGGGCTGGGCGAGCAGGGGCGTTTCCCCATTCCCGACGGGGTCATCCGCCCCGGCGAGCCGAACGTGGTCGCCGTCCGGGTCTACTACAACGATGGCCGGAGCAACTTCGCCGTCGCCGCCCCCGCCCTCTACGCCGAGGGCCGGGCCGAGGCGATCAAGATGGAAGGCCCCTGGGAATACCGGGCCGGCGACGACCCGTCGTGGGCGGCCGGGCCGGTTTCGAGCGTGGGGGCGACCTACGCTCGCCTGGATCGCTTCGACGACCTGGACGCCTACCTTCGGCTCCGGCAGGGGGACACCCCCCCCCTGGCCCCGGAGGTCGCCCTCGATCGCTTCCAGGTGTCGGTGGGGCTGGCGGTGGACCTGGCCCTGGCCGATCCGGTCATCGCCCAGCCGCTCCAGGTTTCGTTCGACGAGCGGGGGCGGATGTGGGTCGTCGAGTATCGCCAGTACCCCGATCCCGCCGGCCTGACCCCGGTCAGCCGGGACAAGTTCCTCCGCACGGTCTATGACACGACGCCGGAGCCTCCTCCCCACGGCCCCCCCGGGATTGACCGCGTCTCGATCCACGAGGACCGAGACGGCGATGGGACCTTCGAGACGCACTCGGTGTTCCTCGACGACCTGAACCTCGCCACCTCGATCGCCAGGGGCCGGGGGGGCGTCTTCGTGCTCAACCCGCCGTACCTGCTGTTCTACCCCGACCGAGACCAGGACGACGTCCCCGACGGCGATCCCGAGGTTCTGCTCGAAGGCTTCGGCCTGGAGGACAGCCACTCCATCGCCAACAGCCTCACCTGGGGGCCCGACGGCTGGCTCTACGCCGCCCAGGGGAGCACGGTGACCGGTCGGATCCGGCGTCCGGGAGACCCGGAGGAGGCGATCGTCCACTCGATGGGGCAGCTCATCTGGCGATACCACCCCGAGACTCGCCGCTACGAGGTCTTCGCCGAGGGAGGAGGCAACACCTTCGGCGTGGAGATCGACGCCGTCGGTCGTGTCTACTCCGGACACAACGGCGGCGACACCCGAGGATTCCACTACGTCCAGGGCGGTTACTACCAGAAGGGCTTCACCAAGCACGGCTCGCTGTCGAACCCCTACGCCTTCGGCTATTTCCCACCGATGGCCCATCACAGCGTCCCTCGGTTCTCGCATAGCTTCCTGCTCTACGAGGGGGGCGCGTTTCCAGAGCCCTACCCGGGGAAGCTCTTCGGCGTCGAGCCCTTGCAGGGGCAGGTGGTCCTGAGCGAGGTCATGCCCGAGGGCTCGACCTTCAAGACGGCGGACCTGGAGCGCCCGATGAGGACCGAGGACCCCTGGTTCCGCCCCGTCGCCATCGCCCTCGGCCCCGACGGGGCCCTGTACATCTCGGATTTCTACGAGCAGCGGATCGACCATAGCAGCCACTACGCCGGCCGGGTGGACAAGACGAACGGCCGAGTCTATCGGCTCCGGGCCTCCGACTCGGCGCCGGGAGCGTTCCCCGGAGCGATCGGTCCGAAGGCGCCGTTCGACCTGTCCTCCTGGTCGTCGGAGCGTTTGCTCGGCCTGCTCGAGCACCCGAACCGATGGTTCCGCCGCGAGGCCCTTCGCCTGCTGGGAGACCGGAAGGATCCGTCGCTGATCCCCGGGCTCCGGGAGGACCTGCTCGCCCTTCGGGCCGACGAGCGGGCGCTCGAATCCCTCTGGGCCCTGAACCTCTGCGGCGGGCTGGACGAGCCGACGGCGGTCGCCCTGCTGGACCACCCCGACCGCCACGTCCGATCCTGGTCCGTCCGCCTGATGTGCGACGACTTCGAGGTGAGCGACGCATTCGCCGCCGCCCTGGCCGACCTGGCCTCCCGGGAGCCGTATGTCTCCGTCCGGAGCCAGCTGGCCAGCTCCGCCCGCCGCCTGCCGGCTCCTCAGGCCCTGCCGATCGTCCGGGCGCTGCTCCGCCGAGATGAGGATGCGGCCGATCCCCACCTTCCCCTGCTCCTCTGGTGGGCGATCGAGTCCAAGGTCGGGGAGGAGCCCGACCGGGTGCTCGCCCTGTTCGAGGAGGAGGGGATCTGGGCCGAGCCGATCGTCCGACAGGCGATCCTGGGCCGCCTGATGCAACGGTTCGCCCGAGCGGGCTCCCGGGCCGACCTCATCCGCTGCGCCCTTCTGCTGGAACGGGCCCCTTCCCGGGATGTGGTCGATCTGCTCCTGGCCGGTTTCGAGGAGGCCTTCGAGGGGAGGGCGCTGTCGGCTCTCCCCGAGCGGCTCGTGACGGCGATCGCCGCTTCGGGAGGCGGCTCCCTGCCGCTCCGAGTCCGCCAGGGAGACGCCCCGGCGGTGGCCGAGGCGATTGCGATCGTCACCGACCCGGCGGCCGACCCCTCCTCCCGGCTGGAACTGATCCGGACCCTCGGCGAGGTTCGCGAACCCCGGGCGCTGCCGGCGCTGAAGGCGGTGGCCTCGACCGAGGGGCCCGACGCCCTCCGGGCCGCGGCCCTGGCCTCCCTCCGGCCGTTCGACGAGCCCGAGATCGCCCAGCTCGCCATCTCCCTGCACGACGACCTCCCGGACGAGGCCCGGGACGCCGCTCAGGAGCTCCTCGTCGGCCGGCGTTCGTATGCCGACGCCTTCCTCGAGGCGATCTCCTCCGGTCGGGTGGACCGCCGCCTCGTTCCCGAGACGATGGGCCGGAAGGTCGTGTTGCTGGGAGACGAGGACCTCGCCGCGAAGGCCCGGGAACTCTGGGGAGAGCTGGGGGGAGCGTCGGCCGAGCAACTTCGCCGGGAGGTCGAGCGGTTCGAGGCGATGATCCGCTCCGGGACCGGGAACCCGTACACCGGCAAGGAGCTCTTCCTCCAATCGTGCGGCAAGTGCCACACCCTCTTCGACGACGGCGGCGACGTCGGGCCGAACCTCACCAGCTACCAGCGGGACGACCTCCGGTCGATGCTCACCGCCGTGGTCGACCCGGCGGCCGAGGTCCGGGAAGGCTACGAGACGTACCTCGCCCTCCTGCTCGATGGTCGGGTGGTCACGGGGTTCCTCGTCGACCGCGACGACCGCGTGGTCGTCCTCCGGGGGGCCGACGGCCGCAACGAGGTCCTCCCCCGGGCCGAGATCGAGGAGCTGACCAGGGTTCCGCAGTCGGTCATGCCCGCCGGCTTACTCGAACCGTTGAGCGCGCAGCAGGTCCGCGATCTGTTCGCCTATCTCCGCAGCACCCAGCCGTTGAACAATTGATGGCGGCCGGAGGGGAGGACCAGTCCGATGACTCGGGCCGCCCTCCGGGACGGGGGATCGGATCACCCGCCGCGCTCGACGATGGTGAACGGCAACTCCGAAACCGTCTCGTCCCCCGAGGTCAGGTCGCGCTGCGAGACGCGGAGGACGTAGCGCCCGACGGGGAGCGAATCGGGGAGCGAGAGCCAATAGCCCACGAAGTAATCCCGACGGGGGCGGTCGCAATGGTCGTCCACGGTGCGGGCCTCTCGCCAGGTCGCCGAGGCCTCCGCCCTGGGAATGATCTCAAGTGTGGTGAAGAGCTGGGAGCGGTGCCCTTCGCCGTCGCTTCGATACCGGACCCCTTCCAGCTCGCAGTAGAGGATCACGTCCTGGCCGGCTCGGCAATCGCTGGCGTCGATCGGGTCGATTTGGCCGAAGCCGAGGACTTCCCGGCAGAAGGCGACTTTCGAGACCCGGAGGTCGAGCGTCGCGCCCTCTTCGGGGGCGGCCGCTTCGGTCGGAGCCGGGAGGATCGCCGCGGGATCGGCTCCTGGTCCGGGCTCCGAGAGCAGCTCCATGACGGTCTGCCAAAGGCTGGCGGGGTTGGGCTCATTCTCGGCGTCCGAGAGCCAGTGGAGGACCCGGTTGCGTGAGGCCCAGAGCTCGGCCGAGCCTCCCTCGCGCCGGGATTGCTCCTCGGTCAGCGCCAGCAGGGTTTGCAGGCCGGCCCGCCAGTGCTCCGACGGCCGAAGCGGCGACGGCGACGGCTCCGCCCCGAGCCGCTCCGGCTCGGGAGGGGGTGGATCGGAGCCATCCGGCCCGGCGTCCAGCGGAGGGGTGGGCTCGAGCGGCGGCAGTTCGATGGGCCGGGGATCCGGCCTCGGCCCGGCCTCCTCGACGTCCGGGTCGGTGTCGGGTTCCGGCTCGACCGGGGGAAGGTCGAGGGGAAGGGAGGGCGCCGGCTCCGGCGGCGGAGGAGGGGTTGACAGCGGCAGGACCGGGGGATCCGGCTCGACCGGCTTCTCGTCCGGGACCGCATCGGTGTCTCCCGTCTCGACGGCTTGGGCGAGGGGGAGCGACCCGGGGGAGATCGGGTCGGGGGGGGGCTCGGGCTCCGAGTCGGGGCCGGACTCCGGCGCTTCGTCGAGCGCGGCCGATCGGACGGCCTCGGCCCGGACGAGCGCGGCGTCGAGTAGCGGGGTTGGGGGGGGCGTTCCGATCGCCTCCTCGGGAGCGACGGGAATCAGCGGGGGAGGCGTCCCGGGCGGGGGGGATCGATGGCCGTCGTGCTGGGCGAGCGTCGTCCCGGATTCCGGTCCCCTCTCGGTCGTTAAGCCGGGCGGATCTCCCCGGAGGTAGGCCGAGTCGGGACGGCTCGGCACCGGGTAGAGGGACGGGTCGACGCGACGACGGACCGGGAGCCAGTCGCAGCCGGCCGACGCCGCCATCGGCAGCATCAGCGCCGCGGCTCGCCAGATCGGGGCCACCGTGAACATCGTGGCATCCTTGCCGGTGATCGGGACGATTCGCCCGAGAGCCGAGGCCGGTCGGGTGGGGGCCACCCGAGGCCGGTCGCTCGGAACGGGCCGGGCGATAGGTTACCCGTCCTCCCTGCCCCGGCAAGGTCGATTTCGGTCGGACGGCTCGCCTTCCGCCGAGGGACCGGACCCCGGGGGCCGTCGCTCCGGATCGGCCAGGGTGCCGGCCCCGCCGACCGCGGCCTCAAGGCGGAGGAGGATCCCCCGCCGAGCGCGTCTCGATTCCCGATCGAGGCGCCTGGCCTCCGCCAGGGAGATCGGAGCGAACCGGAGCACGTCCCTTGGCCTCGCCTGGGCCAGGCGGGGGAGGTCGGCCGAGGCGACCACCGCGACGAGCGGGTAGCCTCCCATGGTGCCGGCGGCCACTCCCAGGAGGATCGGGCGGCCTCCGGAAACCTGGATTCCTCCCGGGAGGACCGGGATCGACGGCCGGTCGGGAGGAGTGCGGACCTGGATCGGAGGCCCGTCCAGCCGGAGGCCCATCCGGTCGCTCTCGGAGGAGACGACGAACGGGTTTTGGTGCCAGTCCCGGTCGACCAGCAGCTCGGCATCGGGGCCCTCGATGATCCGGATCGGGAGGCCCTCCTGCCCGGGGATCGCGAGGAGGCAGGGGCGTGGCCGCCGGATCGGGGAGGAACTCGGCAGGGCGGGGATCCGCTCCCCTTCCCGGAGCGGCCGCTCCGACGATCGGCTTCCCGAGACGATCGGCGTTCTCCAGCCTCCCCGGACGGCCAGGTACGTCCTTGCTCCGGAGGGGAGGCCGCCCAGTTCGAGCACGTCGCCGGGGAGGAGCCCGAACCCGATCGGGGGGAGGACGGTTCGGCTTCCCGAGCCGGAGAGGACCCGGGCGGGCATCGGGGCCCCGGCCAGGGCGACGGCCAGGGGGCCATCGGCCCGGAACTTGCCGCCGAGGAGCACAAGCTCCAGGGTCGCCGCTCCCGGAGGGTTCCCCGCGAGGGCGTTGGCCAGCTCGTGCGATTGCGAGTCGAACGCTCCTCCCGGGGGAACCCCCCGGGACCGAAGGCCCAATCGGCCGAGGTCCTGGACCGTCGTCCAGGCGCCGGGGTGCAGGACCGTCAGGCCGGATGTCGCCAGCTCGTCCCGCTCGGTCACGCTCCCGTCCCCCGGACGAAGCTCCGGACGAGCACCCCGGCGTCGGCCAGGGCCGTCCGCAGCCGATCGGCCAGGCGAAGCGCTCCGGGGTCGTCGCCGTGCAGGCAGATCGTCTCCGGCCCCCGGCCGATCAGCGACAGGACCTGCCGCACCGCCTCCTCCGGGTCGTCGATCACGGCGCCGGGCTCCGATCTCGGGACGAGCGAGCCGTCCGGGCGATACCGACGATCGGCGAAGCCCTCGACCACGAAGCGGAGGCCGGCTCGCCTGGCCTCCTCGCCGAGCACGCTCCCGGCCAGTCCCAGGATCGGCCGCCGGGGAGCGAAGCCGGAGACGGCCGCCACCAGACCCGAGGCGATCCCTCGATCCCGCTGCGCCTGGTTGTACAGCGCCCCGTGCGGCTTGACGAACTGGACCTCCGCCCCGAGTCCGGCGGCCCATTGCCCGAAGCGATCGAGCTGCTCCCGGACGATCGCCTCCACCTGGGCCGGGCTCGCCTGGCGTTCCCTCCGGCCGAATCCCTCGCGGTCGGGGAAGCCGGGGTGGGCTCCCACGGCCACTCCCTTGCGAAGCGCCGCCTCGATCGCTCTGCGGCTCACATCCGGTCCCCCCGCGTGGGCTCCGCAGCAAATGGAGGCCGAACTGACCCGGTCGAGCAGCGCGTCGTCGTCCGGAAACCCTTCGCCGAGGTCCGCGTTCAGGTCGATTTCCCGGATCATCGCACCGGCCTCCTCCGCACCTCGATTTTGGCCTTGGCCCCGACCGGGCCGAGTCGCGGCATCCGATCACCGGAGCGGGATGAGATCCCCCCCGCGGTCCGGCTCCCCGAGCCGAAGGCCCCGGAGGGCATCGAACCGATCGGGGCCGATCGGCTCGAAGCGGACGAGATCGCCGGCAACCATTGGGAAGAACCCGCTCGAGAGGTCGGCGATGACCAGGGGGGTCCGGCCGAGGAGGTGCCAGCCCCCGGGCGATTCGGCCGGGTAGATGCACGACTGGCTCCCCGCGATCGCCACCGATCCGGCGGGAACCCGGGTCCGGGGAGGCTGCCTCCTCGGGAGGCCGGTCAGCGCCTCGGGGAGCCCGCCGAGGTACGGGAAGCCCGGCAGGAACCCGATCGCCCGGACGACGAACACCGCCTCGCAGTGAAGGCGCACCAGGTCCCCTGGCTCGATCCCAAGCGCTCGGGAGGCCTCGTCCAGGTCCTTCCCATCGTACAAGACCGGCACCCGGTGCGTCCTCGGGCCGATCGGCCCCTGGCCGATCGGGGAAGCAATCGCGAGCAGCCTCTCGGGCAGGGCCCCCGGATCGACCGCGTCGGGGTCGGCGAAGACGGCGACCGTCTCGAAGCAGGCGACCGCGTCGAGCACGCCGGGCAACCGACGGCTCCGGATCGCTTCGGCCCAGGCCGCCGCTTCGTCCTCCCGATCGAACCGAGCCATCAGGGCGCGGTCTCCCAGCGGGGCGAAGCCTGGGGCCGTTCTCCCCCGATCAGGCCGACTCACCCGATCCCTCCGGTTCGGTCGGCTCCCCTCCCCGGGGAGGGGGAGCGGCGAAGTAGTTCGGGTCGTCCAGGCCGAACGCATCGGCCACCCGGTTGAAGAACGCGAACAGGGCGGCGATGTAGACGCACTCGGCGAGCTGCTCGTCGGTCCAGCCAAGGCAGCGCAGGGCGTCGACCTGCTCGTCGGTGATCCGGTAGGCGTGCCTGGTGATCGTCTCCACCAGGCGGAGCAGTTCCCGCTCGGCCTCGGACAGCGGGGCGCCGTCGAGGTCGGCTCGGGAGAGGTGCTCGTGCAGGCTCGGGTCGGGTTCCTGCAACTGCAGGAAGAAGGCGTGCGACCCCGTTCAGTAGGGGCACTGGTTCAACGCGGAGACAAAGGTGGCGATCATCTCCTTCTGGCGGCGGGTCAGGTGCCCCTCGGAGAAGTGGAGCCGATCGGAGAACCCGACCACGTCCCGGAAGAAGTCCGGCCGAAGGCTGAAGCACTTGAGGATCCCGGGGATCTCCGACCGGCCCGGGTTCCTCGCCTTCCAGGAGGCATACGCCTCGGCCAGCTCCCCCCTCGCCTCGTTCTCGGAGATCCAGCGAATCCGAGCCATCACGCACCTCCGTCCCGGTACAATGCGGTCGAGTCGCAGGGAGATTCTACCCGAGGCCGGTGTCCGGGCGGGGGGAGACCTCATGGGAATGGCTCTTTTGGGCTCAATCCTGATCCTGCTCTCGAGCCCCCTCCTCCTCGTCCAGGGGGGGGCGAACGTCGAGGAGACGGCCGGATCGGCCGCCGATCGGGTCGTCTTGCGCGACGGCTCGGTTCTCCTCGGCCAGGTGCTCCCCGCTCGGCCGACCCGGATCGAGGTGGTCGTCCGCCGCGATTGGGCGGAGGAGCACCTCCCCGAGCTCGCCTCCTCGTGGCAAGCCCTCGAGGAGCGAATCCTCCGCCGGGCTCGGGAAGACCGGCTCGATCGGCTCCGGCGCTGGCGGGCCGATCGGGTCCCGGTTCGAGGAGCGGCCGACCCGGTCGTCTCCTGGATCGATGCGGAGCTCGATCGCCTCGACCCGGGCCTCCCGGCCGATCCGACGCCGCTGATGCTCGTCTCGATCGACCGCCGGGAGGTGGCTCGGGTCGAGGAGCGGCCCGAGGATCGGCGCCGGATGCTCCGGCAGGGCTGGCGGGCCGGATTCGATGGGGTCGAGACGATGCCCGTCGATCGGCTCCAGGAGGGCTTGCAGGCCCTGGGGTTCGCCCTCAGCGCCATCGACCCGGCCCCGATCGACGACCTGCTGCCGATCCCGGTCGAGTCCGATCGCCGTTGGCTGGCCCGACGGGCCTCAACCGAGGTCCTGATCGACCCGGATCTGCGGTTTGTCCGCTTCGGCGGCCTGGTCTTGCCCGACTCCGGCCCGGCGATCGAGGTCGATCCGGCGGGCTTGGCCCAGGCGGTCGGCGGCCTGGTCGGCAACCTGCTCGGCGAACCGGGGACGACCGATCCGATGCGGCTGGCGCTGGCTCGGATCGAGGGGTCGGGGCGTGTCGGGGCCGTCGTCACGCAACTGGAGCTGAGCCCCGGATTCGACCGGGTCGCGGTCGAGGCGAGCCTGCTGGTCCGCACCGGTCCCGGGCGCTGGGAGCGGGTTGCCTGGCGTCGGGGGGAATCCCGGGTCGCCGAGCTTCCCCCCGGCGCCGGCGGCGACCTCGCCAGGGATCCTCAGGTTCAAACCGCCTTCCGGATGCTCGAGGCGATTGGGATCGGTCGGACCGATCCGAGGGCCAGACGCCTGAGCCTCTCGGTCGGCGCCGCGACCCGGATCGCCCTGGATCGGGCCCGATCGGCCCTGGATGCGGACCTCCAGGAGGCCGCCCTGCGCCTCGACCGGATTGGGAATGGGCGGAACGGCCCGGGGGCACGTTGAGCGAACCGGGCCCAGGGGTTATGCTTGCGGACATGACGAGGTCCGGGGCGATCGGCGCCGCGGCGTGGACGGACCGGCCGGACGAGGCCGATCAGATCGAGCGGCGGGACGCCTCGGGCCGAGGCCGACCGCGAGGATCGCCGGCCCCGGGCCGGATCCGAACCCTTGGAGGGACCCGGTGATGGGGCTGTTCTCGGGAAAGAAGGGATTGATCCTGGGCGTCGCCAACGACTACAGCATCGCCTGGGCGATCGCCCGGAGGCTGGTTGACGAGGGAGCCGAGCTGGGGTTCACCCACCTGCCGGGTGAGAAAATGGAACGCCGGGTCCGGCGGGTCGTCGACCCGATCAACCCGAAGCTGCTGGTTCCCTGCGACGTCCAGAAGGACGAGGACATCGCCGCCGCCTTCTCGGCCGCCAGGGAGTCGTTCGGCACGCTCGACTTCGTGCTGCACTCGATCGCCTTCGCCCCGCTGGACGACCTGAAGTGCCCGTTCGTCAAGGCCAGCCGAGACGGGTTCAAGCTGGCGATGGATGTCAGCGTGTACTCGCTGGTCGCCGTCTCCCGGTCTGCCTCGGAGCTGATGCCCGAGGGGGGGGCGATCCTCACGCTGACCTACTATGGCGGCGAGAAGGTCGTGCCCGGCTACAACATGATGGGGGTCTGCAAGGCGGCCCTCGACGCCTCGGTCAAGTACCTCGCCTTCGACCTCGGCCCGCGGAAGATCCGGGTCAACGCCCTCTCCGCCGGGCCGGTCAAGACGCTGGCGGCCTCGGCGATCGGCGATTCCGACAAGCTCGCCGGGCTGTATGAGGCGATCTCCCCGATGAAGCGGAACATCACCCGGGAGGAGGTCGGCTCGACCGGCATGTTCCTCCTTTCCGATCTGGCCAGCGGGGTGACCGGGGAGATCCTCCACGTCGACTGCGGCTATAATGTGATGGGCTCCCCCGGGCAGGCCCTGGAGGCGGCGCTCCAGGCCAAGGGGTGAGCCGAGCGGCGAGGGTCCCGGAAGGGCGTCGAGGGCGATGGCCGGAGCGACTGGAGCGACCCGGGTGGGGATCGGCCTGATCGCCCGAGGGGGTCGCGTCCTGATCCGGCGCCGTCCTCCCCGGCCCGGCTCGCCCATGCCGGGCCTCTGGGAATTCCCCGGCGGCAAGTGTGAGCCGGGAGAATCCCCTGAGGCCGCCGCCGCCCGGGAATGCCGGGAGGAAACCGGGCTTCTCGTCGAGATTGGCCGGCGACGGCGGGTCGTGACCCATCGGTATCCGCACGGCCTGGTCGAGCTCCACTACTTCGACGCCAGGCCGGCCGACCCTGGGGCCGAGCCCGAGGCCGGCTCGGGGTTCATCTGGGCTCCCGTCGCCGACCTGCCCAACCTGAGCTTCCCCGAGGCCAACGCCCCGATCCTGGCCGAACTCGCCTCCTCCTCCGACGAGGAGGCCGGTTAGCCCCGAGCCGACTCGTCCCCCTCGTCCTCCAGTTCGGGTGCCCCTTCGTGTCGACGATGGCCCCGCCGATCCTGAGCCTGGGTCCCCTCGCGGCCTATCTCACCGCGCAGGGGCTGCTGGCCTGTTCCCGCCGTCCGAGACTCGTGGCCGGGGCGCTCGATCACCTGTTCCTGGCCTTCGGCCTCGGTGCCCTGCTGGGGTATGGCCCTGTGGGCTCGGTCCTCCTCGGCGCGCTGTCGCGATCCTCCGAGTCCACCCCCCACCTGGCCTGGATCGCGTTCCTAACCACGATCGCCCTCGTCTTCGCCGGGTCGTCCCGACGCCGGCTGATTCTCTACAATCTCGACCCCGTCCGGGCGCAGGCCGCCGTCCGGGACGCCCTCGCCCAGTTGCCCGGCGCGTTCTCGCCGACGCTCCTCGGGTTCGAGGATCGCGCCGTCGGGAGGGGGCTCCGACTCAAGAGCTCCCCGATGTTCCGCACCTGCGAGCTCGAGGCGTTCGGGCGCCGGGCGGACGAGCTGATCGAGGCCCTGGCCGGCCCGCTCCGCGATCGCCTGGAGCAGGATCGATCGCCTCCCCGGTGGCCGGTGGCGGCGTTGTGGTTCGTGCTGGCGACGGCGACGGTCGGCGTCCCCCTCGGCTGGCGATCCGCCGAGCGATCGCCAGCGCAGCCGCCCACGACGGTCATTCAGGGATCGCAGGCCGATCCGAGCCGGCCCGGATGACCCGTCGGGGGGGGCCGCCGGCGAGGATCGACCCGGCAGCGATGGAACGGAGCGTCCCGGAGGCCCCGAGCGCCGGGGCGATCCGGGACGTCGGAACAAGACCGGCTCGGGGCGTCGCGAAGCGACGGGGAACCGGCGAGGAGGGGTCGGATCAGATGGCCTCGGGGTTCCGGGGGATGGGGAGCTCCCGGTCGAGGACGTTGTCGACGAGGCCGTATTCCTTGGCCTCGGCGGCGGACATGAAGCGGTCGCGGTCGGTGTCGGCCTCGAGGCGTTCGAGGGTCTGCCCCGTGTGCTTCTGGTAGATCTCGTTAAGCTGCCGCTTCATGCGGAAGAATTCCTGGGCGTGGATCTCGATGTCCGTCGCCGTGCCTTCCATGCCGGCCAGGGGCTGGTGGATCATGATCCGGCCGTGAGGCAGGGCGTTCCGCTTGCCGGCGGCCCCGGCGGCGAGCAGCAGAGACCCCATGCTGGCGGCCTGCCCCATGCAGTAGGTGGCCACGTCGCAGGGGACGTACTGCATGGTGTCGTAGATGGCCATGCCGGCGGTAACGCTGCCGCCGGGGCTGTTGATGTAGAGGTGGATATCCGCCTTGTCGTCCTGGTGCGCGAGGACCAGCATCTGGGCGACGATGAGGTTGGCCACCGTGTCGTCGATGGCCGTACCCAGGATGATGATCCGGTCTTGGAGCAGGCGGGAGTAGATGTCCATCGCCCGCTCTTCGCGGCCGGAACGCTCGATCACGATCGGGATCAGGGGCATCGTTCGGGCTCCTTGGTCGCGAGCGTCGGAAGGGGAGGCAGACGAGGGGGCGTCCCCTCCGACTTACTTCGACGGCTCGCCCTTCTTCGATTCGTCGGTCGGGATGTGGCCGACGACGTGGTCGACGATGCCGTAGTCCTTGGCCTCGAGGGCCTTGAGGTAGCGGTCGCGTTCGGTGTCCCGAGCGACGCGATCGAAGGGCTGGCCGGTGTGCTTGGCGAGGATCTCGTTGATCTCGCGCTTGGTATCGAGGATCTCCCGGGCCTGGATCTCGATGTCGGAGATCTGGCCGCCGACCTGCCCGTAGGGCTGGTGGATCATGACCTTCGAGTGCGGCAGGGCGTAGCGCTTGCCCTTGGTCCCCCCGGCCAGGAGGACCGCGGCGCCCGAGGCGGCAAGGCCGATGCAATAGGTCGCCACCGGGCAGTCGATGAACTGCATGGTGTCGTAAATCGCCATCGTCGCCGTGACGCTGCCGCCGGGGCTGTTGATGTAGAAGCTGATGCCCTGCGAGCGGTTCTCGTACTGCAGGTACAGGAACTTCATCACCGTCACATTGGCGATGCCGTCGTTGATCGGACCTTCAAGGAAGATGATCCGATTCTCCAGCAGCAGATCGCTGAGGGTCATCTGCCGCTGGCGGTTGTAGTCGCGGTTCCGCTGCAGAATCGGCGAGAGCGGATCGGCGTCGAAGGGCGCGCGGGGGGAGATCATGGGAGCGGGTCCTCGGGACGCATCGGGCGGATCGCGAACCAGATCGGCGAGGGGCCGAGGGCCCCGCGCCGAGGGGTCCTCGGCCCGACTCGGGTCGGTTGGGGACCGGTCGGGACACGATCCCCGGACGTGATGGCGGCCATCGCTGGGGCTCCGTCGGCCTCCGCCCCGCGGGAGGGCACCGGCCGACGGCTCTCCCCCGGGATCACTCCTGCTCGGATGACGTCGACGGGGGCTCCCTGCCGTCCTCCTCACCGGCCGAGGTGCCCGAGGCCGTCTGGTCGAGCGTGTCAGCCGCCGGTTCCTCCTCCGGCGTGGCGACCTCCTCGAGCTCGACGGTGATGTAGTCCAGGATCCGGTCGATCGCCTTGCGCTCGAGAATCTGGGTGGCCAGGTTCTCCATCTGGCCCTCCTTCTGCAGCCGCGATCGAACCCGACGCGGCGTCTCGTCGGTCCGGATGGCGATCAGCTCGATCTCCTCGGCGAGGTCGTCCTCCTCGACCTTGATCTGCTCGCGCTCGGCGATCTTCGAGAGCAGGAAGAACTCCTTGAGGTTCCGGAGGGTGACCTCGTGGGCGTTGGCCCGGATCTCGGCCTCCCGGGCCCGGAGTTCCGAGTCGGTGTAGCCGGCCTCCCGCATCTCGTTGACCAGCCGGCGGAGGGTGCTGAGTTCCTGCCGCTTGACCAGGTCGGCCGGCAGCTCGAAGGGGGCACGCTCGATCAACTGGTCGACGATCTGGCGGCGCACCGCCTGCCGGGCCTGGAACTCGACCCGGCGTTCGAGGACCGAGCGCAGGGCGTTCTTCAGGTCCTGCTCGTCGTCGAAGCCGATCCCCTCGAAGAACGCCGCGTCGGTTTCGGGAAGGCGGAGGGTCTTCAGGTCGTGGACCTGGATGGTCAGGTCGATCTCCCGACCCCGGAGCGAGGGATCCGGGGAGGAGGAGCCGATCTGTGCCTTGGTCGTCCGGGATTCCCCCGGCCGGGCCCCGGTCAGGGCGGAGGCCATGTCGGGGACCAGCCCGTCCTGGAAGCGAAGCTGCTTCTGGAGCCGGAACTGAACCTCGTTGACCAGATTCAGCGGCTTGCCGTCGAGCGAGAAGGTCAGATCGGCGACCACGTAATCGCCCACCTCGGCCCCGCCTTCCAGCTTGGGGACGAGCTGGGCGTAGCGCTCGAGGAAGCTGCGGTATTGCTGGTCGACGTCCGCGTCGGTGATCTTGCGGACCGGGCGCTTGACGACCAGGTTCTTGTATTCGGGGACTTCAAAGTCGGGCTGGACCTCGACATCCAACTGGATCTCAAGCGGGCCGTCCTCGGGCAGCTCGAGGGCCTCGAAGTCGAAGTCTGGCTGGCTGATCGGGTTGAGCTTGTGCTCCTCGTCGAGCTGCTCCATGCAGGCCATGACGAGGGCCGACTTCACCTGCCCGGCCAGCTCCTTGCGGTAGCGGCGCTGGATCAGCTCGCGGGGGGCACGCCCGGGGCGAAAGCCCGGGATCAGCGCCTCCTTGTGGAGGTTGCCGAGCGATTCCTCGAACTGCTGGTCGATGTCGGAGCGCGGAACGACGATCTTGACGTGCTTCTTGCACGGGCCGGCGTCGGTGATCTGGACCTCCAGATTCAGACGCCGCTTTTCGTCGCTGGACGGGCCCTCGTCGCCGGCGACCGTGGCCGCCGAGTCGTCGGTCTGGGGCTCGTCGCGCTCATTCTCCCCGGTGCTCATCGAGGGCGATCCCTTCCGCAGAGACAGCAATCGGGCTGGGGCAGCTCGGGATACCCCGTCCAACCCGATGTGCTCGAGCGTCGGCCGCCAGCCCGGGGGTCGGTGCTTGGTGCAGGAACGAAAAAAAAGAGCGGGAGATGGGATTTGAACCCACGACAACCACGTTGGCAACGTGGTGCTCTACCCCTGAGCTACTCCCGCGTCTTGAGGTCGCCTGGGCGACGACTCAATCGACGAATTGTGAGCCTCGCGTGAGCGAGACGTCCACACTATATCTCCTCCGGCGTGGGGAAGGCAAGGGGCCACTGCCGATTCTTTCCGGCGCCCGGATGACGGTCCCGGTTTCCGGACGCGGGGGGCCGATCCGGCGGCCTGAGCGACTTCCCCGAGACGGCCTCAGGGGGGCCTTGATTGCCGGTGGGCCTTCCCCCGGGATTGCCCCATCGGCCGTCCGAATGGTATCGTTTGGGAGTCTAACCCGTAGGCCCTCCACCAGAACGATCATCGCCCCGGGCCCGGGGTGAGGCCTCCCGTGGCCCTCGACGCCGAGGTTTGCCCATGGATTACCAACTCGTTGTCCTGCAAGGCCGTAGCGCCGTGAAGACCATCCGCTTGGCTGATGGCGTCACCACCCTCGGCCGCCAGGACGGGTGCGAGTTGGTGGTGCGATCCTCCCAGGTCAGCCGCCGGCACTGTCAGCTCTTCGAGAAGAAGGGGCTGCTCCTTGTCAAGGATCTTGGTAGCGCCAACGGGACGTTCGTCAACGGCGACCGGATCGAGGAGCAACGCGTGCTGGAGCCCGGTGACGAGCTGATGGTCGGCCCGATCAAGTTCCGGGTGGAGAAGGCCACCGCCGCCGCCCCGGACGCCCCCGGCGCGGTGGCCGAGGTCAAGCCCTCCGACACGGCCGTCCCCGAGCCGGTCGATGCTCCGATCCCGCTCGACGAGGACGACGTCCTCGAATTCGTCACGGGCATGGCCGACGAGCCCGAATCGCCCCCTCCCGCCAAGGCGTCCAAGCCTGAACCGAAGGCCCCCTCCTCCAAGCGAGACACCGCGACGGCCGCCGCCAAGCCGAAGGCCCCTGAACCCGCCCCCAAGGAGGCACCGTCGGCCGAGTCCGCCGAGGCCGATGAGGCGATCGCCGAGTTCCTCATGGGGATCGAGGTCGACGAGGACGACCGTCGGTAAGCTCGCGAGGGAGCCGATCCGCACTGAGGCGCATCGGGCTCGGCGCCGGTCCCGCCGATCCGAAGGGAGCCGGTTCGGTCGTCCTGCGCAGGAGGATCTCGTCCCTTCCCCAAGGGCTCGGTCCTCCCGCCGGAGCCTCCCGGGAGGACCGCGTTCCCGGCACCTGCTGGCACGCTTCCATCCGCCCAGTGATGCGGTGTCGCAACATTCGTTCTTCGTCCTGGCGGTCGCTTTCCTTTACCAACGGGCATTGCTATACTAGGATTCTTCTGTGGCCGGCCTCGAACCGGTCGAGAGGGGGGTGCTCACCGACCTCGACGTCGACTCCCTTGCAGAGGAGGAACCTGCATCGATGGCTCGCTGCAAGAGCTCTCCTGAGGTCGTCCGCGCCAAGTGCGAGTTGGCCAATCGCCTCCGGGAGATTCGAACCGAGCAGTATGGCGAGCGAGGCGGGCCGGAACTGGCCCGCAGGCTCAACCTGCCGATCCGGACGTGGTACAACTACGAGACGGGCGTGACGGTCCCCTCGGAGGTGCTCCTCCGATTCATCGAGCTGACCGACGTCGAGCCCGGCTGGCTGCTGCACGGCCAGGGGCCGCGTTATCGGCGTCGCCGGCCGTCTCCGGCGGTCGAGGTGGGGGAGTACCTCCCCGGCTCGGTCGGGGATCTGCTTCGTCGGGCGCTGGCGATGCTCGAGACGAACCAGGATGGTGACGACGAGGTCTTCCCTCAGATCCTTCCCCCTCGGCCTGAGGGTGATGGGCTGCTCGCCGATGAGGTCGTCGTCCGGGTCGAGGACGCGGGCGGCGGGCCGGATGCCGCGGAAACCGTGCTCTCACTCCCGATGAAGCGGTACTGGATCGCCTCCCACCGGAGGTTCCGGGCCTATCGGATCCGGGACGAGGCCATGGCCCCCCTGATCGAGGACGGCGCGGTGGTGGGGGTCGCCGAGCGCCCCGAAGCCGCCGAGGCCCTCAACGGTTCCCTCGTCGCCGCCCGGATCGGGGGGCGGCTGGTCGTCCGCTGGCTCCAGCTCGCCGGGCGAGTCGCCCTGCTCCGGGCGGAGGATCCGGCGGCCGAACCGGAGGTGATGCCGATCGATGAGGAGGAGGAGGGCGAGTCGGCCTCGGCCGATTCCGGGCAGCTCCGCCGAGTCCTCTGGATCTACTCCCCCCACGGTGAGGCCCCGGCAAAGCCGACGGTCTCTTGACAGCCCGGCCGGGCGGACGGACCATTTCCCAGCAGAACGCTCGATCGTCGCGGGGTGGGCCCTCGGCCGCTCCGTCTCGTCCCGGCATGAGGTCCTGTGATGCGTCGGTCGCTTGCCCGATTCTTCCTCCTTGCGCTCTCGATCGCCCCGCTCGGCTGCGGCTTCGCGAGTTACGAGCATCGGCTCGAGGCCACCCAGGGCCGGATGCGGGATGAGATGATCCTCGACCGGACCCTCTACGGCCCGAGCGGCGGGGCCTTCCGGGAGAACAATATCTACCTCCGGGTTCCCAAGGGGCTGGCCGAGACCGAGTTCGCGCCAGTCACCCTCACCCCCGGATTCTTCGAGGTCGAGGCCAGTTACATCCCGCAAGGGTCGCAGGGGGAGCTGGCCGGAGGCCCGCTGAGTCTCCACGTCCTCGCCCGCCGCACCTCCCAGGAACCGAGCGAGGCGCAGGAGCAGCCCGACCAGCCGCACGTTCCCCGGAACGACTTCCGCTCCGATGTGATGGCGGTTCTGGCCGCGGTCTACGGCCCGGGGGTCAACAACGCCGCGGTCGAGCCGGTGAACAAGACCATCTGGCCCCGGATCACCCCCTCGGGAGACGCGCCGCCCCCGACCATCCCGTATGAGCGGCTGACCCTCACCGACCTCAATCAGCAGTTGATCCACATTTATTTCTACAGCGCCCAGTCCGGGAATGCGACCTACGACGTCGCCCTGATCTGGGAATTCCCCTCCGGAGAGCCCCCGACCACCGGGACCAATCCGGTCGACCTGACGCTCGGCACCCTGGCCGTCGGCCAGCGTGCCCAGGCCCGATTCAGCGGCCGGCCCGACTCGGCCGGCGAGGGGGAGGCGGGGGCCGGGGCCATCGCCTTCTGATCCGGCCTCTGGAGGGGCGCCCCGATGGCCTCTTCCCCCGATCGGGGAGAGGCAGCCGGGGAGGCGATCCGATCAAGGTGCCGGTTCTTGGTTCCCAGGACGGCCCGAGTTCTCCGGATCGGCCGGCCCATCCGGGCCGGAACGCCCCGCCGCGTCCGGGTTCGGGGCCGTTGGGGGATCGCCTCCGGGAGGACCGGAGGAGTCCTCCGTCCTGGCGAGTTCCCCTCGGATGACGGCGACGTCCTGGGGGGCGTCGATCCCCAGGCGGACCCGGCCCCCGGCGATGGCGACCACGGTGATTCGGATGGAGTCGCCCACCATGATGTCCTGCGACGACGTGCGGCTTAGGACGAGCATCGGTTCCGCTCCCCGGGCCCGATGGTTCGGTTCGCATCGCGCCCGGGATTGGGGCCGGTCCGCGTTGCTGCGCTCGGATGCGTGGCGTTCAGGGATCTGATCGGGATTGGGCCCGGCGGGGCGACAGCCTCGGGTTAGCCCGGGGGGCGGGTCGCCCCGGGGCGACGGAGGCGATACGGGATCATCCAGTTAAAGAGCGGGTGAGTCAGTCGACGGGTGTCGAGCAACTCGCTGATCCCGAGCCGGTTCGATCTGAAGCCGGGCCCCCGGAATTCGGCGAGCCAGCGCTGGTAGAACGGGCCGGAGTCGAGATGGTGGTCGTTCCAGCGCTGGAGGCGTTGGCCGTCGACGTCGTCGGTGAGGGTCAGCGCGCCGTGATACGGCATAAAGAACCAGTTCTTCCAGGGTTGGGCCATCGAGCGGGCGGGCTGGTGGCAGATCCGCACCGGCTTGCCGTTTTGGCAGGAGAGCCAGAGCGTCTGGGTTGGGCCGCGGGTCGGCTCGGCGATGGAGTAGATCTCGGTGCGGTCGTCGTGGTGGACGCGGCCCCATTCCCATCGGGTCATCACCGAGGAGAGTGCCTCGGCGCCCGCGTTGTGGTCGTGATAACCCCGGCCGCGGAACTCTGCGGCTCCTCCCCAGGGGCCATCGATGGCGATTGTCCCTTCGACCTGGCAATCGGAGGCGGCGAGGATCCAGTGGTGCGCCGAACCGTCCCCCCCGAGATCGATCTCAAACGGCTCGGTGCCGATCGCCGGTCGGAAGCGCAGCTCGGCGGAGATCCGGCGCCGGGGATCCCAGTCTGGGGCGTTGATCACCAGGCGATACCCCTGCTGGTCGCGTTCCAGCCGGCTCTCGGCGATCGAGATCCGGAACGGCGAAGCGGAGTGGTCGAACGCGTCTCGGCGGTGGGAATTCAGCGAATAGGCCTGGGAACGACGGCCGGGGTTGCCGCGTCCTCGTCTGGGCACCGAGGCGCCGTCGGTCCGGTACCAGCGGAAGCTCAGGCCGCAGTGATCCAGGGGGAACGGGGCGGAGTGCCGGTCGGGGCGGCGGAGGTGCCGCTTGGCCGCCTTGCCGTATTCCGGGTCGAACGGCAGGCCGACGTAGAAGGTGGCGGCGAGGGCCTGCTGGCCGTCGTCGCTGAGGGCGTCGAAGTACCACCACTCCTGGGAGCCGGGCGTTTTCAGGTTGAAGAAGCGATCGGGGTCGAGGGCGAGGGGCATCGGCGAGGCGGACACGATTGGTCGACTCTCTTCGCTGAGGTCCAGGAGCATGGGAGCCCTTCCCGGAGCGTCTCGAACCGGCGGGAGGCCGGCGGTCGGAGCGTCCCGGGGGTCGAGACACGGGCCCGGGGGCGGAACTCGTCGTTCTCGAGGGGGTCGATCTCGTCGAGCAACCCGCGGAGGAGCCGGCCCCTCACCCGGACGGTCGGCCGGTTCGTCGAACCGATCCGGAGCGGGAGGCCTCACTCCGACTCGTCGGAGGTCTGTCGCGCCCGGTCGATCTGGAGAACCGCATCCGCCTGAGGAAGTCGTCGGCGACGACGCCTTCGGCCAGGTGGGCCTCGGGGAGACCGAGGCGGTCCAGTTCGTTCCGCGGCAGGTCGGTCGGTGCGGCCTTGGCCAGCGCCTCGCGGAGATCCCCCAGGAGATTCGACAACCGCATCACCCGGCCGGGGGCCAGGGCCTGGAGGAAGCAGGCCGGATCACGATACCCGAAGACGAACGTCATCATCAAGCCAACGACTCCCGCATCCCGGTCGCAGGAGAGGTCGTCGCCTCGAGGTCGGGATCGACTCCGATCTCCCGATCGATCGCCCTTCCTGTGATCCGGTCCTCGAACTCGATGCGGGGGATCGATCGTCCGAGGCGTCCCTGTTCCCCGGAGGGCCAGGATACCGGGAGGAGGCGGTCCCTCCGACGGCGGACGCCATCGATCGATCGGGTCAGCGGGGCGTCGGGCCTCTTGGGGCCGATGGCTCGGCGAGGGATCACCGACCCTGGCCGACTCTCGCGTCGTCCAGGTTCAGGCCCGGCCGTCCCTTCCGGGAGCCGGGGCGGCCGCTCGTGCGTTGCAGGGCGTCATGGGACCGGAGCCGGGGGCCGGCCACGGGGGCGGAGTCTCGGCCGAGCAGCCGGTTGATCCGGGAGAGTTCGGAGATGACGAACTCGACGTCGAGGAACGGCTGCCAGGAGATGTCCTGGTAACGGACCTTCCCCTCGGCGTCGATCAGGAACGTGCCGTGCAGGGGCATGGCCTCGAAGTCGTCCATGGCCCGGTAGCGCTGGAAGTGGTCGAGGTCGGGATCGGCGATCAAGGGCATGGCGAAGTGGACCTCGCCGTTGTCCTTCAGGGCTCGGGTCGTCTCGAGGCCGTCGGTGCTGATGGCGATGATCTCGGCGCCGGTGGCCCGGATGCGGTCGGCGTTGTTGCTGAAGGCGATGAGCTGTTCCATGCAGTGAGCGCAGTCGCCGCCGAGGTAGAAGAGGACGACGAGGTTCCGGCCGCGGTAGTGCTCGAGGCGGTGGGTCTTGCCCTCGGTGTCGATCCCCTCGATCGGCTCGGCCGGGAAGGGGGACCAGCAGAGGGGGCCGACGCGGTCGAGGTCGACGCGATTCCGGGCGGCGAGGTCGGAGCGGGGGGCCTGAGGGGGGGCTTGCCAGCCGTCTCGGGCCTTCCAGTCGGCGAGGATGGCCTCAATCCGGCGGAGGACGGGGAGATCGGGATCCGCCTCTCGGGCGATCTCTCGGAGGGAGAGGTAGGCGGCCCTCGCCTCGTCGAGCTTGCCGGCGGCGTGGAGGATCTCGACCCGGGCGGCCAGCGGCGCGACCTCGTTCTCGGCCTTCTCGACCGCCTCGTTGGCCCTGGCGACCGCCTCCTCGGTGCGACCGGCCTTCAGGAGCAGGCGGGCGAGGGACTCGGGGCGCATCGAATCGGCCGACCCGAAGCGCTCGAAGGCGGCGTCGAGGTCCCCTTCCAGGACGAGGCGATGCCCTTCGAGCTCCGCGAGGGCGGCCTCGAGGCCGGGGAGCGGGCGAGGCGGCCGCGGTCCCTCGCCCGAATCTCCCTCGGGGGCCTCTTGCTCCTCGTTCTGCTCGGGCTTCGGCAGGAGTTCCTTCAAGGCGGCGATCCGCTCGTCGAGGGCGTCGGGCTCTCCCCTAGCGGCGTGGGCGAGCCCGGCGGCGTAGGCTCTCCGCAGCTGCTCGGCCGGCTCGGAGGACCAGTCCAGGGCGCCGGAGGCCTCGGCCTCGAGCAGCTCGTCCCACCGCTCGAACGCGATCAGGGCCTCCGCCCAGCGGCGACGGCCCTCGCGCTGGGGAGAGCCGCTGTCCCGGGCGTTGTTCTTCTTCGGGTCTCGGGGCTGCTCGACGAGGTTGCGGGCGACGGCGATCGCGTCGGCCAGGCGGCCGGTCTTGGTGAGGCTCTCCGCCAGCCACTGATTGTTGTGCGCATAGTTGTGGATCATGAAGGGCATGACCCGATCCCGGATCATGTACTCGTGATCGACCCGGGCGGAGCCCTCCTGCTGGTAGGAGGCGTCCGCGTATCGCTTGAGATTGGTATAAGTGTGGCCGGGCATGTGCCAGGCGTGGGCGATGCCGGGGGAGGCCTTGGCGAAGAGGGCGGCGGAGGCGAGGGCCTGGGTGTCGTCCTGTCGGTCCCAGAGGTGGATCTTGTAGTGGTGGGCGCCCGGGTGCATCGGGTTTCGATCGAGGACCGAGTCGATCAGCAGGCTGACCGCCTCCCGGCTGCCGATGCCGTCTTGCCGGCTGTTTTGCCAGGCGACCATGGCCAGCCAGGCCCGGGCGTCGAGGTCGTCCCGGAACTCCTGGACGATGGTTTCCAGGCCCTTCAACCAGCCCTGGCGGCGGTCCTGGTCGTCGATCCCGTCGCCTTCCTTGTAGAGGGCGGAGAGGGCGTCGAGGTAGAGGGTTTCCCGGCGGGAGAGCTCGGCCGATTCGGCCTTCTCCCGGGCGACGGCGAGGAACTTCCTGGCGCGGTCGGCGTTGTTGACGTTAGCCATCGCCATGCCCCAGTAGAGCATGGGGTTCTCCGGCTCGATGGTCGCCGCCTGACGGAAGGAGCGCTCGGCCTCGAAGTAGAAGAAGACGTGGAGCTGGGCCACGCCCTGGTTCATCAGCGCCTGGACCTCGTCGGAGTCGGTGGTCACGGGGAAGTCCACCGTCCCCTGGCCGGCCATCAGGGAGCCGGCCTGGCGGGGGCCCTCGTTGAAGGCCTCCCCGTGGTTGGAGTGCCCTTCCGGCAGGGGCTGGTCCTGGGGAGTCGCCACCGGAAGGAGGAGGAGAGCGGCGACCGGGAGGAGATGGAGCATGTCGCGAGACTCCGGGGCGGCGGCGGAGGTCGATGGCATCGGGCTCGATGATACGGGTGGAACCGCGGCGGAGGTAGTGGGCAAGGGGCCTCTCCCGGGACGCCGGGGGAGCGAACCGGAGCGGGGGCCGCCTCGGATCCGGTTCCAGCCCCCCGGCCCTGGCCCGGATCCGGTAGAATGTCCGACAGCGAGCCGATCCCATCCCCTGTCCGGAGCGTCCGTTGAGTGCCCCGATCCTCCCGCCGGTCGCCCCCGGGCGCCGGGACCATCGCCTCAAGTCGATCCTCGGCCGCCCGAGCGGCGTGCTCGTGGTCCACGAACTCTACCGGAGCCTCCAGGGGGAAGGCACCTTTGCCGGCCTCCCTTGCGTGTTCGTCCGGCTGACCGCCTGCCACCTCCGCTGTTCGTACTGCGACACGCCCCACGCCTTCAATCATGGGGAGCCGATCGCGCTGCGCGCGCTGCTCGAGCGGATCCTCGCGATCGCCGCTCCGGGGGACCTGATCGAGGTAACGGGAGGAGAGCCGCTGCTCCAGGACGAGGCCCTTCCCCTGATGTCGGGTCTGGCCGACGCCGGCCGGGTCGTCCTGCTGGAGACCAGCGGCGCCTGCGACATCGGGCCGGTCGACCCCCGGGTCCGGATCATCCTCGACCTGAAGACGCCCGGCTCCGGCGAGGAGCAGGCGAACCTCTGGGACAACCTGGCGAAGCTCAAGCCCACCGACGAGGTCAAGGTGGTCGTCTGCGACCGCCCGGATTTCGACTGGGCCCTGGAGCGGATCCGGGAGCACCGGCTGGTGGAGCGTTGCCCGGTCCTGGTGAGCCCCGCCCACGGGAGGGTCGACGCGGCGGAGCTGGCCGCCTGGATTTTGGAGAGCGGCCTGCCGCTCCGGCTCCAGGTTCAGTTGCACAAGCAGCTCTGGGGGCCCGATGCCCGAGGGGTCTGATCCCGCCGGCGGCCCCGATCGCCGAGCCTCCCGCCGGTTCGCGCCGCTGGCGGTCATCGGGCTGATCCTGGCCTGGCTGCTCGTCTCAGGAGGGAGGCCGGGCGATTGGATCGCGCTGCGGGGGCCGGTCCCGGGGACGGGAGGGATGCTCGCCAAGGGGCACCTTGTTCTGATCGCCCTGATCCTCATCATCGCCCATTTCGTGTTCCGGATGCCGAGACAGGGGGGGCCGATCTCGGAGGACGAGGGACGGGAGCCCGCCGACGAGGGGGATCCGGACGACGGGCCTGCGATCGGGAGGAGGATCGAATAATTCCCGGGGAGTCTCGAAAAACCTGAAACGGGATCCCACCGCATCCGGGTAGTGCCCGGGTGAGACGACCGGCCCGCCGGAGGCGTCTCGCCGGATCGAGGGCCGACCGCCGATGGACGACGATCGCGCACTCGTCGACGCGCTGCGGGCCGGTGATCCGTCGGCTCCCGCCGCGATGATCGAGCGCTATCAGGGGATCCTCTTCGGCCTCTGCGTTCGGATGCTCGGCCACCGCCAGGATGCCGAGGACGTGGTCCAGGAGACGTTCGTCCGGGCGCTGCGGTCGGTCGAGGGCTTCGATCGGGAACGGCCGCTCCGGCCCTGGCTGCTCGGCATCGCCGCCAATCGGTGCCGGACGGCCCTGGGGCGGCGGGCGAGGCGGCCGACTCCGATCGAGCCGCCCGAGGACCGGCCCGACTCCCGCCCCGGGCTGACCGACCCCGACGACCTGGCCGGAGAGCTGGCCAGAGCCCTCGATCGGCTCCGGCCGGATTACCGCCTGGTCTTCACGCTCTACCATGAACAAGGGCTGCCCTACGAGGAGATCGCCCGGGTGATCGACCGGCCCATCGGCACGGTCAAGACCTGGCTGCATCGCGCCCGGGCCGCCCTGGCCGAGGACCTCACCCGGCGAGGGGTCCACTGCTGACCCCGCTCCCCGAACCGACGCCGTCCCCGAGGGCGAATCGACCCGTGAACCCCGACGTCTCCTCCTGGCGAGCATCGAGCAGCAGGCATCCCGTCGGCCAGGCCGCCGAGGATGATCGCGGCCAGGCTCTCGGGAGGATCGGCCGGGCGGCTCTCCTGGGGTCGGTCGCGGTCGATCGGACGAGCTCGAAGGAGCCCAAGCCGCCCTCCGTCCGGCCCGACTTGGGGAGCGACCTCGGGCCCTTCTGCTTCGAGAAACCATCGCACGTTCCGAGGGACCGCGACCCGGGCGACCTCCCCTGCCGGCGCAGGACGGCGGGCCAGGACGCGCCGGGGGCGTCGAGTCTCCCGGCCGGAGGGTCGATCGATGTCGTGCCGCGAGCTTGACCGTGCCTGGGATCGTCGGCTCGACTCGGTCCGGGCCGGGAGCCCGGTCCCCGAGGTCGAGGGGTTCCCCCCGGAGCTGGAGGCCCACCTCGCGCGCTGCCCCCGCTGCCGATCGCGGTCGGCCGGGTACGCGGCGCTGGCCCAGGCGATCGCCGCGCTCGAGCCCTCCCTGGTCCCCGCCGCCTCGCTTCCGGGGCGGATCCTCTCGGAGGTTCATCGCGATCCCGAGCCGTCGCGGCTGGTGCTCCGGGGTCGCCTGCCGATCCTCCGATCGGCGGCGGTCGCCGCGGTCGTCCTGCTGGGCGTGCTGGCCGGGCTCTGGGCCTTGCGGCCCGAGGGGAAGCGCGGCGAGACCGCGATCGTCCAGGACGCCCCGTCGCTCCCGGAGGCCCCCCGGCCGCTCACGGAAGCCGTCGCCGAGGCGGCGGAGGCGACCGTGGCGCTCGCCCTGAAGACGTCCGAGCCGGCCACCCGCATCGGCCGGGACGTGTTCGGCTCGGCGACCTCCTCCGAGGTCCCGCCCGATGATCCGGTCGTCCCGCCGAATCCGATCGTGCCGGGAAGCGCGGCCGATCGGGTGGTCAAGCTGATCGGCGACGGCCTGGAGGCGGGCGTCCGGCCGCTCTCCCGGCCGACCCGAAGCGCCTTCGGCTTCCTCCTCCCCAACCTTCCCCGGGCCGACGAGCCGCCCCCCGACGATCGGGGCGCCTGACTCCCTTCCTCGGAATCGCCCGACAGCAACCGGGTCGGAGATCGTCCTGATGAGTCCGAGTCACCGCTGTTCCCGGTTCCTTCCCGTGGTGATCGCCGTGCTCTGCGGCCTCGGGGGGAATCGCCCCCCCGACCGCGAGGCGATCGATCTCCTGCTCGACCGGGTGCCTCCCGACGCCTCCCTGGTCCTGGAGATCCGGGATCTGGGCGATTGGCTGCGGGCCCTGATCGACTCCCCAATGGGCGCCCGTCTGGCCGACTCTCGCGTCGTGCGCGACTGGCTCGACTCGGAGGAAGGGAAGTCGCTGCGTCGGGCTCGGCGCGACATCGAGACGGCGCTCGGGGCGCCGCTGCTGGAGATCGCTGACGGCCTAGCCGGCGAGGCGGTGGTTCTTTCGCTCCATCTCCCGGACGGGGCTCCCCCCGACGACGCGAGGGGGATCCTCCAATCCGCCGTGACCGACCGCGAGCTGCTCCAGGCCTTCATCGCCGCGGCGAACGGGGCCGAACGCGCCTCGGGGAACCTGATCCGGGTCGATCGCCGGGAGCATGGCGGCGTCTCGTATGCTGTGAGAGTCTTCCAGGACGGCCGGCCCGAGGAGGCCTACGTCCTGCTCGATGACGGGACGTTCGTCTGGACCAACGCGGAGCGGTTGCTCCGGGAGGTGATCGATCGCGCCTCCGATCCGGACCTCTCGGCCTGGGGCGACCGGCTCGCTCGGGCCCGGATCCGATCGGCCTCGCCGGCCGGGGCGATCGCCCGGCTGTTCATCGACCCCGGGCTCATCGGCCGGATGGCCGCGACCGACCCGGACGCCCCCGCCCTGGAGGACCTTCCCGGACCGATCGCCGAGTCGATCCGGGCGGTCGAGGCGATCGGCCTGGCCCTCGAGTGGAGAGACGGGCCGATCCTCCACGTCGTCGAGGTCCTCGATCCCGACCTCCTGCCCGACCCGATCCGATCCTGGGCCGCTCGGCGAGGGGACCCCTCGGCGCTGCTGGGCCTGATTCCAGGGTCGGCCCTTCTTGCCGCGAGCGGACATGTCGACTGCCCGGCCCTGCATGATCTGATCGTCGCCTCGGTCCCCGAGTCGGGACGCCCCCGCCTCGAGACGATCAACGAACTGGCCAGGGGCCTGCTCCTGGGACTTGAGCCGAGGAGCGCGATCCTACCCGCGATCGGTCCGGGGCTGGTCGGGTGGGTCGACACCCCTGCTCGGGAACTCCCGCTGAAGGCGGCGCCGGCCGTTCTCGTGGCCTCGATCGGCGATCCGGCGGCGGCCGAGGCGATCGACAATGCCTTGCGGACGTTGCTGGCCTTCGTCTCGCTGGACGAGGAGCGGGACGGTCCCCTCCGCCTCTCGATTGGGAGGGGAGACGGCACGAGGGTCACGGCCCTGGTTTCGGGAGAAGGGCCGGGGTCGACCCGGTTCGCCTTCGCCGTTGGCCGGGGGATGATCGTGGTTGGCACCGACGCCGACGCCGTGGCCGAGGTGCTGGCCGGAGGCGGCGCCGAGCGATCCGGGAAGGGGCCTCGCCCGGCCGTCCTCGATGCCCGGGAACGGTACTTCCCGGACGCCTCGACCTTCGCCTATCTCGACCTTGGGGCGGTCGTTCGCATCGCCACCGAGCGCCGAGCCGAGCTGGGGACGCTGCTCGATGTCCCGACGGAGGACGAGGACCTCGACCGGCTGCTCGACCTAATCTCCTTGTTTCGAGGCGCCTACGTCTCGTCGAGCCTCAGCGAGGACGGGACGCTTGCCCGGCAGCGGCTGGGCTTGCTGCTCTCCGAGGCCGAGGGGCCCTGAGGCCTCTCTCGTCTCCTCTCGGTCCGCTCCGCCCCGAGGGGGGCATCGCGGCCAGCCGACGGGGGATGGGAGGGGGGCCCCGCCCGATTCGAGGCGGGCGGGGCCGAGGGGATTATTCTTCCCGGTTCGCCGCGGCCGCGGTTGGCTGGGGTTCGGCGGCGTCGAGCTCGGCCGTGAGCGCGTCGAGCCGGTTCCGAAGCGACTGGGCGGCGGCGGCGAGGGCCTCGGCGGCGGGAGCCTTGGCGGCGAGGGCGGCGTCAGCCTCGGCCTTGGCGGCGGCGGCCTGATCGAAGGCGGCCTTGAGCGGGCCGACCGCGTCCGATGCGGCCTTGGCGGCGTCCCGGGCGGCGGCGAGGGCGGCGTCGGCCTGCCGCTTCTTCGTCGAGGCCTGGGCCAGCGGGGCCTGGGCGGCCTGGAGGGCCTTGGCCGAGGCGATGACCTCGGCCAGGGCGGGGACGACGGCCTGAGTCGCGGCCGACCGATCGGCGAGGGCCTGCTCGACGGCCTGCTGGGTCTCGGGGTCGGCCGGCGAGGACGCGGACTGTTCGGCGAGCGATCGGCTGGCGGCGGCCGATTCGGAGGCGGCCTGAGCGGCGGCGGCGAGGGCGTCAAGGGTCTGGGCATCGGCCTCGGCGGTCTGTCGGAAGGCGGCGAGGGCGGCCTGGAATTCCTGGTCGGCGGCGCCGGCGGCGGCCTCGGCCAGCCTGGCGGCGTCGGCCGCCTGCGCCGAGGCTCCCTCGGCGGCCTGGAGTCGGGCCTCCGCGGCGGCCAGTTGCTCGGCGGCGGAGGCGGCGGCCTGGCGGAGCGGCTCGAGTTCGGCGATCGCGGCCTCGGCCCTGGCCTGGGCGGCCTGGTATTCGGGGCGGAGCTGTTCCAGCCGGGCCGCGACCGACAGGGGATTGGCGCGGAGGTCTCCCAGCGGAGTCGCGTCCTCGGCGTGGAACAGGCGGACGACGCCGTCGAACGTGCCGGCGATCACCGTCGCGTCGTCGTGGCCGATGGCGGCCTGGAGGGCGAGATCATTGAAGCCGCCGAAGGCCTTCAGTTCCTTGCCGTCCTGGGACCAGAGCTTGGCCGAGCGGTCCCGGCCGCTGGTGACGAGCCGGCCGTCCTTGGCGAACCGGACGCTGGTGGTGCCGCCGCCGTGCGCGTTCCAGCTCTTGATCTGGTTGCCGGTGAACATGTCCCAGGTCTTGACCGAGGAATCCTCGGAGGATGAGGCGAGGACGTTCGAGTCGAGCCGCCAGTCCATGCCGGTGACCATGGCGCCGTGGCCGCCGAGGACGTAGAACTCTCGGCCGGTGCGGGCCTCCCAGACGAGGGTGCCGCCGTTGCGGTCGCCGGAGGCCAGGAGCACGCCGTCGGGGCTGAAGGCGCAGGCGGTGACCCAATCGGTGTGCTTCTTCTGCTCATACACGAGGGAGTTGTCGGCGGTGCTGTAGACGCGGAGGACCTTGCTCGGGCCGCCGAGGGCGATCAGGGAACGGTCGGGGCTGAGGTCGGCGGCGAGGACGAGGTCATACTCCTGCCCGGCCTCGATGACCCGCTCGCCGGTCTTCACGTCCCAGACGACCACGCGGCCCGACTGGCCCCCGCGCCCTCCTCCGGCCAGCAGCAGATCGCCGTCTCGGGTGAACTTCAGGACGTGGACATCCCCTTCGGGGAAGGGGAACACGCCGACGAGGTGCTGGCCCTGGGTGTCGTAGAGCAGCACCTGCCGGTGCTGGCCGATGGCGACCAGCGGGGCCCACGGGCTGGCGGCCAGGGCGAGGATGGCCCCGGGACGCTCGGTGATGAGGACGGGCTCAGTGGAGACGCCGATCGGCATGGCCGGCTCGCCGCTTGGCTTGCCGATGGCCGAGGGATCGAGCGTGAACTCCATCTTCGGCTTCTTCGGCACATTGACGACGCTGCCGGCCGATTCGGGGGCGCCGGCCTCGATCCAGGCCCGCAGCGTCTCCAGCTCCTCGTCGGGGATCCGGGGGGAGTCGGGCGGCATGTGCGGCGTCTCCTGGTGCGAGACCAGGAGGAACAGCCAGGAGTTGTCCGGGTCTCCCGGCTCGATGGCGGAGCCGGAGCCGCCGCCCTCCATCATGGTGGCGTAGGTCGTCAGGTTCAGGCCGCCGGAGGTCTTGTCGGCGTTGTGGCAGGAGTTGCAGCGGGCCTGAAAGATCTTGGACGCGTTGTCGTTGAAGGTAAGCTTGGCGTCCTCGGCCGCCGGCAGCACGGCCGTCGGGCCGATCAGCAGGGCCAGGGCCGCGGTCGGGGGAAGCGGTCGCATCGGCGGGGACCTCGGTGCGGAAGCAGGTCGGGGGATCGGGCGGAATTCCCCCCTCCCCTGGCTGGGGCTTGGAGAGGGGCCTCGACGCGGTGGCGAGCGGCGGGAGGGTGGGAGGGGAGGCGTGCCTCCCCTTCTCCCCGGCCCTCTCCCCGCCCGAGGGCGGAGCGAGGGGGCCGATTTCAATCAGATTATCAGTTTGTCAGTGATTGAAGATAAACTCCCGGCTGTTGAGCAGGGCCCAGGCAACGTCTTCGAGGGCGTGCTGCCGGTTCGAGCCCTCGCCGAAGAGGGGGAGGAGCTGGGCGGTTTCTTCCTCGGTTGGGGGCCGGGTGAGGCATCGGATGTAGAGGTCGGCGATCAGCTCCTCGGGCGGCGATTCGCTCTCCGATAGGGCCTTGAGCACGGGGCTCTGGCGGATCTTGGCGTTGGTTGTCGAGCCGTTGAGCAGGTGGAGCGACTGGGAGAGGGTGGGCTCCATCTTCACCTCGCAGGAGCAGACGGTTTCCCGGGTGGCGCGCCCGAAGGTGGTGAGGAAGTAGTTCGAGGAGCGGCCGTCGGCGATCTGCACGGCCCGGGCGCCCAGCGGCAGGCCTTGAAACTTGTCTTTGGTGTCCGTCACCTGGCTGATGATATCCAGCAGGTTCTCGGCCTTGATCCGGCGGAGGTTCGCCCGGGCGAAGTTGACCGAGTCGTGGGCGTTCGACTCGTTGGCCACCGTGTCGCGCTGGTACGTCCGGCTGTTGCAGATGTCCCGGACCAGCGCCTTGAGGTCATAGCCCGACTCGGTGAAGCGCCGGGCCAGCTCGTCGAGCAGCTCGGGGTTCGAGGCCGGATTGGAGACCCGGAAGTCGTCGACCGGCTCGACGATGCCGATGCCGAAGAAGTGGGCCCAGACGCGGTTGACGAAGCTGGTGGCGAAGTACGGGTTCCGGGGAGAGGCGAGCCACTCGGCCAGCACCTGGCGGCGGTCCTTCCCCGAGACGTCGGGCACCTCGCCGCCCAGGAACTTCGGCGGCATGACGCGGCCGCCAACCGGGTGCTTGGTCTCTCCTCCTCCGGAGTTGAAGATGATCGTCTCGCGGTAGTCGTCTCCCTGCTTCTTGCCGATCTGGGCGAAGAAGGCGACGAAGCCGTAGTAGTCGTCCTGCGTCCAGCGGTCGAACGGGTGGTTGTGGCACTGGGCGCACTGGATGCGCATGCCCATGAACACCTGCGCGACGTTCTCGGCCAGCAGGAGCTTGTCGTCGGTTCCCTGGTAGAAGTTCGTCGCCGGGTTCTGGAAGGTGCCGCCGCTGGCCGAGAGGAGCCTTCGGGTCATCTCGTCCATTGGCACGTCGTTGGCGAGCTGATCGACGAGCCAGTTGTAATAGAGGTACATCCCCTTGTATTCGATCCGGTTCGGCACCGTCCGGACCTGGAGCAGCTCGGCCCACTTTTGGACCCAGATCTCGGAGAACTCCTTGCGGGAGAGCAGCTCGTCGATGAGCTTCGCGCGCTTGTTGGGGTCGGTGTCGGCGAGGAAGGCGTGGTATTGCTCCGGGGTTGGCAGCAGGCCGACGAGGTCGATGGAGGCACGCCGCAGGAAGACCTCGTCCGAGCAGAGCCCCGACGGCGCGATCCGAATCTTCCGGAGCTTGTTGGCGACGAGGGTGTCGATGTAGTTGGCCTCGGGCTCCTCGGGGTAGGAGAACTCCAGGCCCTTGGGCAGAACGAGGAACTGGGAGCCGACGGTGAACGTCTCGAAGCGGGCCATCACGAAGGCCTCGCCGCGCTCGCCGGCGGTGACGAGGCCGGCCTCGTCGACGGCGGCCGAGGTCTCGTTGTTCGTCAGGAAGACGGCCAGCGAGGTCACGTCGCGGTCGGTACCGTCGGAGTAGACGGCGCGGACCGTCAACTGCTGGGTCGAGCCCTTGCCGTCGAGCACGGCGCTTCTCGGGTAGAGCTCGACGGCGGTGATCGTGGGCAGCGTGCTCACGTCATCGTTCGGGGCGCCGGCGGCGATCCACTCGCGGACGGTCGCATACAGCTCGCCGTCGGTGGAGAACCGCTGGCCGCCGGAGTGAGGGACCAGCCCCGCCCCCTTCTCCAGCACGGTCGAGGCGTCGGGCACCGCGAGGTTGATCCGACGGCCGGGGAGCTCGCGGAGCAGCCGGTGGTAGTCCCCCTCGGGGTCGAAGCCGAAGAGGGAGAGGCGGAACCCGTCCTTGCCCCGAGCGGCGCCGTGGCAACTGCCGGTGTTGCAGCCGGCCTTCATGAAGACGGGCATCACGTCGAGCCGGTAGCTCAGGGCAGGGTGCTCCTGGGCCCGGCTGACGGTGACGGGCACGGTCACCGATCGGCCGCCGAAGGAGATGGTCAGCTCGGTCGTCCCGTCGGCGGCCGGGAAGTAGGTGGCCCCCTCGACGCGGACGAGAGACGGATCGGCCAGGGTGAAGGTGGCCTCGGCGGTCACGTCTCGGGTGGTGTCGTCCGCGAAGATGGCCTGGACGACGATCGATTGGCGGTCGCGATCGGTCGACAGGTTGATCTGGGGGGGGAAGGCGAGCAGGTCGGCGAGGGCCGGCTCGTCGGCCCTCGCCGAGCCGCCGAGGGCGGTCGCGGCGAGGGCGGCGGCGAGCACTCGGGTTGGGTACGAGGCGGGCATGAGGCATCTCCTGCCGTCGTCAGCGTTGTTCGGTGTCTGATCCGTTGGTCGAGAGCGGGGGGGCGGAGCGTCTCCGTCCTCTGGCCGAGAGGCGGTCGCTCGCATCACGGTCCCTCCTGGGGGGCCTCGCCGGCCCGGGCCTGGTTCCGCTGCTCCTGCTCGAGCCGCAGCTGCTCCAGCCGGCTGAGCGGCTTCTTGGGTTGTTCCTGGGGCGCCTCGGGGGCGGCGGCGGGAGCGGCCTCGGCCTCGGCCTTGGGTTCTTCCTTCGGGAGGGGCTTGTCGACCCGAAGCTCGGTCGACCCGAGGTTGTGCAGGATCGGCTCGCCCTGCTGGGTGACGACGACCTGGCAGAACAGGTTCTTGTGCGTCCCCTCCGGGGTTTCAGCGGCGATCGCGATGGGGAAGATCAGCTCCTCCGTGTCCTTGGTGATCGTCTTGACCTCGGTGGTCGCCCCGTTCGGCAGGCCGATCAGGGTGACGGTGGCTTCCCCCTCGAACTCGGTCAGGGTGTTGACCTTCACGAGCAGGGGGACCTCCGTCCCCTGCTCTCCCGCGGCCCGCTGGAATTCCAGCGTGAGGAACTTCTCGGCCACCGTCAGCGGCACGAGTTGCGAGCTGACGACCACCGGGCCGGTCGGGCCGGTGGAGGAACCGTTGACGACGATCTTCCAGGTCTGGAGCGGGGCGTTGTCGCTGGCGTTGATGGGGATCAGCGCCTCGTTCTGCCCTTCGGGGATGGAGACGCCTCCGGCCGAGCCGATTCCGGGAGGGTTCCAGGGCAGAGACACCGCGATCGGGGCCGTGAATCCCTCCGCCCTCGAGGCGACCACCTTCAACTGCATCGAGCCGTTCCGGACCACCGGCACCTTCGGCTCGACGACCTCGATCGAGAAGGGGGCCTCCTCGGTCACCGACACGGCCAGGCGGTCGACGGTGCGGGTCCAGAACGGGATGTTGTTGCGCCCCTGGACCAGCTCGACGGTGTGGGAGAGCTCCGAGGGGATCCCCTGGAGGTTCGGGTCGGTCGGGGTCCCGCCGAGCGAGGCGAGCGTTCCGGAAAGCGGGGCGTCCGCCTCGGCGGTGAAGAGGACGGGCATCTGGGCGATGTTGGCGGTCATCGTGTCCGCTTCGAATTGGACTCCCGGGGGCAGGCCGTCGGCGGCGAAGGTGAGGTCGCCTCCGAAGTCGGCCCGGGAGGCGTTGAGCAGCAGCGCGACGCGGTTCCCGCGGGGGACCGGGGCGGTGATGACGCCGATCTGAGGGTTCTCGTTCTGGGGGCTGACCGTCAACTTCGGGGAGACGGGCGTCACCTCGATCCGGTAGACGTAGTTGGCCCCCCCCTTGCCAAGGTGATCTCGG
>NZ_RYZH01000033.1 GCF_003977685.1 Tautonia sociabilis | reverse complement strand
CGCTGCCCCTACCAGGTCCTGGGCCTGGTGCTGCCGACCGCCGACTTCTGGGAGCTGCTGCAGGCCGACCCCGCCGCATTGACGCAACAACTGTCAACCCAACAGGATGGCGGATGAGACAGTGCCCGAGGGGGAGCAGATCGCCGACGCGATCACCCGGCCGACCCCACCCTATGCCGACGAGACGTTCGGCTTGGGACGCGAAGGGCAGCCGGTGATCTGCATCACCTGGCATGCGGCCATGGAATACTGCCGATGGCTCTCGGCCAAGACCGGACACACTTACCGCCTGCCCACCGAGGCCGAGTGGGAGTATGCCTGCCGGGCCGGCACGACCACGGCCTACCACTTCGGCGACGATCCGGCGATGCTGGACGAATACGACTGGTACTTCGAGAACTGCGAGGGGCCCCAGCCGGTCGGGACCAAGAAGCCGAACCCGTGGGGCCTCTATGATATGCACGGCAACGTCGCCGAGTGGGTCCTGGACCACTACGTTGCCGACATCTATAGTCGGAGGTCGCAGGACACCCCGACGGTCCGGCCGGTGGTCGTGCCGGACGAGTACGAGTACCCCTACGTCGCCCGGGGCGGCTCGTGGGACTTCGATGCCTACGACTGCCGCAGCGCCTCCCGCCACGTCTCCGACCCCGACTGGAGCGTGCAGGATCCGCAGCGTCCCCAGAGCATCTGGTGGCACACCGACGCGACGTTCGTCGGCTTCCGGATCGTCCGCGCCTTCGACGAGCAGCCCGAGCTGGTCGGGCTGCGGTCGAAGATGATCAAGGGCAAGGGCCCCAAGCCGGCCGAGGAATCGGACGGTCGGTGAGCCGAGGCGAGGAGGCGCGATCACGCCTCAGAGGGCGGGGATGGTGGATGACGGAGGGTGGTTGACCAAGGGCCGAGGAGCTTCCCCGAGCCGGGGGGTGGTCGGCGGCCTCGGCCGGAGGCCAGCGCGGCCTCTCGAGACGGCCAACCCCGAATCGGTCGGCGGATCGCCCGCATCGCCCGGGGGCGATCCGCCCTTGGCCTTCGGGCACCCGCCCTCCCTCCGCCATCCCGGTCTCGGCTTCCGGCCCCCGGCCTTCAAGGGGCCGTCGGCGATCGAATCATCCGGCATCTGTCGTCTGGGATGCCGGCCTTCCCAGGGAGTCCCGAACATGACCGGTCCGAATCCTTCGCGACGAAGCTTCCTTCGCTCCTCGGCCGCGGCGGCCGTCGGCACGGCCTCGCTGGCGGGTGTGCCGAACGCCTTCGCGGCGGGCAGCGACACGATCAAGGTCGGCGTGGTCGGCTGCGGCGGCCGGGGCACCGGCGCGGCGGAGAACATCTGCGAGGCGGCCAGCCAGGCGGTTTCGCTCAAGCTGCACGCCCTGGCCGACGTCTTCCAGGACCGGGTCGACCAGTGCGCCGACCGCCTGGCGAAGAACGACGTGGTCGGCGACAAGTTCGATGTCGCCCCGGATCGGAAGTTCGTCGGCTTCGACGCCTTCGAGAAGGTCATCGACTGCTGCGACCTGGTGATCCTGGCCACTCCTCCCGGGTTCCGCCCGCAACACATCGAGGCGGTGATCAAGGCCGGCAAGAACCTCTTCTGCGAGAAGCCGGTCGCCGTGGACGGGCCGGGCATCCGCAAGGTGCTCGCGGCGGCGAAGCTGGCCAAGGAGAAGAACCTGGCCGTCGTCACCGGCACGCAGCGGCGGCACCAGGCCGGCTACATCGAGTCGATGAAGCAGATCGCCGACGGCGCCATCGGCGACGTGATCACGGCTCGGGTCTTCTGGAACCAGGGGAACATCTGGGTCCGGGACCGGCTGCCGGGCATGGACGACATGGCGTACCAGCTCCACAACTGGTACCACTTCCTCTGGCTGTGCGGCGACCACATCGTCGAGCAGCACGTGCACAACCTGGACGTCGCCCGCTGGGCGTTCGGTGACGAGCACCCGGTCTCCTGCGTCGGGATGGGAGGCCGGCAGGTCAACGACGGCCCCGGCTTCGGCCAGAGCTACGATCACTTCGCCGTCGACTACGCCTTCGCCGACGGCCGACACGTCCTGAGCATGTGCCGCCAGATCGACGGCTGCGCCAAGGACGTCTCCGAGTACATCGTCGGCTCCAAGGGGACCGCGCACCTGATGCCGGGCAACTACAGCTTCCCCAGCGGCCGACTGCGCGTCCGCTCCGAGATCAATCCGTACGTCCAGGAGCATATCGACCTGCTCAACAGCATCGCCACCGGAGAGCCGCTGAACGAGCTGGAGCGGGTCGCCCACAGCACCCTGATGGCGATCATGGGCCGAGACTCGGCCTACACCGGCAAGGAGATCACCTGGGAGGAGGCGCTCAACTCCGAGCTGGACACCTTCCCCAAGGAGCTGGCGTTCGGCCCCCGGCCGGAAATCGTCATCCCCAAGCCAGGGGTGACGAACTACTCCTGAGGCCCGTCCCTTCAGCCAAGACGAGGCCCGCGACCGTTCCCTTCCGGTCGTGGGCCTCGGTCGTTTCGATCCGATCCGATCCGGGGCATTCGAGGAGGCGTCCCGGGGATCACCTTACGTCCTGGCGGACTCGGGATGAGAGGAGGCACTGCTGGAACCCCTCCGGGGAAGCGTGGGCAGGTCTCGGATCGTCGGATGGCCGATCGTCTGACGACGCGCCGTTCCGACCCCGGTCGGCGAGATTCGATCGAGGGCCGGTCGCTCATCTCCGGTGGTTCGGGAGGGCGATCGGACCGTAGAATTCCGGTCGGCGGTCGGCGATGCGGTCGATCTCCTGGACGCCGGGGATGCGGACCAGCTTCTTGGTGCGGGAGCGGTTCGGGTCGAGGTCGGCCGTTGGCGTACTGGTACACGTGCGAGGTCGAATGATGCCAGTCGACACCCCGATCGAGCAGCGGCTCGCGGCAGTCGAGGCTGCCGTCGCCGAGCTGCAGCGCCGGTTGCCTCCTACCCGGGAGTCCTGGTTGGAACTGGTGGTCGGCTCGTTCAAGGACGAGCCGGCCTTCGAGGAGGTGCTCGCCCTCGGCCGAGCCTTCAGGGAGTCGGACCGCCCGCAGGCGAGCGAGTCGTCGTGACCTACTTGCTCGACACGGACCATCTCAGCATCCTCCAGCGCGAGCAGGGGGCGGAATTCGCTGCCCTGTCGTCGAGGCTCGCCCGCGTCGATCCGTCGGAACTGGCTCTCTCCGTCATCAGCTTTCACGAGCAGGCCCTGGGCTGTCACACGTACATCCTTCGGGCCCGGAGTCCGGCCGACGTCGTCCGGGGCTACGAGATGCTCGTCCGGGTCCTCCGGGCGTTCGCCGCAGCCCCCGTCCTCCCGTTCGACGCGAAGGCATCGGCCATCTTCGACGACCTGGCGGCGCACCGGCCGCGCGTCGCGACGATGGATCTCCGGATTGCCTCCATCGCCTTGGCCCGAGGGCTCATCCTCCTGACGAGGAATGTCGGCGACTTCGGCAAGATCCCCGGGCTGAGGACGGAGGATTGGACCTTTTGACCCGCGATCCCGGACCCGGGGTCATCGCCCAGGATCGGTCGGGGAGGCGATCGGGCCGTAGAATTCCGGTCGGCGGTCGGCGATACGGTCGATCTCCTGGACGCCGGGGATGCGGACCAGCTTCTTGGTGCGGGCGTGGTTCGGGTCGAGGTCGGCAAGGAGCACCGCCTCGGCGGTGGGGCCGCCTTGGGCGAGAACGAGGCCGGAGGGGTCGACGATCGAACTGCAACCGATGAACGGGATGTCCCGCTCGGCGCCGACGCGGTTGACCGCCATGACGAAAACGGTGTTCTCGATGGCTCGGACGATCGGCAGGTGGTCGGCGGCGGGCTGACTGCTGGGGGGCCAGTTGGTGGGGAGGACAAGGACGTCGGCGCCGGCGAGGGTCAGAAGGCGGCCGGCCTCGGGGAAGGTGCCGTCGTAGCAAATGTGCAGGCCGATGCGGAGGCCGGCGGCGTCGAGCACGGAGAAGGGGCGATCGCCGGGGTCGGCGAAGCGGTCGACTCCCATGAAGGGGAGATGGATCTTCCGGTAGGTCGCCAGCTCTCCGGCGGGGCCGACGAGGGCGCAGGCGTTGAAGAGGCGGTCGCCGTCGCGCTCCAGCAGGCCGACGACGGCCCAGACGCCGCGATCGGCGCAGGCCTCGGCGAGGCGGTCGAGAGCGGGGCCGGGGATCGGCTCGGCGTGCTCCAGCGCCTCGGCCCTCGAGTCGAAGCAGTAGCCGGTCAGGGCGCACTCGGGGAAGACGACGAGCCGGGCGCCGGCGTCGGCGGCCTCGGCCAGACGATTGAGGACGGCGAGGAGATTCCCCTCGCGATCTCCAAGGACCGGGTCCATCTGCACGGCGGCCACGCGGACGGTGCTCATCGCGGCGACTCCAGGGGGATTGTCCCGGAGCACGCTACCACAGCCGAACCTGACGCCGCTATCGGCCTCCCCGACCGAGGAGCGGGACAACTGGCCCGATCGGCCGGGGTCGGATAGGATACACCCCTCGCGGAGCCGTCCCCGCCGCCCCGTTGCCGAGCCTCCCCGATGCCCTCGTTCGCCGACGACCTCCGCCGGTTCGGGCCCGAGTCCGACTCCAGTGTCTCGAAGGAGGAGGCGCTGGCCTATTGCGCCCGGCTGACGGCGTCGCATTACGAGAACTTCAGCGTCGTCACCCACCTGACCCCCCCGCACCTGATCCCCGCGTTCCGGGCGGTGTACGCGTTCTGCCGGTGGTCGGACGACCTGGGGGACGAGGTCGGGGACCGGGATCGGGCGGTGGAGCTGCTCCGGTGGTGGCGAGGCGAATTGCGGTCAATGTACGCCGGAGAGCCAAGGCACCCGGTGATGATCGCCCTGGCGGACGTCGTGGCCGAGTTCGCCATCCCCATCGAGCCGTTCGAGGATCTGATCTCGGCGTTCGAGCAGGATCAGGTGGTTTCGGATTACGACTCGTATGACCAGTTGCTCGACTATTGTTCGAGGTCGGCGAACCCGGTTGGGCGGCTGATCCTGTACCTCGGGCGGGTGCACGCTCCCGAGAACGCGGCGCTGGCGGACGCGACCTGCTCGGCGCTGCAACTGACGAACTTCTGGCAGGATGTGTCGAGGGACCTGGACATCGGCCGAGTCTATTTGCCCCGAGAGGACCGGGAGCGGTTCGGCTACCGCGATGAGGATCTGTACGCCCGGAGGTTCACTCCCGCCTTCGCCGAGCTGCTGGCCTTCGAGGTGGCGAGGGCTCGGGAGCTGTTCCGGATCGGCGCGCCGCTGGCGGATCGGATGCCGGGACGGTTGGCGATCGACGTCGAACTGTTCACGAGGGGGGGGCTGGCGATTCTGGATCGGATCGAGGCGCAGGGGTTCGACGTGTTCCGGAAGCGGCCAACGGTGGGCAAGGCGGCGAAGATCGGGCTGCTGCTGAGGGTGATCCTGGCCAGGGCCGCCCGTCCTCGAGGCCCGATCGGGGCTCCGGGGCTGAGCGAAGCCCGGATCGGAGCATCGCGTCGAGCCGAGCCGATCCCAACGACTCGCCAGGAGGGTGAGCGATGAGCGATGCGCTCGCCCAGAGCTACCGGTTCTGCCACGCGCTGTCGAGGCGCGAGGCGAAGAATTTCTACTACAGCTTCCTGCTCTTGCCGCCGAGGCTGCGGCGGTCGATGTGCGCGCTCTATGCGTTCCTACGGCACACGGACGACCTCGCGGACGAGCCCGGGACCATTGAGGAGAAGCGGACCGGCCTGGTGCGGTGGCGGTCGGACCTGGATCGAGCGCTGGGCGGCGAGGCGGTCTCCTGGCCCGGGTTGCCGGCGCTGGCCGACGCGGTGGGACGGCACGGGATTCCGCCGAGGTTTCTGCACGAGGTCATCGACGGAGTGGAGATGGATCTGGAGCCGAGGCCGTTCGGGACGTTCCAGGAATTGCACGGCTATTGCTACCGGGTGGCGTCGGCGGTGGGATTGTGCTGCATTCACATCTGGGGATATCGGTCGGACGGAGGGAAGGCCGAGGCGCTGGCGGAGGCATGCGGAGTGGCGCTGCAACTGACGAACATCCTGCGGGACGTTCGGGAGGACGCGCTGCTCGGGAGGGTGTACCTGCCGATGGAGGACCTCGACCGCTTCGGCGTTGCTCCCGACGAGCTGAAGGCGCCGGTGCCGAGTGACCGGCTGCGGGCGCTGCTGGCGTTCCAGGGAGGGCGGGCGTATGAGTTCTACGGCCAGGCGAGCCCGCTGATCCGGCTCGTGGCCCCGGTCGGCCGGCCCGTGCTGGCGGCGATTGTGGGAATCTACCGGGGGTTGCTGGACGAGATCGCCCGGCGCGACTACGACGTGCTCGCTTCCCGGGTCTCCTTGCCGGCGTGGCGGAAGGCGGTCATCACGGCCGGGGCACTGGCGGGCCGGCTCTCGTCGGACCCGGGTCCGGGTCCGGGACCGAGGACGGAGGGCATGACGCCGTGATCGAGGCGCATTCCCCCGATGCCTCGAGGGACGAGGCCGTCAGGTGCCCCCTTCCGCCTCGAGTGGTTGTCGTGGGGGGCGGGCTGGCGGGGCTGGCGACCGCCTCGGCCCTGGTGAGGCGGGGGTTGCACATCACTCTGCTGGAGAGTCGGCCGAGGCTGGGAGGCCGGGCATCGTCGTTCGTGGATCCGACCTCGGGCGAGCCGATCGACAACTGCCAGCACGTGAGTATGGCCTGCTGCACGAACCTTGCCGACTTCTGCCGAAGGGTGGGGACCGACGGCCTGTTCCGCCGCGTGCCAGCCGTTGACTTTCTCGACGAATCCGGGAGGATCTCCCGGCTTCGCGCCGGGAGGTTGCCGGCGCCGTTGCACTTGACGGAGAGCTTCCTGGCGGCGAGGTACCTGACGTTCACCGAGAGGCTCCGCGTGGGCTGGGGCATGGCGTGCCTGCGGTTCTCGGCCGGGGATCGACCCGGAGAGTCGTTCGAGGCGTGGCTGCGGCGGCACGGCCAGACGGATCGGACGATCGACCGCTTCTGGGGGACGGTGCTCGTCTCGGCCCTGAACGAGCGGCTCGACCGGATGGATGTGGGCCACGCGAGGAAGGTGATCCTCGACGGCTTCCTTCGCAACCGGACCGGGTACCAGATGGAGATCCCCACGGTGCCGCTCGGGGAGCTGTACGGGGTGAGGCTCCAGCAATGGCTGGAGGCGGAGGGGGTGACGATCCGCCTGAAGTCGGGAGTCAAGGCGATCGAGCTGGAGGATGAGGGAGCCATCTCCGGGGTTCGGCTGCGGAGCGGCGAGCGGATCGCGGCCGATTTCGTGGTGCTGACCGTGCCCTACGACCGGGTGCGGTCGCTGATCCCGGACGCGGCGGCAGCGGCGATTCCCGGGTTGGACCGGGTGGTGGAGATGGAATCGTCGCCGATCACCGGTGTGCATTTCTGGTTCGACCGGCCGGTCTGCCCGCCGGAGATGGAGCACGCGGTGACGGTCGGGCGGCTGATCCAGTGGGTGTTCAACCACTCGGCGATCCAGGGGAGGGAGCCTGAGGGAGGGGGCCAGTATCTGCAACTGGTCATCAGCGCCTCGTATGACCTGCTGCCCCTGGACAAGACCAGCATCCGGGACCGGGTGCTGGAGGACCTCTCCTCGATCTGGCCGTCGGCACGAGAGGCGACCCTGAGGCGGTGGTGGGTCGTCACGGAACACGGGGCGACGTTCTCCGTGCGGCCGGGGATCGAGGCGCTGCGGCCTCCGCAGCGGACCCCGATCGACGGGCTGTATCTGGCCGGCGATTGGACCGACACCGGATGGCCCGCGACGATGGAAGGAGCGGTGCGCAGCGGGTACCGGGCTGCGGAGGGGATCCTGGCGGATCTCGGGAGCCCGAGGCGGCTAGTCCGTCCCGAGTTGCCGACGGCGCCTCTGGCCCGGCTCCTGCTCGGCTCGCCGAAGGCTCCGGCTCGGCCCTCGGCTGGAGGGAGGAGCCGCTCCCCCCTGCCCCGTTGATCGAGCCGGAGCCGATCCGGCCGTTTCGTCGGCGAGCCAGGAACCAGGGGGAGCCAAGTGGCCGCGACGGCGGGCCGCTCGGGCGGATAGAATGGGGTTTTGGGCGGCCCGCCGGCCCCGGCCCGGTCGGGGAGGGTCGTCGTTTCGATTTCGAACCGATGAGCGAGCCTCGATTCCGATGGAGAACCGTCCTCCCCTGCACATCGTGATCTTCGGCCGGCCTGGAAGCGGGAAGAGCAGTCTGGCCGAGCGGCTGGGCGAGGCGCACGGATTCGCGATGATCCGAACCGGAGAGCTGCTCCGGGAGGCCGTCCGCCGGGGAGACGCCCTGGGCACGCAGATCGAGGAGCTGCTGGCCGCCGGCCGCCTCGTGCCGGACGACCTCGTTGGCGAGGTGCTCGCCTGGAATCTGTCCGTCCTGCGGCGGGATCGGCTTCTCTTCGACGGATTTCCCCGCACGATCGGCCAGATCCCGCTGCTCCGTCGGCTGGAGGAGTTGGTCGACTTCCGGGTCGATTACTACGTCGAGATCGCCGTCTCGGCCGCCGAGGCGGTCGCTCGCATGGAGGGCCGGCGCGTCTGTCCGAGCTGCGGCGCGACCTATCACGTGCGCAAGAACCCGCCGGCCGCCGAGGGGATCTGCGACAAGGACGGCACCGCGCTCGTCCGGCGGGCCGACGACGCCCCCGACGTCCTCGGCGTCCGCCAGCAGGTCTACGAGACGCAGACCGGGCCGGTCGTCGAGTACTATCGGACCGCCCTGCCCGACCGCTTTCTCCGGATCGACGGCGAGCAGTCCTTCGAGGCCGTCTCGGCCGACCTGGAGCGGGCGCTGGGGCTGGCCTCCTGACGGGGATCGCCCCGCCTCCTCCCCCGAGCCGGCGGACTCGCGCTGAACGCGCTGAAGTCGCCGCGCCGATCGGGCCGATCATTCGGGTCGGAGGGCCGGCCCGGAGGGTCGGCGCGAGCGGTCCGTCGGTGGTGCAGGAGGAGGTGCGCATGTCCCGCGACGCGAAGGCCGGGGCGAGGGGAGGCTCGTCGGCCTCCTACGCCGGGGCACTGGCATTGCTGCTCCTGGCCCTGGCGTTCCCGGTGGGGTTGATGGTCTTCAACCCCACCCTGATGTTCGAGCGCGGCTGGCACCAGTACGCCGGTACGGCCATCTACGGCTGGGCCCTGGTGATGCTGCTCCGCGAGTGGAACCGCCTGCGACGCGACGAGCGCGCCTTCGCGGTGGCCCCCGAGTTGCTGGACCGCGTCTCCTCCGGCGAGGCGGTCCCTGCCTCCGACCGGCGCTTGCTGCCGAGCCGACTGCGACAACTCGACGGCCACGCCCGGGGAGAGGCGGCGCCGACGGTCGGACAGCTCATGGAGCTAAACCGGGAAGTCTCCGGGCTGGACCAGGAGCGCACCGCCGGCCGGTTCACGCTGACGAAGTACATCCTCTACTTGCTGCCGGTCATCGGCTTCATCGGCACGGTGGAGGGGATCAGCCACGCGCTGGGGAACATCAGCGTGGTGCTGCCGATGGTCAAGGAGCTGGACGGCTTCCTCAACAACCTGACGGGGGTGACCTCGGCACTCCAGGTGGCCTTCGACAGCACGCTGCTCGCGCTGTTCCTGAGCGCGGCCCTGATGTTCGTGCAGACGGTCGTCTACCGCCTGGCGGAGGATCATCTGGCCCGCGTCGATGCCTGGGTGGTCGAGTTCGTCTTGCCCCGCCTTGGTCGGCCGGAAAGGGCGGGAGAGGCGATCGCCCCGCACCTGGACCGCCTGCGCGAGGAGCTGATCGCGGCAATCTCCGACCGACTGGGAGATGGCTTCGGTCCGTCGGTCGATCGCTTCGCGGCGGCGATCGACCCGCTGCCACGAGCGCTGGACGACCTGAGGCGCGGGGCGGAGGCGATCGGCAGGCTGGGAGACGATCTGGGGGCCGTGGGCGAGGCGAACGAGTCGATCCGACGGGTGCTGTCGGCGCTGGCGAGGATCGAGGCGGCGTTGGCGGAGCCACCATCGGTCGAGCCGCAACTGGAGCCGATCCGACGCGGGCTGGACCGGGCGACGGTGGCCGTCGAGTCGCTGGCCGACCAGTGGGCGTCGGCGTTCGAGCGGTCGAGCCGGTCGACCCAGGAGCAGCTGGCCCGGACGCTGGCGAGCCTGAAGGAGGCGCTCGACCTGCTGCACGTGAGCATGGAACAGGGGAACGCCTTGTATCGCAATATTGTCCGGAAGATGTTCGACGAGCGGACGTCGGGGATCGTCGTGCCGGACGCCTCGAAGGCGGCTTGACGGGAGCTTGGGGCCGCTCGGGGGGGGACTGAGGCCGGAGGCGAGTCGGGATGGGGGGGACGCCGATCGGAGGGGTGGTCCCGATCGAGGCAAGCGAACGCGCGATGCCGTCCCCTCCTTCCCGCCCCGCGACGGACGACCTCCCCGATCGGCCGCGCGCCCCGTCTCCTCGGTTCGGGACGGATCCATCGGGCAGAGAGCAGGAGCGATCGGCCATGCGACGAGGACGTCGAGGAGGTCATGGGGTCCTGGAGTTCGGCGGCTCGGGGGAGGATTCCTTCGTGGCCGTTGTGGTCACGAAGTTGACCGGGGCCTTGCTGTTCATCCTGCTGCTGTCGATGGTGATCATGGCGTTGATCCCGAAGGCGATCGACCCATCGCCGCCGGGGTCGTCGGGCGAGGCGGAGCCGCTGGCGATCGCCACGCCGGAGCGATTGCCGGAGGCGATCTCGGGCCGGCCGTATGAACTGGCGCTGTCGGCGACGGGGGGCACGGGGCCCTTGCGGTGGGCGATCGATGGGGATCTTCCCGAAGGGCTGGAGTTTGACGCCGGGCGGGGACTGATCCGGGGGACTCCCGAGGTCGGCACGCCAGGGCCCGTCGCGTTGCGAGTGATGGTCAGCGACGGGAGGAGGAGCGATGCGAAGGGGTTGTCGCTGGTCGTCTACCGCCCGGACGGCCCCCTGACGGTCCCCTCTCCGGTGGAGGCGGCCTTGAGGCTGCCTCGACTCCCGTGGCGAGCCTGGGGAGAACTGGGCCTGGGTTTCGTGATGCTGCTGCTGGTGCACATGGTGGCGATGAACGGGGTTTCGGAGATGGAGCGAAGGTCGGAGGCCCCGGGGCGGCGGTTCGCGATCTACCGAGGGGTGGTGCGGGCGTCGAGCCTCTCCGCGGTGATCGTGCTTGGCACCTGGCTCTGGTCGCATCGCGACGCGAGGACCGCCGCGCCGATTACCTCCCCGGAGTCGACGATCGCCTCGGCGGGAACGACCGATTCGATCGTGCCGCGATGAGGTCGACCGAGTTTCCGGATTTCCCGGTCCCGATTGCGCCGGTTCAACGCTTACAATGGGGAGGGAATGGACGTCCCCGGTCCGTCTGTTGGGAGCGACCGGGGGGCAGCATACGTCTCCAACCAAGCGGCTCGTGTCGGCAGGCCCCTTCTCTATCCCCGTCGTTCGAACGGAGGACAACCGGGATGACTCGCATCCATGCTCATCTGGTCCTGGGCGGTGTGGCCCTGGCCGCTGCGGTCTTGACGCTGACGACGCCGGCGACGGCGCAGGTCCGACGAAATGTCGGCAACGCCCCCCCCGCTCCCGCCGAGTCCCAGGCCCGGCCGACCGAGCCGGCCGCGGCCGCGCCATCGATTCCTCCGGCTCGCGGCTCCCAGGAGGAGACGGAGGACGATCAGGAACGTCCGCGTCCTCCGGTCGACCCCGAGATGGTCGCCCGGATCGTTGAGATGCGCGGGCCGATGTGGCTGCTCGAGCAGGAGGCGGTGCGTCAGGAGCTGAAGATTACTGACGCCCAGTTCGAGAAGCTCAAGGAAGTCAACTCCAAGATGGAGGAGACCCGGCGCGAATCCATGGAGCAGTTTCGGGAGCAGATGCGCCAGCAGTTCGGCCAGCAACAGGGTGGCCCTGGCGGCGCCCCTGGCGGTGGTGCTCCGGGCGGCCGGGGTCCTGGCGGGCCGGGGGGTGGCTTCCCTGGCGGTCCGGGCGGCTTCCCCGGCGGACCGGGTGGCTTTCCCGGCGGTTTCCCCGGCGGGCCCGGGGGCGGGCCAGGCGGCTTCCCCGGCGGTGATGCCTTCCGGACGATGATGCAGCAAATGCAGCAGCAGGCCGACATGGCCGTGGCCTCGGTCCTGAGCAAGGACCAAGTCAAGCGGCTCAAGCAGATCATCCTTCAGGCCAAAGGCCCGATGGCCGTGACCGAGCCGGAATTGCAGGCCGCGCTGCAGCTGATGCCGGTGCAGATCGAGCAGATCGCGATGATCAAGCAGGAGATGGAAACCAAGCAGCAAGTCACCAACAACGCCCGCCGAGAGCTGTTCGGCGCCGTGTTCGGCCGGGGCCGCAACCAGGGCGGTCAGCAGGAGCAGGGCGGCAACCAGCAAGGCGGGAACGAGCCGCCCCAGCAAGGTTCCGGCGGCCAGGATGATCAGAACGACAACAACCGGGGACGCGGACGGTTCCAGATCGATCCCGAGACCCAGGCCAAAATGGACGAGTTGCAGTCGCAGAGCGAGCTCTACGAGAAGGAGGCGATCAAGAAGATCGGCCAGGTGCTCACCCGTTCCCAGATCTCGCAGTATAATAAGCTCATCGGTGAGAAGTTCGACTTCTCCCAGATCGACATGAGCACCGCTGGCCGCGGCTTCGGCGGCGGACGAGGCGGCTTCGGCGGCTTCGGCGGCTTCGGCGGCGGCCGTGGGGGGCGAGGGGGCCGCGGCGGCTGAGTCTCGCGCTGAGGCTCACGATCGATCGAAGGGGCTCGTTCACAGACGCCGGGGTCGGGGGCCAGCTTCCCCCTCCCCGGCGTCGCTCGTTTCCGGGGAGGAAGACGCGACTGGGGTTCCCCGCCAGAGCGTCCCGTCGTATAAGGCGAGGCCGGACCCGGGGACAGGACTGGCCGTCGGAGGCGGCCGGAGGAAACCGGACGGTCACCGAGCCGAGCCCGACGGGCGGAAGGAGTCGGCCCCATGTGGATCGGAGTGATTGCGCTGGTCTTCGCGATGCCCCCCGGGCCCTCCAGCCCTCAGGGGCCCCCCCCCGAGAGGTCGGTGGCCTGGCAGTTGCCCGACGAGGCCCTTGGGAGCCGGATCACGCCGATCCTGTTGCTGAGCCGGCCCGACGTCCGCCGGGAGCTGGAGATGGGGCCCGAACAGGAACTGGCGGCGAAGCAGGCGATCGACGAACTCTACCGCCGGGCCGCCGCCCTGCGCGGCCAGACGGGACCCGAGGCGGTGGCCGCCCGAGGGGCCGTGGACTCGGCCGCCCGCTCCTGGATCGCTGAGCATCTCACCGAGACGCAGCGGGAGAGGCTTGGCCAGATCGACCTGCAATGGGAAGGCCCCTCGGCTCTGGTCGACCGAGCCGCGATCGCGGCGAGCCTGAACCTCTCGGACGAGCAGCGTCGTCAGATTGCCGAGGCCGTCGCCCGCCCCCCCTCGCCGGGGGAAGGGCCGATCGATCGCCACCGTCGCCGGCACCGGGAAGCGGCCCTGGCCCTGACCGACGAGCAGCGGCTGCGATGGCTCGCGATGCTCGGACCGCCCTTCGAGCCGGACCCCGTCACCATCGCGGGAGTACCTCGGCCGAACGGGGGGTGAGGAGACGCGTCGCTGACGCTCACGACGACCTGTCGGGAAGGTCAGCCGATGGCGTCCCGCCGATTCGCGTCGGGAACCCGGAATCACCCGGATCGAGACGGGCCGAGGACGAGGCGGCGGAAGCTCGGATTGGAGCGAACGGGGTCGAAGTCGGGCTCGGAGTCGATCATCGCCCGGTAGTGGGGGGCGATCGCCAGGGCGGCTCGAAGCTCCTCTAGGCACTTGACCGGGTCGCCCGCGAGGCTCCAGTAGCAGGCGAGATTGTAGCGGATCAGGGCGTTGTCGGGGTGGTGGCGGCGGGCGCGGTCGAGGGCGTCGATCGCCTGGGCGAGCCGGTGGGTCCGCTTGTAGCACCAGCCCTGGGCAATCGCGACGTGCAGGGAATCGGGTCGGAGTTTGGCCGCGACGTCCAGGGCGGCCAGGGCCTCGCGATACCTCCCCAGTTCGCGGAGCGCCTCACCCGTCAGGTAGCTGGCCTCGAACTGGACGGTGGCCCACTCGCTGCGCGACTGGAGGATCTCCAGCGCATGGGAGGGCATCCCCAGCTCGAGGAACCCTTCGGCCTCGAGGAGGCGGCGGACGATCGGGTCGGTCATCGTGGTGGGCATGGCACGGCACCCTCGGCCTGATCCGCGGGGTTGTCGCAGGAATTCTATCCCACGCGATTGGCCCGGAAAAGTCGCGGGACCAGGGGGGAAGATCCGAGTGGGGCGGAGTGGGAGCTGGTGCGGCGGAGGAGCCGGGCCGGGGAGAGCTCAGGGGGATGGCGGGAGGCGGGTGACGGCGGGGGGCCCGAGGGGCCCCCCCGAGCAGACTTAGTCGGTACGGGGGGTGAACTGGGAGCCGGCATTGGGTGAGGGAGGGGCCTTGAAGCTCTCCCGACTGGAGTGTTCGAGAGCGCTGAGCGCACGTTCCGTCTCGACGAGGTCGGGAATCTCGAGGACGGCGTCCGGCCCGACAGCGAGCGCCTCGGCGCGGCGCTCAATGCCCACGCGATTGTGGAGCCCTTCGAGCCAGCGCTCGGGGATGGCATCGACGCCGAAGTGGGCGCCGGCCATGGCGCCGAGGATGGCGCCGGCGGAGTCGGCGTCTCCGCCGAGGTTGACGACCTCGGTGAGGGCCTCCTCGAAGGTGTCGGTCGTCAGCAGGACATAGAGGCAGGTCGGGATGCAGGCGGGGGGAAAGCCCATGGTCGGCCGCTTGCAGGAGGGCCGGGCGCCGTGGGCGTTGGCCTCGTCGATCAGAGCGTGGTGGGCGTCGGCCCGGGAGAGCTCCAGCAGGGGTTCAACATTGGCGATGGCGCGGGAGAGGCTTCGGCCGTACTCGGGGATCGAGTCGACGGCATGAGCGAGGCACTCGGCGATCCTGCGTTCGGCGAGGGCGACATCCCCGGCGACTCGGAAGAGGAGGCTGGGGGACTTCTCCTCGCCGCCGAGCAGACGGCGCACGGCCGAGACGACGGCCATGGCACCGGCGAGACTGCGGATGTCGCGGTGGGTCATCAGGCTGGCGGCCATCACGGCCTCGAAAAGGCCGTCGGTGTCGTTGAAGAAGGCGATGGCGACCGGGGCGATCCGCATGGCGGCGCCGATGCCGGCGGAGTCTTGCCCGCATTCCAGCGGGGGCCGGCCGCGCTCGAGCTCCTCGAGCACCTGGCGGAAGCTCCGGCCGACCCCACGGTGGGCGCCGGCATGGCCGTTGCGCGGCGTGGCCAGGGCGAGGTAGAGGGCGGCCAGGCAATCGGGGTCGACGGTGCCGCAACGGAGAATCACGTCGCAGAGGGCGAGGGCCTGCTGGGTGTCATCGGTGTAGAGCCCGGGCAATCGCCAGCGATAGGGCTTGCGCTTCCAGGCGCGGACGCCATCGACGTAGTCGACGACCGTGCCGTAGTGAGCCCGGATTTGCTGGGGGCTGAGCCCCTCGAGCGGGGCCCCCAGGGCGTCGCCGACGGCCAGGCCGAGCAGGGTTCCTCGGACCCGGTCGAGGTTGGTCGACAGCGGCATGCGGATTGGCTCCTTGCGTCCCCCCCTCGCCGGGGCGAGGGGGTTTGGATCGGCTTCGGTCGGGACGGGCCGGCCCTCGGGGACCGTCGGCAGTGCGCCGGCATGGGAGCGGAGGCAGGCCGACTCCCGATGGCTCCGGGAGAGGGCCGGATTGGAGGCCCCCCGCCTCCCGGTGTCAGTGTCCGAGTCAGACATGGCGTGCCTCGCGATCGCGGCCCAACCCGCGCGACGTGTCGTCATCCATCGGCCGGCGCCGAGGGTGGCGGTGAGCCCCGCTCCCAGCGATCCCCGGGACCGGCCACCCGCCCTGTCGCGACCGATGAGACCCGACCCGCCGGGGGAACCGGACCCCGCTCGACGGCCGTTCGATTTCGCTCGCCACGGACGCTCTCCTCCCTTCGGCACCCAATTCGGGCGCCGATGCTTCTTCAACAAACCGTATTCCAGGCCCGGGGCCGACCCACTGGCTCGCCACCGGCCGGGCCGATGCGCTTGATCTCGACGGGGCCGAGCGATCAGATGTCCAGCGCCCAGGGCTTCCGGTAGGGCCGGGAGAGCATCGCTCCGGCCTCCGAGTCACCAGGAATCGTCTCTCGATCGGGATCCCATCGGATCGAACGACCGAGCCGGGCGGCGATATTCCCCAGGTGGCAGAGGGTCGCCGAGCGGTGCCCGACCTCGACGTCGCAAATCGGTCGGCGTCGCTCTCGGATGCAATCGATCCAGTTCTGGTGGTGGTCGCGACTCTCCTCCAGGCGGACGGCGTCCGGACCGCTGGGCTCGGAGAGCAGCTCCTCCGGGTCGGCCTGGAGCCGGCCCCGGGCGACGAAGATCGAGCCCTCGGTTCCTTCAAAGCGGATGCCGCTGGGGTCGCCCAGCCCCTGGCGACAGCGCACCCGGACGCCGTCGTCATACGTGTAAACGACTTCGCTTGTCCGGGGCACCTCATACCATCCCTCGGGGTGGTACTCGACCGAAACCGGCTCGACGTGAACCGGGCCGGAGTCATCCCGGCCAAGGGCCCACTGGACGATGTCGAGGTGGTGGGCCCCGAAGTTGGTCATCTGGCCGCCGGAGTAGGGCCAGAAGAATCGGAAGAGGTAGTGGACCTGCTTGGGGTTGTACGGCCGGTCGGGGGCGGGCCCGAGCCAGAAATTGTAGTCGAGGGCGGCGGGAGGCTCCGCGTCGGGGACGGCGGGGCCGTCGAAGTTGACGCCGGGCAGACCGACGGTGATCGATCGGATGGTCCCGAGGCGGCCGTTGCGGACGGCCTCGGCGGCGCGGCGGAACTCGGGAGCGGAGCGCTGCTGAGAGCCGGTCTGCACGACCCGGTCGTGTGTCCGGGCGGCGGTGGCCATGGTGCGGCCCTCGGCCACCGTCAGGCTCAGGGGCTTTTCGCAGTAGACGTCCTTGCCCGCCTGGCAGGCGTGGACGGTGGGCAGGGCATGCCAGTGGTCGGGGGTGGTGATGAGCACCGCGTCGATGTCGGGTCGGTCGAGCAATTCCCGATAGTCGTGGAACGAGGGGACAACCCGGCCGAGGCGGTCGGAGACGAGATTCGAGGCGGCGGCGAGCACGTCCCGGTCGACGTCACAGAGTGCGGCCACCTCGGCGTCGTCTCGGGAGAGGAGGGCCTTGAGATTGTTCGTCCCCTGGTTGCGGACCCCGATGAAGCCAACGCGGACTCGATCGGCGGCGCCGAAGGCTCGGGCCGGGACGAGGGCGGGAAAGGCCCAGGCCGAGGCCCCCAGGCCGGCGGCCCGGCCGAGGAATCGACGGCGACTCAACCCTCGGTGCTCATCGCTGGTCATCTGGGTCTTCTCCATCATCGGGCCGGGAGGAACCACTCGATCGCTCCGATCCGCCGGTCCGATCGCCGGCCAATTCGCCGTCCTGCCATTGGTCGCGCGAGAGGACCTCTGGCGGGCGGGATCCGGGGGCCGGTGATCCCTCCAGGACCGGTCCTGCGGAGGCCCGTTCGTGGGCCTTGCCGACCGTTCGGGAGGGCTCGATCCGGGGGCCGGGGCGACGCGATCGGGCCCAGCCGGGGCCTCGTCGTGGGGACGAGTCTCCGGTTCGGGTTGTTCGGAGTTCACTGGGAAAGACGGATCCGGACGGGTTGCGTTGCGGTTCGAGACGTCGTCGATGATCCGAACATCCGGGTCGCGATTGGCTGGGAGCCCCCTCGAGTCCGGAAGTCAACCTCCCCGGAGTGGGAGGGCGGGAATCGTCGAAGCGGATGGGTTCGGGGGACGGCTCCGAGGCCTACGGGTGTCGATCGGCCCGCCCCCCTGGTGCCGGGCGATCGGGCTCGGCTCCGGCCTCGGCACGGGGGGCGAGGTCGGACGGAAGGGGGCCAGGGCGGACGTCGGACGAGGGGGCCGGCCGAGGCCGGCGGGTCGGTCCCGACGCGGGGTCGCGACGGGCAGGGACGACGATCGTGCCGGGCGTCGGCCGGGTCGAGTCGACTCGGGAGGCGTCGGCCGGGTCGGTCGGGACGTGGTCCAGGGCCGCGCTCATGGGCATGCATCAATCCCGGGGTTCCCCTGGTGATCGGCGTCAATCGTCGATCGGCAGGAGCCAGATATTTCGATACTGGACCGGGTTCGTGTGATCCTGCAGGTGGAGCGGGCCGGGGGTGCTGGGGTCGCCGCCGAGGCCGGCCCGGGTGTTGTCGACCGGGATGGCCACGTCGTCCTGGATCAGCGTGCCGTTCTGGTAGACGGTGATCCGGGCGGGCTCGACCTTCTCGCCGTTCCGGAAGACGGGGGCGCGGAAGTCGATGTCGTAGCTTTGCCAGACGGTCGGCGCCTTGCAGGCGTTGACGAGCGGGGCGGCCACCTCGTAGATCGCGCCGCAGTCGTTGGATTGGGGATCGGAGATGCCGTAGCTGTCAAGCACCTGGACCTCGTAGCGACCCTGATTGTAGACGCCGCTGTTGCCTCGTCCCTGGCCGGATTCGTCGGGCATGTAGGGGACCCGGAACTCGACATGAAGCTTGTAGCGGCCGCCGAAGCGCTGGTGTGTCATGATACCGAACTCGCCGCCGCGGGCGGGGGCCTGCATCGCGCCTCCTTCAACGAGCTGCCAGGCCGGGGGCTGGCCGTCGATCTGGACCCAGTGGTCGAGGCTGGTGCCGTCGAACAGCACGATGGCCCCCTCGGGAGGAGGCGTGGGCGAGACGTCCTGTCGGTCCTCGGGTCGGGCAACGTCCAGGTCGCCGAGGTCCCCGTACTGGGCGAAGCTCGTCCCGGCAAGGGCGAGCACGAGGCATCCGATCCCGATCGTCGACCGCATGGTCTGTAGCTCCACGGAGTCGTCGGAGGGGGCCGGGGGGGGGCCAGGGGCCCCTCGTCCGGCGATCGGTTCATCCTGATGGTCGGGCCAGGCGGCGTCAAGCCATCTCCGGCGGGTGCGGCGGGAGGGCGGTTGCGGCGGGGTCGAAGCGGGGGACGCAAGCGTAAGGTCTGGGAGGAGTTGAGCCCGACTCGCGTTTTCCCGGCGTGGGAGTGGGGCGGGGGAGACTCGACGACGCCTTGCCTTCAACGGTCGTATGTTTTTTAGATGTCTTTATTGGGTTGGATTTGCGGCGCCCGGGGACGCGGACGCCCGGCCCGCGTATGATTCCGAGAGGGCGAGGCCCCGGGGCCGATCGGCCCGGAGGGGGCGGATCCAACACTCAGGGGAGCCCCGGCGCCCGGGGCGACGGAGACGACGTATGAGCCGCCGCGATCGCGAGGAGGTCCCGGACAGACAGATTCACGACGGCGGGCGTGTCGATCCGATCGGCATGCCGCCGGTTGGGCCCGAGGGCGGGGGGCCGCCCGACCTGGCTTCGCTTCGGGAGCGGCACTCCCGCGCCCAGAGGCACCGGAGGCCGACCGAGGATGAGGAGCTGCTGAACCATCCGAGGCCCGAGGCCCCCTCCCCCATCGCCCCCGAGCAAGGGCGGTTCACCCACACCGACCCTTGGCGGGTGCTCCGCATTCAGGGGGAGTTCGTGATGGGGTTCAACGCCCTGGCGGAGGTCGGGGCGGCGGTCGCCGTCTTCGGCTCGGCCCGGATTGCCGAGGGCCACCCCTGGTACGAGGCGGCCAGAGAGCTGGGGCGTCGCCTGGCCGCCACCGGCTTTGCCGTCATTACGGGGGGGGGCCCGGGCATCATGGAGGCGGCCAACCGGGGGGCCTCGGAGGCCGACGGGCTGTCGATCGGCTGCAACATCGAGCTGCCGTTCGAGCAGCAGGGCAACCCGTATGCGAACCTCGCGGTCAACTTCCGATACTTCTTCGTCCGCAAGACGATGTTCGTGAAGTACACCGAGGGGTTCGTGATCTTCCCAGGCGGCTTCGGCACACTGGACGAGCTGTTCGAGGCCCTCACCCTGGTACAGACCCGCAAGATCAGCCGCTTCCCGATCGTCCTCTACGGCTCGAATTACTGGCGCGGGATGCTCGACTGGATCGAATCGACGATGCTCGCCGAGGGGCTCATCTCGCCCGAGGACCTGAATCTGCTGATCGTGACCGACTCCCTCGACGAGATCTGCCAGACGCTGGTGGACTGCTACAACCACCGCTGCTGGGACACCTGGAAGCGTTCCGAAGGGGCCCGGCTCGATGCCGATCCGCCGGGAGCCCCCCTCTCGGCGCCGGACCCGAGGAAGGCGGACGCGGAGTAGAGCGGGGAGGGCATTCCCTCGAAGACCCAGGGGAGGAGAGACGGGGCCCGGGATCGGGGTGGGCCTCCCATCCGTCGGCCATCCGATTCGGAGGGATCGATGCCCGATCCGATCCCGACGGCCCGACCACCTTGCCATCCTCCGCCGAGGGCGGGGACAATGGAGGGATCGACGACCAATCGCCCCGGAACCGCGAACCGAAAGCCCCTGAGGACCGATGAACGACGCGACGCTCAAGGACCGGGTCGATGACGATCTCGTGTTCGAGGAGCTTGACCGGGCCCTCGCCGAGGGAGGCCCGATCGCCGCGGCCGATCGGCTCATCGCTCGGCTGGATTCGGGCGACGACCCGAGGGCGCTGCTCGACGCCCTCTTGCTGAAGGCCCGGCTGGAGCTGGGCCTGCCCGCCCTGCCCCCGAGCGGGCTTTCGGGCCTGCCCGAGCCGCAGCGATCGCGGTATGAGGATCGCTACATCGAGGCCCTGCGCGCCGTGGGGCGGAAGCGCCTGGAAGCCGGGGACATCCTGGGCTGCTGGCCGTACTTCCGGGCCATCGGCGAGAAGGAGCCCGTGGCCGAGGCGATCGAGGCGGTCGACCCGGCCGCCACCGACGCCCAGGTGCTGGGGAACCTCATGGAACTGGCCCTGCAGCACGGGGTCAACCCCCGCCGGGGGTTCGAGCTGGTCCTGGAGTCCTACGGGCCGTGCTCGGCGATCACCGCGTTCGAGCAGCTCCCGCCGGATGAGGAGATCCGAGCCCCCTGCGCCGACCGGCTGGTCCGACACCTGCATGACCAGCTCCGGTACAGCCTGCGCGTCGAGATCAGCCGTTCCGGACGCCCGGAACCGCCGGAGTCGGCGTCGATCCCGGAGCTGCTGGAGGGGAACGACTGGCTGTTCGACGACGACTCGTATCACATCGATACGTCTCACCTGGCGGCCGTTGTCCGCATGTCCCCCCTGCTCCGCGACCCGGAGACGATTCGGCTGGCGGTCTCCTTGACCGAGTACGGCCGTCGCCTCAGCGACCGGCACCGGTATGAGGGGGACCCGCCGTTCGAACTCCTGTACGAGGACCATGCGATTTATCTGCGGGCGCTGCTTGGCGAGGACGAGGACGCCGCCGTCGCCCACTTCCGCGCCAAGCTCTCGGCGCCGGGCTCCCACGGCAACGACCTGGCCGCCACGCTGCCGGCCCAGATCCTCGTTCGCCTGCTCGATCGTCTCGGCCGCCGCGAGGAGGCCATCCCGCTGGCCGCGGAGCACCTCCGAGGAGTGCCGGAAACCATGCTCCTCTGCCCGGGGCTCGTGCAGCTCTGCCGGGAAGCGGATCGCCCCGATCTCCTGGCCCGGTTCGCTCGATCGGGGGGCGACCTCGTTTCGTACGCGGCGGCGATCGCGCAGCGGTCCCACGGTGGAGGGTGAGCGGCCTGAGGGGAGAATGGGTCGAGGGGGGGGCCGGCATGCCGGATGGCTGAAGCGGGAAGCCGGCTGATCGACCGCATCCCGTCCCCGACCCTGCCCCCAGTCCCTTGCACGGGAGAGCGACTGATGCCCGGGAACAGCGACCCCGACGCGAGGGAAGTCGACCGAGTGGATGCGCTGGTCACAGTGAGCGATCCAAACCGGATCGACGAGTTCCTGGCGCGTTGCGTGGAAGGATCGGCCTGGGCCGTCCACATCCGGACGGCGGACGTGGAGGCGACCGTCATCCGAAGGCATCCACTAGCGTCGCTGAGCGAGCGGGACTGCACCTGCATCCGGTTCAAGCTCGCGCTGCCCGTGCCGGTCGAGCCGGGCCTGAGATTCCGGGTCACCGATCTGGACGATCCGAGTCTCGAGGCGGCGGCGATTGTTCGGCCGTGGGGATCGACCTGAGGCGGCGAGGGAGCGTCCGTCCGGGGGCGAGGGAGCCGGATGCCGATTGCCGGATGATCGGGAGAGGGAGCCGGACTCGGGGATTGTGCCGGGCGGGGGCGCTCCGGCATCATTCAGCGTTCATCTCCCTCGGGATGACGCCGTTTGCTCCGTCGAGTCGAGCCACGGTTCCCGCCATCGCGAAGCCGACGGGCGACCTCGCCTCGCCCGGAGGCCCTCGGAGGACCGCGTCCCATGATGAGCCCCGCGCTGCCCTGCCTGATCGCCGTCGCCCTGCTCGGCGGCGACGACGCACCAACATCGGTCCAGGAGGGGGACGCCGGTCTCCTGCCCCTCTTCGACGGCGTCTCGCTCGACGGCTGGGAACGCTTCGGCGGCCGGAATCCGGAAGCGTGGCGGGTCGAGGACGGCGCGATCGTGATGGATGGCGAGGGAGGCGGCTGGATCGGCACGAGGAGGGACTACGGCGACTTCGAATTGAGGCTCCGGTTCCGGATCGTCGAGCCGGGGAGCAACTCGGGAGTCTACCTGAGGGCTCCGGCGGATACCTCACATATCTCCCGGACCGGGATGGAGATCCAGATCCTCGACGACCCGCATCCGAGATACGCCTCGATCCAGCCTTGGCAGCGCTGCGGTTCGCTCTACCACGTCGCCCCGGCCGAGCCCGGCCACCTGAAGCCGGTCGGCGAGTGGAACGACCTGGCAATCCGACTGGAAGGCCCCCGCCTGGCGATCCTCCTGAACGGGGCGACGGTCGTTGACGACCGGCTCGATCAGCATCCCGAGCTGGAGGAGGAGCATACCGGCCTGAAGCGGACCGCCGGCCGGATCGGCTTGCAGTGCCACGATGGCCGGGTGGAGTTCAAGGACCTGAGCGTTCGGGAACTGGGATCGCCCCGGGCCGACGGAGGCTGAACGGGACGATCCCTCAGGGTGGCCGCCGTCAGGGCGCTTCGAGGCCGACGATCCGGGGGAGGAGTCCGGTCCCGAGCGATCGGGCGGCCTCGATGACCCAGGAATATGCACCGGGCTCGTCGCCTTGGATCAGGACGAGACGAGGGCCGAGCAGCGCGACGGCCTGGGGCGGGTCGAGCACCCGGGAAAGGTTGAGGAAGGCGGGCCCGTCCCGGATCGAGGAGGGCGGGTCGAAGAGCGCGACCATCACGACCGAATCCTCGGGCTCGAAGACAGCGGCCCAGAGGGCGACTGGCACGGCCTCGCCCCGGGCGTAGAGCACGAACCGGGGGGACTCGGCTCCGAGGCCGGCCTCGGGGGAGGCGAGGGCGCCGAGAGCGCGGCGGACATCGAACGCACGCATGCCGTCAAGCGTCTGGCCGAGGAGGGCGAAGCGGCGACGGATGTGGGTGTCCTGCCGGCCGTCCTCCCACGAGGAGGGTCCGACCCCTCGAGGGAGGACGATTGCCAGCGGGCCGGGGTCGGCGGCGGCGGCGAGCAGGAAGAGGAAGGGATGCTCGCTCAGGATCTCCTGGGGAGACTGCGGGTCCTCGATCCGGGCCAGGAGCTGGCGGAGTTCGTCCTGTTGAGCGTCGTCGGCTCGGCCCTCGATGAGCTCGACCCAAGGGAGGAGGTCGTCCCAGGAGTCCTCGCCGAGGACGAGCACGCGGGCCGGGCCGGCGGGGGCATCCTGATTGGCGGGCCAGGTGAGGTAGGCGCGAAGGCGGATGCCGGGTTGGGCGGTGAAGTCGATCGCCCGGGCGCGGCGATCAAGGACGGGAACCTCACGCTCGAAGGCGATCTCCGCGTCGAGGGGACCGGCGGCGTCCTCGTCGGGCCAGCCGGCGAAGACCTCGGTGCGGAGGAGGGACATCCAGCGATCCCGGAGGATCTGCCATTCCGATTCGGTGGCGGGGACGGGAGGGGGCTCGGCGGCGGGGACGAACGACTCGTCGATGGAGGCGTTGCGGGAATCGGCGGGGATGGGCTCGTCGGGTTCGAGCACTTTGAGCAATTCGATGGGCACGTGGCGGTCGGGCTCGTCGATGTCGGCAGGGTCGGTCGGCTCACCCTTGAGCCAGGTGTTCATGAAGGCATAGGAAGGGTGGCGGATCTCCTCGGTATCCTGGTGGCCTCCCTCGCCGACGACAAGGCCGAGGCGGTCGGAGGCGTCGTACCAGGAGTAGACCTTTTGTAATTGCTCATAGATGCGGCGGACGCCGGCCTCGGGGAAGATGGGGTCGCGGTCGGTGTTCTCGACCAGCAGGGGCTTGGGGGCGACCAGGGCGGCGACCACGTCGAAGTCCCAGCGGTCGGTGTTGACGAGGTACATGCAGTCGCAGTGCCCCTCGACGACTCCATTGGGGTAGTCGCCGGTGGGGCCGCCCTCGACAAGGTGGTCGTGCAGGTCGGTGATGCCGGCCACGGGGATGACCGCGGCGAGGCGGTCGTCGACGGCGCCGAGGTACCAGGAGATCGCCCCCCCGCCGGATCGGCCGCTGACCCCGATGCGATCGGGGTCGACCTCGGGGCGGGACTGCAAGTAATCGACGGCTCGGATGGCGTTCCAGACCTCGATCCCGGTGGGGGTGTAGCCGAGCGACTGCCACCACCATTTCCCCTCGCGGTAGGTGCCGTGGTGCAGGCCGGGGATCTCGCCGAGCTGGAGGGTGTCGACCACGAGGCAGACGTAGCCGTTGGCGGCGTACCACGCGGCGTGGTGCTGATAATGGGCCTTGCACCCGTAGATCACGCCGTCCTGGACCACACTGGCGTGACCACAGACATAGAGGACGGCCGGGAGCTTCCCGTCAACCTGCTTCGGCCGGTAGAGGTTCGCGGTGACGTACAGTCCGGGGGAAGACTGGTAGAGCAGGCGTTCGACGACGAAGTCGGGACGCTCGACCGTGCCTCGGATCTCGACCTTCAGGTCGGTCCGCTCGGGTATCGGGTCGAGGCCGATCATCGAGCGAAGCCGGCGCTGGAGCTCAGGGCGGCGGGCCTGCCACTGATCGAGCGAGTCGATGCCAAGCAGCGGCTCGGTGGTGATCCGGTCGACCTCGGCCAGGAAATACTCGGCCAGGGGTGGGTCGTCGGCCGATCGGGCCGTCGTCGAGGCGAGGACGGCGAGGGGGATGAGCAGCAGGGCCGGCGTCCGGGGCATCGTCGCGTTCCTCCGGTCATTGAGGGGTGGAGCGGTTAGCCGCTGTTGCTGGGTAGGTCGCGGCGGGAGAAGGCGAGCAGGGCGAGCAGCCCTCCGGCGGCAAAGATGCCGAGGAGGATCGAGAGGTCGGTATACTGCTCGCTCGAGCCCTCCAGGGTGATGCCCACAGGGGCGTAGTACTGGAAGACGGAGAGGTCGGCCGTCCACTCGTAGTCTTCGTACTGACGGGCGAAGATGAGGGCGGCGATGCCGGCGAGTGTGATTCCCAGACCGATGATGCCGGCGCGGGCCCGGGACAGGTCGCTGGCGGAAATCGGCAGCGTATAGCCGAAGACCGCCAGCCCGAGGGCCGCGAGCGAGGCGACCATCGGCAGGTAGTCCGCAGGCGAAGGGGGCTCGTTCAGCCGGAAGAATTGGTCGGAGACGAGGTGCCCGGCGGCGATCGACAGGCCGAGCACGCCGAAGACGACAACGGCGGCAAGGAGCTGCGCCAGCATGTAGGTCGACCGGCGGACAGGACGGGAGAGGGTCAGGTCGAGCGTGCCGCGTTCGATCTCGCCGGCCACCGCCGCCGAGGCGCGGCCGATCCCCCAGCCGAGCACGACGAGAAAGACGAGCGGGTGATTGGCCATTGCCACCTGCATGAGCAGGGTGGGTGTCTGGTCGGGGGGCAGGCCGAGGACGCGATCGCCCGGAACACCGAACGCGACGTAGACCTGGGGGCCGGGACGTCCTCTCCGTCGACGTCGGCGCGAGGCGTCATCCGTCGGCTCTTCGGTCGGCGAGGCGTCGCCATCGTTGACCTCGGCCGAGGGGGCGGCGGGAGGGGACTCCTCGGGGGTCTCTTCCCGGAACTGATACTCGGAGATGCCCCAGTTCCAGAGCAGGGCGAGCCCGAAGAAGGCCGCGGCCGAGAACAGGAGCGACCACCGCGTCTCGCCGAGCTGCCGGCGGGCAATTGTAAGCACGGTCATCGGCGGTCCTCGGCATCGGCCTCGGCGTTGGGTCCGTGGTAGCGGTCGTAGAGGGTGCGGAGATCCTCGGTGCCGATCGCCAGGTCGGCCACCGGCTGGGAATGGAGCCAGGAGAGCAGCGGGCCGACGGCCCCTCGATGCTCGAGGAAGAGGACCTCTCCGTTGCGCTCTCGGACCGAGAGCTGCAGCTCCTCAGGGAGCGATTCCGGCGGGGTCCCCTGGAAGCGGAGAAGCAGCAGGCGGAGGTTGCGCCGGCGCTCGTGCATGTCTTCCACGTGCATCAGCCGGCCGCGCCGCATGATGGCGACGCGGTCGGCGACCTGTTCGACCTCCGAGAGGACGTGGCCGGAGAAGATGACCGTCTGGCCGGCCTTCCTCGCCTCGGCGACGAGCCCGAGGACGATGTTGCGGGCCGATGGGTCGAGGGCCGAGGTCGGCTCGTCGAGGATCAGCACGTCGACCGGGTCGGCGAACGCCTGCGCCAGGGCGAGCTTCTGCTTCATGCCGGTGGAGAAAGTGCGGACCTTCTTGCTCAGGTCCAGCCCCATGACTCGCTCGGCCAGGGCGACGGCCCGGTCCAGCCCGACCCCGCCCCGGAGCGCGTTGAGGTATTTCAGCAGCTGGTATCCCCGGGCCGCGCCCGGCAGGCGGACCTCTCCTGGCAAGTAGGAGACGCGGCGGCGCACCTGCAGGCTCTCCCGCCAGCAATCGAAACCGGCGACCGCGGCGGAGCCGCTCGACGGCCTCAGCAGGCCGAGGATCATGCGGATCGTTGTCGTCTTGCCCGATCCGTTCGGTCCCAGCAGGCCGAAGACCTCGCCGCTCCTGACCTCCATCGACACGTCCCGGACGGCCGGGAACTTGCCGTAAGACTTGGTCAACCCCTCGGTGACGATCATCCTCGATCCCGCCCCCTCGTTCCGCCGCCCGGGGCCCCGTCTCCGCCGACGGGGGAGCGGCTCCCGGATCGCCCCATTGTCGGCCCGGACACAGGGAAACACAACGCACCGGGGAACCCACGGTCGATCGGATCATCGAGATGGGCGCACGTCGGCTCGGGTTCCGGGCGGGCGACTCCTCAGGGGCCCCCGGAGTGGCGCCGAGATCACCCCCTGGAGGACGGAAACGGACGCGATCCGGCAGAGCCGTCGCCCCGGCAGGAACCGGTGGCGACGTCCCCCTCGTCTCTTCGGACGAGGAGGGAGGAGGTCCCTGCGAGCGGAACGACGCTCCAGGGACGTGCCGCCCGGCGTTCCGATCGCCGGGCCTGGCCCTCGACGCGGAGCCCCTGAAGAGGGATGCCGGGGAGTCGGATCGGTTTCCGCCACCGGCCGGGGAGCGAGTCCGAAGACGGATCCGGTGAGTGCGGGCCATCGCCCGCCTCCCCCTCCGTGTTTTTATCTGTTTTTTTTTTGTTCTGTATTGCTTTGTTCTGTATTGCGTCGCGTCGTCTTGATGGAACGTCTCGTCCCTGTCGACGGGACGTATCCGGGGCCGGTCAGGACACGATGCGGCCGGCGGGGGCGGGCTCCGACTCCTCGGGAAGGTGGGGGTGGACCAGCAGGTCGTAGGCGAGGATGCCCAGAACACCCCCGATGAGGGGGCCGACGATGGGGATCCAGAAGGAGGCGTCGTGCGTCCGGAAGACGGCGGGGCCCCAGCCGAGGAGGGAGGCGGCGAGGCGAGGGCCGAGATCGCGGGCGGGGTTGATGGCGTAGCCGGTCAGGCCGCCGAGTGAGAGTCCGATGGCGAAGACGAGCAGGCCGTTGAGCAGGGGCTCGAAGTAATCGCGGAAGTGGACGTTACGGCGATCGGATAGAGTGCGGACGCCGAGCAGGAGGACGAAGGTGCCGAGGATCTCGCTGAAGAGGCTTCGCCAGGAGACGTCGAAGGCCGGGGTGGTGAAGAAGACGCCGGCTCCGCCAGCGGCCGGACCGGCGAGGCGGCCGTCGACGAGAACGCCCCGGGTGATCCCGTTCTCCGACTCGAAGGCTCGGAAGGCCTCGGCGTAGTCGACGTAGACGAGCAGCGCCCCGACGAAGGCGCCGGCGAGCTGGGCCGCCCAGTACGCGGGGACCCGGGGCCAGGGGAACTGCCCTCGGGAGGCCAGCGCCAGGGTGACCGCCGGGTTGATGTGGCCTCCGCTGAGCCGGCCGCTGAGGGAGACGCCGAGCATCACGGCCAGGCCCCAGCCGGTCGTGATGACGATCCAGTCGGCCTGCTTGCCCAGCAGGACCACGGAGGCGACGACCCCGTCTCCAAGCAGGACGAGCAGCGCGGTGCCCAGGAACTCGCCGATCAGGGCGGACTTCAACGGAGGCTGATTCATGATCTTCGCACGATGGGGGAGAGTTGGGTCGGGATCGGGGCAACGTACCAGACCCGATCCGGCCCGAACATGGCCTTCTCCCCCCTCTCAAATGCGCAGGGAGCTCAGGGCAGGAGCCGAGCCCGCTCCCGGGGAGTGGGGAGTCGGCAGGCCTCGGCTCGGCCGAACCAGCGGTATCGGCGGCGGGCGACGAGGTCGTAGGAGAGGTCGCGCAGGGGACGGGGGACGACCAGCGCGAGGCGGGCGAGGAGGGAGTACGGGAACCGGAGGATTCTCAGAACGCGGAGCACGGCGGAGGAACGGTCGTAGAGCCGGCCGCCGTCGAGCAGCAGCACGGTGGAGAGGTCGGGGGGGGCCTGGTCGGGGCAGCGGTCTCGGAAGGTGCTCCCCTGCAGGGGGGCCAGGAGGATGCGACCGTCGGGGTCGTGGTCCAGGACGAACTGGACGAAACGGTTGCAGAGGCCGCATTCGCCGTCGTAGAAGGCGATCGGCGTCTCCGCCCTGGCGGAGTCGGGGGAGGCGGCCCGGGGCTCGGCGGTCGAGGGCATGGGAGGGCCTCGTCGGTCGCGCTGCGGTTCCGGCCCGCTCCGGTTCTGGTGCCGGTGGGCCTCGGGTCGATCCCCGGCGCGCATCCGGACCGGGTCCTGGAGGGATGAAACGCTCCGGGATTCCGATGAGAGCGTTCAGCCCCGTCCCGGATTGCTCGGTCGGAACGATCGAAGTGTCCGGGACGGGCAGAGGGCCCCTGACTCCGGCCCTCTCTCCACAGGGAGGGGAGCGGGAGATCGGGGCGTCCTCAGAGAATTATGGAGGACGGTCAAGCGATCTGGGGGGCGATGAGGCGACCAGGAGGAGCGGTCAGGAGCGGTCGGCGCGGTTGCGGTAGAGGTCGGGCTCAACGACGGCGGCCATGGCGGTGGTGTCGAGGATGCCGCCGAGGAAGTCGTTGATGGAGGCGAGGAGGGGGATCGGGTCGGAAACCATCCGGTTGTAGTCGACGTCGAGGAGCGACAGGTGGGGCTGGTTGGCGGCCCAGGCCTCGAACTTGGAGAGCTGGGAGCGGAAGAGGGCGGCCATCTTCTCGTCGGGGATCCCTCCGTCGTCGCGGCCGAGGCGGGAGAGCATCTTGCGCTGGGAGGCGAGGACCTCCTCCATGGCGCGTCTCATGAAGAGTACGCGGTATCGGCGGTTGGACGGGAGGTCGTAGAGGAGCTGGTAGACCATCTTGACGGCCTTGCCTTCGGCCTGTTCCAGCCAGGAGGGGTCGTCCTTGGTCTTCTTGGCGGGCTCGAACTCGTAATAGCCGCGGGGGTTGTCGACGTCGGCCTCGCGCACGGCGTCGGTCATCACCGGCAGGCCGCCGACATCCAGCATGCGCATCATCATCGAGGTACCGGAGCGGGGCAGGCCGGAGACGATCGTGACGAAGGATTCCATGGGGGGCTCCTCGATCCGGAAGCGGCCGATCCGTGGCCAGGCGGGATGACCAGAGTGTGGCCGGGCGGCTGGGGATTGGGAAGACCAGATCTCACGGAGGAGGGCCTCGAAATGCGGTGAGGAGCGGGGAGAAGCGGTCGAGGAGGGGCAAGTCCACTGGCCTCTTGGGGAGGGGGGCTGATACGATGATTCGACTCGACGAGAAGACCGGGATGAGCGGGGAGAGAAGCGACCGAGATGGGTATCGCGAAACTGGCCTTGGAAGACGGCTCGGTCTTCACCGGGCGGTCGTTCGGCGCGACCGGGGAGATCGACGGCGAGGTCGTCTTCAACACGAGCATGACGGGGTATCAGGAGATCCTGACCGATCCGTCGTACCACGGCCAGATCGTGGCGATGACCTACCCGCTGATCGGCAATTACGGGGTGAACCCCGAGGACGAGGAGAGCGCCCGCCCCTGGGTGCGGGGATTCGTCGTCCGGGAACTGAGCGGGTTGGCGAGCAACTATCGGTCTCGGGAAGACCTGTCGAGCTACATGGTCCGGCACGGCATCCCGGGCGTGGAGGGGATCGACACCAGGGCGCTGGTCCGCAGGATCCGGGAGATTGGCGCCATGAAGGGGATCCTCTCGACGACGGACCTGGACGACGCGAGCCTTGTGGAGAAGGCCAGGAACTCTCCCGGGCTGGTCGGACGCGATCTGACGACGGACGTGATGCCCGACACCGTCTCCCGATGGGAGTCGGGGTTCGAGGGCCCATCAGCCGATCTGATCCGGCGCTCTCAGATCGAGGGGGAGGCGGCTCCGGGAGATCGGTGCCACGTGGTGGCGCTGGACTTCGGGATGAAGCGGAACATCCCCCGCTACCTGGTCGAGGCGGGATGCCGGGTGACCATTGTCCCGGGCTCGACGGCTCCGGAGCGGATCCTGGAACTGGAGCCGGCGGGGATCTTCGTCTCCAACGGCCCTGGGGACCCCTCGGCGCTGGGGAAGGCGGTGGAGGACCTGCGGACGCTCGTCAAGTTGGCGGCGGAACGGCGGAACATCCCGATCTTCGGGATCTGCCTGGGGCACCAGTTGCTCGGGCAGGCCCTGGGGGCGAAGACGTTCAAGCTGAAGTTCGGCCACCGGGGGGCCAATCACCCGGTCCGGGACGAACGCACGGGGAAGATCGAGATCACCACGCAGAACCACGGCTTCGCGGTCGACACCAGGAGCCTCCCAAAGGACGTGGAGGTGTCGCATGTGAACCTCTACGACGGCACGCTCGAGGGGCTTCGGCACGCTCGGCTGCCGGTCTTCGCCGTGCAGTATCACCCGGAGTCATCGGCCGGGCCGCACGACAGCGGGCACCTCTTCGGAGAGTTCCGGAAGCTGATGCGGGGTTGACCGCCCCGGGAACGGAGACGGCCCGCCGGGTTGACGGTGACGGCCGCGAGCCGTATCGTATGATCCTTTCAATCATCGGGTTGCGGAAAACCAGGGTCGACCTTCGGAGTCGGGATCCTGGATGTCGGCAGTCGAGCCAGTCGATCCCCGGCCATCGACCGAGCCGCCGGGCGATCGCCCGGCTCCGGGACTGGATCGCCGGGATTCGACGACCCGGGGCACCCAGCCAGGCAATCACGGGAGAATGTCCGTGCCATCGACGTGCGTCGTCGGCTTGCAGTGGGGAGACGAGGCCAAAGGCAAGATCGTCGACGCCCTCTGCGACCGGCATGAGCTGGTCGTTCGCTACCAGGGGGGAGCCAACGCGGGCCACACCGTGGTCACGGGGGGGAAGACCTACAAGCTCTCGCTGCTGCCCTCGGGAGTCCTCCGGCCGGACATCACCTCGGTGCTGGGGAACGGACTGGTCATTCATCCTCCCACGCTCCTGGAGGAGATTGGACGACTGGCGGACCAGGGGGTCGACGTGGCGGGCCGTCTGGTCATCAGCGACCGGGCCCACGTGATCATGCCGTACCACCTGGTCGAGGAACGGCTGACCGAGGAGTCGAGCGAGGCGGCCGAGCAGCTCGGCACCACCCGGCGCGGGATCGGCCCGTGCTACCGGGACAAGGTGGGGCGGGTCCACGGCATCCGGATCGCCGACCTGTACCGCCCGGATCGATTCCGCGAGCAGGTCCGCCGAGCGGTCGAATTCAAGAATCGGTACCTCGCCGCCTTCCTGAAGGAGTTCGAGCCGCTGGACGCGCATCGGATTGCCGACGAGTACCTGGCCCTGGCCGCCCGGATGGAGCCGTTCGTGGGAGACGCGACGGATCTGCTCCACCGGGCCATGGCCGCGGGCAAGCGGCTCTTGTTCGAGGGCGCGCAGGGGTCGCTGCTGGACGTGGACCACGGCAGCTATCCGTATGTCACCAGCTCCAACAGCAGCGCGGCGGGGGTCTGGGCCGGCTCGGGGCTGCCCGCCCGGGCCGTCGACCGCTGGATCGGCGTGGTGAAGGCCTACACCACCCGGGTGGGCGAGGGGCCGTTCCCCACCGAGTTGCATGACGAGACGGGAGAGCGCATCCGTCGCGTTGGCAAGGAGTTCGGCACCGTGACCGGCCGTCCCCGGCGTTGCGGCTGGTTCGACGCGGTGGCGGCGCGCTACACCGCCCGGGTGTCGGGCTCGACCGAGTTGGCGGTGATGCTGCTCGATGTGCTCAGCGGCATCGACCGGCTGAAGGTGGCCGTCGCCTACGAGGATCCGTCCGGCCGCCGGGTCGATGCCTTCCCCGCGCACCTGGACCGATTGGCCCAGTGCCGGCCGGTCTTCGAGGAGCTACCCGGCTGGTCGGAGGACCTCTCCGGCGCCCGGAGTTGGTCGGACCTGCCGGGCAACGCCCGGGATTACGTCCGCTTCCTCGGGCAGCAATTGGGGATCCCGGTCGGGATCGTCTCCGTTGGGCCCGACCGGGAGCAAACAATTTGGACCGATCAGGGCCTCCCTTCCTCGTGATCGAGCCGAAGTCCGCCCCTCCCACCCGCCCGGTTCGGGGCAGGAGCACCTCAGGCGTGAGCATGCCGACTGAGACCTCGGAATCGACACAGCCCACGATCGACCCGAAGGACCTGCCCTCGGCGCAGCGTCCCCGGCACATCGCCATCATCATGGACGGCAACGGCCGCTGGGCGGAAGCCCAGGGCCTACCGCGCATCTTCGGCCACCGCAACGGGATCCGAAGCGTTCGCGCGGTGGTCGAGGAGGGCTGCCGCATCGGTCTGGGGCAGCTCACCCTCTACTGCTTCTCCAGCGAGAACTGGAAGCGACCGCAGCGGGAGCTGCGGTTCCTCTTCCGGCTGCTGCGGCACTTCCTGATCGTCGAGCGATCGGAGCTCATGGAGCAGAACGTGCGGCTGACGATGATCGGCCGCCGGGAGGGGCTCCCCGAGGACGTGCTGGTGGAATACGACCGAACCGCGGCGATGACCGCCGGGAATTCGGGGATGACCCTCTGTCTGGCCGTCAATTACGGCGCCCGGGCCGAGATCGCCGAGGCGGCCCGACGGCTCGCCCGGGACGCCGTCGCCGGGGTGATCGACCCGGGATCGGTGGACGAGGCGGCCTTCTCCTCGTACCTGTCGACCGCCGGCATGCCGGATCCCGATCTGTTGATCCGCACCGCCGGGGAGATGCGGCTGAGCAATTATCTCCTCTGGCAAGTCTCCTACGCCGAACTGCACGTCACCGAGGTGCTCTGGCCCGACTTCCGGGCCGAGCATCTGCGGCGAGCCGTGCTGGATTACGCCCGCCGCCCGCGCAAGTTCGGCGGCCTCCCCGGCCGGTCCCCGACGGAAGGAGCGGTCTAACGGCGCGGTCTGAGGTCGGATCAGGGAGCGGCGGAGAGCCTTCGGATCGAGCGAAGCGGCAGTCCCGCTCCATCGCGTTCCCCTCGAGGGCCTCGGATCGGTGCGATCCCGATGGGGATCGGAATCGGGATCGGGATCGAGCCGGGCTGGGGCGGGGCGGTGCGGCGAAGCGGCTGGCCGGCTAGATTGGGAGAAGGCGCCTCGCGGCGGGCAGGGCGCCGAGTCGGAGCGGATCGGCGAGGACCCCTGGTGCGACCATGCTGCTGACCCGGCTGCTGATCGGCATCCCCATGGCGGCGGCGTTCGTCCTGGTGCTGCTCGTCGACACGATCTACTTCGCCCCGTGGTTCCCGCTCTGGCTGCTGGCGATGATGGTGGTCATGGGGCTGGGGGCTCGGGAGATCAGCTCGCTGTTCCAGCAGACCAGCGCCCGGCCGGATCGCGAGCTGGTGATCGGAGGGGTGTTGGCGGTGGTGCTCTCGAACTGGGGGCCCCACCTCGTGGCCGAGCTGACCGGGCTGGACGACCGCCCCGGCGCGGCGGTTGAGGCGCTGGCCTGGCCGCTCTGGGCGTTCGTGGCGGTGGTGATGTTCACCTTTATCGCCCAGAGCGCTCGATTCGAGCACCCCGGGGGGACGATGGCGACGATCGCCGGCACGGTGCTGGCGGTGGCCTACGTCGGCCTGCTGGGAAGCTTCCTTGTGCAGTTCCGGTGGCTGGAGAGCCCGTATCGCGGCCTGGTGCCGCTGGCGGCGTTGGTCGCCACGGCCAAGGGGGCGGACATGGGTGCGTACTTTGCCGGGCGGGTGGCGGGCCGGCACAAGCTCTGGCCGAGGCTCAGTCCGAACAAGACGGTCGAGGGAGCCGTCGGGGGTATGGTCCTGGGGATCCTGTCCTCGGGGGCGGTTTTCGGGGCGGCCCGGCTGCTGTTCAACACGCCGGTGCTCAGCTGGGTCGAGGTGCTGGGCTTCGGCCTGCTGGTTGGCTCGGCGGCTCAGCTCGGGGACCTGATGGAGTCGATGATCAAGCGGGACTGCGAGCGCAAGGACTCCTCGGCCACCCTGCCGGGCTTCGGCGGGGTGCTCGACGTGCTCGACTCGCTGCTCTTCGCCGGGCCGGTGGCCTACGGCTATTGGCTGATCTTCGGGCCCCCCTGATCGCGGCCGGGATCCTCCTTGGGAGCTGCCGTTGCCTTCCCGCACCCCAGTTCCCAATAATACCGGGGTCGACTGTGCGCGGGTCGAAGCGATGTCTCCCGGCGTAGTCGGTTTGCGCCCCGGTGTCTTGAATGCAGGCAGTGACGATCCGGCTGGCCGATCACGACGAGGAGCTGGCGATCTTCGGCAGCCGGGACCAGTTCCTCCGCCAGGTGCGTGACGCCCTGGGCGTGAAGGTACTGGCCCGCAACGGCGAGATCCGGGTGGAGGGGGAGTCAGAGCGGGTGGACCGCGCCTCCCGAGTGTTCGAGGGACTCCGCCGCCGGTACCGGCGGCAGGGGATGCTCTCGGCCCAGGACGTGAGCGATGCGATCCACGCGGTCTCCCCGGTCGAAGACGGGCCGGAGGGCCCGACGGTCGAAATCCGGGAAGGGAGCCGGGTGGTCCGGGCCCGCACCGATGGCCAGGCGCGCTACCTGAAGGCGCTGAAGGAGAACGCCCTGGTCTTCTGCATCGGGCCCGCCGGCACGGGGAAGACGTACCTGGCGGTGGCCTCCGCCGTCGCGATGCTCCGCCGAGGAGAGATTAAGAAGATCGTGCTGGTTCGGCCGGCGGTGGAGGCGGGGGAACGGCTCGGCTTCCTGCCGGGGGACCTGGAGGCGAAGATCAACCCGTACCTCCGCCCGCTGCTCGACGCGCTGCGCGACCTGATGGACTATGATCAACTGCGGCGTTACATGGGCAACGACCTGATCGAGATCGCCCCGCTGGCCTACATGAGGGGCCGGACGCTGAATGAGGCGGTCATTATCATGGACGAGGGCCAGAACGCCACCGTGAGCCAGATGAAGATGTTCCTGACCCGCATGGGGACCGACGCCCGGATCGTCGTCACCGGGGACACCACCCAGGTGGACCTGGAGCCCGGCACCCCCAACGGCCTCTCGGACGCCGTGGCCCGGCTGGAAGGGATCCAGGGGATCGGCGTCGTGAAGCTCGACCGGGAGGACATCATCCGGCACCCCCTGGTGCAGGCGATCGTTGACGCTTACGAACGCACTGGCTCCCCCATCGAGCCAGCCATGATGGCCGCCCCGATCCCCGACTCCGCCCCGGAGTTGGGCGGGCCGGGGCCGTCCCCCACCCCGGAGCCGGGGCCCGCCCCGGAGCACCCGTGACCGAGGGCCGAGACGCCGCACCGGCCGGCAGACCGGCAGAGGCTCACCCATGACGCCCGGCAGACGTAAGCCCAAGGTCGCACGCGCGCAGCTGCGCGGCCCCGAGCTGATCGACCTCCGCAAGGGACGCCACGCCCGGCAGCGCCGGCGGCTGGCCTGCCTGGCGCCGGCGATCGTGGCGGCGCTGGTCAGCGCCGCGATCGTCTGCGGCTCGGGACCGCCATTCTCGTACCGGGTCGGCCAACGCGCCACCAGGGACCTGCGCGTCAACGTCCCCGAGCTGCGGCGGTACAACTCCGTGCAGACCAATCTGATGCGCGACGAGGCCGCCAAGGGCGTACCGCCGATCTTCTCGAACAGCCCAGCGTCGATCCTCGAGCTTCAGAAAATGCTTGAGGACCTGATCGCCACCATCGCCGACGCCAAGCGAGACACGGTCGACGCCCTGCCGGCCGACGTGGTCGCCTCCTGGGATCTCAACGAGGAGATCTTCGACGACCTGCGCGAGGCCAGCGACACCCCCGAGCGTCGCGAGGGCCTTCGGCGCGCGATTGCCGAGGCCTTCGCACCGATCATCCGCCACGGCGTCCTCGGCCGCGACCTGCTGCCGTTGGACGAGGAATCGGGGACGATGATCCAGGTCGTGCTCGACGACGGCGATCGCTTGTTCGTCAACCGGGACCGCGTCTTGCCCGACCGCCTGGTGCGGCCCGACTACCCGGTGGCCGAGGAGTTCGTGGCCGCCTTCACCTCTCCAGAGCTGGGCAAGACGCTCTTCGAACTGGTTTCCTCCCGCCTGGCGGCGACGACCACCCTCCACTACGAGAAGCAGTTGACCGACGAGGCCCGCGCCCTGGCCCGGTCTCGGGTGGATGACTGGTACGATACCTCCTCTCGTGGGCAATTGCTCGTGGAGAAGGGGGACACGATCACCGAGGAGCAGCTCGAGTGGCTCCGCCTCGATTACGAGGCGACGCTCCGGGCGATGTCGCCGGCGGCCCGATTGGGGAGGGTCGTCGCATTCTTGCTGATCGTCTCCGCCGTCTACGGCCTGATCGGGGCCACGCTCGACCGCTACGAGCCGAGAATCGCCCGGGATCCGACTCGGGTGGCGGTGTTCTGCGGTGTGGCGGTCGTCGCGCTGGGGCTGGCCCGGCTGATGGCCCTACGGCCTTGGGGGGCCGAACTCATTCCGATCGCCCTGGCGTCGATGCTCTTGGCCGTGGCCTACACTCCACTGACCGCGTTGGTCTTCACCGTCGGGGCCAGCCTGCTGGTGAGCCTGGCATTGGGCACGGGGCTGGCCTCCTTCATCATGCTGCTTGGTGGGACCGCCACCGCGATCCTCATGCTTGGCGAGGTGCGCACACGGACCAAGCCGATTCTGGTCGGCGCCTCGGCCGCGGTGGGATACGCGATCCTCTCGATCGCCGCCGGCCTCTGGCAGGACCAGCCGTCGGAGCTGATCCTCTCCGACAGCGCCCTCCGGGCCGGCTGGGGGCTGCTGACCGGCTTCCTGCTCGGCGGCAGCCTGCCGTTCGTCGAGCGAGGCTTCGGCATCGTCACCGGCATCAGCCTGCTGGAACTGGGGGACGTGAACCACCCCCTGCTGCAGGAACTGGTGCGAAGGGCCCCGGGCACACACAACCATTCGATCACCGTCGGCACGATTGCCGAGGCCGCCGCGGAGAAGGTCGGCGCCGATGGCCTGCTGGTGCGGGTCGGGGCCTACTTCCACGACATCGGCAAGATGCTCAAGCCGCACTACTTCGTGGAGAACCAAACCGCCGGAGCCGTCAATCGGCACGCCAACCTCGCACCGGCGATGAGCACCCTGATCATCATCGGCCACGTCAAGGATGGCGCCGAGCTGGCTCGACAGCACGGCCTCCCGCCCCGAATCATCGACCTGATCGAGCAGCACCACGGCACAACGCTGGTCGAGTACTTCTACCACGAGGCAAATCGCCGTCGCGACGGCGATCCGGACGCGCCGACAATCCTGGAGAGCACCTTCCGCTACCCCGGGCCGAAGCCGCAGACCAAGGAGGCCGCCATCCTGATGATGGCCGACGCCTCCGAGAGCGCCAGTCGGGCGCTGTCGGACCCTGCTCCCTCCCGGCTGGAGGGACTGGTCACCGACCTGATCGACAAGCGGCTGCGCGACGGCCAGTTCGACCAGTGCGACCTGACCCTCCGGGAGATCGCTCTGGTGCGTGAGAGCATCATCAAGTCACTGATTGGTATCTACCACGGTCGGGTCAAGTACCCTGAGCAGCGGACCGCCTGAGCCGATGCCGTTTCCCCCCTTCACCGCCGACTCTCCCGACCTGGAGATTGAGCTGAGCGATGCCCAGCACCACCTGAGGCTCTCCCCGGAGGCGGTGCGAGCGATGGCCGCCCGCGTCCTGGAGCTGGAGGGGGTCCGAAGGGGCTCGCTGTCGATCGCCCTGGTCGACAACCGCGCGATCCTCGAGGTCAACCGTCGGCACCTGGCACACGATTGGCCAACCGACGTGATCAGCTTCCCGCTGTCCGACCCGGGGGACCCCGAGTTCTCGGGGGACCTGGTCATCTCGGGGGAGATGGCGGTGACGTCGGCGGCAGAACGCGGGCTTGACCCCGGGGCGGAGTTCGCGTTGTACTTGGTCCATGGCTTGCTCCACCTTTGCGGTTACGACGATTCGACCGAGGCGGAGCGCGCCCGGATGCGACTCCGGGAGGACGAGGTCCTCTCGGCCCTGGGCGTCTCGCCCCCTCCTCGGGAGGCCGACGCCGGGGACGCCGACGGGTCGTCGGGACGGGAGGGAGGTCGTTGAACGCGCTGACCCTCGGGGTGTTCGCCCTGGCGACCGCGGGCATGGCGGCCTGGCACGGCCTGGCGGTACTCGTTTCCCGGGCCCTACTGACCTACTCCCGGAGCCGCCTGGAGGCCGTCTGCGCGGCCCGAGGCCGGCCCGACCGGGCGGATGAGATCGAGGCGGAGTGGGAGCCAACCGAACGCGCGACGGCGGTGCACGCCTCGGCCTCGGGGCTGGGCCTGCTCGTCCTCCTCGGCCTGGCCGCAGCGTACCGGCCAGCGGGGGTGGACGCCGGCTCGGTGATCGTCGCCTGGGTTGCCGGCGGCACGCTGCTGAGAGTCGTTGCCGGGGTGGCCGGTCGGGTCTTCGCCGAGTCACTGCTGGACCGGCTCTGGCCGGCGGTTCGTGTGCTCAACGCCCTGGCGACCCCGATGTTGTCGACCGGCTCGGCGCTGGAGGCGGCCGTCCTGCGCCGCCGAGGCCCGAGGCGTCATGCCCGGCCGAGGCCCGTCAGCGTCGAGGTCGAACTGCGGTCGGCCGGCGCCAACCAGGACGCCGAGCACGAGCTCTCGGACGCGACCCGGGAGCGGATCGAGCGCCTGGTGGAACTGGAGCACCGGGATGTCGGCGAGCTGATGACGCCCCGATCCGCCATGGTCGCCCTGCCCGCCTCGACGCCCGGCCCCGAGGCCGCCCGGGCGATCGTCGGCTCGGGACACAGCCGGATCCCCCTGTACGGCGAGAGCCGGGACGACATCATCGGTGTACTCTATGCCAAGGACCTCTTCTCGGAGCTGGCCGACGGTTCGACCCTGGAGGAGCTCCGCCCCCGCCGCTTGGCCCGACAACCGCTCCGCGTGCCCGAAACCAAACGCGCCACCGACCTGCTCGACGAGATGCGCCGCCAGCGCGTACACCTGGCCATCGTGCTCGACGAGTACGGCGGCGTCGCCGGGCTCGTCACGCTGGAGGACCTGCTGGAGGAGATCGTCGGCCCCATCGACGACGAGTACGACATCCCCACTCCGGATGATCCGCTCGTCTCCATCGCCGAGTCGCTCTATGAGGTCGACGCCGGCATGAGCCTCGAAGACCTCAACGATCGCCTCGACCTGGACCTGCCCACCGACGCCGATTATCAGACCATCGGCGGCTTCGCCTTCAACGCGCTGGGCCGCTTGCCGGAGCCGGGCGTCTCGTTCGTGGACCGGGGGGTCGAGTTCACGGTCGTCGAGGTGGGGGACCACTCGATCCGACGGGTTCGGATCGACCTGAGGCCGGGGGCGAGTCTGGAGAAGTCCGTGGGCTGATCGGAGGGACGGCCCAGGCGCAAGCGCCAGCGGCCGGGAATCCGGATGCAGGGCCGTTCATCGTCGTCTTCCACGAGATCGACTCCCGCCCTGGCAATCCGATCGTGCCGCTCGACGACCGAGAGGACTGCCGCGTCCTGGAGAGGATCGAGGCCGAATCGCCGTGGCCGCCATCCGCACGCTTGCCCTGGTGATCCGCTCGGTGGACGTCTTCGAGACGAGCCGGGTGCTGACGCTCTACACGAGGGAGCTGGGCAAGGTGTCGGCGCTGGCGAAGGGGGCGAGGCGGCTGAAGTCGCCGTTCCAGAGCGGGCTTGACCTGCTGAGCGTCTGCGATATCGTACTGCTCCACAAGGCGTCCGAAGCGCTCGACCTCCTCACCGAGGCGGTCCTCGCCGAACGCTACGAAGCCCTCACGCACGACACGGCGGCCCTGTACGGGGGCTGTTACGTCGCCGAGCTGCTCGACGCCTTGACGGACCGCCACGACCCGCACCCGAGGCTCTTCGACGCGAGCCGGGTGACGCTCCGTCACCTGGGCGACCCCGTCTCTCGCCCGAGCCGGATTCTCCGGTTCGAGCTGGCCTGTCTCCGGGAGTTGGGTTTGATGCCGGCCCTCGACACTTGCGTTCATTGCGGCCAGCCCCCCTCGCCGACCGAGGGCGACCGGGTCGCCTTCGGCCTGGCCACCGGCGGGGTCCTTTGCCCCGGCTGCCGGCCGGGCCAACCGCACGTCGCCACGCTCTCCGGCGACACGCTCGAGGCGATCCGCGCCCTCGCCTCGCCGGGAGATGCGTGGAAGGCCACCTGGGGCGACCCCGAGACACTGGGGCCGGTGCGGTCGACCGTGGGAGCCGTCATCAGCCACCTCATCGGCCGGAGGCCGAGGCTGCTGCCGTTCGTCTGACCGGACCAGTTCGAGGCGAGGCGAGCCAGGTCGGGTCGAGTCGGTCGGGCGGGCCCGATCGGCACCCGAGCCGAACCCGTCGGAGCGAGACACGGATGTCCGAGCCCCTGTCCCGAATCCGGATCTTCCGGGCCGAGGCCGTCGCGGCGGCGATGCTCGCGATGATCCTGCTGACTGCGGGCTGCCAGGCCGGCCCTCCCCCCAGCGCCGGCGGATCCTTCGCGGTGCTCCCGATGATGTCGAGGAAGGGAACGGCCGGGGGGCCGGAGGAGTCGAGATCACTCCTGTCCCGCTGGGTCGGTACGCCATCGCCAAAGGAGGACGGCGACCTCCACCCGGCCAGCGGCCTGATCCTCGGCCCGGACGGCTGGGCCGAGAAGGACGAGTCGATGCAGGACCGACGCGCCGCCGAGTTCGAGGCCGCCGAGCAGCTCTATCTGCAAGGCGACTTCGATGCCGCCGAGCGCGCCTTCGCCCGGATCGCCCGCCGGGAGCGCCGACCGAAGATCAACCTGCTGAGCGACCCGGTCGGCTCGGTCCCCAGCCTGGAGCAATACGACCCAAGTCGCTCCCCCTGGGGCATGAAGGCGCTCTACTACCTTGGCGAGATCCGGTTCCGCCAGGGGAACTACGTCAAGGCGCACGACACGTTCGAGGAACTGCTCAAGCAGTATCCCGGCACTCCGCATCTGGACGAGGCCGTCGCCCGGGAATTCGAGATCGCCCAGATCTGGCTCAACCAGGTTCGCCCCTCGGAGGACCGCCCTCCCCTGCCCTGGCACTCCCGGTTCAAGGGGAGCCTGCCGCTGATCGACTCGGGAGGGCACGCCGTCGCCGTGCTGGAGCACGTTCGCCAGAACGACCCAACCGGCCCGCTGGCCGACGACGCCGTGAAGCTGATCGCCGACCACTACGCCGCCTCGGGGGACTTCGAGAACGCCGCCTTCTACTACGATCAGCTCGTCAACGACCACCCCAAGAGCCCCCTGCTGCACGACGCGCTGCTCGCCAGCGTCGACTCGAAGCTCAACGCCTACATCGGCCCCGAGTACGACTTCAGCGGCCTGGCCGAGGCGAGGGAAACCGTCCGGCGCACGATGCAGCTCTTCCCCGAGCGCCGGGCGAGCACCACCGACGAGAAGGGAGACGACCTGTACCGGAAGCTCGATCTGATCGCCGACCAGGAGGCCGAACGGGCGTACTCCTACGGCGAATACTTCCGGAGCGCCGGCTACGTGATCTCGGCCGAGTACTACTTCGGCATGATCACGCAGAAGTGGCCAAGAAGCCCCTGGGCTGAGAAGGCGAAGCAGCAGCTCGCCGAGCTGGCGACGATGCCGAGGAAGGAATCGGCGCCGTTGAAGACCATGACCCAGCCCGGCGCAAGCGATCCGTTCTCGCAGGGGATCAGCTCGGGGAACCTGGGATCACTCGGTCCGGGAGGGTCGGTCGGGCCGTGAGCCCGACCGCATGATCGCAGTCGGATACGAGATGGCTGATGTTGGATGAGCCATGACCCTCGCGTCGCAGCCCCTCGGAGGAGAGGGGGGACGCGAGCCCAACAGGCTCCCGGCCAACGGCCGGCACAGGAGGCCCCCGATGGCTCGACCCGAATCCGGCCCCGGCACCCTCGCGAGGCGTCCGGTCCTGATCGTCGCGATCGCCTGCCTCGCCGCCGCCTCGGGTGCCGGATGCGGCTACTCGCTGCGGGCTCCCTTCGACGAGTCGATCCGGACGGTCTACGTCCCGGTCTTCCGCTCGTTCTCCTTCCGGGAGGACGTGAACCTGATGTTGACCGAAGCGGTCATCAAGGAGATCGAGCGGCGGACGCCCTACAAGGTGGTCGACTCGCGGGAGGAGGCCGACACGATTCTCTCCGGCACCGTCCTGTTCACAACCAAGTACACCACCGTGGTCAACCCGAACAACCTGCCCCGGCAAATCTTCGCCGACATGACGGTCGAGGTTTCGTGGGAGGACGTCCGGGATGGTGGCGACCCGGAGAAGGACCCGCCCGTGGTCCGCTTCTCGCAGTCGGTCCCCTTCTTCCCCGAGCCGGGAGAGACGGCCTTCCTCGCCTACCAGGAAGCGATTCGCCGAGCGGCGGTCGATATCGTTAACATGATGGAAGAGCCCTGGTGAGCCCTCCGGATCGCTCCATGCTCGGCCGAGCCACCGGTCGGGGGGCGCCGGCGCCCGGGCGATCGAGCGATCGAAAGACGGGAACGTGACGGCGATCGGCCTGCTGCTCGTATTCCTGCTGCTCGGCTCCCTGATCGGCCTGGCCGACTGGCACCTGCCCGGCCGGATCGTCCAGCGGCCGGCGGTCATGGGCATCCTCAATCTGACGCCGGACAGCTTCTCCGACGGCGGCCTCGCGCCGGATCTGGATGCCGCCGTCTCCCGGGCCGAACAGCTCGTGGCGGACGGTGCCGACCTGCTCGACCTGGGGGGCGAGTCCAGCCGACCGGGGGCCGATCCGGTACCGCTGGAGGAGGAGATTCGGCGCGTTCTTCCGGTGGTCGAGGCGCTGGCCGGCCGAATCGGTGTGCCGCTGTCGATCGACACGACCAAGCCCGAGGTGGCCGAGCGGGCCCTCCGCGCCGGAGCCTCGGTGATCAACGACATCCGGGGGCTCTCGGGCGACGACCGGATGCCGAAAATCGTGGCCGAGTCGGGGGCGGCGGTCGTGCTCATGCACATGAAGGGCTCCCCGAAGACGATGCAGCGCAACCCGACGTATGCCGACGTGGTCACGGAGGTCTACGACGAACTCGCCCGCCTCGTCGAGCGCGCCGAGGCGTCCGGGATCGAGCGGTCTCGGATCGCGGTCGATCCGGGGATCGGCTTTGGCAAGACGGCCGACCACAACTGGGAGCTGCTCCGCCGGCTCGGCCGCCTCGAGGGGATCGGCTGCTCGATCCTGGTCGGGACCTCGCGCAAGCGGTTCCTCGGCGACCTGACCGGCCGGGGCGTGGGCGACCGGGCCGCGGCGTCCGTGGCGTCTTCGCTGCTGGCGATCGAGGCCGGGGCGGACATCGTCCGGGTCCACGATGTGGCCGCGATGGCCGACGCGGTGAAGGTCTGGTCGGCGATCAAGCATCACGATTGAGCATTCTCTCCAGCTGGAATTCGAACGATGAACGTGCAGGCTGCCTCGGATTCGTTGGTGGAACAGTGCCGCACACTCGCCAGGAGGGCGAAGCTCGCGTCCCGGTCCCTAGCCTCGGCGTCGGGAGCGGCGAAGGACCGATGGCTGCGGGGAGCGGCCGAGGCGATCCGCGCCGGGGCCGATGCGATCCTTGAGGCCAACGCGAGGGACGTCGAGGCCGCGCCAGGGTTCGGCCTGAATGCCGCGGCGGTCGATCGCCTGCGGCTGGACGTGAAGCGGATCGGCCAGATCGCCGCGAGCCTGGAGGAGGTGGCGGCGCTGCCCGACCCGGTGGGCGAGGTGATCGAGGCGTATCGCAGGCCGAACGGGCTGGAGGTGTCCAGGATCCGAGTCCCGCTGGGCGTCATCTTCATGATGTATGAGAGCCGCCCGAACGTGACCGCCGACGCCGCCTCTCTGTGCGTCAAGAGCGGGAACGCCGCGATCCTCCGGGGAGGCAAGGAGGCCCGGCACACGAACCTGGCCTTGCATGCGATCCTGGCCGACCAGCTCGACGCGGCCGGCCTTCCCCGGGACGCGGTGCAGTACGTCGGCATGGCCGACCGCGAGGCGGTCGGACTGCTGCTCGGCATGCCGGAGTGCATCGACCTGGCGATCCCCCGGGGTGGCGAAAGCCTGATCCGCCGGGTGGTGGCCGAGGCGAAGATGCCTGTGCTGAAGCATTACCAGGGGAATTGCCACGTGTACGTCGATGCGTCGGCCGACGTGACGATGGCGTCCGCCATCGTTGTCAACGCCAAGGCCCAGCGGCCCGGCGTCTGCAACGCCGCCGAGACGCTGCTTGTCCACCGGGCGATCGCTCCGAGATTCCTGCCGGAGGTCGCCCGGGAGCTGACCGACGTGGGTGTGGAGCTGCGCGGAGACGCGGCGAGCCGTGCCATCGTTCCCGCGATGAAGGCGGCGACCGCAGCGGACTGGGACACGGAGTACCTCGACCTGATCCTGGCCGTCGCCGTGGTCGACGATCTGGACGCGGCGATCGAGCACATCGCCCGGCACGGCTCGGGGCACACCGAGGCGATCGTCACCAGCGACCTGGCCGCCGCTCGGCGGTTCGTCGCCGAGGTGGACAGCTCTGCCGTGCTGGTGAACGCCAGCACCCGATTCCACGACGGCGGGCAGCTTGGCCTGGGGGCGGAGATCGGCATCAGCACCGACAAATTCCACGCCCGGGGACCGTGCGGGCTCCGAGAGCTGACGACGAGCAAGTGGATCGTCTTCGGCGACGGTCACATCCGGGGCTGAAACAGGCTCGCCGGAAATCGTTGCGGATGAGAGAGGCTGCCCCCTCCCGGATGATCGAGCGGGAGGAGGCTCTCAGGGCTTGGCGTTGCTCTCGGCCGGCCCGCGTCCGCCAGCGAAGAGGCCGAGGTCCACAGCCTCACCGGGGTCGACGACGACGGTGCGATCAACGCGAGGGAGCAGCTCGGCGATGGCCTCCAGGTAGAGGCGTCGACGGGAGGCGTCAGGGGAGCGGGCGGCCTCGGTCAGGACGGAGGAGAAGCGGTCGGCCTCGCCGCGGGCGAGCTGGACGGCGCGGTCGTGGGCGGCGGAGGCGGCGTCGGCGATCTCCCGGGAACGGCCTCGGGCGTCGGCGAGGGTGCGATCGCGGTAGGCCTCGGCCTCGGAGACGGCCTGGCGACGGTCGCTGCGGGCTCGGGCGGCGTCGGCGAAGGCGTCGGCCACAGGGACCGGGGGCGCGACGCGGCCGAGCCGGACGGCTCGGATGGAGACACCGAGCCCCTGGCGGTCGGCGGTCGACTGGATCAGGGCGGCCATCGCGTCGGCCACCTCGGCGCGGCCGGTCGTGAGCACGTCGTCGACTCGCCGGGAGGCCACGGCCCGGGTCAACGCGGCCTCGGTGGCCCGGGAGAGGGCGTCCTCGATGGAGGTCGAGGCGAAGAGGAAGCGGGTGGGGTCCGAAACGCGGTACTGCAAGGTGACCTGGGCCGTGACGAGGTTCAGGTCCCCGGTGAGCACGTCGTCGGCCTCGGGGTCGGGCCGTCGGGAGAGCGGGGCGGCGGTCTGGCCATCGTCCCCGATGGTGAGGGATCGGGTCTTGCCCGGTTGGAGCCGGTCGACGCGGTCCATCCCCCAGGGCAACCCCCAGTGCAGGCCGGGGCCCCACAGCTCGGGACGGACGGCGCCGAAGCGGCGGACGACACCGACCTCGTCCTGCCGGATCACCCGCACCCCGCTCACCGCAAACGCGGACAGGGCGACGACGATGCTTCCGAGCACTCTGCGACGCATCAGTCTTCCCCTTCGCCGGTCGCCCCGTGCTCGTCCCGATCGGAGGCCGGCGCGGTTGCCGGCGCCGGGGGGGCCTCGGCGGCGATGCCGGGGCCGCTCGGCGGCTCGGGAGGTTCGGGGATCCCTTCGGTCAGGAGCTTGAGGAAGGGACTGTCGGCCGAGAGGACGAGGGTCGTCCGGTCGTCGATCGCGGCTCGGTAGGCGTCAAGTGTTTTGAGGAAGCGGTAGAAGTCGGGGTCGGCGGCGTGGGCCTCATTGGCGATGCGGGTGGCGGCGGCCTCTCCCTCGCCGATGAGGCGAGCGGCGTCGGCCTCGGCCTCGGCGAGCATCCTGGAACGTTCCAGGTCGGCGGCGGATCGAATCTGGCGGGCCTGGCTCTCGCCCTCGGCCCGAGTGGCGGCGGCGACGCGACGGCGCTCGGCCCGGATCTGCTCGAATACGGCTTCGCGGACCTCGACCGGGTAGTTCAGCCGGCGCAACTGGACGTCGACGACCTCGACCCCGTATTCCGACTCCGCCTGGTCGTCGATTCGGCGGCGGGCATCATCGGCGAGCGCTTCCAGCGCTGAGGATTCTCCCACGGCGACGAGCCCCGAAAGATCTCGGCCGCCGAGCTCGGCGGCAAGGACCGAGGCGGCGAGGTCCTCCAGGCGAGCGGAGGCATCGGGCATCGTCCGGACGGAGGCGAGGAACGTGTCGACGTCGGCGATCTTCCAGGCGATCGACCAGGCGACTTGAAGGTTCTTCTTGTCCTGCGTGAGCATTTCGCGGGGGGGAGGGGAATCGACCTGGAGGCGCTTGTCGAAGCGTCGAGTGCTCTGGTGCGGCCACTTGAAGGTGAGGCCGGGCCGTTCGATCAGCCGGACGGGCCTCCCGAACTCGGTGACATAGGCGACCTCGGCCTGGTCGACGACGACGAGAGTCCGGAAGGCCGCGAGGAGGGCCGCCAGGGCGGTCCCGACGAGGACGGAACGGATCGCGGTGCGGGTCATCCCCGAGCTCCCAGCAGCGGGCGTTCGTGATTGGTGAACGCTGTTGAAGTCATATGAATGATCATTCGTCGAAAGGTTCGATCGGTTGGGCCTCGGTCGCCGGGGAGGAGAACGCGGCTGGCTCGAGGCCGAAGCGGTCGGGATCGGCGAGCCAGACCTGACGGCGGCCTCGAGCGCGAGGGTCGAGGATCAGCTTCGGGCGGCCGGCGAGGCCGGCGGCGAGGGCCTCTCGGACGAGGCGGAAGTCGGTCAGTCCGGGGTGGCTGGCCCGGGCGGAGCTTTGGGCGAGGAAGGCGTCTCGGGCTCCCTCGGCGGCCCGGGCCAGCGCGAAGGAGGAGGCCGAGGCGCGGTCCCGGGCCTCGCTCGCCTCGCCCAGGGAGAGCCATCGGCGCGATTCGGCGTAGCCGATCGCCTCGTTGCGGTAGCGCTCCGAGTCGGAGACGGCGGCGGCCACGTCTCGGTAGGCGGGGACGACGGCTCGAGGCGGGTGGGCATCGACGATCCGGGCCCGCTCGACCGCGACGGGGACGCCGGCGCGTCGCAGTCGGGCCCGGATGCGGCGGCCGATCTCGGCCTCCAGCTCGGGGCGGTCGGAGACGAGGATCGATTCGAGAGCCGACTTCCCCACGGCCTCTCGGAAGGACGCCTCGGCGGCGGCCTGGACGACAGAATCGAGAGCGGCGACCCCGAAGAGGAGGTCGGCGGCGGCCTGGGCGGTCAGTCGGTACTCGACAACGCCAGCGACCTCGACGAGGTTCTCGTCGCCGGTGAGAAAGAGGGCCGCGTCTTCGTCGGAGGAGGAGTCGTGTTCGGTGCTCCAGGCGACGGCGCCGGTCGGCGAGTTCGTCACCGTCGATCCGACAAGGCCGACTCGAGCCACCCGGATGAGCTCGGGCTCCCGTTCCGTGACCCGCTCGATCGGCCTCGGCCAGCGCAGGTGCAGCCCCGGACCGAGCATCGGGTCGCGCCTGGCTCCCCAGCGCTGGAGAACGCCGACGGCGCCGGGCTCGATAATGGTCAGGCCCGAGCCGAGATAGGCGACCATTGCAATCGTGGCGGAGCCACCGATCAGCGCCCGACGATGGCGAGCCGCCCAGCTTCGCACCACCGACGGCCGACAGGATCGGCAAGCGAGGACGAACCGCTCGCCCGCCCTCACAACGCCGAACTGGCGCCAGCCCTCGAAGCCGAGCAGGCGGATGGCGTTGAGGATGACGAGGAACGACCCGATCTGGTGAACGACGGCGGCGGCCACCGGGCCGAGGACGCGGAGGCCAGCGAGGATGACCGCGATGGCATTCAGGCCGAATGCGAAGAGAATGATGTTCTGCCGGATATTCCGGACCGTGCGCCGGGCCTGCTCGATCGCTCCCGGCAGCGGCATGAGCGGGTCGCCCATGAGGACGATGGAGCCGGCCTCGGCGGCGATGTCGGTGCCGACGCCGCCGAGAGCGATGCCGACGTCGGCCATCGCCAGGGCGGGGGCGTCGTTGATGCCGTCGCCGATCATGGCGACGATGCGGCCCTCGTGCTGCTTGCGATGGATCCACTCGGCCTTGGCGGCGGGGGTCAGCTCGGCCTCGATCTGAGCGATGTGCACCTTCCTGCCGATCGCCCGAGCCGGAGCGAGGCGATCGCCGGTGAGGATGGTCTGGTCCTTCAGCCCGAGGTGCTTCAGGGCGTGCACCACGTCGTGGGCTTCGGCCCGGACGCGATCTCGGGCGCCGAGGACGCCGACGATCTGGCCTTCGACGGCGACGAGCAGGGCGGTCTGGCCGGACTCGTCGAGGGCGTCCAGGGCCTCCTCGACCTCGGGGGCGACCGCGATGCCCCGCTCCCGGAACAGGCGAAGGTTGCCGACGAGGATGGAGCGGCCTTCGACCTTCGCCTCGACGCCGGCGCCGGGGTGAGCGAGGAAGTCGTCGGAGAGGGGAAGGTCGAGGCCGGCTCGGTTGGCCTCCGTGACGAGGAGCCTGGCGAGGGGGTGCTCGCTGGACCGCTCGGCGGCGGCGGCAAGGCGGAGCACGCCGTCGGGATCCCAGCCCCCGAAGGTGCGACGGTCGGCTAGCTCGGGACGGCCCTCGGTGAGGGTACCGGTCTTGTCGAAGGCGAGGCAATCGACCTTCGCCAGCCGCTCGATCGCCGCTCCCCCCTTCACCAGGACTCCGGAGCGCGCCAGGCGGGCCAGACTCGCCAGCACGGCGGCCGGAGTGGCGAGGATCAGGGCGCAAGGGCAGGCGACGACCAGCACGGCGAGCGTCGGCATCACATCGACCGATCGGCCTCCGAGCGTTCCTGACCGGGCCAGCGACCAGACCGCCCCGGCATTCGTCCCGAGGAAGACCACCGTCGCTGACACCAGCACCGCCGGGAGGAAGGCTCGGGCGAAGCGGTCGGCGGTGCGTTCCAGGGGAGACTTCCGTGCCTGGGCGGCGGAGAGCAGTCGAATCACCTGGCCCAGCGTCGTCTCGGCGCCGACCTTCTCGGCGCGGACCTCGATGCGGCCGAACTGGTTGATCGTGCCGGTGTAGACGGGTTCTCCGGGCCCCTTGTCGACGGGCATCCCCTCGCCGGTGAGGGCGGACTGGTCGACGGCCGTGCGGCCGGCGACGACGGCGCCGTCGGCGGCGATGCGTTCGCCGGGGCGGACGACGAGCACGTCGCCAACCGCGATCTGCTCGGCTCGGATCTCGATCTCAGCGCCGTCGCGAAGAATGGTGGCCGAGGCGGGCCTCAGGTCGAGCAAGTTCTTGATCGCCCGCTGCGCTCGACCGAAGGCATACGCCTCGAGGCACTCGCCGACCAGAGCGATGAAGACGACCTCGGCGGCGACGAAGTACTCGCCCGCCAGCGCGGCGGCGACGGTCGCGATCGCCAGCGCGATGTCGGCCCCCACCTTGCCGGCGAACAGCGCCTCCAGGGCGTGGAAGACGATCCGGCCCCCGCCGATGATCGCCGCCAGCAGCCCGAGCGGCACGCCGAACGGCCGGCCCCAGTCGCTCGACCAAAGCGGCAGCAGCAGGTGCCCCGCGAGCAGCAGACCGACCGCCCAGGTCGTGACAATCAGTCGGCGGCGCTCGGCCTCGTGGTCATGATCGTGGTCGTGCCCCCGATCGTGGCCCGGGTGATGGTCGTGATCGTGGTGATGATGCGACTCGACGACATGGCCGAGCCCCATCTGCGTCGGGTCGTACTCGCGGTGCACAGGGGACGGGCCTCGGGGCGCCTCGGGGCCGGGAGCGATGCCCTCAGGTTCCCCGAGGCCGGGGGCCGCGTCAAGCGACTGACGACGCTCGCCGTCAGACGGCCGAGTACCACAGGGCGGCCAAGACGTGGAAGGCCGACCCCATGAGCACGAACAGATGCCAGATCAAGTGATTGAACTTCAACCTTCGGGCGACGTAGAACGCGACCCCTACCGTATAGGCCGCCCCACCGGCCACGATCAGAGAGAGCCCGGTCGGGTGCATTCGCTCCCTGACGGGGCCAATCACCAGCAAGACCAGCCATCCCATCGCAAGGTAGAGCTTCGTCCCCCGGTAGGGCCGGTCGACCCCTCCGAGAATCGTCCGCACGACGCCCACCACAGCCAGGCTCCAGACCGCCCCGAACAGGAGCCAACCCCACACGCCTCGGAGCACTCCTAGCGTGAACGGCGTATAAGTGCCAGCGATCAGCAGGAAGATCGCGGCCCGGTCCAGCACCTCCAGCCGTTGCTTGCGGAGCCCGTCCGGCCAGGCGTGATGGACCGTCGAGAAGAGGTAGACCAAAATCATCGCGGTGCAAAAGACGAGCGCCGCCAGAGCCCCGGTCGCGCCGCCGACCTCCCAGCCCCCAGAAACCAGGAACGGGGAGATGACCAGCGCCGCCACCAGGCCGAGCCCGTGGCTCAGCGCGTTGGCCAATTCTTCGGCGGGGGTCATCGAACGCCTCGGGTCCTCAGGAAGATCGCTCATGCTGATCCATGATATCGGATCACCAGCCGTCCTCCCAGCCGGGATGCGGCCCCGAACCACGGTGCCGAATCCTCCGACGAATTCCCTTGGGCCAGGTTCTCTCGGTCGAACGCTCAAGTAAGATGGGGAAGTCTGGGTGGCTGCGCGGTTCGGTTCGCCCCGCCCGCGTCGGTTTCCGTTCTCATGGAAATTGCAATCATGATGGAATTGACTTGGTCCCGGCGCCTGCGATGGTCAGGGCGGCGGGCGTCCTTGAGCCTGGCGATCCTCGCGCTTGCCTCGATGCCGATGCCGGTTCAGGCGAGGCAAAGCGAGGAGTCGGCGAAGAAGATCGAGGAGATCCAGGCGCAGATCGAGTCGCTGTCGAGGCAGCTTGAGGAGCTTAAGGCGGCGGCCTCGAAGGAGGCCGAGACCGAAATCAATCCGGCCAGGCCGAAGGTCGACCCGAAGTGGGTCGAGGCGCTGGAATGGCGGGAGATTGGCCCGGCGGCGATGGGGGGCCGGATCGTTGCGCTGGCCGTGGTCGAGGACGACCCGAGCACCTTCTGGGTCGCCACCGCCTCCGGCGGCCTGCTGAAGACGACGAACAACGGTATTAGCTTCGAGCACCAGTTCGACCGCGAGGCGACGGTCTCGATCGGTGATGTCGCCGTGGCGAAGTCCGATCCGAACATCGTCTGGGTCGGCACCGGGGAGCAGAACCCGAGGAACTCGGTCTCCTACGGCGACGGGGTCTACAAGTCGACCGACGGCGGCAAGACCTGGACGAACATGGGGCTGAAAGAGACCTACCAGATCGGCAAGGTGTTGATCCATCCGACCGACCCGAACATCGTCTACGTTGGCGCCCTGGGCCGGCTCTACGGCCCGAACCAGGAGCGAGGGCTGTACAAGACGACCAACGGCGGGGAAACCTGGGAGAAGGTCTTCTATCTGGATGAGAACACCGGCATCATCGACGCCGTGATGCACCCGAACGAGCCGGACACGTTGCTAGTGGCTGCCTACGAGCGCCGACGAGACGAGTTCGACGTGGGCGATCCGGCCGTGAAGTTCGGCCAGAAGGCGGGCATCTACAAGACGACTGACGGCGGCAAGCGCTTCACCCGGCTGACCGAAGGTCTGCCGACCTGCAAGCTGGGGAGGATCGGCCTGGACTGGTACCGCAAGGACCCGGACGTGGTCTTCGCCATCGTCGAGTCGGAGCGGATCGGCGAGGGGCCGAAGGAGCCCGAGGGGAAGAAGCCGGCGCTGATGGGCATTCAGGGGCAAGACGCGGAGGCCGGCGCCAGCCTGACGCTCGTCACCCCCGAGGGCCCCGCGGCCCGGGCGGGCCTCCAGGCGGGGGATATCGTCTCGGAGATCGACGGCAAGAAGGTCCAGACGTATCAAGACCTCATCGACGTGATCCGAGAGAAGGCGGCGGGGGACACGGTGTCGCTCAAGGCCCGCCGGGGAGACGAGGAGAAGACGTTCGAGCTGACCTTCGCCGAACGCGGCGGCCAGGGCGGTGATCCCGACCGGCCGTTCGGGGCTTCGCTCGGCGGCCAGCAGGAGAACAAGCAGGACGAGCAAGGGGAAGAGGGCTTCCAGACGGGAGGCGTCTACAAGTCGACCGACGGCGGCGAGACCTGGACTCGCATCAATAGCCTCAACACTCGGCCGATGTATTTCAGCAAGGTGCGCGTCGACCCGAACGACGATCAGCTCCTGTACGTGCTCGGGATCGCCCTGTACCGGTCCAGGGACGGCGGCAAGACCTTCTCCGCCGACGCCAGCCGGGACGTCCATGCCGACCATCACGCCTTGTGGATCGACCCCCGGGACGGCCGGCACCTCATCCTTGGCACCGACGGCGGCACATACGTCTCCTACGACCGGTGCGAGAACTGGGACCACTTGAACCACCTGGCGCTGGGGCAGTTCTACCACGTCGCTCTCGACACCCGGCGGCTGTATCACGCCTACGGCGGCCTCCAGGACAACGGCACCTGGGGAGGCCCGGTGGCCACCCGCAACGGCGAGGGGCCGGCGAACGAGGACTGGCTCCGCATTGGCGGCGGCGACGGCTTCCAGTGCCAGGTCGACCCCAACGACCCCGACCAGATTTACTTCACCAGCCAGTACGGGGCCTTGCAGCGCATCAACCTCCGCACGGGGGAGCGGGCCGGAATCCGGCCGCCGAGGAAAGAGGGCGTCCGTTATCGGTGGAACTGGAACTCGCCGTTCCGACTCTCGGCACACAACTCGAGAATTTACTATGCGGCGGGAAATTACGTGTTCAAGTCGCTCGATCGCGGCGATGACCTCGCGATGATTTCCCCCGAGATCACCCGTACTGATCGCGGCAGCGCCACCGCGCTGGGAGAGTCGCCCGTCGATCCGGGAGTGCTCTACGTCGGTACGGACGACGGCGCGCTCTGGGTGACGCGCGACGGTGGTGTCCAGTGGGTTGACGTCACCGACCGGCTCGGCCTTCCCGGGCCGAGGGGGATCAGCACGATCGAGCCCTCTCGGTTCGAGGCGGGCCGCTGCTACGTCGCCGTCGACGGCCACCGCAACGACGACGATCACCCCTACCTGTTCGTCACCGAGGACTACGGCCAGACCTGGGAATCGATCACGGCCAACCTGCCCCGTGGATCGACCCGGTGCCTCCGGGAGGATGTGAGGAACGAGGATCTGCTCTACTGCGGGACCGAGTTCGCCCTTTGGTTCTCGGTCGACCGGGGATCGTCGTGGCAGACGCTCGACGGCGGCCATCTGCCGACGGTCGCGATTCATGAGGTCGCCGTCCATCCCACCGCCGGCGAGATCGTGGCCGCCACACACGGCCGGAGCCTGTGGGTGCTCGACGTGACTCCGCTCCAACAGCTCACGGAGGAGGTCCTCTCGGCCGACGCTCACCTATTTGACCCGCTCCCCGCCGTGCGCTGGAAGCGGGAGCCGAGCCGAGGCGGGACCAACCGCAAGTTCTATGGCGACAATCCGGTCAGCGGTGGGGTGATCTATTACAGCCTCCTCGAGGAGGCGGACGAGGTTTCGCTGAAGATCGTTGACGCGGCCGGGGACGCGGTGCAGTCGTTGCGCGCCTCGCGCCGGCCCGGACTGCACCGGGTCATCTGGGACCTGACCCGTCGTTCCGAAGGCCGGGGGGGCCTCGCCGGCCTCGCCGCCGGCCGAACCCCCCGAGGAACCCCCGTCCCTCCCGGGACCTACGGCGTCATCCTCGACGTCGACGGTGAAACCTACCGCCAGACGCTCCGCGTCGACCAGGACCCGACGCTCCCGGTCTCCGAGGTCATCGTCTCCGACGACGACTGGCGCGGGCCCGCCGAGCCGGAGCTCCGGGACGAGGATGAGGAGGACGAGCTGATCCTCGACTAATGCTCGGCCAGAGGAAGGGCGGATGACGGATCGCCCAGGCGCGAGGGGGGTGCCAGCGAGTGCCCCGTCCCTGATGGCTCGCCGAGCCATCGTCCCGCTGGGATCACCTCCGATCCGTCAGCGGTGATTCGTCCTCGGCCTCCGTCTCGGAGGCCCGCTCCTCTGCCCGATGAGGCCGACTGACCCGGGACCGACCTTGCTTGGCCAGTCTCGCCTTGATTTCTCGGGGCGACTGGCACCAAGATGACGCTCGACTCTCCCCAGGGGGAGTCTGCACCTCGCCCTCACCCGGGATCGATCCACCACTCGAGCTGCTACCAACCAGGGGAGTCATCATGACGCTGACGATCCGCACCGTGATCGCGAGCCTGTCCGCGTCCGCCCTGCTGACAACCGCCGTGGCCGCCGGGGACCTGACTGAGGGCATGGAGCGGGGCTCGCCCGACTTGAAGTCCGCCGGGGCGATGACCTTCGGCCCCGAGGGGGTCCTGTTCATCGGCGACTCGACCGGCGCGGCGGTGTTCGCCATCGCCACCGGGGACACCTCCCCGACGGCCGGTGGGCCGATCGAGGTGGCGAAGATCAACGAGACGATCGCCGCGAAACTCGGCACCCAGCCGCAGGAGATTCTGATCAACGATTTGGCGGTCAACCCCGCCTCCAGCCGAGCCTACCTGTCGGTTTCGAGGGGACGAGGGCCGGACGCCGAGCCGGCGATCGTTCGGGTCGACGCCTCCGGGGATGTCGAGGTGTTGGATCTCTCCGACGTCGAGTTCGCCCGCGCCGAGCTGCCCGATGCCCCGGACCCCAACGCCCAGGAGCGTGGCCGCAGCCTCCGGGCGCAGGCGATCACCGACCTGGTCTTCGCCGACGGCCGCCTCTTCGTCGCCGGCCTGTCAAACGAGGAGTTCTCCTCTCGGCTGCTGGCGATCCCGGTCCCGTTCGAGGAGGGCCCGCAGTCGGCCAGCCTGGAGATCTACCACGGCGCTCACGGGCGGTTCGAGACGCGGTCGCCGATCCGCACCTTCGTCGCCACTCAGATCGAGGGCGAACCGTACCTGATGGCCGCCTACACCTGCACCCCGCTGGTGAAGATCCCGGTCGCCGACCTGAAGGCCGGCGCGCACGTCAAGGGGACGACCGTCGCCGAACTGGGCAACCGCAATACCCCGCTCGACCTCGTCTCCTACAAGAAGGACAACCGAGAGCTGCTGCTGGTGGCCAACTCGGCCCGGGGCGTGATGAAGGTCGACGCCGGCCCCGCCTCCACGATCGAGGGGATCACCTCCCCGGTTCAGGACACCGCCGGCCTGAAGTACGAGACGATCGACAACCTCCAAGGCGTTGTCCAGCTCGACCGTCTCGACGCCGAACGCGCCCTGATCCTCGTCCAGCAGGACAGCGGCGCCCAGGATCTCCGCACCATCGACCTGCCCTGAGCAGGCCGTGAACCAACCGATGGGGAGATGAACCATCGGCTCCAAGATCCAACCCCCTCAGGTCGGCCGGGGAGGTTTCCCTCCTCGGCCGATCGGCGGGAAGTGTGCGACTCCGCTTCGGAGGGCCGCTTGATGATCGTGCTCGTTGTGTTTGCCCTCCTCGGCGGGGGCGTTCCCCGTGACGATCAGTCCCCGTCCCGCCCGACGATCCTGCTGGCGGAGGATGGAGCCTTCGAGGTCGCCGGTTTGGATTCCCGGTCGCTCGATCTCCTCCGATCGGCCGACCTGGATCGGCAGCCGCCGATCGTCGTGGCGGTGGCCGGCGCCCCGGAGCCAATGCTGGGCAAGGTCCGGGTGGTCGGCGACCGCCTCCGGTTCGAGCCCCGTTTCTCCCTCCGCCCGGGTACGACCTACCAAGCGAGCTTCCTCCCCGGCCGGATTCCTGGGGGAGATCCGAAGGCCTCCCCCATCGAGGCCGAACTGTCGGTCCCCAACCCCGACGATGCCGAACCCGCCCGGGTCCTCGCCGTCTATCCGACCGCGGATGTGCTCCCGGAGAATCTGCTACGATTCTATCTCCACTTCTCCTCGCCGATGAGCCGAGGGGAAGCCGATCACCGGATCACGCTCCTTGGGCCCGACGGCGAACCTGTGATTGCGCCCTTCCTGGAACTGGACGAGGAGTTGTGGGATCGGTCCGGCACCCGGATGACGCTGCTGATCGACCCGGGCCGGATCAAGCGCGGCCTCCTCCCCCGGGAAGAACTCGGTCCGGTGCTCGAAGCCGGTCGCTCGTACGAGTTGGTCGTCGACCCCGGCTGGCCCGACGCCTCCGGCCGACCGCTGGCCTCTCCCTTCCGCAAGGCGTTCCAAGCCGGACCCGCCGACGAGACTCCCCCGGATCCTCACTCCTGGCGGGTCACCCCTCCTGCGGCTGGCTCCCGGGATCCGCTCGTCGTCTCCTTCCCCGAGCCGCTCGACCACGCGCTGGCCGGCCGCCTGCTGTCCGTGGTCGATCCCTCCGATCGACTCGTCCCCGGGAAGGTCGAGGTGGCCTCGGCAGAGACGAGGTGGGTCTTCTCTCCCGAACGGCCCTGGAGGGCCGGGACGCACCGGCTCCGGGCCGATACCGACCTGGAAGACCTCGCCGGCAACGGGATCGGCCGGCCGTTCGAGGTCGACGTCTTCGACCGCGTTGAGCAGCAAGTCGAAGCGAGGATCATCGCGCTGCCCTTCGAGATCGGCCCCTGATCCAGGATCGACTTCCCGGTCGAACCGATCTCGCTCCGCTCCCGGCTGCGTTCTTCATCTCCCGCGCACAATCGGGCGCGGTCGGCTGCTGCGCGAGGCCGCCCCGGGGCCGGGGCGATGCGCCATCCCGGATGGTCTCGATTGCTGACCTTCCGATGCTCGGTGCGTCAGTTCGTGTCGCTCCCCGGGGGCGCGGAGGGCTCCCGACTCCTGGCGAGACACAACCCCGGCCGCTTCGGCCCAGGGGCCGTCATCGAGGGATTCCGGCATCACAACCGATCGGGCATCGTTCCGGAAGAGGCTCGATGGATCGGCGGCGGGTGACGGCGCGCTGTTTGTTCCCTCTTTTGGGATTTATTCCTTGACCCGATGGGAAGTGGCCGGCATTAATAAGGCTGCCATTTCCTGGCACGCTTCACATCGCCACGTGCAAGTCATCTGGGGATCAGGGGGCCTCGATCGGGAGGATCGGAGCGCGTCGTGGGATCCTGCCGGTGACGATCGTCTCGTCGAGATCGAGGCCGACCGAGGGCCGGGCCGCGTTCGTCGTCCCGGTTCGTGACCGAAATCGGGATTATCGATCCAAGTTCGGGAAGTTCCCGACTTCTCGGCTTGAGAGGAGGGAGAGCCCCATGAAGCGTCGTGCCTTCACGCTGATTGAGTTGCTGGTGGTGATCGCGATCATCGGTGTGCTCATCGCGCTGCTGTTGCCGGCGGTGCAATCGGCCCGCGAGGCCGCCCGCCGCGCCCAGTGCTCGAACAACCTCAAGCAGATCGGGCTGGCGATCCATAATTACGAGAGCGCCTTTGGCAGCTTTCCTCCCGGCAGCATCGCCTCCGGCTGGTGCTGCAGCGCCCCGAACCTGACGACCTGGGCGCTGGCAATCCTGCCCTTCATGGAGGGCACATCGCTGAACAATGCCTATAACTACGAGCTGGGCAACGACAGCCACTTCCCCTGGCACCCGCTGGCCGGCCAGGCGGTGATGGAGAATGGGACGGTGCGGGTGACGATCCTCAATACGATGATCTGCCCCTCCGACGAGAACACCGACCGCACCGAGGAGCCGGCGAGCGGTCCGGGAGCCGCGCACGACCTGCAATACGCCCCGGGCTCCTACCGCTGCATCAGCGGTGCGACGGAGGGGATCCACGGCGAGTACATGTGGGACGATGCCGGTGTCGGCGCTCAGATTCGGGCCGGGTTGGTTCCCATGGGCTGGCGCGGCGTGATGCACGTCGTGCCGACGTCCGGACCGTACGTCATCACCGGCCGCGGGGACCCACAACATCCCGCCCGGGGGCTTTCGGTCGAGCGCATCGCCTCGATTCGGGACGGCACGTCCAACACCCTGATGGTTTCGGAGTACGGCACGAAGACCTCGAACCGTCGACGGACCTTCTGGGCCTACACCTACACGTCTTACAACCAGTCGTCGGCCCAGCCGTGGAAGCCCGGCTACATGGTTCCCGACTACGACCTCTGCCTCTTCCAGCAGCGAAGCGGAGGCGCCCCAAGCAGCAACACGTGCAAACGAGGTTTCGCCAGCTTCCATCCCGGCGGCCTGAACGCACTGAAGGCCGACGGCTCGGTGATCTTTCTCAAGGAGTCGATCAGCCTGAGGGGCGTCTGGATGCCTCTGGCCTCGATCGCCGGCGGTGAGGTGCTCAGCGCCGACCAGTACTGATCGCTCCGGGACTCTGTTCACTTCGAGACCCGCCCGGCCGGTGCCCCTCAGGGCTGTCCCGGCCGGGCGGGCCCCGCTCGTCTCCGAGGCCTGCCGGTCCGGGGCGGGCCGGGCCATTCGAGTCCACGATCCCCAGGGGAAGCGTCGATCAATGAGCCTTCGTATCGTCACATTCGTTTCGGTCGGGCTGCTTACCCTCGCCGCCGGTTGCGGTGACGCCGGGCCGGAGCTGGTCCCGGTCTCGGGAACGGTCGTCGTCAACGGCGAGCCGCTCGCCCGCGCGACCGTCATCTTCGAGCCGACCGACACCGAGGACCCGAACCTCAATTCCGGCGGCCAGACCGACGAGCAGGGTCACTTCGAGCTGCAGACCATCGACGGCCGTAAGGGCGCCGTGGTCGGGAACCACCGCGTCACCATCACGCCCCCCATGACGGTGACGCCCGACCCCGTGCTCGATCCCCTGCTCGACCCCGACGACGAGAACGACCTCGAGTACTTCGTCGCCCAGGGAAACCAGCCGAAGCAGCTCACTCCCCAGACCGTCGAGTACGCCGTCCCCCCCGGCGGGACCGACGCGGCCGACATCAAGATCCAGGTTCGGTGAGCCCGTCTTCCGGCCCTCGGCATCCTCTTCCAGACCCCTCGGAGCGAGGGCCGGGGACATTTCAGCAATTCGCCGAGAGGTCCAGGTCGTTCGAGAGCGGGAGCCTTGGCTGGGTCGTGAGGGCAAGTCTGGTCCCTGGCCTCCGGCCGACCTGGTCCTGACAAGAATCGGCAACCGGAGACGAATCTCCTCCATCGGCCGCTCGCCGCTCAATCGACCATTCGAGGCGCCCGTCGGGCCTCTCCCCGAGTGATCGGCTTCGGAGGACGGAGATGAGTCGCCTTCGCATTGTGAAGTTCGTCCTGCTGTTCGCGCTGCTCCCGATCGGCGGGATGCCCTCCCCTGCCCCGGCCCAGGACTTCGGGGGCCGAATCGCGGAACTGGAGCGGGCGATCGAGGGACTCGAATCCGACGTGTGTCGGCTGCGGTCGGACGTCGAGGACCTGGAACGCTGAACGGAATCCCGAACGATCATCAAACACAACGAGGTCGGGTGGACCGTGCTCCTTCTGTTCGGCGGTTTCTGCGCCCTTTGGGCGCAGAACACGGGGAGGAACCCGTGGCTGTGGTTCATCCTCGGCCTGATCTTCAACGCGATCGCCGTGATCGTGCTGCTCTGGAAGAACTCCAATGATCTGAAGGAGACGATGCGATTGAAGCCCGACCTACCCAATGACCTGTTCTGAGCCGGCCGGTCGAAGGTTCCCGGGTCGGGATGTCCGCGCACGATCGGACGGCCAGGGCCGACGGGCTCGTTCTGGACAGCAACGAGGGCCGATGTCGCCGGGGTCCAGCGAGGAAATTCATCAAGAAAGTCGAATCCGAACCAATCGGGCAGGATCGGGGAAGCGGTGCGAGCGGAGGTCGAGCGGAGAGCACCGCCCCGAGGGGTCGGTGCTCGTTCTTGAGCGGCTTGGCGATTGGAGGAACGTCGGAGGGCCGGCGGAGAATCGGCCAGCCCTCCCGGTAGGATCGTCTCGTCGGCTCAGGCGTACAGACGCTGGCCGTTGGTGCGGACGTCGACACCGTGCTCGGCGAGGTAGCCGAGACAGCGGCGGGGGAGGCGGCAGTCGACGGTGACCCGGTCCCCATCGGAGTAGCGGCGATTCCGGATCAACGCATGCTGGGCAAGGTAGCTGAGCACGCGACCATTGCCGACGGTGGTCTCGATCTCGGCGTCAAGTGCCGACTCGTTGATCGCCTCGCGGACGGCCTGCTCGAGCCGATCGAGGCCGTCACCGGTGGCGGCGCTGACGACGATCGACTCGTCATGATGGGCGCGGAGGACATCGAGATAGGAGCGGTCGGGGACCTGGTCGGCCTTGTTCAGGACCAGGATCGTCGGATGGTCAAGGAGGCCGATCTCGTCAAGCACGGCGTTGACCGCCTCGATCTGGGCCTCGGCCTCGGGGCTGGAGGCGTCGACGACGTGCAGCAAGAGATCCGCCTGGCTGGCCTCCTCGAGCGTGGCCTTGAATGAGGCGACGAGGGAGTGCGGCAGGTCTCGGATGAAGCCGACCGTGTCGGACAGCAGGAAGTGGCCGCCTCCGGAGAAGTTCCAGCGGCGGGTACGGGTGTCGAGGGTGGCAAAGAGCTTGTTCTCGACAAGGACACCGGCACCGGTCAACGCATTCATCAACGTGGACTTGCCGGCGTTGGTGTAGCCGACGAGCGAGACGGTGGGCACGGCGTCTCGGGCGGCGACCTCTCGCTCCTTCCTCGCCTGGATCTTCTGCAGCTTGGCCTTGAGATCCTGGATGCGCCCCTCGACAAGCCGGCGGTCCGTCTCCAACTGCTTCTCACCAGGACCCCGCACCCCGATGCCGCCCTTGTAACGCGACAGGTGGGTCCACAGGCGCTTCAGGCGGGGCAGGGAGTATTCGAGCTGGGCTAGCTCAACCTGGAGCCGGGCCTCGTTGGTCTGGGCGTGAGTGGCGAAGATGTCAAGGATGACCTCGGTGCGGTCGATGACCTTCACCCCGAGGGCCTTCTCCAGGTTGCGTCCCTGGGAGGGGCTGAGATCGTGGTCGACAACGACAAGGTCGGCCTCCTGGGCCTCGCAGAGCTCCTTCAGCTCGTGAACCTTGCCGGAGCCGACGACGGTGGCAATATCCACCTGTTGCCGCTTCTGGAGCAGGGAACCGACGACGACCAGGCCCGCCGTCTTGGCTAGCCCGCGGATCTCGTCGAGGGGGTCCTCCGGGTTGTACCGGCCGTCAGGCAACAGGACGCCGACGAGGATGGCCCGTTCCCTGAGATCCTTGCGCTCGGTGCTCTTGAGTTCGGTCAAGGCGGCTCTGACCCTCGAAGGGAGGTGGGAGGGGGTGATCGGAACGCCGGTCGGTGTCGATTGAGCGATCCGGGGCGACCCTGCGGGTTCTTGTCCCCGCGCCGATTCTAGGACGGCTCAGCGGAGGCCGTCAACGACAGGAGACCGCTGGGCCGGGAGAATCGACACCAGGAGCCCTTCTGAAGTTCGTCCCATCGGCGGGGATTGTTCGAGAGAATCCCAGATGGGACTGGTATCGATCAGCCCGGGAGGACCCGACGAGGGCGGTAGAGGCCAGCGTCGGGGTCCGACTCGGCGAGGGCGAGAAGAGCGCGGTCGGGGCCAAGCAGCGCGACCTCGCCTGGCTCTCCCGGCGGGGAGACTCCCGACCGGGCTCCCAGGGGCTGCCCGAGCCGGACGAGGGCGGCTTGCCGCTCGGTGAGGACCAGCCGGGGGAGTTCGGGGACGGCGTCGACCGCGGGGCGCAGGAGCCGGGGGATCGACTCGAGCGTGAGGGCTTCCGCCACGGCCAGGGTTGCCTCCTCGACGCGGAACGGACCGATCCGGGTGCGGCGAAGGACTTCGATCAGGCCGCCGCATCCGAGGCCCTCCCCCACGTCTCGGGCGATCGAGCGGATGTAGGTGCCTGAGCCGCAATCGACCTCGATCTCCAGTCGAGGCCATTCGTATCGGAGAAGCTCCACGCGATCGATGCGGACCCGACGGGGCGCCAGCTCCACCTCCCGGCCATCTCGGGCCAGTTCGTAGGCCCGCTTGCCGCCGACCCGGAGGGCGGAGAAGGCGGGCGGACGCTGCTCGATCTCGCCGACCTGGGAGGCAAGGGCGGCTCGGACCCGATCCTCGTGAGGAGGGACGGCGCCCGCCACGGGGGAGATGACGCCGTCGGCGTCGAGAGTGTCGCTGGTGGCCCCGAGCAGGATCGTGGCGGTGTAGGTCTTCGATTGGTCCTGGACGCGTTCAATCAGGCGGGTCGCCGGCCCAACCGCGACCACCAGCACGCCGGAGGCGAGCGGGTCGAGTGTGCCGGCATGGCCGACCTTCACCTTCCACCGCTTCAAGGGACGGGCGACGAGGTCCACAGCGTCTCTCGAGGTGATGCCGGTCGGCTTGTCCAGGTTGAGAAGGCCGATGAGGGGAACGGGAGGTGTCGGGGGGCGGTCGCGGGCGGGCAACGGACTCTCCGAGGATGGCTGATGACGACTGCGGGATGACGAAAGACCCGGCGGGCGGAGAGGGGACACCCCTCTCCGAGGTGCCGGAGGCTCCGACAAGGACGAGCGATCAGGGTTCGGGATCGACCGGAGCGACCTCGATCGGGACGTTGAATTCCAGGAGAGCGGGCGCAAGACAGGAGCGGTCGTCGCATGCCTGGTAGCGGATGACAATCGGAAGCGACGAGGGGCCGGCGGGCGCGTCGGCCGGGAGCCGAAGGTGGGCGACGAGGGTGGCGGTCCCATCGTAGACGGGGATCGGGTCGTCCTGACCGGCGAGCGAGAGCGGGGAACCGGCGGGGTAGTCGACGGAGACCAGCGCGGCGGGGGCGTCTTTCGGAAGAGCAAGCGTGGTGGGGATCAGGTTGGCGGCGCCGGCCGGATTCGCGTTGAGGTGGTAGGGATCGGCGATGGTCAGCGTGACTCGGACCTCGAACGGCTGGCCGGGTCGGATTGGATCGGCGGGGGAATCGGCCCGGGCGGTCACGATCGAGGGGCCGGCAGGAGTCGGATTGCCCTCGCCGGGGGGGAGCCGGAGCTCTCCCGGGACGAACGCGGGAGACGAGGAGGCGGCTTCGTCCTTCGGGCCGTCTTGCACATCGAGGTATTCGTCGACGGCGAGAAGCATCATCGGCGCCGAGCCCGCCGACCGGGAGACGGCCGGGGCGAACGCCGAAAGGGCGGAGGCGGCCAGTTCGAGGTACGAACCCTCGCCAGTGAGGCGATGGAGGGAGATCAGGTTGCGAATGGCGACGGCGTTCGGGCCGGGGAGCTCGCCGTCGAAGGGCTCCTTGACTCGGGCGACGAGGCGCTCATGGTCGTCGGCCGTGAAGAAGAAGCCCCCTCGGGGATCGGCGAAGGCGTCAATCATGCGGTCGGCGAGCGACCGGGCCTCGTCGAGCCAGAGGGGGTCGCCGGTCGCCTTGTGCAGGCGGAGCAGGCCGTCGATGAGGTAGGCGTGATCCTCCAGGTACCCCGCCAGCTTGCCGGAGCCGGAGCGGTAGGCGCGGAGGAGGTGTCCATCGTCGTCTCGGAGCGAATCCAGCACGAAGGCGGCGGCGTTCGAGGAGATCTCCAGATACCGGGGAGAGTCGAGGAGCCTCGCGGCGTCGGCGAAGGCGCCGATCATCAGGCCGTTCCAGGACGTGAGCACTGTATCATCGATGAACGGCATCTCGCGCGTCCGGCGGGCCTCCAGGAGCTTCTCTCGGAGCGGGGCGAGGGCGTCCTCGACCTGCTCAGGAGCCAGGCCGAGCGTGACGGCCTCGGAACCAGGCGTGTCGGGCCGGGTCAGGACGTATCGATCGCCCTCGAAGTTCGGTTCGCGGTCGAGGCCGAAGACGGTGGCGAACAGCGTGTACGAGGCATCGTCGCCGAGGACGTCCTGAACCTGATCGCGCGTCCAGACGTAAAAGCGCCCTTCTTCTTCATCGGATTCGGCGTCGATCGATGACGAGAAGCCGCCGTCTGGAGCGGCCATGACGTCGGCGACGAAGTCGAGGGTGGCACGGGCCTCGGCCGCCCAGCGCTCGTCTCCGGTCAGCTCGAAGGCGTCGAGGAAGACGGGGACAAGCTGAGCGTTGTCGTAGAGCATCTTCTCGAAGTGGGGGACCTGCCACGCTCGGTCGGTGCTGTAGCGGTGGTAGCCGCCGGCAAGGTGGTCTCGGATGCCTCCTCGGGCCATCCGGTCGAGCGTCTTGAGCACGACACTCAGCAAGTCCGGGGCGCCGGGGGGGGCCGAACGGCCTCGGCGGTGCTGGTCGATCAGGTAGACCAGGTTGACCGGCTCGGGGAACTTCGGGCCCTCGGGCCGGGCGGGCGAGAAGCCGAAGCCGCCGTGCTGAGGGTCGTACTCAGCCAGCAGGGCGGGGATGCCCGAGGACGCCAGCTCCCGGTTCAGTGGCACCTCTTCCAGGGCGATGCCGAGGTCGAAGACGCGGCGGACGTAAGCGGTGAGCGCCTCGGCGTCCTGTTCCACCTCGGCTCGGCGTTCGGCCCAGGCGTCCCGGATCGCCTCCAGGAGCTGGGGGAAGCTGGGCATCCCGTCTCGGGGCTCGGGCGGGAAGTAGGTGCCGCCGTAGAAGGGAAGGCCGTCGGGGGTCAGGAACATCGACATCGGCCAGCCTCCCCGGCCGTTGGCGATTGCCTGCAAGGCGGTCATGTAGACCTGGTCGACGTCGGGGCGTTCCTCGCGGTCGACCTTGATGCTGATAAAGTGCTCATTCAGCAGCGCGGCAATGCCTTCGTCCATGAAGCACTCGCGCTCCATGACGTGGCACCAGTAGCAGGAGCGGTAGCCGACCGACAGAAAGACCGGCTTGTCCTGTGCCTTCGCCGCTGCGAACGCCTCGGGCCCCCAGGCATACCAGTGCACGGGGTTGTGCTCGTGCTGGAGCAGGTAGGGGCTGGTTTGCTCCCCCAAGCGGTTGCGGCCCTCGGGGGCCGGCGCCGGGACTTCGGCCGGTTCGGTGTCGGCTCGCGCCGGTGTCTGGGTCGCGACGGGGATCGGCGGCTCGTCCTTGGCTATCGAGCCACGGCATCCGAGGCCGAGGACGGGGAGCAAGGCGACAAGGGCCGCCACCGGCCCCAGAAGCGGGGCCGGTCGGCCGAGGGGTGGGGCGGGAGGGGGGATCGTCGCGGCGGGGCGTCGCATGGCGAGGTCCTCGGGAGGCGGTGGCGTGGCGACCCGGGGGAGTGACCGCCCGGGAGTCGCCCGAGGAACCTATTGTATCGCCGGGAGCCCGCTCGCCCTCCCCCCGAGGTCGGGCGGGCGAGGGGATGCGACGGTCGTCGCGATCACCTCGGGCTGCCTCCCGGAGTGCGGGCGATCTGCCCCTCGGCGATCCAGACGTAGTTGTTCGAGCTGACGGGGGTGGCCTGGTCGAGGCCGTCCCAGAAGATCTTCACGTCGAAATTCGCGACCGCCCGACCGGCGGGGGGAGACTTGACGGCCTTCACCGTGACGACGAACGTGCGTTCGGCTCCGGGGGCGAGACGGTCGATGGGCGGGAAGCCGTGGTGGGTGGGGTTGTTGCCGTCGTACTTGGCGTCGGGAGGGTCGGTACGCTCGACGGCGATCCATTCGTTGGTGTAGAAGTCGACGTAAACGTTGGTCGCTTCCTTCGAGCCGCCGTTGCGGATGCGGATCTCAAAGTCGGTTGTGTCGCCGAAGTCGATGACCGGATCCTTGCGCGTGACGGACACGATTTGCACATCCGGGATGCCGACCACGTCGGTCTGCTTCGAACCGCGCCGGGTGTCCTGCTCGCTGGTGAACCCCTGCGAATGGGCGGCGACCTGGACAGGATACAGGGCGATGCGGTCCAAGCGGATCGGGACGCGGAACTCCCGGGTCTCCCCCTTGTCCAATCGGGGGAGGTGCCAGTAGATCTTGTGGTGCCGGGACGCGGGGTCCTGTTTGTAATCCGCGTCGCGGGGGACGTCGGGGGTGCCGCTCTCGGGGGCGAAGAAGCCGACGATGACGTCGGTGGCCGCCGCGGTTCCCTGGTTGGTGATCGTGATGACGTATTCGGCCACCGAGCCAACCGGCCGGCTGTCGGGGCCGACGACGGTGAGCAGGAGGTCGGGCATCACGATGTTGACCTTCTTCTCCTCGGCCGGCGTGTCCGGCACGACATCAGGGCTGGTGGCCCGGATCGTGCAAAGTTGCTCGCCGGCGCCGGCGGCCAGGACGCTCAGCGGGATCGGCCCGTAGACGTCGTTCGGCTCCAGGGTGCCGATGGCCATCTCGAACGTGCGGTCATCGACCAGGCGGCCGTCCAGGTCGTAGCCCTGGAGCCCTCCGGTGAGGTTGGCCTGGAGGTTGACGTTCCGGGCCGGCCCGTTGCCCCGGTTGCTCACCGTGACCTGGAAGTCGAACTGGCTCCCCTTGAGCACCTCGCCGTTGGGGCCGACGAGGTCGATCTTCAGCTTCGGCTCCTGCACCGCCGTGCGCGACTTGGCCGCCATGACCGAGGTGATCCGCGGGACGATGTCCATGGGCACCGCCTTGCGGGGCGTGGTGGTCAGCTCGATCACTCGGGACTCGCCGGCCGGCAGCGATGCCCACCGCCAGGAGAGCGACGAGCCGTCGGGGGCCTGCTCGTCGGGCGGGGGAGAGGATTCGACGTATTCCAGCCCGTCGGGCAGCGGTAGGCGGACGAGCACGTCGAAGGCGTCGTCTCGGCCCTCGTTGCGGAGGGTGATGACAACATCCATCGGCAAGTTGATATTCGAGGTCGGCGGCTGGCTGACGTCGAGGCTCAGGCCGACGACCCGAGGGCCTTCGGGGAGTCGGTCCGCCAGGCTGTCGGCCATCGTCGCCTCGCCGGCTGGCGGGGCGGCGGAGGTCTGGAGCCGGGGGTCGGCGGCGGGCCCACCCGCGGCCGAGAACTCGGGGGTCAGCGGCACTGGCGTCGGCAGCGCCATTCTCGGCCGGCTGCTCGATACGGCCGGGGGCATGGGATTGGCGGCTGGCTCGGGCTCGAGGGAATTCGGCTCGGAGGCAACGGCCGGAGCGGTCGGGGGAGTGGCGGCCGGCGGCTCCGAGGCGAAGATCGGCTCCGACGGCGAGCCGTCCAGGGCCCCGGAACCGGGATCGGTCGCGACGTCGGCCTCGTTGTACGGGGAGGACGTCCCCAGGTTCGCCGCGTCAACGACCGGAGCAGGATCGTCTCCGATCGCCTCGGGAGGGATCGCGCCCGACTCGGCCGCGAAGACCGGATCGCCTCCGATCGGCGCGGTGCCTGGGACGCCCGGAGGTCCGAGGTCCTCGTCCATGGGCGAGGGGAACGGGGGGGTGATCCCTCCGAGCGGATCTCCCTCGTCCTCGGGGAGGGTCAGTTCGGAGATCCGAGGATCCCCCGCGGGATCATCGGGCATCGCGCCGGACGCCGGGGGGGCGGGGGGAGCTCCCGGCCAGACAGCCGACCCCTCGCCGCCCTTCGCGCCGAGCCCGGCCAAGGCGGAGCCCTCGGGCGCAGGCATCCCGGGGACGGGCTCCAGACCGGAGTCCGGGGAGGTGCCTGGCGGATTGGGAGAGTCGGCGTACCCACCGTCGTCGCCTGCCCCGGACTCGGCCACCATCACCGTTGGGACCGAGGGGGGGCCTCCCGGCAGGGAGGGGGGATCGACGGACGATGGATCATCACGTCCGAGGGGAGGAGCCAATGAGAGCGCGGGCGGGGCATCGCCGAGGCCGGTCGGCGGCGGGGAGCCACCGTCCCCCGGGCCGGCGACGGCGGGGGGGCCATCTCCCGTCGGCAGGTTGGGAAGGTCGACCAGGTCGGAAGCTCGAGACGGAGCGACGAGCGGAGGAGCAGGCAGGGGGTCGCTCGAGGGGACAGCGGCCGTCCCCGAGTCCTCATCCCGAGGTGGACGAGACGGAATCGACATCGAGGGCGGCCCCTTGGGAACCGGGTTCCCCGCCAGTGAAGGCGAAGAGGAGCCGTCCCCTCCCGGGGCGGAGCCCTTGGGGGTCTTCGAGCCCGGGGAGGCGACCCTCGGCGGCCCCGGGGCGTCGGCCGGCACCTCCTGGGCGGCCTGGCCGGCGACGAAGTGCGCGCCGATCGTCAGGCCCAGGGAGATCGCCGCGCAAAGAGACATCCTCAGGGACATGCCCGCGCTCCCCATCCTTGGGAAACGACCCCGATCGTCCCGATCCCCGCTCGTCGAGCGGGTCGTCCGCCGGGCCATGGTGGAGCCTCCCATCCCTGGGAGCGGGGGCCCGATCGGCCTTCGTGCCCGGTCGGCGTCGGCCGACGCCCCGGGACCGGGCGGGTTCAGGCTCCCGACGTCGGCTCGGCGGGCCCGACCGTCGGGCCCTCCCGTCGCGGCGCGATTCGCCCCGCGGGTCGCCTTCATAACAGAACCCGGCAGGCCGGGGAAGCCCAGTCCGGGCCCCGGACCCGGGCCGGGGGTCATCCCGATCGGCCGGCGGAGCCCCGGGGGTGATCCGGAGCGGGGGCCCTCCCCGGCCGGTCCCGCCAGCGGCGGAGTCGCTTCTTCAGCATCGCGGAGATCGAGCCCGCGTCCAGCTCCTCGAGCGGCGTGACCGTCTCCCAGTCGAGGGCCGTTCGCACGGCCGCCTTCAGGCTGAACGGCCGGCGTACGGCGATCGGGGCCGGCAGGTCGACGCGACGGCTCGGCCCCTCGAACGAGAGCCCATCGAGCCGGAGCACCGCCCTCGGGCCAAGCACCGGCAAGCTGGCAACGTGCCGGCCCCGGACAAGCTCCAGGGTCGGGTGGTAGGCATCGCTCCACTCCTCGAAGGCGACCTCGAAGACGCCAGGCCCCCGCGCCGAAACCGACCAGCGACGCCGTCCTCGCCACAACCACCAGTCGGCAAACTCGGTCAGGGTTGTCCGCCAGAGCAACTCGTAGCGCTCGACCTCGCTCGCCAGCGCCGCGACCACCTCCGGATATCTGGCCAGCCGACGCTCCGGATGCCCGTAAACGAACGCCGGTTCCCCGACGTCGATCCGGGCCCGAACCGCCCGGACCAGGTGCGCCGCGATCTCCCGGCCGTCCCCGATGCCAGCGTCGAGAAACAGCCCCTCGCAGATCGGGTGCACGGGCACTTGCAAGACCTTCGAGAAGCGGCCACCGAACCAGGGGAAGAACGGCAGGTCGTCGTAACCCAGGCCGAAGTCGGACGAATACCGATACCCGAGCGATTCCAGCACGCCGTCCAGCCCCGGGTTCCAGCGCCCCTGCGGCGCGGCGAACCCGACCGGATCAAAACCGCTCGCCTCCAGGAGGTCGTGCGCCCGCTGGACGTTGCGGCGATTGGCCTCAGGATCTCGGTAAACAAAGTGGAAATGCCCGTGCGACTGTGTGTCGACCCGCCGCAAGTCGGCCAGAACGTCCGCAAGGTCGCCGTAGGCGGCGGTGCTGACGAAGTGGGTGGTGCAGTCGTCGAGCGGTCGGCGGGCCTCGGCGAATCGGAAATAGTCCCCGGGGATCGGCTCGTCGAGGTCGAGCCGCAGGTTGAAGGCCCCCCGGTAGGGGTACGGGAAGGCTGAGATCCGGGCCCAGATGCCTCCCCTGCGAGCGAGTTCCGCTCGCAGTTGCGCCAGCAACCGGCGCCGGATTGCCCCCTTGTCCCGGATCGAGACGCGCTCGGTCAGCTCCTCCCCGGCCACTCGCCAGCCGAACCGCGAGGCCCGGTTGTCCACCAGGGCGGCGAAGGGGTCGAACGGCCATTCGCGACGGAAGCGATCGATGTCGATCGCCTCCTGGCACGGCGCCAGCGGCAGCCCGTGCGCCGAGACGCCGGAGCGGGCGTCGACCAGGACGAACTTCCCGCGCTGGAGAACGATCGGCAGCGGTTCGACCACCGTCTCGAACGGCACCCCGTCCTGCCGGAGGATCAGCTCCAACCCCGGGGGAGTTCCCCAGAGCAGCAGGGGCAGGACCGGCACGCCGGCGTTCGCCTCCATCAGCGAGGTCCTCCAGGTTTCGAGGCCGACCACGCCACGAACCGTCGCGCGGCGGGGAACCACCGGAAGACCTTCGCCTCCCGTTCGACCGGGCAGGGGATCGGCTCCGTCTTCGGATCGACGAATCCCGCCGACCGCAGCAAGCTCGGCACCCGGCCGGGCCAGAACCAGCGCTCCCGGGCATTCGAGTCGGGGGGGTACATCCATCGCCCCCGTCGCTCGTCAATCCGCTTGACCAGCACCGCCGGCAGCCACGGACGGATGGGGTCGAGCGACGCCGCGTTCTTGTCGATCACCACGAGCCGACCGCCCGGCCTGAGGACGCGGAACGCCTCGGCCAAGGCGTCGGGAAGCTCGGGAGGGGCGATATGCTCGATGACCTCGATCGACAGGATTAGGTCGACACAATCGTCCCCGATCGGCAGTCGCCGGGCCGACCCCTTCGCCACCGCCACTCCCCTGCCCCGAGCGACCCCCAGCATGGCCGCCGAGGCGTCGACCCCGATCACGCTCGCCCCCCGCTCCGCCAGTCTCGCGGCGAACCGACCCTTGCCGCAACCAAGGTCCAGCACCCGACGGCCGGCCACCGGGCCGAGGTGGCGGAGGGCGGCCATCAGCCGGAAATCGTCGCGAGCGACCTCGTCTCGGAAGCGGTGGGCCAGCGCGTCGAACCGGGAGGCGACCGCGGCCTCGTGCCGGTCCCGATACCGGGGGGGAGTCGGCGAGATCACGCGGCCCTCCTCCGGGCCTCGGCCCGGCGGATCAGCTCGCGATGCTTCCAGTGCCGCACCGCGACCGAGACGCCGGAAAGGGCGCAGAAGACCAGGCCTTCCGGGCCGTCTCGGTAGCCCTGCTTGGCAACGTAGAGCTTGGCGAACGTCCAGAACGGACGGAGGGTCAGGTCCCAGGGGCGGACGGGCCGGCCCTGCCGGGCGAACTCAATCGCCTCCAGGCTCGTGTATTTGTTTAACTTGTACAGAAAAACGTTCATGTTCGGGATCGTGCGGTGCCGGAGCGGCTCGGAGAGGTCCCCGATCGTTCCGCGTAAGGCGACCGTCTCATGGACGGCACCGACCCAGCGGCCCCGACCCCGGCGGAAGAGGCGGAGCGGCCGGTCGTCCTGGGTGCCGGAGTAACCGAAGGGGCGGCCGAGGATCTCGCTACGAATCGGGACTCGGTAGCCGGCGTGCCCCGAGCGGCGGTCGGCCACGGCGGCGCGGACCTGGGCGGCCAGAGCGGGGGTGGCGCGCTCGTCCGCGTCGATGGCGAAGACCCAGTCTCCGGAGGCGGCGTCGAGCGCCGCGTTGCGCTGAGAGGCGAAGTCGTCGAACGGGCGCAGGAGGACGCGGTCCACCCGATGACGGGCGATCTGATACGTCCGATCGCGGCTGGCGGCGTCAACCACCACCACGACCTCGTCCGCCCAGCCCAGCGAGGCGAGGCAGCCGGGCAGGTTCTTCGCCTCGTCCCGGGCGATGATCAGGGCCGAGATGCGGGGGCGCCTCGCCATATCGGTCCCACCTTTCGGATCGCGCCGACGAGGGCGCGGGTCGGGAAATAGGCCGCATACACCGCCAGGGCCCAGTCGAGCCGGCCCGCCGCGGCGGCAACGATCCAGAGGTGCCAGCGCACGTCGGCGTGCCCCAGCCGGCGTCCCCACCAGGTCGGGCTCGCCAGCCTCGGCTCGGCGTCGAGCGGCACGCGGGCAAGCCCCGAGTTGCGGTCGCGGAGGCCGAGGGATCGGTCCCATTCGTCATTGCTGATCGTGAACAGATACTTGCCCATAGCGAACGTCATCCCCGCTGCCAGCCATGCCGCCGAGCCGCTCCGAGAGAAGGCGGCCCAGGCAATCGCCGCGTGCAGGAGCATCTCGCCCGACTCGTCGAGCGTCGTATCGAGCCAGCGGCCGATCGGCGAGGCGGTCCCCTGCTTCCGAGCGAGCCGCCCGTCGGCCCCATCGAGGACCAGCGCGGCCGCCAGCGCGGCCGCCGTGCCCCAGCGAACCGGGGCGTCCAGCCTCCCCCAGAGGACCAAGACGGCGGAGGCGATCATCAGGGCGAAGGACCCAATCGTCAGCGCATGCGGGCGGACCCGAGTCGGCGCCAGGAGCCGGACGAGCAGCCCCGCCAGGCCGACGGACCAGAACCGGCCGATTGGCTGATACGATCGGCGGCGGACAAGCTCGGCCTCCGCCCCGAGCAGACCGTGGGGAGTGTCGAGGCGCCAGATCGCCGCCGCCTCGGCGTCTCGGCCGCGACGGGCGGCGCGGCGGAGGCGAACGGGGTCATAGAGCCGGTCGGCCCGGAGGATCAGCGCCCCCTCGGGAGGCGGCCCGGTCGCGAAGACGACCGGGGCCGGATGGCTGGTCCCTTCCAGCAACCGGGCGAGTTCCTCGTGTTCGTCGGCCCGAGCGTGGACGACCACGGGGTCCCCTCCAACTCGGAAGGCCAACTCGACCAGGTGCGTCAGGAGCGGCCGTCCCAGCAGCGGGACCCGCGCCATCGGGCCGTCGGGGCCTCGGGGGCGGGCGTCGACGATCAAGGCTCTCGGGGTGCTCGGTCGAGCCATCGGGTGCCTCCCTGCGCCGGATCTCCTCGGGGTCGGTCGGAGGCCGAGTCGATCACCATCGGAACTCTCGGAAGAAGGCGTTCTGGCGATCGACCCTCCCGACAGCTCCCGCCGCGGCCGACCGCCGGGCGTCCAGCACCGATCCCAGCCGGGAGAGGGCATCCCCGAGCGCCCTCACGAAGGCGGTGCGACCCGTGGCCACGCTCGCGACCGTCCGCACCGCCAGCCAGGCCAGGTGCCCGGCGAGCAGGCGACCGGAGAGATTCTTCCAGGAGAACAGCAGCGTGTTGCGGATGGCCAGCAGGTCGCAGCCCGATCGGCCGAACGCCGGGCCGAACGAGGCGAACCCACGGTGATAGGCGACCGATTCCGGCACATACAGGCCGCGCCAGCCGGCCATCCAGCCCCGGAAGCCGAGGTCGAGATCCTCGATCCGCCCGGGGAAGAACAACTCGTCGTAGCCGCCAATCGCCAGGAACTTGCGACGGTCGACCGCAAGGACCGGCCCGGCGCTGGCGGTCAGACCGGGGCGGTCGACCTCGGCCTCGAAGCCGGGCACGCGGCAGAGGCCCTGGACGAGCCCGTACCGGATGCGGACTCGAGTGCGCATGCCTTCGTAGGTCGAGCCGTCGAAGGTCCAGCACGCCGGGGCGCTGAAGAGCGCGTCGGGATCCGCCTGGAGGGCCGCGACGAGTGGGGCGACCGCTCCGGGAGCGAGCTTCACGTCGTTGTTCAGGAGCAGGGCGATCTCTTCATCCCGACGCGCCAGCACTCGGTTGAAGGAGGCGAGCCCCCGATTCGGTTCGCGCTCGACGAGGACCGAGGGCCAGCGATCGCGGACCAGGGCGATCGAGTCGTCGGTCGATGCGTTGTCGACCACAACCACGGCGCAGGGCATCGGCGCGGCCTCGGCGGCCCGGACGACCGAAGGGAGGCACTCGGCCAGCAGGTCTCGGCCGTTGTGGTTGAGGACCAGGATGCAGCAGCGATCGGCGCCCACGGGTTCCTTCCCCCGGTTCGTGCCCCTCCCTGGGGCCGCGGTACGATAAGCGGCCGCGCCTCGGAGGTCAAGGCGAGCCGCCAGCCGAGGTTCGCCGACGGGTGAAACTGGCCTTGCCGGTCCTCCCGGTTGGCCGTATGGTCGCGGCCTCACATCCTTGAGAAGGACCACGCGGATCGGTCGCGGTCCCCATTCCGACCGGGACCTCTCCCGGCCGACGCCGACGGGCGGGGAACTGATTGTCCGAGTTCGAACCGGTTCCGGTGCACGGGCCGACCGCTGGCGGCCGGCCGAGGTCGAGTCGAGGGGGGTGGCGATGAAGCGGCTCGTCGGGCTGGGGATGTTCGCCGCGATGCTGATCGGCTGCGGGCAGACCCGAGATGGCGTCCGGCCGACCGCCGGGCTCGCCCCCGCGGCCATGCCGGACGGTCTGCCCCCGATCGAGCAGCAGGTCAACTCGGGGCCGTTCCCAAGCCCTCCGGCGGGAGACTCCTCCGCCCCGGTGGTGCGGACCTCAGGCGTCCACCCCGGCATCAACGGCGAAAGAGCGGTTGAACCCCCCCGCCTCTCCTCCTCGACCGTTCCCGGATCCGCCGAGTCGCCGCCGGTCGCCACTCCGGCTCGGCTGGCGTCGCATCCAGCGCGGCCGCCCGCCGCTCCGGCCCCCCCCTCCCCGACGGCGACCAGCGCTCAGGGAGTGCCGGAGAACCCTGGCGCGGTCGCCTCGCATCGGGAGGAGGTTGACCTTCCGCCCCCGACCGCCTCCGGGGGAGATGGCGACGCGGCGGTCGCTCGGGCCTCGGCGACTGAGCCCCCGGCACCCATCGGGCAGCCGATCGGGGAATGGGCGGCCCGTGTCGACAACGACATCATCACCTGGAACGAACTGCAATCGGCCGTCGCCCGACGGCTCCGGGAGATCGATCCCGAGGGGCAGGCCACCGCCGAGATGCGGACCGCCCTGGCCCAGAACATCCTCGACCATTTGATCGACCGCTCGCTGGTCATTCAGAAAGCCCGGCGCAACGAGCTGAAGGACCCCAAGCGCTGGGAAATGATCAACAAGGGGGCCGTCGATTACTTCCAGCGCGAACGGCTCCCCGGCCTGCTCAATCAGTACAAGGCCCAGGACCGCTTCGAGCTGGAGCGGATCCTGGCTGAACGCGGTGAGTCATTCGAGGAGATCCTCGAATCCTTCAAGCTGGAGTTCATCTATCAGCAATACCTGGTGATGAACGTCACCTCCAAGATCCGGGTCGACCTGCCCGAGATGCGTGCCTACTACCACGAGCATCGCGACCACGAGGCGTTCCACCGAGACGCCGAGATCACCTGGCGGGAGGTGGTCGTCCGGTTCGCCAACCACCCGAGCCGGGACGCCGCCCGGGCCAAGGCCGAGCAGGCCCTGGCCCGCCTCGCGCGGGGGGAGCCGTTCGAGCGTGTCGCCGAGCAGCTGAGCGAGGGGCCCAACGCCCCCCAGGGGGGGATGTGGACGTCCTCGCCGGGGAGCTATTCCGTCGCCGAAGTCAACCAGGCGCTCGAATCGCTCGCCCCGGGCCAGACCAGCGCGGTCATCGAGGGGCCGGACGGGCTCCACATCGTCCGGCTCGAATCCCGAGTCCCGGCCGGTCGGAAGCGCTTCGAGGAGGTCCAGGACGAGATCCGGGATCTCCTCAAGGCCGAAAAGGAGGCCGAGGTGATCGACGAGTATCTCAGGGATCTCTACCAGGGGGCGGTCGTCACCACCGTATTCTCCGAATACGTCCCCCGGCATCTGAGGGGGGATGGCATCGGTGGATAGGCCGCGCCGCCCCCGCTTGCGGCCCGACGTCCGAGAAGGAGATCGACTCGGATCGTGAATCGGGCTCGGGGTGAGGCCTTCCTGTCGTGTCGGTGGCTCTGGAGCCCTGCTCGGACGAGTTCCCCGACCGTTTGACAGGAACGACTCAAGGGAGGCAGAGGAGATTCTCAGCCCTCCCGTCGCGGCCGAGCGACATCCGACCCTGTGACTGCGTTCCGATCGTCTCAAGGGCGCAGGCGGTCGCTCAGCGACCCCGACTCCGGTTCCGCGATCGCTCGGCGGCCTGCTTCTGGTTGAGCGCCTCCTGGAGGGTCCGGGCGCCGTCGACGAGCCACTGGTCGCCCGACTTCTTCCAGTAGAGCACCAGGGTCAGTTTGGACTGAGGCCCTTCGTCGATAGTTGCCGCTCCTCTCGGGACGGGAGGGGCGTTGGTGACCAGCAGGCTCACGAAGCTCTGGGCGGCCGTGTCGCTGGAGTCCATCACCACAGCGCTGGTGGAGACGTCGTTTTGATCGACCCGGGGACCTTCGAAGGCGAGGTCGGGGCGCGTTTCCTCGTGCCACCGGACCAGGTCGTCCGCCGTCTCGGGGGTGGCCAGCGCCCTCAGATCGTCGACCTTGTTGTCGACGAACAGTTCGCCGACATACTTGGTCCGGCCCTCGACATCCTTCGGCAAGCCGATCGACGCCAGCAACGTCGAGACGCCATAGCCGATCGCCACCAGGATCGCCAGCCCCAGGGCACCGATCCGGACCGGCTTGGGCAGATCCCGGACCATCCGGCTCAGGTCCAAGTCCACGTCCAGGCCCGGGCCCGCTTGCTTGGCGTGGGCACGCCTCCCGTTCTTCCGAGGAGCGTTCGGGTCGCCGAGCACGATCTGCCCGGTCTCGTCCATATAGAACATCGTCCCGCACTTACGGCACTTCAGGCGGCTGTTGAGCCGGTCGAGCGGGACTTCGCCCTGGCTCCCGCAGTTCGGGCAGCTCATTGGGATCATGGGACGGGTCCTCGATCGGAGGAGGTCGAGCCCCGGGTCCAACGGGCTCGCCCCGACGCGAGCGGCAGCCCGGGAAACGCCCCGACATCGGGAGCCTCGGCCCGGAATCGACTCGAGGATTCAGAGCTGGGCCCAGATTTCCTATTGTATCGGCTCGACCGGCCCCAGAGAATCGGCCGATTTCCCGTGATTGGGAGTCGTTCCCTGATCGTGAGCAGGCCCCAGGCGAGGCGGTGCCGCCCCGCTTCGCGATGGTCGCCTTGTCCGGGTCCCTTCCGCCGATTAGGCTGGCACGCCGGCCTGGCCGCTCGGTGGGGATCACCGCGCCGGTGGCCGCTTGGAAACCGCCGCGAGCGCGAGGGCCGCGGGGAGGAGGGGCAATCGGGATGCGAGCCCTCATCACGGGCATCACCGGCTTCGTGGGCGGCCATCTGGCCGAGCACCTGATCGAACGGGGGGACGAGGTCGTCGGCCTTTCCTCCTCGGGGGTCTGGTCGGGCCCCTCCTCGCACCTGGCCCAGGCGATCCGACTGGAGGCGTTCGATCTCCGGGTCGACTCCGTCGAGTCGCTGACGAGGCTCCTTGCCCGCCAGCGTCCCGATGCCGTCTACCACCTGGCCGCCCAGGCCAACCCCAGCGCCAGCCTGAGCGATCCCCGGGAGACCTGGGAACTGAACCTCGGTGGCGCGATGACCTTGCTGGAGGCCGTCCGGGCCTCGGGATTGCACCCGACCCCCCGCGTCCTGCTGGTCGGGTCGGGCGTCTGCTACGGGAACCCGTCCCCGGCGGACCTTCCCGTCACCGAGCGCTGCCCCTTGCGGCCGAACAACCCCTACGCCGCCAGCAAGGCCGCCGCCGACCTGCTGGGCATTCAGCACGCGCTCTGCTGGGGAACCCCCGTGGTCATCGCCCGGCCGTTCAACCACGCCGGCCCTCGCCAGGAGGACCGCTACGTGCTGAGCAGCTTCGCCCGGCAGGTCGCCGAGGTCGAACGCGGCACCCGCCCTCGCCTCGAGGTCGGCAACCTGGAGATCGTCCGCGATTTCACCGACGTCCGGGACATCGTCCGCGCCTACCGCCTCCTCGCCGAGTTCGGCCTCCCCGGCGAGGTCTACAACATCGGCACCGGACGCGACATCTCGCTCACCGCCATGCTTGAGATCCTCCGACGCCTCGCCCGACGCCCCGTCGAGGTCGTCGTCGATCCCTCCCGAGTCCGCCCTGTCGACCAGCCCCTCCTCTTGGCCGACTCCTCCAAGCTGCGCTCCCATACCGGATGGCAGCCCGAGTTCAAGATCGAGCAGACCCTCTCCGACATGCTCGACCTCTGGCGATCCGCCCTCGACTCCCAGGAGGACTCGAGCCCCTCCTGACTTCAATCCGGGCCCACCAGCGCCCGAAGCCGGCCGGCGGTCGAGAGCCGATCGCTGCGGGCGACGGCGGAAGTCGGCGGCCGATCCCCTCCGCTCTTGCCGGTCGGCCTTCTCCCCCCCGCTTCGACTTATCCGCTGTCAGGTTCCGTCCTTGCGTCGACCGCTCGCTGCGGCCTCCGCCATCGGCGATAGGAGGCCAGGATCGACCGGGCCGCCTGGGAGGCGCCGACGCGGGCCAGCAGGTGGCCGAGCGCTTCGGCGTGGGCGCTCGGGCGATCGAGGGCGATCGAGGGAGCGGGCCGAGGGCGACCGAGAAGGACAGCCCGGCTCAGGGCCGCCGCAAGGGCGAACGCCAGGAAGTGCCCAGCGACCATGCCAAGCTCGGGCACCTGTCGGATCACTTCCCAGGGGGTCGGCAGCGGCTGCTGGGCCCCGAACACGAACGGGCCCTCGACGAACGCCACCTTCCTGGGCGTTGACCCTGCCCATTCGGCCACCCGAAGCGTCAGGGAACGCCTGGCCTTAGGCACGATCGCCGCGTTGAGCAGGAACGACCCGTTGGCCAGAACGAGCACCGCCGAGGGATCGGTTCCCTCGTTCATTTCCCAGACCCAGTCCATCGCCAGGATCCGGCCATCGCCGACCAGCAGCGGCATCTCCGTCTCGCTGGTCTGTTCGATGGCGCGGTTGATCGGCACGTTGGCGGCCGCCGGATCGACTCCCTCGGCCCAGGGGCCATCCAGGGTGGACGCCGACGCGGTGAGCCCCCGGCTGGAGTCGATCGAGAACCACAACTGGGCCTCGGCCGGCTCAAGATCGGGCGGAGCCGGATCGGAGCCCCAGCCTCCCGCCTCGCCGAGCTTGCGGAGGATCCGGTCCCGCTGCACGCGAGGAGCGTCGGCCGGGAGCGAGGAGAGCGCGGCCGCCCAGTATTCGGCCTCGGCTCCCCCGTCTCGGCAGACGAAGATCAGCCGGCGGCCAAGGCCGGAGAGCTGCCAATCGAGGTACCAGTCGGCCTCGTCCCGCTCGATCGGGCCCGGCTCGGGGGCGAAGCGGACGATCGTGTCGGCCCACCCGGCCAGCTCGTCATTCAAGCGACGGGCGGCGCGGACCTCATGCCCCCGGCCTCGGAGCAGCTCGGCGAAGGCGCCAGTGCCATTGACGCTCCGCCCCCGCATCCGACCGTACTCCGTCTCGATCCGCTCCTCGCCGCATCCGGACAGGGAGAGGGCGGCCGCCATCGCCACCAGCGCGAGGATTCGACTCCCGTGCCCGCTCGCGATCATGGTCTTCCCCCCGAGCCAAGGCGACGGTCCACCTCCTCGGCCTCGGCCCACAGGGCCTCGAACGCGGCCGGGTCCGGCTCGCGGTGGCCATAGTAAACGTCCTCGAACAGCCGGAGCGACCGGGAGAGCGGCTCGCGCAGCTCGGCCTCCTCGATCGACCGGACGAGCTGCCGCCCGGTCCGACCGGGGGCCAACCGAATCTTCCCGAGCCGGTCGAGGACCAGCAACTGATGGGCGAACAGCAGCACGACCGCTCGGGAGCGGTCCCCCCGCTCCCGGAGCTGCCGGGCGGCCTCCAGCGGGTCGGCCTCGTCGACCTCCAGGGCCGTCGGCAGGGCGCCGATCCGGGTCGTCGTGCCCGTGACCTGCGCTGGTTTTCCAGTCGTCGGCCGCTCCTGGTTCGGGAGCCTTCGCTGCCAGGTCCGGGCGATGAACAGCACCAGCGCGGTCAGGGAGGCCGCCAGCAGGAGAAAGATGATCAGCTGGCCGAGCTCCCGCGGCGACACCTCGCCGAGGTCCCAGTTCCACCAGCCGCTCCCGGTCGACGACCGCATCCTCGGCGGCATGACCGGGCGGAAGTCGTCGGCCGTCGCGTCGTACCAGGGGAACCTCTGACCGCGGAGGGCCTGCCGGACGGCGCCGACCGCTTCGGAATCGGCTGGGGCGGCTTCCTCCACCTCCCGGGCCTCGCCGATTCCCGGAGCGATCAAGCCCATTGCCAGGGCGAGCAGGACGGTCGCCGGGCTTTGGCTCACCATGCCTCCAGCTCCTCCCGCATCGTCCGGCCGACGGCCCGGAGCCGAAGCTCGACCTCCCAGCCTTCCAGTCGGATCCGCTGGTCGATGTAGGTCAGGAACCGGACCACGGAGAGGAAGGCCACCACGATCCAGATCCCCAGAATCATCCAGCCGTTGAACACCAGGTCGACCTCCGGCTGCGCCCAGGTCAGCTCCCCCTCGAAGACGCCAGCGATCTGTCCCGTCGCCAGCCAGAAGGCCATCACGAAGCTCGATCCGAAGACCAGCTCCGCCAGCCACTGGCCGAACAGGTCTCCCGATCGATCGGCCGTCAGGTCAGTGCTCCGAGACCAGACCTTCCACCACCTCCCGCGTTCTAGCAGGATCACCTCGTTGGCGAAGGCCATCCGCGTCGGCACCAGCCAGGCCAGCGCGACCGTCCCGATCAGGATGCTCCTAAGGAGGAACTGGTACAGGATCATCGGCATTAGTCGGCCCAACATCGTGGCGATCACCCGGCTCGGCCGCTGCTTGGAGCCGAACATCAGGCCGCCGAGCACGATCGTCAGCGGTGCCGTGGCGATCGGTGCCTCCAGCATGATCGCCCACAGGTGCCCCAACGCCCGAATCTCTCCCGCCTCGCGCAACAGCCAGGCGTTCAGCGCCGCCCAGGGTGCGATCCCCGCCGCCGCCGTCGCTCCGATCGTTCCGGGCCGGTGCCGGATGACCACCAACGCCAGATCCAGGATGTCTGGGTACGATCGCTCTCGAATCTGCACCAGAGTCCGGTCGAGGGCCACGGGGTCGCTCTCCTCTCGGCTGTGGATTCTCCGATCCGGTCGAGGTCCGATGGGGCACGAGTCCGGATCAAGGCCCAGGGCCGAGTGCGGATGACCGGTGCTTGACGTCCGATCCGGAGGGAAGACGCACCCTCCGGGGGGGCGATCAGCGCTTCGGATCGACCGTCCTCGGCGTCCGATCCCTTCCCCGCCATCGATCCCCGGTCATTCGCCGTCCGCCGATCGGCTTGGCCATCGGCCTCCGCCTCCACCGCCTTCCGTTCGAGAGGGTGTGACCGACGAATGATGTGGTTCGCGGCCCCTCCGGACTCGCTTACGCCGCCACCGGGTATCCCTCCCGGCTGAGCCTGCCCCAGAACTGCTCCCAGCGACCCGTCGTGTACGTCAACGCTCT
>NZ_RYZH01000032.1 GCF_003977685.1 Tautonia sociabilis | reverse complement strand
AGTCGGCCAGGATGGAGCGGGCTCGCGGGCCGATCGGGACGACGCGTTCCTTGTCTCCCTTGCCGATGCAGCGGACGGTGCCGGAGTCGAAGTCGATGTCGCCGGGGCGCAGGGCGGCGACCTCGGAGGCTCGGCAGCCGGTGGCGTAGAGGGTTTCCATCGCGGCCCGGTCGCGGCGGCCGAGGGGGGTGTCGGGGCTGGGGGTGGTCAGCAGGGTCTCCACCGCGGCCGGGCCGAGGACCGTGGGCAGGCGGTCCCACAGCCGGGGGGCGATCAGCAGCTTGGCGACGTTCTCCGAGATCGTCTCCTCCTGGATGAGGAAGCGGAAGAACGTGGAGAGGCTGGCCAGGTGCCGGCAGATGCTCGACGGCGCGAGGTCCTGCAGGCCGAGGTAATCGATGTAGCCGCTGAGGGTGGCGATGTCGATGGAGCCGATCGGCCCGGGAGCGTGGGCGCTGCGCCATCGGGTGAACTTGGTGATGTCGGAGCGGTAGGCGGCCAGCGTGTTCGGCGAGACGCGGCACTCGGCCATCAGGTAGTGCAGGAACGGGCCGACCGGGTCGCTCTCCCGGGAGGGACGGACCCTGGGAGGAGGCCTGCGCTTGCGGGAGGATTGGTCGTCGGTCGCCATCGAGGACCTCCGTCCGGAGGCATCGCGGCCCAATTTCCCCGCCGTCGGGGAAGATTCAGGCCGTCCCTCCCCTCGAAATCGGCTGGAGCGAGCGCCGGCTTGACCGGAATCGGAATCGGAATCGGAATCGGACGCGCGATCCGACTCGACCAAGCCGATGTCCCCGTGCGCCGGTTCCCGTCCTTCCGGCCCGAGAAGGTCACTTCCGCGACGAGGGGCGTGGCCATCGTCCTCCGGCCGTCGGATGCGGTCAGGCAGGAGACCGGCCGCATTCACGATCGGCCGAGCGGGGGGCTGACGCCGCCGCTCCCGAAGACCGGAGCGTTCGGGGTCTTGGGCCAGCGTCTGCCGCTGTCGGCCTTCTCGGACGGCCGGTTTCCGACCCTCTCGGTTTCCGAGAAGACCGGGGGGCAGCTCGGACGGGGGGAACGTGGGGCTGGCCGAGGGGTCGGTGCGGTGGGTCTTCGCGACGATCGCCGTGGGAATCTGACGGGCGCTGGGAACCCGCAGAACGGGGGAGGAGGGGTTGCCGACCCCGGAGCCGGGGCCGATCGGCGATCGGCCCCGAGCGCGTCGTTGGGTTTGGCCTGGCGACCCGATCGGGTCGGGTCGGGTCGGGTCGGGTCGGAGCGGAGCGGAGCGGAGCGAGAGACCACCGCGAGGGGTCAGGCCGTGGAGAGCGTTCCGCCGAGGTTGTGCTGGAAGGCGAAGGTGCGGAGCTTCTCCAAGGCTCGGTCCTGGATTTGTCGGACACGTTCCTTGGAGACGTGAAGCTTCTTGCCGACTTGGCTGAGCGAGAGCCGAGGAGCGCCGCCCAGTCCGAAGCGAAGGGCCAGCACGTCGCGTTCTCGGGGGCGCAGGGTCTGGAGGAGCTGAGCGATCAACTCATTAACATCGACCTGATCGGATGGGTCGCATTCGGGGGCGGTGACAATTTGCAGGAGGGTGAAGTCGTGACTGGGGTCGATGGAGGCGTCGAGTGAGGCGGTTGGTCGGGTCGCCGCGAGGATGCGTTGGAGGGTTTCCGAGGAGGGAGCGGAGGGATCGGTGGACGATTGGGGCTCGTCTTGATGGAGTTTGCTTTGGTTTTGAGCCAGTTGGCGGAGGTGTCGGGGGCTGAGCTTGACGGGGTAGGCGCCGGAGGCGACGGCACGCTGCATGGCTTGGCGGATCCACCAGGTGGCGTAGGTGGAGAGTTTGGTGGCATAAGCCAGATCGAAGCGGTCGATGGCTTCGAGCAAGCCGCAGATGCCTTCTTGCATCAGGTCGCTGAGGGGGATGCCTCGATTTTGGAAGCGTTTGGCGACGTGAGCGACCAGTCGGATGTTGGCCAGGGCCAGGCGGCAGCGCAGTCGTTTGTAGTCTTGGTAGACGGCGCCGAGGCGAGCCTCCCAGCGGGGATCGCCGCGTCGGGGATCGAGCAAGGCGGCCGGCAGAGCAGGGTCGTCGTCGGCCTGGTCTCGCAGGGATTGGGCTTCGGGAATGGAGGCCAGGGCCTCGGAGAGTTTCGCCTTGCAGGCGGCGAGTTCTTGGAGCAGGGCCCGCTCCTGATCGGGGGTCAGGAGTCGGCCGAGATCCTCGTGCGCGGGGAGCAAGCCGAAGGGGTGATCGGACAGGTCGAAAGATCGCATGGCCATCCCGGTGTCGGGCTCCTCACGTGTCGGTCGCGGTAAGTCGATCCGTCGTTTGGGAATCGGTCTGCGGACGAGTTCGAGGGCGCAGTCGGCAGGCGAATTCACGAAGGTGGGCCATGCGGTTGCCAAATCCGGCGGCGAGCAGCTCGGCCCGGATTTCGGGAGTCAGGGCCGCCCCTCCAAGGATGACCGCGGTCTCGGTTCGACACACTGACGCGTAAAATGATTGATAGTGACGGATGAAGCGGTCGGGGTCGTTCAGGTGGCTGACCGAGATCCAAGTCAGGCATGGCTGATAGGCGAGCACGGCACGAGCGAGGGAGTCGAGCGGCAGGTTGGGGCCAAGGTTGATCACGCGCCAGCCCAGTTCTCGGAGCGTGAGTTCGGCCAGCAGGTTGGCGATGGTGTAGGGATCTCCCTCCGGAGCCGCTCCCAGAGCCATCGGGGCGTTGGCCGCGGGGGGCACTTGGTCCTGGATGAGCTCGATGAGGGTGGTTTCGACAATGCGGGTGGCCAGGTGCTCCTCGTAGATGTCGACCACCTGGCGCTCCCAGTCATGGCCGATCTCGGCCAGAGCGGGCTCGATGAGGCGATCGGCCAGGGTGGCGGCGTTTTGCCAGGTCGCCGCGGCGAGTTTGATCAAGAAGCGGGCCCTGGCGTTGTGGCCGCGTCGGATCGCCCGAGCCAACGCCTGCGGGGTAACGACCCGCTCCGGGTGGTCGATCGCCTCGGCGGGGTCGCCCGCGATCTGATGAGCGGCGAAGTGCTGAAGTCGATCGGTTCGGAGCCCCCGTTGCTCGGCGAAGCGAAGGGCTCCGGAGAGCGGGATGAGTCGGTGCTTGCCGATGGTTCGGGTCGCGGGCAACTCTCCCTGATCGACCCAGCGCTTGATGGTACTCACGCTGACGTCCAGCATTTGGGCAAGCTGTCGGGTCTTCATGTACGTCTCAACCATGGCCAACCGGGGTGGACCGTCGTACTGAACGTTTTGGACAGCGCTCTGAACGTTTTGAACGATTTCATCCTAGTCGGCTTCGGGGAAAACGACAACCGAAATCGCTGAGAATCGGGAAAAATTCGCGGAAATCCGGTCGATTCGGGGGAAAGACTCGGTCGAGTGGCGGCCTCTTGCCTGAACGATTTGAACGTTTTGGCCGGTGATCCCCCGCGCCACCGACCGACCGATCGCCACCGATCGCGGCCGCGATCGGTGGCGTCGGCCGCGGGGTTTCGGCGGGCGGGGGTGGGGGGACGAAGGGGTCGGGGCGCTGGGGGGTCCGGGCAGGGGATCGTGGCCGGGGGTCGGTCGGAAGGGGAGGTCGGCTAGTTTGGAGCGAACAGGGTGGCTATGCTGGGGGCGGGAACGGGTCGAGCGCCCGATCGCGCCGCGGAGGGTGGTCGGGTTGGCCGGGGACGGATGGGCGGGGGACGGAGAGCCAGGAGGACGGCCGATGACCGACGGCTGGGATCGAGAGCGGCTGGTCGCGCTGCTGAAGCGGGACGCGCTGAAGCTGGGCACGTTCACCCTGGCCAGCGGGAGGACCTCGCATTATTACGTTGACGGCCGCCGGGTGACGCTCTCGGCGGAGGGGGCGGCGCTGGTGGGCTCGGGGGTGCTGGGGCTGCTGGCCGAGGAGCCGGAGGTGGCGGCGGTCGGCGGTCTGACGATGGGGGCCGACCCGATCGTCGGGGCGACCCTGGCCCTCGCCGGCCTGGGGACGAGGCCCGGCCTCCGGGGGTTCCTCGTGCGCAAGGAGGCGAAGGGGCACGGCACCGGGAACCTCGTCGAGGGGCCGCTGGAGCCCGGGATGACCGTGGCGATTCTGGACGACGTGGCGACCACGGGCGGCTCGTCGTTGAAGGCGGTCGAGGCGGTCGAGGCGATGGGGTGCCGGGTGGCCCGGGTCGTCGTCCTGCTCGACCGGCTCGAGGGGGCGGCCGCCGCGTTCGCCGATCGGGGGCTGGAGTTCCGGTCGCTGCTGACGATCCGGGATCTCGGGGTCGAGCCGCTCGGCCCGGCGGCGGCGTCGTCCTGATCGGGCCGGGGCGATGGCATCGAGCCTGCACCGGGCGGTGAAGGGGCGCTCTGCCGGCCGGGAGGGGGGCGGGGTCGAGGTGCGGATCGGGCCGGACCGGGTGGACGCGATCGCCGACGACGGCCGGCTCGTCGAGGTGCAGTGCGGGCCGACCTCGGCCCTAAGGCCGAAGCTCGGCCGCCTCTTGCCCGATCACCGGATGCGGGTCGTCCTGCCGGTGATCGTCTCCCGTCGGATCGTCCGGCGATCGCCGGAGGGGGCGGGGTCGGCCCGGCTGAGCCCGAAGAAGGGCTCGGCCTTCGACGCCTTCGAGCACCTGGTCGGCCTGGCGGGGATGCTGGCGCACCCGAACCTGGAACTCCGGGTGCTGGAGGTCGAGGTGGACGAGCACCGAGCGCCGGCCCGGGGACGCCGGGGGTTCGTCGTGGTCGACCGGGCCTTGCGGGCCGTGGGCTCGGAACGGGTCGTCGACGCCCCGGCCGGCCTCTGGGCGCTGCTGCCCGAGGGGCTCCCCGAGCCGTTCACGACCCGGGATCTGGCCGTGCGATCGGGGCGCCCCGAGTGGCTCGCCCGCCGGGCGGCGTACTGCCTGAGAGTCTCCGGCGCGGCGGTCTCGGAGGGGCATCGGAACCGCTTCCGGGTCGATCGGGCGGCCATCTCCCAGAGGGAGGAGGGCCGGGAGGGGCACGACCTCCGGCCGCCTTGCCGGGGAGTGGTCGAGGAGGGGCTCACCACGGCCTCGGGCGAGACGGGGGGAAGGCCGGGCGGGGCTTCCCTCGGGTCAACTCGTCGATGATCGCCAGGCCCTCGGCCTCGGCGATCGGACCGGAGGGACCGCCGGGCGATCTCCTGGGGGAGGGCGCGGCCGGCTTCAACCGTCTCCGGGACCAGATCCGGGCCCCCCAGCCGACCACCAGGCCGACGCCGATCATCGGGGCCACCGGGACCTCCAGGGGCTCCTCCGGTCGCTCGAACTCGGCGTCGGAGTCGAAATCGGGGAAGGCCCGATCGGAGCCCGTCGCTTCAGCCCATTGCCCGGCGATCGGCCGCCCTCCAATCGACGAGAGGCGGTCCAAGAGCGATCCGGAGATCGGCCGGAGCATCGCCAGGGCGGCGTCGAGCGCCTCCTCGAACACGATCCGGGGGGGAGGCTCGGCGGACGGGGGGGGCTGCGACACGGGCCCCGAGGAGTCCGGATCCCCCGGCCACGTCCCTCCCGCCGGCCAGGCCTCGGCGATTCCCGGCGAGGAACTCCACCCGCCCGCCGCGCTCTCCTGCCTGCCGACCGGCTGCCCCTGGCCCACCGGGACGAACCGGAACAGCTCCTCCCCCTCGGCGACCGAGGTGGTTGCCGCCAGGCTCCCCCCTTGCGTCGGATCGACGGCCGCCACGCGGAGCGGCTGGGTCGTCGGCCGGCCGATCGGCCGGGGCTCGAAGCTCATCAACAGGCCGCCGGGGCCCGACGGCCCCCCCTGCCCGACCGCGATCGCCTCCTCGGCCGCCTGCTCGACCGATCGGCCCGACGCCCTGCCCGATGTCGGCGACAACGACGTCAACGGCGACGTTAACGGCACCGAAGACGGAGAGACGGCGCCGTCCTGGGACCCGATGACCGGCGAGGAAGGTGGCGGCCCGAGTTCGAGGGTGCCACCACTGGGGACAGCGAACGTCGGCGAGATCAGCCGCATCCCCAGCGCGGGGCCCTGGCCGATGCCGTTGAGCGGCACGGAATCTCGGGGGATGTCCAGCGCCCGGAGTCGCAGGGTGACCTCGGCCTCCTCCGATCCGTCGTTGATCAGCCGGATGACGTAGACCCCGGGGAGCAACCGGATCGTGGTGCCGTTGGTGGCCGTCAGGTCAGCATCCAAGGGGATGGAGCCGTCGGGCCCGACCAGCTCCATCCGCACCGAGCCACCCGGGTCGTCGAGCGAGATCGCAAAGGGGGACCCCTCGGTGACGACGAACCGGATGGCCTCCGCGGCCCCCGGGGCGATCAAGACCGGCACCGAGACGCCGGCCAGGGCCTCGGCGGGGAGCAGCACTCCCAGGTTCCCCTTGCTCCGAGAGGCCGGCTCGGCGGAGACGTCGAAGCGGCCGAGCACCCCGGGGGGCATCCCCTCGGCGACCGGGGAATGGCCGGCCAGGTCGACCAGCCCCTCCGAATCGGGCAGTCGGATCTCATACGAGCCGACCGGGAGGCGGTCCAGTAGCAGGAACGACATCGAGCCGGTGCCGGCGTTGTAGGACTCGGCCCGGGCGGACCAGACCCGGCCGTCCTCGCCAACGACCTCGACCAACTGGTCGATCGGCACCGGGCCGCTCGGCAGGTAGGGCGCCCAGGAGCGGACGGCCGCGTCAAAATGGAGGACGAAGCCGGTCGGCCTCGGGTCGGAGGGATCGAGCCGGTCGAGTTTGAGCCCGATCACCCGGGCCGGCTGGTCGGCGGGGTCGGCCACGACGGTCATCGAGAACGACCCGCCCGGCTGCGCCGGCAGCGGAGCGCCCAAGGCTCCGGTGATGGGGTCGTAGCCGCCGGCCGCCGGGTTGTTGGCCGAGGCGGAGACGCCCAGGAAGTAGCGGCCCGGCTCCAGCCCGGCGAAGAGGAACGGATCGCCGACAGAGCCGGAGAGGCCGAGGTCCCCGGAGGCGATCAGACGGCCGGAGGAGTCGAACAGCGAGAGCCGGAGCGGCAGGGGATGGCCCGAGGCTCCTCCGCTGACCTCCGCCCCGAACCTCCAGGAGTGGCCCGGAGCCAGGTCGATCCGGTAGAGGAGCACGGCGTTCGGGTCGCGGTCCAGGTCGATCGTCGAGACGATTCGCTTCGCATCGGGGCCGATCGTCCCCAGCGGCTTCGCCTGGCCGAGGGTCGGGCCGGTCGGCGAAGGAGCCAGCTTGTCGGGGACCGAGGGGGATCGGGGGGAGGGATCGGCCGGGATCGAGGCGACCCGGAATTCCCCCAGGATGCGGTCGGTGCCACCGGCGTCGATGATCTGGCCATTGACGGCGGTGAACCTCGCATCTCCTGAGAGGGAGAGGCGGTACTGGCCCGGGCCGAGCGACGCTCCGGGGAGGAGCACCAGCCGGGTGCCGTCCTTTTCGAGCCACCACCGGGGCGGGTTGTCCGGGCCGAAGATCGCCTGGGTGCTGCCGTCGTCCCTGATCCGGTCGAGCTGGAACGCCCGAGGGGACAACGACGAGGTCTGGATCGGCGTCGAGAAGGTCACGACGACCGACCCGACTTCCCCGGCCCCCCCGCTGGACCCGGGCTCGACGCCGAGAATCGCCTCGGCGACCGACGGGGGAGAGGGAGCGGGGGCGGGATCCTCCGGCGGGTCGATGCTCGGGTCGCCCGGCGGGACCTCAGGAAGCGAAGGGAGATGCGTCAGGTCGCCGCCGGCCGGTGGCGTCGAGCCGGCGTCCGGAGGTCCGGGAGTGGGTGTGGTCCCATCGCCGGGAAGGTCGTCGGGACCGGGATCGACCGGGGGATTGACCGGAGGATTGGCTGGGATCGTCCCGATGGATGGGGAGCTTGGCCCGGGCAGCGAGGGGAGGGCAGACGGCGGGGGAAGCGCCGGGAGGGACGGCGACGAGCCCGGAGGCGTCGGCATCACGAAGAACCCCGCCGAGGGGGGCAGGAAGGAGAGGGTGGAGGCCGAGGGGAGCGAGGTGGTGAAGGAGAGGGTTGAAGGCACCACCCTCGACTCCAGCGCCTCGACCCGGAAGCGATCCGAGCGGACTCGGGCTCGTCGGTTCTCGCTGGGGGTGTACATCTGCGGAGCCCTTCTCGACGCGGCGGCATCGACGCGGTCGGTGCGTTCGAGGGGCGGTTGTCGCCCGGATCCGATCCGATTGTGGCCTAATCAAACCGTAGGCCACTCGAAGGCCGGGAGTTGCAGGAAAACAACGAGGGCGGTCGACTCCTCGCGATCGGGAGGAGCCGGCCGCCCGGCGATGATCGGAGATTAGGCCTCGAGCCAGACCGGCCGGGCGTCGTCGATCCGGTCGGGGCGCTTCGACTCTCGGGTGATCGAGCCGGAACCGTCGGTCTCCAGCGCGGCGTCGACGGCCTGGACGAACCAGGTGGGCAGGTTCATGGCCCCGAGGTGGGCCTGAGGGTGGACCACTCGGAAGAGGCCGGGCCGGGACAGGGAGGTGAAGGCCACGGTGCCGAAGGAGGGGGAGGAGGTCGGCAGGTCGTCCCAGCCGCCAGCCCGGGCCATGCTCCGGGAGGTCAGGCCCAGGTCGGTCGCCGGCGCGGAGACGATCCAGCTCGACGAATCGGAGACGGAGAAGGTTTCCATCGCCTCGTGGGAGATGGTACCGCCGCCCTGGTCGGGTTGTTCGAGGACGGTTGTGTTCGGCGGGGACACGATGACTGTGGGGGTCGGGCCGCCGCTGAAATCGACCTGGAGGGCGTAGGCGCCGATCCCGTTGATGCCGCTGTAAGGCCCGTTCCAGCCCATGGCCTTGATGAAGACGCCGGTGCCGGCCGGCACGCCGGTGAACCGCAGCGAGATCGTCGCGCCGAAGACCGTTCCCGGGTTCGGCGCCACGGTCCACCCCGCCAGTTGCAGGGCCGCGTTGTACACCTGGAACCTCGGGCTCAAGGAGCTGAGGTTCGTCGACTGCATCGTGACGATCATCTCGCCGCTGGCGTTCGACGGCGCCTGGATATAGAACCAGTCGTCGTCCTGGTTCGAGGTCACGTCGAGATTGGCCAAGGTGGCCTTGCGGTTGGAGTCGATCAGGTTGGAGATGTTGACGGCGTTCCAGGGGTCTTTGTTGTTCCAGAACTGATCCACCCAGTCGTGCTGGCGAATCCCGTAGAGGGATCGGATGCCGCCGATGTCATCGGCGGTCAGCCCCTGCTTAATCCCGTTGTAGGTGGCGTACATCGCCGCATCGGCGTAGGCCGAATGGCCGACGCCGAGGGAGTGGCCCAGCTCGTGGATGGCGACGGTTTGGAGGTCGTAGTTGGCGCCGATGTTCCAGGAGGAGGTGCTGTTAAGCACGATGTCGCCGGCCCGGGTGCCGCCGTTGATTGGAGGGGGAGCGAAGGCGTAGCCGAGGACCGAGGGGGAATCCGGGGTGGCGAAGAGTCGGATGTCTCCGAACCTGGAGTCGTTCTGCTGGTTGCCGGAGACGCCGAGCGCGGCGCCGGAGTCGGTCACCTCGACGATGTTGATGTTGGCGGCCGACTGCCACTGGGCGGCGGCGCGGCGGATCTCGGTTTTCCACTGCGCCTCGGAGAAACCGCGCGAGGCCATCGCCTGGTAGAGTTGGTTGGAGACGCCGCCAACGCTGGTGCCATCGGGGGCGAAGCTGTAGGTGATGCGGTTGCCAAAGGCCCATTGGCCGCCGAGCGTCGAATACAGGAGTAGCCGGCGCTCCAGCCCCTCGATGGTCGGCCTCAGTCCACCGCCGACCCGACGGTGTTGCTGGCGATCCGCCTGTGTCCGTGAGCCGAACATCGCTGCGATCCCTTCCCTTCTCCGAGAAGTCTTGACCGGGGGATGAGCGACCATCCTGCGACCCGGGGCAACAGCCTCGATCCGGACCTCCCGGTCCTCCGGCCGCCCGCTCGGTCCAGGCGCCAGGCCCCTATCATAGAACGTAGGACAGGTCGAACGCCTGGTTTGATTCGGGAAGCCAACCGAGAAGGTAGGGGAATGGTTTCTTGAAATCAACGCATCGCGTCGGATAATGGATCGATGCCCGTTGGTGAGGCCCCGACCCAGGGTTGGGGGGACGGCCTCCGCTTGATCGCGACCCTGAGATGGTCCGCCGGCATCGCGAGGGGCTCGCCGCGCCCCTGCATCCCGACGACCCTCCCGAAACTGGGGAGGCGAGTCATCGTGAGCACCGATCCCTCGGACCAACCCCGGTACTCGATCGCCGCGGTTTCGAAGCTCACCGGGGTGAGCTGCCATACGCTTCGCGTCTGGGAGCGTCGGTACGGGTTTCCGGTGCCGTGCCGGACCCCATCGGGCCATCGCCGCTACCCTCCCCGGCAGGTCCTCCTCATCGCGGAGGTGACCCAGAGAACCCGGGACGGTGTCGGCGTGGCGCAGGCGATCGCCGAGGCCCGCCGGGGGTCGCCCGTCGCGCCCGAACCGGGGAGGCTCCCGGCGCTGGGGCACGACGACACGATCCCCAGGCTGATCGACGCCCTGGTCCGGGCCGAGCTCGAGGCCGCCGAGGCCCGCTTCGGCCGAGCCTGCGCCGGTCTGGGGCCGGCGGAGGTCGCCACCCGGGTCATCGGGCCGGCGATCACCGAGGCCGGGGAACGCCTCTTCTGCGGCTCCTGCTCCCTTTGCCAGGAGCGGCTGGCGGTCATGTTCCTGCTCCGGAAGCTCTCGGCCCTGCTGGACGAGGCCCAGCGCGCCAATGTCCGGCCGGTCGGCCGGGTGCTGTCTCTGAGCCTTCAAGGGGATCGCCACGAGGGGGGCTCCCTGATGCTCTGCCTGGCCGCCGAGCTGGCCGGCTGGCGGGCGGTCTCCCTGGGAGCGGACCTGCCGACTCGGGAGATCCAGCACGCGATCGACGCCTGGTCGCCCGCGGCGGTCGGGATCTCGCTGACCCTCTCGCGCAACATCCGCAAGCGGTTCGATGAGCTGGCCCGGCTCCGAGGAGCCCCGGTCTTCGTCGGCGGCAGGAGCGTGGTGAACTACCAGGGACTGGCCCGCCGGTGCGGGTTGGAGGTGATCCTCGGTCCGGCGATCCCCAACGTCGCCCGCTTTCTCGACCGCCTCCGCGACCGGCCCGGCGAGGGAGACGGCACCAGGGCCCCCTCCTCCCCTCGAGCCGGCTCGGGACGCGAGTGAGGGGGATTGGGGGACGTGTCGCCTGATCGCGGAGCGTGAGGTTGACCGCTGGGACTGGGACGGAAGGACAGGATGCTCGGGGACGCCGGATCAGAGAAGACGAGGGGAGAACGTTCAGAGAAGACGAGGGGAGACAGATCAGAGAAGACAAGGGGAGAACGTTCAGAGAAGACAAGGAGAGACAGATCCGAGAAGACGAGGGGAGAACGTTCAGAGAAGACGAGGAGAGACAGATCAGAGAAGACAAGGGGAGAACGATCAGAGAAGACAAGGAGAGACAGATCCGAGAAGACGAGGGGAGAACGATCCGAGAAGACGAGGGGAGACAGATCGAGGTGAGCGTGCCCGAGAGGGACGCGTTGTTCGGGCACGGCAGATCAGAGGACACGGAGGACGGCCCCGGGGAACGAGCCGGTCGCTCGGCCGAGCGGGTCCACGGCATCCACCAGCGCAACGGCGCGGGAACGCGGCTCTCCCGGGGAATCGGCTCCCGAAGGGAGGGCACCAGGAGCGGGGAGCGTGGGCTCGCTCGGGGGACGGGCCGGCCGGTGGGCTAGGAGTCGGTCAGGAGTTGGCCGTCCTGGATCTCCAGGACGAGATCGTCGGGCCGGATGAAGCGGCGGTCGTGCGTGACGACGACCAGGGTGGTGGCCCGCTCGGTCTGGAGGCGTCGGAGGATCCGGTAGATTTCGTCGCCGGTTTTGGAGTCGAGCTCGCCGGTCGGCTCGTCGGCGAGGACGAGCACCGGGTCCTTGATCAGCGCCCGGGCGATCGCCACGCGCTGCTGCTCGCCGCCGGAGAGCTGGCGGGGACGATGGTGCTTGCGGTCGGAGAGGCCGACCTCATCGAGCAGCGCCTCGGCCCGATCGCGGAGGGAGGCCGACACGCCTCGGGGCAGGAACGGGATGAGGACGTTCTCCAGGGCGGTGAGGTTGCCGATGAGGTTGAACGACTGGAAGATGAAGCCGATGTGGTCGCGGCGGTAGGCGTTCAGGTCGGCCTCGGACATTCCCGTCAGGTCGGCGCCGTCGATCCGGATGGAGCCGCCGGCGGGGCGGTCGAGGGCGCCGAGCAGGTACAGCAGCGTGCTCTTGCCCGATCCCGACGGACCGACGATGAACGCGCAGGCCCCCCGAGGGATCTGGCAGGAGATCCCTCGGAGCGCCTCGACGCGCTGCTCTCCCCGGCGGTAGGTCTTGATCACATCGACGACGTCGATCATCCGGTTGGGCCTTTGGCTTCGGCTTCGGCGGGGTGCGGCGGGGAACGACGGCGGGGGCCGGCGGTCAGCGGGCTCCCAGGCGGATGGCGTCCATCGGGACCAGGCGGGAGGCCCGCCAGGCCGGATACAGGCCGCCGAGCACTCCCATGACGACGGACAAGCCGATGCCGAAGCCGAGCAGCCCGGGGCCCAGCACCAGCTTCAGGCCGCCGCCGATGAACTGGTTCCCCAGGGCGACCAGCACCATCGCCAGCACGGAGCCGACCAGGCCGGCCCAGAGGCCGAGGTAGGCGCTCTCGGCCGTCACCAAACGCAGAACGTCCCCTCGGGACCAGCCGTTGGTGCGAAGAACGCCGAACTCGGCGAACCGCTCGGTGGTGCTCATGAGCATCGTGTTCACGATGCCGACCACCCCCACCAGCAGGGCGAGGCTGACGATCATCAGCAGGAACTTGTCCAGGTCGCCCAGCAGTCGGGTGAAGTCGGTCGACAGCTCGTCCATCTCCCGGGCGTCCACGTCGGGCAATGCGGCCTCGATGGCCGAGGCGACCTCGCTCATCCGCCGGGGGTCGTCGGCCTCGACGTAGATGTTCGACACCATGGTGTCGGGCACGTTCAGGATCCGGCGCGCCACGTCGATGTCGGTGATCATGACCCCGTCGAGGAACATCGAGCCGGTGTCATAAATGCCGATGATCTCGAAGTCCTCGGCGGCGTCTCCCGAGCCGATGGTCAGGTGATCGCCGACCTGCTTCGGCTGGCCATCCGGGCCGGCGAAGTCCCGAGCCAGCTTCCGGCTGATGACGATCCGGTTTTGCCCCACGTCCCGGTGGTCGAGGAATCGCCCGCCCCCCTGATCGGGAGGGAGCAGCGCGTTGGCGAAGACGGCCGTCTGGAGCCCCTGGTGCGCGGGGATGTCCTGGCCGGAGAGGATCACCGGATCGAAGAGGTTCTGCATCCGCTGCTGTTGCGTCTGGCCCCGGAGACGGCCCAGCAGCTCGGTGCTGGCGGCCTTGGCCATGAAGCTGGTCCCCTCGACCGATGGGGGGAAGCCCCAGACCTCCGCCGCGACGTTCTTGACGTGAGGCAGGGCGGCGATCCGCTCGACGTACTCCGGATCCAGGCTGCTGAAGACCGGGCTCGGAGCGTTCTCGCGCAAGACGACGACGCCCTGGATTTTCTCCAGCGTGTCGTCAACCAGGTTCTTCAGCCCCCCGGAGATGCTGTACAGGCCCAGCACGCCGAGAATCGGGATCGACAGGCCGATCAGCGCGAGGGTGGTCCGCAAGGGCCGGGTGAGCAGGTTCTTCCAGGCGAATCGCCACATGGTGGGGGTGGGGCACTCCCGGTTGCGGTCGCGGTGGAACTGGGGTCGGCCCCACTCCGCCCGACCGCGGACAGCCAGCAATCGTGAGCATTATAGTCGCGCGGACCTGACGGCCAAGCCTGAACCGGGAACCGGAGCCCCCGCGATCGGATGGGTCGGCCGTCGCGGCGATGGGCCGCGACGGCGGGCCCGCTCCCATCGAGCCGAAGGTCGAGTCGAGTCGAATCGAGTCGGGTCCGGCGTCCCCTGGTCGGTCCTCGGACAGCAGGGGAGCCGACTCGATGGGGACGCCTCGGCAGCGCCCCGGGTTCCCGGGAGGGGAGGAGGGAGAGGGGCCCGCTGTTGAGGCCGGGGGGGGTTGTCGCCCGAGCCTCGGGGAGCGGGCTCACTCGGCCCCCGGCTCCCGGGATTCCTCGGCGGGGTGGGCGGGCGGCTCGGGAGGAGCCGAGGGAGTCGCTCCCGAGGCCGGAGGCGGCGACTCGGGGGCCGGGCCGGGCTCTCCTCCCGGGCCCTGCGGGGCATCATCCTCCGACCGGGACTTCCAGAGCTGGGCGAGCTGTCCGAAGGAGCGCAGCGGCACGGAGCCCTTGATCGCGTCCTGGGAGAGGGGCTCGGGAGGAGGGGCCGGCTTCCGGGGTTGCGCCGGGCGAGGGGGAGGAGGCGCCCCCTGATCGGGTCGGCCGCCGCCGGGTCCTCCCCGGCCGCCGGGACCTCCCCGACCGCCGCCGGGGCCTCCGCGACCGAAGTGCCGCCCGCCGGGTCCTCCTCGGCCGCGCTGGCCCTGCTGGGCCCGCAGCGGAGGCCCGGGGATGCGTCCGGTTCCGGGACGGCGCTCGGGGGGGGCGTCCTCGGCGGGGGAAGGCGGGGCGCCTTCGGGGGCCGAGGCCTGTCCCTCGGGGGGGCGTCCTGGGCCTCGTCCCCGGCCTCGTCCCCGGGGAGGACGGCCCTCGCCGTCTCCCTGGCCGTGGCCGTGGCCTGGCCCGTGGCCTCTCCCCTTGGGCCGCTCGGTGCCGGGGGGAACCATCGTCAGGGAGACCTTCTTGCGGTCCTGGTCGACGGAGAGGACCCAGACGGTCACCACGTCGCCGACGCTCACCACGTCGTGGGGGCTCTTGACGTAGCGGTTGGCCAATTGGCTGATGTGGACGAGGCCGGAGTCTTTCAGGCCGATATCGACGAAGGCGCCGAAGTCGACCACGTTGAGCACCGTGCCCCGCAGTTCCATTCCCGGCTGGAGGTCTTCCAGTTTGAGGAAGCCCTTTTTGAAGACCGGCTTGGGCAGGTCTTCCCGGGGGTCTCGGCCGGGGCGGGAGAGGGCCTCGATGATGTCGCGCAGGGTCGGCTCGCCCAGGCCCAGTTCCTGGGCGATCGCGGCCACCTGCTCCGGCTGGCCGGCCAGTTCGCCGAGGCGGGCCTGGAGCGCGGCGAGGCGTTGCTTGTCCCTGAGGGCCTCGGGATCGAAGCCGAGCCTGGCCAGCAGTTGCTCGGCGGCCGGGTAGTTCTCGGGGTGGACCCAGGTCCGATCCAGGGGGTTCTCCCCTTCCAGGATCTTGAGGAAGCCGGCGGCCTGGGTGAAGGTGACGTCGCCGATCCCTTCGACCTGCCGGATCTGCTCTCGGCGGAGGAACGGGCCGTGCTGCTGGCGGTACTCGACGAGCCGTCGGGCGGTCAGCGCGTTGAGGCCCGAGACGTGCCGCAGCAGCGGGACGCTGGCCGAGTTCAGGTCGACGCCCACGTAGTTGACGCAGCTCTCGATGACCGATTCCAGCGACTCCTTGAGCTGCTTGGCGCCCACGTCGTGCTGATACAGGCCGACGCCGATGTTCTGCGGCTCGATCTTGACCAGCTCGGCCAGCGGGTCCTGGAGCCGACGGCCGATGGAGATGGTCCCCCGGGTGGTGGCGTCGTAGGAGGGGAACTCCTCCTTGCCGATCGGGCTGGCGGAGTAGACGCTGGCGCCGGCCTCGTTGACGATGACGTAGGAGAGCTTCGCCAGCAGCGGATCCGCCTCGTGGGGCATGGGGGGAGGCGGTGGTCCCTTGGGCTTGGGACGCTGGTCGCGCTCGCGCGGCTTCTTGCCGGGGGGCTTCTCCCCCTTGGGCTTGCTCGAGGTGCCGACCGGAGGCTTGGTCAGGTCGACGACGGCGGCGGGCGGACCCTCGGCGGTCGGGGCCGGGGTCGGGGTGGCCGTCGGGGAGGGAACCTCGTCGGCAGGCGACGGAGCCTCAGGCTCGCCGCCGGCGGCCTCGGGGGCGGGGACCTCGGCCACCGGGGCGGTCAGGCCGTCCGAGGCTGGGGAGGACGGCCCGGCCGGAGCGGGCTCGGCCTCGGCCGGAGCGGAGGCCATCGGCGGGGCGACCGCCTCCGGAGCCGGCTCGGTGGCGGCTGGGGGCAGGTCCGGGGAGGGCCAGACGGCGGCCGGAGCGGGGGAGTCGGCCTCGGGCCCCTCGACCGGGGGAGTCTCGGCGACGGGAGGCCGATCGGCGCCTTCCGTCCCTTCGGAGCGTTCCGGAGGGGAGCCGGAGAGTTCCCCCGCGGGCGGGGCGTTGGGCTCCGGCTCGGCGGGAAGGTCGATCCGGGCCGGTTCCTGGGGAGCGGAGCCGGCCGGGACCTCGTCGTCGGTCGGGGCGCCGCCTCGGATGGGGGGGAGGGACGGCTCGTCGGCCGGGGCTCCTCCGGTGATCGGGGGCATGGCCTCGGCGGAGCCGCTCGACCGGGAATCGCCCTGGCCCTCGCCGTCGCCGTTGGTGTGGCCGTCGGGCTCGGGATTCGCCTTCGCCTCCTCCTCGGGCGGCGCCTCCAACGGCGTCTCGGCCGTCACTGGCTCCCCGGGGGAGGGGATCGTCGGGGAGGGCTCGGGATCGGGAGCGTCGGGCTGGGGGTCGGCGGGGGCCTCCGCGCCGACGGTCGCCTCGGTCCCCTCCTGAGCGAGGGAGTCGGAGCCGTGCGCAGCGCGATCCGCTTCGGTGATCAGGGCCGACGGCTGGTCCTCGGGAGGGGTTCCGGCCTCGGCGGGGGGCGCCGAGCCCGCCTCGAGCGGGCCCTCGACGAGGCCGGAGCCGAAGCTCTCGGGGGCCTGGGGCAAGGGGAGGTCCTGGACGTCGGGAGGGGGAGGAACGTATTCCTCTCCCCGGAGCTTCATCTCGTGGAACCGGGTGCCTTCCTCGATGATCTCGACGATCAGCTCCTCGGTTTCCCGGCTGGCGGTGCCGTTGCCGATGGCGATGACCTCCACCTGGTGGCGGCCGACGAGATCCTTGAGGTAGCGCTTCCCCTCGGCCCGGCGGTGAGCGGGCATCAGGAAGATGACGCCGTGCTCCTTCACCTCGCCGAGGGGGTCCAGGACGGCCACCTTGCAGCCGGTGCGGAAGCCGGGGTCGATGGCCAGGACGGTCTGCTTGGCGATGGGGGGCTGGAGCAGCAGGCTGCGCAGGTTGCGGGCGAAGACCTCGACGGCGTGCTGTTCGGCCCGCTCGGTCAGCTCGCGGCGGACCTCTCGTTCGAGGCTGGGCAGCAGCAGGCGGTCCAGGGCGTCGAAGGCGGCCGCGGTGAAGATCTCCGACTGCGGGTGGTCTTCCAGCGGGAGCTGGGCGCGCATGGTGCGCTCCAGGTCCTCACGGGGGACCTCGATCTTGACCTTCAGCGGGCCTTCCTTGTCCCCTCGGTTGATGGCCAGGATGCGGTGAGGAGGGACCTGGCCGACGGGCTCGGAGAACTCGAAGTAATCGGCGTACTTCACCCCCTGGCCTTCGGGAAGGTTGTCGGCCTTGCGGGTGACGACGCGGCCGAGCCGCCAGACGACGCGGCGAACCGCGTCCCGGACGGTAGCCAGCTCGCTGATCGACTCGGCCAGGATGTGCCCGACCCCCTCGATCGCCTGGTCGACCGAGTCGACCCCCTTGCTTGGGTCGACGTAGGCCTCGGCGGCGGCTCTCAGGTCGGTGAGCGACTCGTCTCGGTTCCAGATCCGCAGCGCGAGCGGCTCGAGTCCCTTCTCGCGGGCCTCGCTGGCCTTGGTCTTCTTCTTCGGCTTGAACGGGAGGTAGAGATCCTCGAGGCGCTGGGGGGTGTCGGCGCGTCGGATCGCCTCGGCGAGTTCCTCGGTCAGCCGACCCTGGGCCTCGATGGAGCGAAGGACCGTCTCCTTGCGCTCGGCCAGCTCTCGGAGCCGAGCCACACGCTTCTGGATCTCCCGGATTGCCGTCTCCTCCAGGTTCCCGGTCCGTTCTTTGCGGTACCGGGTAATGAAGGGGACGGTGTTGCCCTCGTCGAGCAACTGGACGACGCTTTCGACCTGGACCCTGCGAATTTGCAGGTCCTGGGCGATCCGGCCCAGGTCGACTTGGATCGGGGTGTCCATGGCGGCGACCACCTGGCAAGCACGCGGGGAGACGGCGGAGACCCTCGGGCGCGAGCCAGTCCGGTCGGAGCACCCGGGTCGAGAAGTACGGGCGGAGCGGTGCGGCGCGCACCTTGGCCCGTGCGCGGCGGCGGAGGGTGCAACATAGAGGACGGTCGCACCGGATGTCAACCGAGAGCAACGGATTCCGGCCGGATTCCTTCGAGGTTGAGTCGAGCCCTCCGATCCTCGACGTCTCCGGCGGGCGGGTTCCGGCTCCGGCGCTCGGTTCCTCGATCCGGGAGGAGGGCCTGGAGACGAGGCCCTCGATCGGGGGAACGTCCCGTCTTGAGGAGGGATCGGGGAGGATTCTCCTCGATCCCTTCCCTCCGAGGGAGGGTGAAGGCCCTCCGGGACCAGCTCCGGGATCCGAAAACGGGGAGGGAGGAGGTTCCGGAATCGGGGAGGGACGGGGGCGATCGGGAATCGGGAATCGGGAGGGGGGCACCGGCGGCGATCCGGGAGCGATTCCCTCCCCTTCCCTTCCCTTGAAACGACGAGGCCCGGCTCCCCTCTCGGACGAGGGGGCCGGGCCGGGGGAGTTCCGGAGCCGGGGCCGGGTCAGCCGCCGGTGTGGATGTTCGCCAGGTCGGGGACCCACCAGGGGAACCAGCCGGGCCCGGGGACGAACGGGTCGAGGTCGTAGACCGGAACGTAGCAGCCGCCGGAGTAATACGTGTCGACCGGCTTGAACGGGTGGACGAAGTTGCCCAGGATCCGGGAGACGTGGTTGTGCGGCGCGCACTCGGCCGGCACGGCGGGGGCGCCGGGCATCCCCTGGAAGAACGGCGCCCGGCAACTGGTGCAGCCGCCGGGGAGTTGCCGGCCGTAGAGGCCGCCGTCCTTCCACGAATTGACCCAGCGGCCCCGGTTGATCGGAAGCCTCGGCAGCCACTTCGAGTTGTAGAAGAGGTCCCGGTCCTTGTCGACCGGCAGCCGGGGCTCGATGGGAACGATGCGGGTGAACAGTCCGCTGCGCTCCCGCACGTCGGAGATTTCCGGGCCGTCCACCTGGCCCCGGGCCGAGGGCGACAGCAGCGCCGCCGCCAGGACCGCCAGGGGGAGCAGGATTCGCGAGCGATTCACGAGTTCGCCTCCTTGCGATTAGGGGAGACCCGCTCCCGTCCGGTGGTCGGCCCCGGCGTCGGGGTTGGCGATGGGCCGTCCGGGCCGGTCGGGTCAGGTCGATCGGCCCGGAGTTCGACGCCGGGGTCGGCGGGCTCCGATCACTAGTCCATGGCTCGGGTGCTGTAGGGCGGGAACGCGAAGAAGTCCCGAGGGGAACGGGTTGGGACGATGTAGGGGACGTAGCCCGGCGTCAGCGGCACCGGCCCGCCGGGGCCGACGAAGTACCGCACCTTGTTCCCCGGATGCAGGCCATTCAGGTAGCCCAGGGCGTTGTGGCCGGCTCCCTTCAGGTGGCCGAGCGGATCGAGCAGGCCGCCCGTTCCATGCCCATGCCCATGCCCATGCCCGTCCCCGTGACCGAGACTGAAACCGTCCCCGTGACTGAGACCGTGACCGCCGTGCAGGGCGTGGCCGTGCCCGAACAGGCCGCCGAGGCCTCCGTGGCCGTGTTTGTCGCCGAGCCGGCAGGTCCCCGAGGACGGGTCGCAGGGGGGGACGACGCCTTGCGGGGTCCCGAGGAACTCCCCGTGGCCGAGGCCCGAGCCGGCAAGGCCGTGCCCGCCCTGGCCGATCGAGGCGCCGTGGACGTCGCCGTCACTCGGGCCGCTTCCGAGGACATGCCCGCCGCCGAGGCCGTCGTGCCCGTGTCCCAGGCCGAGGCCGTCGTGCCCGAGTCCCAGGCCGAGGCCGCCGTGCCCGCCGGAGAACGTGTCCTTCAGGCCGATCAGCTTGCCGTGGAGCATCCCGGTCGAACCGTGGAGCAGGCCGACGCCCCGGCCAAGGTGGTCCTTGGCGTAGTGGCCGTAGGGGATGGGCGGCGCCATGTACATCGCGCCGGTCCGCAGATCCCGGGCGTAGGTCACCCGGGGGATCGTGTGCACCCAGGGGGCGAGGTCGTCGATCCCTCCCGCCGAGGCCTCGCTCGCCAGGACGCCGAGCAGGGCGACGGCCAGGCCCAGTCCTCGCCGATGTCCGATACGCATGGTCAATCCCTTGTCAACATGGCCGGTCTCCCTCCTGGAGTGGTTCGGAACCGAGCGAGGCGAGCGGGACCGCCGTCCTGTGCGGGTCCGTCGCCGTCTTCCCACCGATCCGCCCGCCCCGGGCCGCGGGGCCTCCCCGGCGCCATCCGGGCGTCGGGGACGGCCGGCATCGCCGACGGAGCCCGGGCGTCTCGCTGTGTGGGATCGGCCCGCCGGGGCTCCCGGCTGCATCCGGCCTCCCGGCCGAGGCGATCGCCCTTGCCGGTTGTGCCGATCACGGCCCCCTTGCCGGCCGAGCCGGCCGGCCCCGCCCCCCCCCCGCCCCGCGCAGCGAGCGGCCCCGGAGCGGCGGGATGCGATCCGCCGCGCCGGGGCCGTCGTCGTCGATCTCGCCGGACGGTTGGCCGGTGTCGCGTCGTCCCCGATTGGGGAGGACCTCGACGAGGGGGTCGGGCCGACTTCGGCACTCCGGCCTCCGTCACCGGAGTCCGTCCGCTGCCGGAATCAATGTCCGATGACCGCCCGGCCGGGCATCTCGGTCATCATCGGGGCATACATTCCGCTCTTGGCGGCCTTGCGCATCACCCGGAGGGTCCGGCGCTCCTCCAGCCAGTTCGAGACGCTGGCCACGCCGAGCATGCGGCTCAGGGCGCCGTGATGCCGGGGGACGGAGCGCTCGGCCATGCCCATCTGATGCCAGGCCTGGATCGCCGGGTCGGGCCGCATCATCGGGGCCGGCTGGGGGCCGAGGCCGGCCGGGCCCATCGGGGAGGACATGGCGGGGGAGTAGTTCGTTCGCATCTCTCCGATCGGCAGGGGCTCCCCTTCGGCGACGTAGCCGCCGCCGTAGGGCATCGCCGGAGCGGGGTCGTAGCCGGGGCCGATCACGGCGACCCCCGCATCCGAGGGGTTGGCTCCCCACGCCGAGGCCGGGGGCAGCGCGGCGGCCTGGCTGCTCCAGGAGGGGGCGGCGGGGACGGTTCCCTCGACGTGATGGCCGGCGGGGACCACGACCCGACGGCCTCCCAGCAGGCCGAGCGGCCCTCGGCGTTCCTGCACAACGGGGGTGAGGCTGGTCGCGTGATTGGCGGCGCAATAGGCGCACTCGGAGCCGGCCGGGTGCGCGTGAGACTGGGCTCGGGCCGTCGCCGGGGCGGCCAGGGCCAGGCCGATCAGGGCCGGGGCGAATCTCGCAAGGCGGGGCATCGGGTCCACTCCTCCGGGACAGGGTCCTTGCCTCGCGGGGCCGGCCGCCGAGGCGGGCCGCTCACCCGGCCCTCCTCGGCGGCGGGCCTGACGGCGGGCGGGCCCCGGGCCGGGGCGGGGCGTCCTCCGGAGGCCCCTCGGCCGTCCCGCCCGGGGCGCCGGTACGGCACCGCCGAGCCCGGGCGACCGCCGCGACTCGCTCCTCTAGATCGGCCCGCCCCCGCTTCTCCCCTTAGCCTTTCGCGTAGAATCAGCGCGACCGACGCGACCGAACGCATCCTCCTGCTCCCGGCCTCGATCCCGAGCCGGAGCCCGATCCTTCCCCCCTGTGCGGAGTCGACCCACCTTGCGGCTCTACCTCGCCGGCCCCCTGTTCACCCAGGCCGAGCGTTCCTGGAACGCGGCGATCGCCTCCGCCCTGCGATCGGCCGGCCATCACGTCGTGCTGCCCCAGGAGGAGGTCCAGCACCTCGAGGCCCCGGAGGCGGGACCGATCTTCCGGCTCGACGTGGAGGGGGTGCGCTCCGCGGACGCCCTGGTCGCGATCCTCGACGGCGCCGACCCCGACAGCGGCACGAGCTTCGAATGCGGTCTGGCCTTCGCCCTGGGGATCCCGATCGTCGCCGTCCGCACCGACTTCCGGGCCGGCGGCGACGACCTGCCCGGCCAGCGCCTGCCGGCGATCAACCTGATGCTCTCCGAGGCCGCCGCCGCCGTGGTCCTCCTGCCGGGGTTGTCCGAGAGCGCCGAGGACGCCTCCCGGGAGATCCTCAAGGCCCTGGCCCGCCTGGGCCCCCCGCCCTCCCCGCTCCTCGGCCCGTCGGACGCCCCTTGACGACGGCCCTCGCCGTCCTCACGATAATCACCGGATGAACATCGTTCCCGAGCCTCTCCGGACGCCGATGCCCCCGACCGCCTCTCGCACTGGCCGACCGGCCTCCCGCGTCGCGATCGCGGTGCTGGCGGCTGTCGCGCTGTTCCCGGCGATGGGCCCGGCGCGGTCGGCCTCGGCGGGATGGTCGGGGGCCGGAAGAGCTCTCGGCCACTCGTGCTGCTGCGGGACCTCCTGCGGGTCGGGCTGCTGCTGCTCGCCCGGCGATCGGGCGACTCCGACCCGGTCGGGCGATCCGGAGCGTCCTGAAGGGGGCGACCTGCTCAAGTCGCTTGCGATCGACCCCTCCCCCTCCCCTTGCATCGGGCCGATGCCCTGCGGGGGAGGAGACGCGGGCACCCCTCCCTCGCTCTCCTCGCACCGCGACCGCCCCGCGGCGATCTTCGAGGCCTCCTGGCCGGCTGCCGAGCCCGGCCGCGCTCCCCTTCCCCTGGGCCCTGAGCGGTTCCGCCCCGCCCTTCCCGGCGATGTTCCCTCGGAACCCCCCGAGCGTGCCTCGGCCGGCCTTCGCTCCTGATCGGAGCGCCCGGCCGGCCTGATCCTCGGGATGCCGATCGTCCTGGAGGCGAGCCGTCCCCGGTTGATGGCCGTCGGGGGCCTCCGAGCGCCCGGATCCGCGCCCGAATCGTGCAACGGGCGCAGGCGATCCGGCCCGGACCCGACCCGGCCCGACCGGCCCGGCTCCCCTCCAGGCGATTCCCTCCACCGTCCTTCCCGAGCGCCCTGCCCTGGCGACGGCCGCCCTTCGAGCGGGCCCGGCCGTCTCGAGTCCGGGTCGGACGATCCCCGGCCAGCCCAAGGCCCGGGGCCGTCTTCTCCGGATCGAGACCGCTGCGCGCCCGGCCCGGCCCGGCCCGGTTCGGTTCGGTCCGGTTCGGTTCGGTCCGGTTCGACCCGGCGACTGTCCCCAGTCCGATCCGATTGACTCCCGCCACGCTTCGCTCCGCTCCGCTTCCGCCTCGCTTGGCGGCGGATCGGCGGCGCCGCCTCCCCGCGCGAACCTTCATCTCGGAGAATCCGTTCATGCGAGCATCTGAACGACGTTCCGGCTTCACGCTGATCGAGCTGCTGGTGGTCATCGCCATCATCGGCGTGCTGATCGCCCTGCTGCTGCCGGCGGTGCAATCGGCCCGAGAGGCCGCCCGGCGCGCCCAGTGCACCAACAACCTGAAGCAAATCGGCATCGCCCTGCACAACTACCATTCGGCGCTGGGCACCTTCCCCGTCGGCTTCCTCTACCCGAAGGACGGGGCGGCCGCGCCGGGGATCCCCGCGCTGCACTACCGATGGTCGGTGCTGGCCCTGCTCTCGCCGTTCTTGGAGCAGTCCAACGTGTACAACGCCTTGAATTTCGACTGGCCGATCGCCGCGGGAGGAGCAGGGGCCTTCGGCGTCGGTCCCTGGACCTTCTTCCCGGCGAATCAGACGGTCCGGCAGACGGTCGATGACCTGTTCCTTTGCCCCAGCGACGGCGGAGATCGGCCGTCGGAGGTTTCCGGCCCGAGCAATTACGCCTTCAGCGCCGGCGACGGCTCCCACGGCGGAGAGGCCGCCGGGGCCAGCGGCGTGTTCATCCTCGAGCACGCCATCGGGCTTGCCGCGATCCGGGACGGCTCGAGCCAGACCGTCGCCGCCTCGGAACAGCTCCTCGGGCTCCCCGGCCCGGGCGACCAGGCCTCCCGGGACCCGATGCCCCCCGACTGGCGGCGCGCCATCGCGCGATCGGCCAGCCTCCCGCTGACCGACGCCTCCTGCGCCGCCGCGGGGCGCGGCTGGCGGTTCGACAAGGGGAATGGCTGGTGGGACGGCGACTACCGCAGCACGCTGTACAACCACTACCTCACGCCAAATTCCCCACAGTTCGACTGCCTCGGCCCCTTCGTCCCCCACAATCCCGCCTGGAAAGCCGCCCGAAGCGCCCACCCCGGCGGCGTCAATGCCCTGTTCTGCGACGGGCACGTCCAGTTCGTCAAGGACACCGTCTCCCCCTCCTCCTGGCGGGCGATCGCGACCCGGAGGGGAGGAGAGGTCGTCTCGGCGGATCAGCTTTGATATGGGAAGGAGGCGGAAGGGAGGAGGGGGAGGGAGGGAGGTATAAAGAGGAAAAGCAGTGAATAGAGAAAGAAATTGGGAATACAGAGAACAAAAAGGACAAAACAGAGAAAAAAAAAAGAAAGGAAGATAGAGGGAAGATGGGTAAGGCAGAAAGCGGAAGGCGGAGGGCGGAGGGGGGGGAAGGCAGAGGGTGGAGGGGGGGGAAGGCAGAGGGCGGAGGGGGGGGGAAGGCAGAGGGCGGAGAAGGGTCGGAGGGACAAGGAGGGGAGCCTCGCTTCCCCGTTGGGAGTTGCGATTTCCCGGCGAGGGTGGGGGGAGTTGGGTTTCTGGGCCAGGGAGGAAGCAGTGGAGGGAGGTCTCGGGAAGGTCGGTCGGAGCGATCGAGTGACGGGAGGGCTGGGGGTCGAACTGGCCGGGGTGCTCCCGATCGGGGAGGGGCCGGTCGTCGGGTCGCCTGGCCTCGATTCTATAATGGACTGTTTGAGCGGTTGGCCGGGGACCAGGGTCCGAGGCCAGCCCGGCGCGACTCGACGCGGCCTGCCACACCGCACCGCGGCGCTCTGCGTCATGCCGAGCCGAGCCGAGCCGCGTCGGAGGATGGGGAGCGGAGCATGTCAACCAGGATTCACGTGATTGCGATCGGAGCGCTGGCCGTTGCCTTCGGCGGGGGGCTCGAGGAGCGGGCCGAAGCGGGCCGGGGGCAGCGGGTGGTCGTCGGCGTTCTGACCGACGAGGAGCACCGCGTCACTCCCGAGATGGAGCGGGAGAGCCGGGAGAAGGCCGGGAGCCCGGCTCCGGCCTTCCGGGCCGTCGACCAGGACGGCGAGCCGGTCGACTCCGAGGCGATGGTCGGCGACCGGCCGGTTCTGCTCGTTTTCATCAAGGACGGCTGCCCGTGCAGCACCTCGGCCGAGCCGTTCTATGCCCGGCTGCACGACTCCTACGGCGATGCCGCGCGGTTCTTCGGCGTCATCGACGGCGACCGATCCGTGGCCGCTCGCTGGGTGTCGGATCACGGCACGCCGTATCCGGTCCTGGCCGACCCGGAGTTGGAGATCGTGCGGGCGTTCGGCGTGAGCAACTCGGCCTACGTCGCGCTGATCTCCCCCGGAGGGACGATCGAGGCCCTCTGGCCCGGTTATTCTGAGGGGATTCTCCGAGACATCTCCGCCCGGCTCGCCGGGCTGACCGGACGGCCCGAGGCCGAGGTGGGAGCGTCCGAGGCCCCCGAATTGCCCTACTCGGGCTGCCCCTTCGAGTTCGATCCCCCGGAGCCGGCCGACCCTCCCTCGTGAGGGGGACGGTTGACCGCGTTCTGGTGGTGATGGTGTCGCCCCCGTCCCCGCTCGCCGCGCCTTTGGTCCGCCGAGGCGCCGCGACCGCCCCGAGTTCCCGAGGAGCCGGCCATGAGGCGATCGATTCCCGCGGCGACCCTGGCGACCCTGGCCCTGGCGATGCCCCTCGCCGCCCGTCCGAGGTCCGGCGACGACCCTCCCCCGATCAAGCAGATCATGGAGACGCTCAACAAGGGCCCCGACTCCCTGACCGCCGCGATCGGCCGCAACCTGGACAAATCCGATCCCGATTGGGTCGCCCTCGGCGAGCAGTGCCGCGAGTACGAGGCGAACGTCGAGCAGCTCGGCCGGAACGTTCCCCCCCGGGGAGAGCCCGCCTCGTGGTCCCGCCTGACGACCGCGTATCTCGGCAACGCCCGGGCCCTCTCCGCGGCCGTGAAGGCCCAGGACCGCCAGGCCGCCCTGGCCGCTCACGGCAAGATCGAGCAGGCGTGCGCCCGCTGCCACGTCAACCACAAGCCGTGATTGCCGGCGAGGCGGGGGGAGGAGGCCCGGCCGCTCCCCCCTCCCCGGACCGATCGCCGGGCCTTCCCGGGCGAGCGATCACCGCCCGCCGACGACCGGCTCCGACCAGGGCATCGCCGTCACCAGCGCGAGGGCGCCGGTTCGCTCGTCCTGCAGGAAGACCACAAGCTCGCAGCGGGATGGATCCTGGCCCGGCTTCAGGTCGATCGAGAAGCGGGCCTCCGCCGGCCCGTCGCGCCGCGGCGTGAGCCGCTCGGAGCGGAAGTCCCGGACAATATGGTCCTCCACCAGGGTCTCCCCGGCGTTCTCCCCCGAGGGAACGGCCGTCGACAGCGGCCCCTCGGCGACGGCCACGCAGAGCAGCAGCTCCTTGCCCACCGCCCTCGGCGTCTGGGGGCGGACCGAGACCGACAGCTCCCGGTGTTCGTCCGATCCGGGAGCCGCCTCCAGGGTCAGGGTCATGCCGACCTCCCTCCGCTCCCGGATCTCCCGGAGCGCCCGATCGAGCCGGGCCTTCAGGTGGGGCCAGACCGGGGCGATCCCGTCGGAGTGATACCCGCTCATCGGGTATCGGCCGTTGACCATGACCATCGGGGTGAAGTACAGGTCGGGGGTCTTCGGGTCCTTCTTCTTGAACGCCTCGTGATAGGCCCACTGCCGGCTGCTGTACGCTTGGGAGGAGAAGGGATCGGCCCAGGGGGTGTTGAAGTAGTCGACGTGAAAGGCGAGGGCGACCACCCGATCCGGGCCGTACCCCTTGCGCCTCATCTCGGCCAGCAGCCGCTCCGCGGTCGGGCAGTAGTTGCACCCCTGCGAGGTGTACAGCTCGACCAGCACGTGCCGGCCGTTGGCCTCGACCTCTCGGATGAGCTTCGGCTCCGATCCGGCCGGCGCTTGCCCCGATGCGATCCCCGGCAGCACGCAAGCGGCCGCCACCAGCGCGGCCCGGACTTCGCGGTCGATCATCGCTCGCCCTCCTCCTCGGCTCGTACCGATCCTCCCCGCCCGCTCCTCGCGGACGGTTCCGGTGGGACCGATTCGACGCTCAGAAGGAAGGACGCCGATCGTCCCGGTTCTCTTCGGAAGCCAACCGGGCCCGGCCGGCCGGCGGGCGGAGGCTCGATTGGCCCCCGCCCGGAACCAATCGTTCGCGATGTTCTAGGAAAACAGTTCCTTGACGGGAATCCCTCCGTCGGCGATCTTCAACGGCCTCCCGATTGGGCTCATGTGCTCGATTGTGGGATCGATGCCGAGGGCCTGGCAGAAGCTGGCGAGCAGGTTGGGGACGGTGACGGGAGAGCCGGCGATGTCGGTCCCGTCGGGGGAGGTGCCGCCGATGACCTGGCCGCCTCGGACGCCGCCGCCGGCCAGGGCGACGCTGAAGGCTCGGGGGAAGTGGTCTCGGCCGGCGTTGGGGTTGATCGTCGGCGAGCGGCCGAACTCTCCCATCCAGACGACGAGCGTGGAGTCGAGCATCCCGCGGTCCTTCAGGTCCGCGATCAGGGCCGCGAACCCCTGGTCGACGGGGGGGATCAGCTCGGCCAGGCGGTCGGCCTGGTCGACGTGGGTGTCCCAGTTGCCCGGCGAGCGCACCTCGACGAAGGTCACGCCCGTTTCGACCAGCCGTCGGGCGAGCAGGCATCCCTGGCCGAAGGGGTTGCGGCCGTAGGAGTCCCGGAGCGCCTCGGGCTCCTGGCCGAGGTCGAAGGCCTCCATCCGGGGAGAGAGGACCATGCCGCTGGACTGGCGATACAGCTCCTGGTGCTGAGCCACCACGTCCGCCCCTGCCGAGGCGCCGAAGCCGGCCCGCTCCAGGCCCGAGAGCAGGCCGAGCCTCCGGGAGAAGCGGTCTCGGGGCACGGCCGGCTCGGCGTTGGCCGGGGGCTGGCTGGGGTCGTCCACGTGGAAGGGCTCGAACGCCGTGCCCAGGAAGCCCGCCCCGGAGCCCGGCATCGCCCCTCGACCGCCGATCTGGACCAGATGAGGCAGGTCGAAGCTCGCGTCGGCCAGCTCCCGGGCCGCCGAGGCGCCGAAGCTCGGGTGCTTCACCGAGGCGGTCGGGGCGTATCCGGTGTGCAACTGGTAGGTCGCCCGCTGATGGTTCCCCTCCGTGTTGGTCATCGACCGGATCAGGGCGATGTCCTCCATGACCCCGGCCACGCGGCTCCACCCCTCGGCGATCCGGATGCCGGGCACGCTCGTCTCGATCGCCCTGGTCCCGCCGCCGTTGGGGTGCTCGGGCTTGGGGTCGAACGTCTCGAACTGGCTGGGGCCGCCGTTCATCCACAGCAGGATCATGGCCCGATGCCGCGATCGCATCGAGGCCGCGTGCACCGCCATCCGGTCGGTGAACGACAGCCCCGCCGCCCCCATCCCCAGGCCGACCGTCTTCAGGAACCCCCGACGCCGCAGCGCTCCGGCGCCGTCGAGGTCCACCCGCACGATGCTCTTGAGGTCCATTGCGCCACCCGCTCCGTGTTCGAGTCCGATCGCCCGCCCCCGCTCCCGGCTCCCGCCCGGGAGGCGAGAGGAGTCGCGGAGGCCTCTCCGATCAACGAATGAAAGAAACATCAAAGACACTGGAACTCGGACGTCGATCCGCCGTCGGAAAGGCCCCGAGGCCGAGGCTGGGGCCGACCCGAGGCTGGTCTCCCCGTCTCCCTCCGCCGCGATCGAGGCGTCAATCCGACTTCAAGCGATCACCGTCGGCTGATGAATTCCGCCGAGTTGATCAGCGCCCACATCACGTCCTGGAATCCCTCTCGGCGGTCGCCGACGTCGGTCAGGTACTCCAGGCAGAGCCGCTGCTCCTCCGCCGAGGGGGAGCGAGCGAGCACCTGGAGGTAGACGGCCTCCAGCGCCTCCGGGTTGTTGGGGTGCTCGGCGAGGATGCGGTCCAGCGTGCCCCTCGGGCGAGCGATCGCCCGCTCCAGGAGCGGCGAGTTCATCAGGAAGAGGGCCTGAGGGATCGTCCCCAGCACCTCGTCGGCCGGGGTGGACGGATCAACGCCGAAGAGCTGGTCGAGGAAAAACCTCGGGCCGAATCGGGCCGGCCGCGGGGCCTGGGGGCCGCTCGAACCAGCCCGCCGAGGGCCGCTGGGGAAGAGGCCGAGGGCGCGGTCCAGCGCATCGGCGATCTGGTCGGCCCGTAATCGGCTCGGGCAGTTGCTGGCGAAGGGGGTTCGCCCGCTGGCCGACGCCGAGGAGGCCGATTGCCGCTGGTACGCCTCGGTGTTGAGGATCGTCCGGTAGAGCCATCGGATGTCATACCCGCCCTGCTGCCATTGGTCGGCCAGGGTGGCGATGACCTCGGGCGCGACCGGATCCCGGTCGGGCCCCAGGTCGTCGATCGGCAGGTAGAAGGCGTCTCCCATCAGATCATACCAGACCCGGTTGACGAACGCCCGGGAGAACCACGGGTTGTCCTGCCCGGTGACGTACGAGGCGGCCAGCTCCCGGCGCTGCGGGACCGTCAGGCCGGCCGGCAAGGGCTCGGCCGAGGCGTCGAGGAAGAACTTCGGCGCCACCGGAATCGACTGCGACGGGTCGTCCAGGTCGGGCATCCCGTAGCGCGGGACCCGGGGCGGCGAGACGATCTCCAGGTGGTAGTCCGGGTCTTGCGGGCGGCCGACCCGGCGTCCCTGGGTGCCGGCGAAGAAGGCGGCGAACTCGTGGAATTGCGTCCGGGTCCACGGGTCGGTGGGGTGGTCGTGGCACTGGGCGCACTGGATCTGGACGCCCAGGAAGATTCGGGAGACTTCGCCGGCGAACTCCGGAGCGCTGACCCCCTGCCGGCCGTCGAGGTGGGCCGCGGCGAAGGAGACGTTGCCGGCCTCGGTCGTCGGGCCGGTGCCGGCGATCAGGTCGGTGGCGATCTCGTCCCAGGGCCGATTCTTCCGGAACTGCTCGGCCAGCCACGATTCCAGCTGGGGGAAGTTCACCAGCCTCGGCTGCTCGAAGGTCGCGCGATACCGGATCACGTCCCGCCAGTAGCGCGCCCTCGAGGCGGCGAAGCGGTCGTCGTCGAGCAGCAGGTCGATCATCCTGGCCCGCTTCCCGGGGTCGTCGTCGGCCTTGAAGGCTTGGATCTGCTCGGGAGTCGGCGGCGCGTCGACCAGGTCGAGCCAGAGGCGACGGAGAAACGTCTCGTCGTCGGCGACCGGGGCCGGTTCGGTCCCTCCCAGCGCCGAGCGGACCATCGCGTCGAGCTGCTCGGCCGTCAGCGACGGCGGGGTGACGACCTTCTCGGGTCGTTCGACCTGGCCTGCCTGGGCCCGGAGCCGGGCCTGCTCGCGCTCGACGGCGCCGGCCAGGTCCTGCAAGGCCCGGACGATCTCCATCGCCTCGGCCCGATCGGGGGCGATCCGTCCCCCCGGAGAGGCCCCCGGCCGGGGCCGCTGCTGGGCGTCCAAGCGCCCGGAGATCGTGAGGGAGAGGGCCGTCGCCCCCAGCCCGAGCAGGCCGAGGGCCTGCCACCTCGAGATCGCCATGGTCGGGTCCTCCTTCCTTCGAATCGCTCGGGGCGGCCTCTCCTCAGGCCCGCTGTCCCCCCGTTCTGATCCGATCTGAGGATTGAACCCGACCGCCGGTTCTCGGTATCGCTCAGCGCGCGAAATCGCGGATTCGCCTCAGCCGAGCGGTTCGGCGCTGGGGGTGCCCGGCGGCTCGGCCGAAGACGGCGCCGAGGACGCAGGGGGCGGGCTCGCTCCCGGGCGGGCGACCTTCAGGAACCCGGAGAGCGCAACAATCGCAAAGCCCAGCACCAGCGTCACCGACAGCCAGTTCCGGTTCGCGCGCCGGATCCCCTCAAACGCCTTCGATCGCCCGGCCAACGCCGAGGCCAGGAAGAACACCGCCAGCGCCAGCAGAATCTTCAAGCCCATGAGGCCGTGATAGAGACCGTCTCCCCGGTGTCGGGGAAGCGAAACGGCGAGGTAGTTGTACAGGCCGCTGAGCAGAAACAGAGCGATTCCGGCGAAGACGAACCGACGCCAACGCGCCAGCAGCCGGTCGCGAAGGGCCTGGTGCTCGTCCTCGGGAAGTCCCTCGGCGGCGGGAATCAGCACGAATCGGAGAAAGACGCTCCCGCCGAGGATCACGATGGCGGTGCCGACGTGCACCCAGCGCGAAAGGACGTCCAGCGGCATCGAATCGGCCATCGTCGAGGGCTCCCAGTCCGACAGCGGCGGTCATCGCCGGCGGTCGGGCGGTTCGGCCGCACCGGCGAATGATGCGGACCACCGACCACCGGCCGCCGCGACGGGGACACTTTAGAACTGGCCCGTCCTCATCGTCAACGTCCAAGCCTTGACGATCCGGCAAGGCATGCCTATGTCACCCGTTGGAGTCGAATCGGCTCGAGGAGCGGATTCGGGTCGATTCGCCTGGGATCGTCCTCGGTCGCCACCACATCTCGTCTCATCGAGGATTGCCTCATGAATGCCGCCCGATTTTCTCTGGCACGGTTGGGGCTCATCTGCTTGCTCCCGACGATGGCGCTGGCCGACGACCCCCCCGCTCCCCCCCCCGACGCCCCCCTGCCCGAGGGCTTTCCTGCCCCAACCCCTCCCGACACGATCGAGGTGAAGCAGTATCCGGCCTACCGCAGCGCCTGGACCAAGGGAGAGGGGATGACCCAGCGCTCCGGAGACCTCATGTTCTTCTGGCTCTTTCGTCATATCAGCCAGCGAAACGTCGAGATGACGGCACCGGTGATCAACACGTACCTTGACCCCGAGATGGTCATCGATCCTTCGAAGAAAGGGGAACTAACGATGGAGTTCCTCTATGAACATCCGGATCAGGGAGAGCCGGGCCGGGGGGTTGGGCCAGTCGAAGTGAAGGATTTCCCGGCGATGACCGTCGTGGCGCTGGGGCTCAAAGGGGAGATGTCGCCGGAGCGAATGGCGGAGGGAGTTACCCGGCTTCGCCAGTGGCTGGATGAGCACCGCGATCAATGGGTCGCCGCTGGGCCCCCGAGACGGCTCGGCTATCACGGCCCGATGACTCCCGTGCCTCAGCGTCTTTGGGAGGTGCAGATTCCGATCACATCACCGGCCGCGCCAGCCTCCGATCCCGCCTCTCCCCCGGCGACCGAATCGAACACGGCCGCGTCTCCCGAAACCGGAGCGATCGAAGACCCTCGATCCGAATCAGGCCTTTGCTCCGGATCTCGGGCCGAGTGACGGTCGGCCGGCAAGACAGCGGCGGCCGACGGGGACGATCTCCATTTCCAGCGCCCTTCAGACCAACCGGGGAGAACGCGGCGGATCGGGCGGAGGGTCCCCTTGTCATCAGCGAACCGGTTCGAACCGGCGAGAGGGCGGCTCGAACCGGTGTTCGATGCGACCGTCGGGTGATTGAGCCCGCTGAGGTCACGGGACGACCCGGACGCTCCTGAGGTCAGAAGCCAGGGCCCGGGGGCGGGACCATCTCCGGCTGCTGCAGCCGACCGGCCGGAGGGGCCGTGATCGGGGGCACGCCTTGGGCGGGGTTGATCACGTCGGCGCCGCCGGGGCCACGCTCCAGCATCGTGCCGACCGGCGGGGTGAGACCGCCGGCCGGGGCCATGCCGGCGGCGGGAGAGGAGCCATAGGGCTCGATCCCCTGAGCCTGCATCTGCGCCCGCTGCGTCGCGGCCAGCGTGTTCGCCCAGGGGAAGTGGGGCCCCTCGGCGAAGTACTGGACGTCGTCGTAGAGGTACTTGCCGGTGGGCAAGGTCATGCCGGCGTATTCGACCTGGCACCCGACGGCGCCGAACAGGCCGAAGGCGGCGATCCCGGCCCAGACCCCCCGACGACCGGCGCGGATCGGGCCTCCCATGCGGGACGTCGACATCGGTTCGACCCTCCTTGGTCAGAGCGGCGGCCGACTCCGGACCGCCCGCGAGGCTGTCATCCTGCTCGCCGATCCCGACCGGCCTCCGGGCCGGATCCGAACCGCCCGCCTCGGGCGGGGGGCTGTCTCGGGAGTCGGGACCGATCACACCTGAAGTGATCGGCCGATCGGACACGCGATCCGCAACGAAACCGGAACCGGGGCCGGGCGTTCGCTCCCTGACGGCGGCCCCGGCCGGGCCGCCCGGGGGAGTCTCGCCGGCCCCGACGATCCTCCCGGTTGTTCTATCGGCCGACACCCCGGAGCTCTTGACTCGCTCGCCCGGATCCCCCCGGCCGTCGTGGCCTTCCGCCCGGGTCGGGCCTACAATGGATGGGTCGGCTCCTCACGATCCGATCGCCACCCGGGACCGCCACCATGCTCGATAGCATTCGGCATCCACAGCGGGCGCGTGTCGTCCTGCTCGCGGCGACCTTCGCCCTGCTGACCGCCGCCCGCCCTGCCCCGGCCCAGCTCGGCGCCGCGGGGCCCTACGGCGCCTGGGCCAACTACGGTTACTACGGCGGCGTCGGCCCCTACGGCTGGGGCCCCTACGCCTACGGCTGGGCCGGCTTCACCACCGCCGGCACCGGCCCGGCGATGCCCCCCCCCGGCGAGTTGCCCGACCTCCGGGTTTCCGTCTCCCATGCCCCCATGCTCCGGCCCGCCACCACCGGCGACCTGCTCCGGCAGGCCGAGGCCCCCTCCTGGCGCGACCGCAGGAGAGAGGCGCTGGAGATGCACGCCCGCTACGACGTCAGCACCGGCCGGCCCCGGGCCCTGCCGGCCCGGGTGCCCCCTCCCGAGGAGACGCTCGAACGCCGGATCGCGGCCCTCTTCCGCCCCGATGGCTCGATCTCCTGGCCCTCGGGGCTCGACTCGGCCGCCCCGCTGACCCGGGCGCGGGTCGAGGAGGCCTGCCGAATCGCCCTGGCCCAGTACCGCCTCGAAGGCCGCGCCAACCTCACCGACATCGCCTTCGCCCGCCACGAGCTGACCGACTTCGCCGCTCCGGTGCTGGCTCGGCTGGCCGCGACGAACGATCCGCTCTCCTCCCAGGCCGCCCTCGACTTCTTCCAAAGGCTCGACGCCACCCTGATCGACCTGGCCGATCCTCCCGCCGAGGCCGACGATCCCGCCGGGACCCCAGCCCCAATCTCGGCCCCGGCCCCGGCCGACAACGCTCCCGAGGCCCCGCGCTGATCCCGATCTGATCTGATTTGATTTGATCTGATCTGATCTGATCTGATCTGATCCGATCAGGAGGCCGCCGCCCGGTCCAGGAACCGGGTCGCGGCCTCCATGATCCGCTCCTCGGTCGCCTCGGCCCGGGAGAGCTCGGCGGTCAGCCTCCCCTCGCAGAGCACGAGGATCCGGGTGCTGACGGCCAGCAGCTCCGGCAGCTCGCTGGAGGTCATCAGGATCGCCATTCCCCGGGCCGCCAGGCGGTGGATCAGGGCGTAGATTTCCGCCTTCGCCCCCACGTCGATCCCCCGGGTCGGCTCATCGAGCAGCAGGAGCCTCGGCTCGGTCAGCAGCCATCGGGCGATGATGCACTTCTGCTGGTTGCCTCCGGAGAGGCTGGTGATCGGAGCCCGGGGAGAACGGGTCTTGATGGCCAGTTGCCCGATCGCGTCGGCCACCGCCCGGCGCTCCGCTCCCGGCGAGATCACCCCCAGGCGGGCCAGGGCGTCGAGCCGGGCCAGGGTGATGTTCTCGGCCACGCTCATCTGATCGAACAGGCCGAGGTGCTTGCGGTCCTCCGTCACCAGGGCCACGCCGGAGGCGATCGCCTCGGCCGGCTCGGCGAAGCGGGCGGGACGGCCGTCGAGGAGAATCGAACCCTCGGGGGGCTCCGCCGAGGCGCCGAAGAGGCACTCCAGCAGCTCCGTCCTCCCGGCGCCGAGCAGGCCGGCCACGCCGACCACCTCGCCCGGGCGGATGGCGAAGCGGAGGTTTTGCAGGCTCGGCCGGCCGCTGTCGCGGGGGCTGGGCAGGCAAAGCCGGTCGACCTCGAGCAAGGGGGGCCCCAGGTCCGTCCGATCGGGCACGACGATGGAGGTCAGCTCGCGTCCCACCATCCAGCGGACGACCTGGTCCGGGCCCGTCTGGTCTCGGGCCGCGGAGGCGACGAACCGGCCGTCCCGGAGCACGGTCACGCGGTCGGCCAGGGTGAACACCTCGTTCATCTTGTGCGAGATGTAGAGCACGGTGGTGCCCGATCGCTTCAGGTCGCCGATGACCCGGAAGAGCCGGGCCACCTCGGCATCGGAGAGGGCAGAGGTCGGCTCGTCCATGATGACGACCGAGGCGTCGAAGGCCAGCGCTTTGGCGATCTCGACCATCTGCTGATCGCCGATGCGCAAGTCCCCCACGCGGGCCCGGACGGGGATCGGTGTGCCCAGCCTCTGGAACAGCGCGGCGGCTCGACGCTCCATCGCCCGGTCGTCGAGCAGGCCAAGCCGGTTGGTCCGCTCCCTGCCGAGGAAGATGTTCGCCGAGACGGACAGCTCGGGGACGAGGTTCAGCTCCTGGTGGATGATCCGGATGCCGGCGTCCTCTGCGTCTCGGGGTTCGAGGAAGCGGACCTCCCGGCCGTCGAGCACGATCCGGCCGCCGTAGTCGGCGATGGCGCCGGCGAGGATCTTCATCAGGGTGCTCTTGCCCGCGCCGTTCTCGCCGCAGAGGGCGTGCACCTCGCCGGCCGAGGCCTCGATCGTCACCCCGTCCAGCGCGTGCACGCCGCCGAAGCGCTTGGTGATTCCCTCCATCCGGAGCCGGGGAGTCGGGTCTCCCGGGTCGGGCCGCACCCAGGTGTCGGCTTCGATCGGGTTCATGGCGTCTGGGCTCCCGACGAGTCGTCGTGCCCGGTCAGCGGCATGGCGAAGTGGATCTGCCGGGCGACCTCCCGGAAGCCGACCGACGGGTAGAGATGCCGCCCCACCGGGTTCTGCTCGAGCGTCTCGATGCGGGCGACGGTCATCCCCCGCTCCTTGAATCGAGCGACCGCATGTTCCAGCAAGGTCCGGCCGATGCCTTTGCCCCGCTGGTCGGCCTCGACGGCGAGGTTGGGGATCTGGCCGACCTTCGAGGCATCGTCGAACCGCAGCGAGACATAGCCGAGCGGCCGACCGTCGTCGTCCTGGGCCACGAGGATCTCGCCGCCGGGGGCGTCGAGGTCGTCGTCGACGTGGCGTCCCTTGCGCTCCCGCCAGTCCTGGGCCGCGATCGGGCCGAGGAGGCGGTCGATGTTGTGGTCGATCGACACACCCTCGAACGCGGCGATGGTCATGGCCCGGAGGGCGGGGCGGTCGGGCTCTCGGAAGGGGCGGATGGTGATGGTCATGGCGGAGCGGTCGCGTCTCAGCGATCGGGTCGGGCCGCCGAGGCGACCGCCTCGGCCATCTGCCGCATCATCTCGGCCTCGGAGATCCCGGACCAGCAGTGTCCTTCCCCCTCTCCGTAGGCGATGAGGCCCTCGAAGGGAGGGTCGGCGGTCTGGAGGAACGCGTCGAGGCGGTGGACGGCGTCTTCGAGGAAGAAGTTGTCGGCCTCGCCGACCCAGATGCGGAGCTTGCCGCGGAGCTTCGGGCCGAGGGAGGCCCAGTTCTCCTCCAGCACCCGGCGGAGGTCGTAGCGCTTCCAGTGGTCGAGCACCGAGCGGTCGATGGCCCCGGTCTTCGGATCCCAGAGGGGGACAGGCCGGCCGTCGGGGCCCCTCGGGCCGTAGGTCGCGTTCCAGGAGCCCCACTGGCCCCCCGACATCGTCCAGGAGTCTCCCCTCCCGAGAACGTTCTCGAGCTGGCATTCGTCCCGCATGGAGTAGACGGCGGTGCCGTCCTCGCGGCGGAAGGCGGCGCGGGGGGAGCCGTCGGGGGAGCGATAGGCGTTCGCGTCTTCGTAGATATTCACAAGCTGGAACGAGCGAAAGTCGACGCTGTCGGGGCAGCTTGACCAGCAGCCGTTGAAGAATTCGGGGTAGAAGACCTGGAGGGCCAGCGCCACCCAGCCGCCGGTCGAGCCGCCGTCGAGCACTCGGGCGTGGCCCTCGCCGATGCCCCGGTAGGTCCGCTCGACGAAAGGGATCAGCTCGGTCGTGATCGCGTCGCCGAAGGGGCCGTGGTTGGCCGAGTTCACCTGGTAGGGGTCGCCCAGGGGGCCGGCGCCGTCGAGGAAGAGCATGAGGAAGCGCGGGGTGTCGTCGGCCAGCCACAGCTCGCGGAAGGGGGAGCCCTCGGCCATCCGGCGGCGGGCGGCGGTGTACCGGGCGCCGAAGCCGCCGATATGGACGCGAAGCGGGTAGCGGCGATCGGGCTCCCGGTCGAAGTCTCGGGGCAGGACGACCGCGGCTCGGAGGAACATGGGCCGGCCGTGGAAGTCGCTCAGGAGCGTGGAGGGGAGCTTCAGGAAGCGGACGAGGTCCGAGTCGGGCGGCAGCTCCTCGGGGGGCTCGATCCGGGACAGTTCGAGCCGGATCGGGCCGTCCCGAGCCGGGTCGAGGCGGATGGGGGTCGGCGGGCTGGAGAGGTTGCCCGGGGCGTCAAGGAGCAGGAGGTCGGGGTTCCGCAGCAGGACGGCCTGCGCGGTGGAGTCGCCGGCCGGCAGGCGGTCAAGGCCGTTCTCGGGGAACGCCTCGGCCGAGGAGTCCACGGTGACGACTCCGCCGGGGGCCAGCCCGTCCGCGTCGACTCCCAGAACGAGGGGAGCCCCCGGCAGGGGAAGGCCGATGGCGTCCCTCGGCTCGGGGCGGGCCCGTCGGGAGACGATCACCAGCAGTCGGCCGTTGGCCGGCCCGTCGAGCAGGCCCCGGGCCAGGCTGACCTCGAACCAGGGGGCCGCGGCCTCCGTCGGCTCGGCGACGGGAACGGCCGGGAGCGGGGCGATCGGGCCCAAGGGCTCGGCCTCCGGGGTCGAGTTCGGAATCGGGGTCGGCAGCGGGTCGGCGGCTTGAGGTCCGGCCGGGAACGGGCAGACGAGCAGGGCCAGCGGCCAGAGCCACCGGAGCGCGGTCATCGGGGGGCCTCCGTCCGGTCGTCGGCGATCGGGGCGGTCGATCGGGGACCGTCGTATGGTACGACGCCTCCCCGGCCGGCGGAAGGGAGCGGCCGGGCGCCCTTGCGGCGCTCAGGGGGACCCGGCGAAGGCGTCGTCGAGCGGGTCGAAGCCGAGCGCCTCGACGGCCCGGCGGACGGGCCAGCGGCTCCCCCGGTTGCGGGACACGCCGTTGACGATGAGGAAGCCGTCGTCCAGGTCGGCCCAGATGGCACACTCGACCAGGTGGACGAGGTCCCGATCGGAGAGCCAGAGCCCTCGGGCCCAGTCGTCGGGCAGCGTCTCGGCCCGGTTCGAGCCGGGCTGGACCCAGCCGATCCGCACGCCCACGAACGCCAGGTCGAAGGCGGAGGAGAAGCTCCTGCCCAGGCGTTCCCCCATCAGCTTCGAGGCGCCGTAGGGGCCATCGGGCCGGGGGGAGAGGTCCTCGGAGATCGGCCCGTCGCCGTCGTCCTTGTAGCCCCACATCGTGTGGCTGGAGCTGGCGAAGACGAACCGCTCGACCGCCCCGAGCACCGCGGCGTGCAGCACGTTGGCCATGGCGTCGACGTTGGGCCCGACCAGCTCCGGCCACGGGGCGAGCGGGTCCGGGTTGGCCGCCAGGTGGACGACCGCGTCGGCGTTGTGGAAGGTGCCCATCCACTCGTCGTGCTGCTCGGCCAGATCGGCGGCGATCACGTCCGGTTCGTCGGGCCCGGCGTTCCGGTCGAGCAGGATGAGGTCGTAGCGATCGACCCAGGCGGCGCGGAGCTTCCGGCCGATGTGGCCGCAGGCGCCGGTGATCAGCACCGTCGGGCGGTCGCCGACGTCCAGCGCCTCGGCCTCGGGATCGATCAGAGGCAGGCAGGGGTAGCCGTTGGGAACGGGGGAGCGTCCTTCGGGATCAGGACGCCCGGGGTCGTTGGTCATGCCAGTGGTTCACTTGAGTGACGATCCGATGGGATGCCGGAAACCCCGGCAAGGCGAACCGGTTCTCTCCCCTTCCCGGCGAGGGCCGCCCGATCGATCGAGCGGTCGGATCGGCCTCGGCGCGGCTCCCCCGCCGATGAGATCGCCTTGAGGTAGGAGAAGGGCGGAGAATCCGCCGAGAGCCGCCCCGGTCAGTCGCCGTCGACCAGGGCCAGGGCCTTGCAGACGGCCTCCAGGAAGAAGAACTCGCCCCACATCACCGATTCGTCGACCCCCAGGCCCTTGGGCTTGTGGTAGACGCCGTGCTTGAGCACGCCTTCCCAGTCCGGGTCTCCCCAGGAGACGAAGCGATCGGAGCAAAGGGAGTCCAGGATCGTCAGCGCCGCGTCCTGGTAGCGGGCGGAGGCGGCGGGGTCCTTGCAGAGATCGGCCAGTTGCCAGAGGCCGGAGGCGGCGATGGCCGAGGCGGAGCTGTCGGGGATGCGGTCGTCCTCCGGGGCGTCGAAGTCCCAGGGAGCGACCATCCCCTCGGGGCAGCGGGCGATGAAGTGGTCGGCGTTGCGGCGGGCGACGGCCAGGTCGGCCGGGTCGTTCGTGTAGGAGTAAACCGTGCCGAAGCCGTAGAGCGACCAGGCCAGCCCCCGGGTCCAGTCCGAGTCGGCGTGGAGCCCCTGGTGGGTGCTCGGGCGGAGGAACTCGCCGGTGTTCAGGTCGAAGATCCCCTCGTGAGCCGTCCCGCCGTCGGGGCGGACGATCGTCCGTTCGGTCGTCCGGCAGTGAGCCCGAGCGATGCGCAGCAGCTGCTCGTCGCCGGTCTCCCGGGCGGCGTAGAAGATGATCGGCACGTTCATCATGATGTCGATGAACAGGCTCTCCGGTCCGATGAACGAGCAGAGGTACTGCCCCTTCTCCCGGAACCGCAAGGCCAGGGTCCGCCCGGCGGTAACGACCACCTGCTTCTTGTCCTCGTCGCCGGTCAGTTCATACCAGGGCAGGTAGGAGTTCAGGAAGATGAAGCCCAGGTCATGGACGGCTCGGTCGTGCTGCTTGTGCTCCAGCAGCCGGCAGTAGTGCTCGGCCTTGTCCCGCCACCACTCGTGCTTGATCCTCCGGTAGCAGTGCCAGAGGATGCCGGTGAGGAAGCCGGCGCACCAGTCGGTCCACAGTTCCCCCTCGTGCCGCCATCGGCCGCCCCGGGTGTAGCTGGGGAAGACGTCGGGGTGGTGGTCGACCAGCGTGCCGAACCGGTTGGCGTAGTGGTCGACGACGCGGCGGAGGCGGGGGGTCAGGTCGGCCAGGTCGACGAGGCGGGGCTCGGCCATGCTCGGGGCTCTCCGGTGCTCCCGGCGGTGAGGGGCTCGGGAGGGCGGGTCGGGGTCGTTCGGATCCGTCGGGCGGCGGCGGACACCGGCCGGACGGCGCAGCCGATCGTCGGCGCCGGCGCCCCGATCCGGGTCGCGAGCGGCCCGGGCTCCCGGAGGCGGTCGGAACCCGACCGTCCCGGGACCGGGGGGGAGCGGGGCCGACCGGGGAGAGGCCGGTCCTGGGACCGGGGACGAAGATCGGCCGCCACCATAACCGCCGCGCTTCGGATCGGCAAGCATCCCGGCCGAGCGGAGGCCCGAGGCGGTCAGATCCGATCCGATCCGATCCGACGAGCCCGCAGCCGCATCAGGCCCCACAGCGGGTCGATCCGGAAGCGCTCGGCCTGCTCCACCTCGAAGCCCGAGCGCTCCAGCAAGGCCCGGCACTCGCCCAGGGAGAACACCCGGTGGACCGACGGGTCGGTCAGCCGGAGCCAGGCCGAGCACAGCCGGCAGGCCAGATAATCGTCGCACCAGTCGACCAGCACGAGCCGGCCCCCCGGTCGCAGCACCCGGGCCAGCTCAAGGAGCCCGGCCTCGGGATCCCGGAAGCAGTGCAGGCCGCTGACGCAGGTCGCCAGGTCGAAGCGGCCGGAGCCCAGGGGCAGGCGACGAGAGTCGGCCTGCACGAGGCGGAGCCGGCCGGGAGCCATCTGCTTGCGGCTCGCCTCGCGCAGCATGCCGACGCTGAGGTCGACCCCGACGATCCGCAGGCCGGGCCAGCGGCCGAGCAGTTCGGCCGGCAGCGCCCCGGTGCCGCTCGCCAAGTCGAGCAGCCGCTCGGTCCCCTCGGGGTGAAGCCACTCAGTCGCCGCCCGGATCGACCGACGGACGTAGCGCGACCACCGCCGCTCGTATCGAGGGGCGAGCCGGTCGTACTCCAGGCGGACCGCTTCGCTCATGCGATGGCCCTACCCTCCCCGCCCCGCCTCGCTCCGGGAGTGACCCGGGCCGCGTGGTGGGGTGGGGAAAAGAGAGGCGGGGAGTGGTCGGGAAGGCGGAGGCTCAGGGATTCGGCTCGGGGGGCGGGACCTCGCCGTGCGGCTCGGTCTTGCCGAGTTGTTCCCAGTCGAGCTTCTCGAAGGCGCCGACCGGCGGCTCCTGGCCGACGTTGGCCTGGAACTCGGTCGGGATCTTGCCCCCCAGCTCCTGAGCGACCCGGTTGCGCAGCTCGGACATCATCGGGTAGAGGGTGCGGAGGTAGACCTCCTGCTCCTCGGGGTCGTCGGCCGGGCCGAAGCCGAGGTTGAAGGTATCCATGCCCAGCAGGGCGTTGGCCAGCGGCACCACGTCCTTCTTGTAGGCGGCCTCCAGCACCTTGCGGATGTCCGGCTGGCGGGCCATCTGCAGCAGGCCGGCCTGGGCCTTTAGGTAGCGCTCGGCCGCGGCATAGTCGGGGCCGGAGAGCTGCTGCTCGGCCAACGCCCGCAACTGGTTGATGATCTGGATCCCCTTGACGATCGTCTCGTCGGAGACCTCCTCGTCTTCGGGGCGGTTGCGCGCCTCCTCGACCAGCGCCTGGTACTGCCGCTTCAGGTCGGCGAAGGCGGGGGCGCGCAGGGGGGCGGGCCAGGAATCCTCAGCGGCCAGCCGGTGGGCGGAGATCACGACCCCCTTGGAGGCGAACCGCAGCGGGATCCGGCGGATCTGCTCCCCCGTCAGGCTCAAGTCGGTGCCGGCATTGACCAGCAGCGAATCGGGAACCGCGGGGCTGCGCAGTTCGTTGAGGATGGCGTTGAGGGTGTCTCCGCTGACGATGTCGGCCCGGTCGGGGTTGTTGAGGATCCGGTCCTGGATCTGGCTGATCGACTCGTTGGTCCGGCGGCGTCGGGCGGCCGCCTGCTCGGCCTGCTGCTGGCGCCGGATCTGCTCCGACTGCCAGAGGTACTCATTCAGGCGCATCCGGGTGTCGGTCTCGATCGACCGTGCGATCGCCGTCTGCTCATTGAACTGGCCGACGCCGGCGGCGAAGACCCCCATGCCCTGGGCCACGCTGCCGCCGATCGTGCCGGCGCCTCCCCAGCCTCCCCAGCCGTAGGGGTGATAAGCCCACTGGGCCTGGGCGGCGGGGGCCAGGCTGGCCGCCGCCAGCATCGTCGCCGCGATTGCGATCGAACTCCGACGAATCATGGTGCCTCTCCAACGCGAATGCCGGGCGATCTCGGGGGCGGTCGGCTCCCGCTCCGGGGGGCGCCGCGATCGTCGTCAAGGGTTCCGCCACCGTCGGGCCGACTCTGGCGGAATCGCCCCCTCCCCAATTACCCTATCCCGCCCCGGGGTCGCACGCAAACAATGTCGGCTGACGGCCGCCAGTTCTGGCCGCCGACCTCCTCGGGCCGGTCGCCAATCGGCGCTGGTCCCCTCCCCGTCAGACCAAAGTCCCCCCCCGAATTCCAAGAATGTCCCGGCTCCGATCCCCCCGCTCTCGCTTCGGGTGATCCGCCACGGGGGGCCGGGCCGAGGCGGGGGGCCCGTTGCCCCGTGGTCGGCCCGGAGGTACAGTGCGCGCAGGTCGCCGGCCCGCGATCGCCGGGCGATCTCCCATCGACACCCACCGCTTCCCCTCGGGGGCCCCCGAAGATGACCACCCCGACCTCGAGATCCGTGGCGGCCGCGCTGCTCCTGCTGTCCGCCTCCCTGGGCGCCTGGCTCCTGCTGGCCGCCGGCCCGGCCGGGTCGACCGCCGGCGCCTCCCCGGCCTCGGAGGCCCCCGCGCAGGACAAGCGGGCCGAGCTGATGAAGCTGAAGCTCGACTACGCCAAAAATGTCCTGGAGGGCCTGACCCTCGAGAAAATGGACCTGGTCGCCGACAACGCCCGGGAGCTGAAGCTCCTCAGCGCTGCCGCCGAGTGGGAGCCGGCCACCGTGCCCGGCCCGCTGTACCTGACCTACACCCGGGAGTTCCAGCGCCTGGCCGACTCGCTGGCCACTCACGCCAAGGACGGGAACCTCGACGCCGCCACGCTCTGCTATGTCCAGCTGACGATCAACTGCGTCGAGTGCCACAAGTACGTCCGCCGCACCGACCGCTGAGCCCTTCGGGCCCCCGATCCGATCCGGCCCGGGGGCCCGAGCCCGGACCCCTTCTCGTCCCGAACCCGACTGGACCCGAAGCCGGAGGCTCGAACCATGACCGCCCCGAGATCGAGACGCCCCGGTCCGGGGCTCCGGTGGCTCGCCCTGCTCGTGGCGGGCTCGGCCCTGGCGATCTCCCCGGCCGGACGGCCGGCCTCCGGAGGCCCCCAGGACCCCGACAGCCCCCAAGACCCGAGGACGGCGCTGATGCGCCAGAAGCTCGACCACGCCCAGCGCATCCTCGGCGGGCTGACCGAGGGCCGCTTCGGCCCCATCTCGAGATCGGCCCGAGCCCTGGAGGAGATCAGCCGAGAGGCCGCCCGCCACAATCTCCCGACCGCCGACTACCGCCGCTTCAGCGACGAGTTCCGCCGCCTGACCGCCTCCCTCGCCAAGCACGCCGACGCCGAGGACCTCGACGCCGCCACCCTGGCCTACGTCCAGCTCACCATCAACTGCGTCGACTGCCACAAGTACGTCCGCATCCAGACCCTCCCCGCCGGTCCCCCTCAATAGGACCGGCCCCCCTCGATCGGGACGAGCCGAGTCCCGGCCGGCGGCCCGAGACGCCCCCCCGAGCCCTCCGGGGAGGATCCCGAAGGCCGAGGGAGGCGGACGATGGAATGGGCGGAGGGGGCCGGGGTCGCGTCGATCCCGGCCCCTCGGGTCGGCCGAAGGGGAGTCTGCCGGAGCGCCGGACCTCCCGGCGAGGGCTCGATCGATCAGACGCCCCGGCCGGGCAGGTCGTCGTTCGAGGAGAGGACGTCGACGAGCCGGGCCCTCAGCGCGGCGGAGGCCGACCGGGCCGGAACGGCGACGACCTGGGAGAAGTTGTCGCCGGCCCGGCCGTCGGTGTTCCCGTCCAGGAAGGCCGGGGCGATGCCGACCCCGGGCCGGGAGCGAAGGCCTCCCGGCGCCCGGCCGACGAGCGTCAGCTCGAACGACTGGCCGGGGGCCAGCGGCGAGGCCGGCGTGATCGACACCAGCCGGGCGATCTCGTCGTAGCTCACCGAGGCGATGCCGACCGCCGGGCCTCCTCCAACCGGAGCGATGGCGTAGTTGCCCGGGTTGAGCGTGACGGCGGCGTTGCGGTCGAGGTAGCCGTTGATGCGGACGTCCAGGCGGACGATCGCTCCGGTGCTCGGGTCGAACACCGGGATCACCCCCTCGACCAACGGCCCGGAGGAGATCCGACGGGTGCGGATCTCGGCGCCGGCGTTCCCCCGGATGTCATTGTCGGGGGCGATCACGTTCGCCCCGTCGACCACCTGGTTCAGGAACAGCCCGGAGCCCAGCCCCCTGGAGTCGCCGAAGCCGTTGGAGGCGTTGCCGACGTTGCCGTTCACGTCGGGGCCGATCCGGTTGCCGGCCACCACGTTGTTGACGGCGTTGAATGCGGTGATGTTCAACCCAACCTGCGTGTTGCCGCTGATCAGGTTGCCGACCACCGAGTTCCCGGGGGCGTCGCTCAGGAAGATCCCCTGGAAGTTTGGCAGGCGGGAGGTCCCGGAGGCGTCGGTGCCGACCCGGTTGCCGGCCACCACGTTCCCGGAGGTCACGGCCCCCGCGACGGCCGGGTTCGGTGCGATCACCGGCCCGGCCGGGGTGATCACGGTGGCGGCGTTGATCGTGTCGGCGTTGAGGATCTGGAGGCCAAGCTCCCGGTTCCCCGAGAGCAGGTTGCCGCCGCCGTTCGGGTCGGTGTAGCTGCCCAGGCCGATCTGGTTGCCCGACGCCCCGTAGACGAAGACCCCCTGCCGGTTGGGGATCGCGGCGGTGCCGGAGGCGTTGGTGCCGATGTAGTTGCCGGCGACCACGTTCCCCGAGGCCGGCGCCATCGGCTCCTCGAAGGCGATGCTGGTCAGGCGGACGCCGACCTCCAGGTTGCCGGAGATGACGTTGCGCGCCGGGGAGCCGACGCCGCCAATGGTGTTCCCCGACGAGTTCATCACGATCACGCCGTCGCCGTTGCCCACCGAGGCGGAGGCGTCGGCATTCGTGCCGATCCGGTTGCCGAGCACGATGTTCCCCGGCGACTGGCCCCGGATGTAGACGCCGATCCGGTTGCCGCTGATCAGGTTCCCGTCGCCGCCGACGCCTCCGATCGTGTTCGCCGAGGCTCCCCCGGCGATCACGACGCCGTCGTTGCGCGGGTCGAAGATCCGGCGGTCGCCGGCCGGGGGAGTGCCGTCCCCGGGGGGGATCGGCTCGTCGACTCGGACCCCGGAGGCATTGACGTCGAGCGACCGGGAGCCCGACGAGTCGGTGCCGATCCGGTTGCCGGCCAGCAGGTTCCCCACCGATCCCGGCCCGAAGATCCGGACGTTCCCCTGGATGTCCTGCGCCCCGTTGCTAGAGATCGTCGAGGTGAACACCGCGTTGTTCGAGGCGTTGAGCAGCAGGACGCCGACCGAGACGTTCCCCAGCCCGTGAGCGCCGCCGAGGTCGGTGCCGACGAAGCCGTCGGCCACCACGTTCCCCGAGGACCCGGCGATGGCGATGCCGAACCCCAGGTTGCCCGAGGTGACGTTCCCCTGCATCGCGTTGTTCGGCGAGGCCGCGATCAGGATGCCGCTGCCCTGGTTGCCCAGGGCCGACGACCCGGCGGCGTTCGTGCCGACGAGGTTGGCCACGAGGACGTTGTGCGACGAGCCGCCGATCAGCTTCACGCCGTCGGAGCCGTTGGCCGAGATGACGTTCCGCTCCAGGCGGTTGTCGGAGGCCAGTTCCAGGTACACCCCTTCCCGGGCGTTGCCCAGCGGCGCGTTGCCCGAGCCGTCGGTGCCGATCCGGTTGTCGAGCAGCACGTTCCCCGAGGAGCCCGTCCGCAGTTCGACGCCGTAGAGCCGGTTGGCCGAGATGACGTTCCCGGAGAGCGTGTTGGCCGTCGCCGCCAGGACCATGACGCCGTGCAGGGCGTTCCCCCTCGCCGTCGCTCCCCCGGGGCCGACGCCGATGAGGTTGCCCGACAGCACGTTCCCCGAGGTGCCCGCCAGCGCCACGCCGAAGCCGGAGTTGCCCGACAGGACGTTCGCGTCCAGGGTGTTGCGGTGGGCCCCGACGATCAGCACGCCGCTGACATTCCCCCGCGAGACCGCCCCTCCCGAGCCGGCCAGGCCGATGAGATTGGCGGCCAGCAGGTTGTCTGACGAGCCGTTGATCAGGACCACGCCGTCGCTCCGGTTCCCGGAGATGACGTTGGCCCGGATCGAGTTGCCCGGGGAGCCGTCGAGGAAGACGCCTCGGTTGTTCCCCAGGCCGACGAGGCCGCCCTCGTCGGTGCCGATGACGTTGCCGGCGACGAGGTTCCCCGACGAACCGGGGCCGAGCAGCTGGACGCCGTCGCTGGAGTGCCCGCCGATGACGTTCCCCCCGGACACGGTGTTGCCCGGAGCGTTGAGGATCACCAGGCCGACCTGCTGGCCGCCAAGGCTCGCCCGGCCCGACAGGTCGGTGCCGATCAGGTTCCCGGAGACGAGGTTCCCCGACGCCTCCGGTCCGGCGATGGCGACGCCGAAGGCGCCGTTGCCGGAGATCAGGTTCACCCGGCCGCCGACGGTGTTGTCCGAGGAGCCGGAGATCCGCACCCCCGTCGCGGCGTTCCCCACGGCCCCGTCTCCCGAGGCGTTCGAGCCGATCAGGTTCCCGGAGACGAGGTTCCGGGCCGACCCGCCGGCGATCACCACGCCGTCGGCCCCGTTGCCCGAGACGATGTTGCCGGCGGCCAGTTGCGCCCCGCCGACGGTGTTCCCCGAGGCGCCGTCGAGCAGCGCGATGCCGTCGCCGGTATTCCCCAGCGCCGCCAGGCCGGTGGCATCCAGGCCGACCACGTTCCCCGAGACGAGGTTGCCCGAGGCTCCCGACCCGAGCAGGAGGATTCCCGAGCCGTCGTTGCCCGAGACGATGTTCCCCTGGCCCGCCTCCAGGCCGCCGACCTCGTTGCCTGCCGAGCCGTCGACCAGCACGCCGCCGGTCCGGTTGCCTCGGTCGAGCCGGGCGGCGTCTCCGGTGCCGATCCGGTTCGATCGCACGACGTTCCCCGACGAGCCGGGGCCGACCAGGGCCACTCCCCAGCCGACGTTGCTCGAGGCCACGTTGCTGGCGATGGTGTTCCCCGACGCCCCCTCGACCCTCACGCCGTCTCCGCCGTTGCCCAGCGGGGTGATGCCGTCGGGGCCCAGGCCGATGAAGTTCCCCGCCACGGCGTTGGCCGTGCTGCCGGCCCCCTCGATCCGGACGCCGGCCTGGCGGTTGCCGGAGATCACGTTCCCGTCTCCGATCGCGTTGTTCGGCGCGTCGGGGCCGATCCGGACGCCGTCGGCGTTGCCCAGCGCGGCCGACCCGGAGGCGTTCGTGCCGATCCGGTTGCCGGCGACGACGTTCAGCGACGCCCCCGGGCCGACGATCCGAACGCCCGCCCCTCCGCTGGCGGCGATGACGTTCCGGGAGCCGTCGGCATTGGCTCCGATCGTGTTCCGGCCGGCCGATTCGAGGCGGATGCCGTCCTCGACGTTGCCGATCGCGGCGGTCCCGCCGAGGTCGGTCCCCACGAAGTTGCCCAGGATCAACGTGCCCGAGGCACCCGCTCCGATGAGGCGGATGCCGGCCCCGGCGTTTCCGGAAACCAGGTTGCCCGCCGTCAGGCCGCCGGCCGGGGGGTTCACGCCCCCGATCGTGTTCGAGGGCCTCCCCTCGATCCGGATCCCGTCGACCCCGTTGCCGATGGGCACGGCGCCGGCCGCCCCGGTGCCGATGGAGTTCCCCAGCAGCAGGTTGCCCGAGGCCCCCTCGCCGAGGACGCGGATCCCCGAACCGCCGTTGCCGGAGATCAGGTTGCCGGCCGTCCGCTGGCCGGCGCCGGCGTTCTCGCCCCCGATCGTGTTGCCCACGGCTCCCGAGGCCAGCAGCACGCCCTCCTGAGCGTTGCCCAGCGCGGCCGACCCGGAGGCGTTCGTGCCGATCCGGTTGCCGACGACCAGGTTGCCGGTCGTCCTCCCCTGCCCCTGGCCGATGACCACCCCCCGGCGGTTGCCGGAGATCAGGTTGGCCTCGGCCGGGTCGAGGCCGCCGATGGTGTTGCCGGTCGAATCGACGATCTGGACCCCGTCGTCCCGGTTCCCCAGGGCGACGGTGCCGGAGGCGTCGGTGCCGATGAAGTTGCCCACCACTCGGTTGCCGGTCGTGGGCACGCTGGGGGTCGTCTGCGAGTCGAGGATGCTGACGCCGTCGAAGTTCCCCGAGATCAGGTTGCCGCCGATGACGTTGGCCGAGCTGTCGAAGATCGAGACGCCGAAGCTGCCGTTGCCGATCGCGGCCGACCCGGCGGCGTTCGTGCCGATGTAGTTGCCGAAGATGACGGCCGCCGTGGTCCCGTCCTCGACCTGGATGCCGTCGTCGAAGTTCCCCGAGATCAGGTTCCGGAGGCCGGGCACCGCCCCCCCGATCGTGGTGCCGATCGCGGCGATCACCTCCACGCCGTCCAGCCCGTTGCCCAGGGCGACGGCTCCCGAGGAGTCGGTGCCGATCCGGTTCCCCGCGATCAGGTTCGCCGACGAGCCGGCCCCGATCACGGCGACGCCGTGCCCCGTGTTCCCCGAGATCAGGTTCCCCCTGGTCAGCGCCCCGAGGGGATTGGCGTTCTCGCCGCCGATCGTGTTCCCCACGGCTCCGTTGCGTAGCAGCACGCCGTTGCCGTTGAACCCGGTCGGGTCGGTCGCGCCGGCCGGCAGCGGCACCCCCAGGCCGTTGGGCACCGAGCCCGTCCCGGAGGCGTTCGAGCCGATCCGGCTCCCCGAGACGAGGTTCCCCGGGCTGGCGTCGATCACGACCCCCGAGTTCACGTTGCCGGAGACGAGGTTCCCCGGGCCGATCGTGTTGGCCGACGCCCCCTGCTCGAGGAAGACGCCGATCCCCTGGCTGGTGTCGATCGGCCCGGCCATCGTCGGCGCCCGGCCGTTGGGCAGCGCGGCGGAGCCCCCGGCGTTCGATCCCACGAAGTTCCCGATCGCCAGGTTCCCCGACGCCGCCGGGCCCCCCATCCTCAGCCCGACCCGGACGTTCCCGGAGATCAGGTTGCCCGCCGAGAGCGCGAACGGCGAGCCGTTGGCCCCCCCGATCGTGTTCCCCGAGACGCCGCCGACCGAATTCGAGGGCCCGTCCAGCGCGATCCCCGCCCCCGAGTTCCCGACCGGGACCGAGCCCGACACGTCCGAGCCCACGAAGTTGCCGAGCACCAGGTTCCCCGACGACGAGGAGACCGCCTCCCCCTGATTATTGACCTGGACCCCGATCCGGATCCCGTCTGCCCCGTTGCCCGAGACGAGGTTGCCGGCGGTGAGCACCCCCGGAGTCAGGGCGACGTTGACCGCGCCAATCGTGTTGCCCGACGCGCCGTCCAGCCAGACGCCGTGGATCGAGTTCCCCAGCGCCCGGGTCCCCGCCACGTCCGTCCCGATGAAGTTCCCGAGCACGACGTTCCCCGACGCCCCCGGGCCCGAGACCAGGACGCCGTTGCGGCTGTTGCCGGAGATCAGGTTGCCGGCCGTCAGCACGCCGCTCGCCGCGTTCACGCCGCCGATCCGGTTGGCGACGGCGCCGGGCATGATCTCCACGCCGTTGGTCGCGTTGGGCAGGGCGAACGCCCCAGTGGCATCCGTGCCGATGAAGTTCCCCTGGACGACGTTGGCCGAGGCGGCTCCCCGAAGCCGGACGCCAGCGGCCCCGTTGCCCGAGATCACGTTCCGGGCCCCGGAGGCCGCCCCGCCGATGGTGTTCGCCACGCCTCCGTTGATCTCGACCCCGTCGTCCCCCGGGTTGGGGATGGCCGCGGTGCCGGCGGCGTTCGTGCCGATCCGGTTCCCCAGCACCAGGTTCGCCGAGGACGAGGCGCCCACGATCAGGACGCCCCCCCCGGCGTTCCCCGAGATCACGTTCCCCATCCCCGGGGTCAGCCCGCCGATCGTGTTCGCCGAGGCCGACGTCAGGTTCACCCCCGAGGTGATGAACATCGGGCTGCCGATGTCCGCCGTCCCGTCGGCGTTCACCCCGATGAAGTTCCCGGCCACCAGGTTCCCCGAGGTCCCCGGTCCCACCAATCGGACCTCGGCGTCCCGGTTCCCCGCGATCTGGTTGCCGACCGACAGCGCGAACGGAGAGGCGTTCGTCCCCCCCACGGTGTTCGCCCGAGAGCCCGCCTGGAGGCTAATGCCCTGGCTCTGGTTCGGCACCGCGGTCGTCCCCGAGGCGTCGGTGCCGATCCGGTTGCCGACGATCCGGTTGCCCGAGGAATTCGAGGTCTGGATCCCATTGATCGCGTTGCCCGAGATCAGGTTCCCCTCGGCGGCCGACAGCCCTCCGATCGTGTGCCCCGAGCCGCCGACCAGGTTGATCCCCTGAGAGACGCCGTCCCCGTCCGGATCCCCCAGCGCGACCGTCCCCGATCGGTCCGTGCCGATCCGATTCCCCGCGATCCAGACCCCCTGGCCGCCATCGACCCGGATGTTGTCGTTCAGGTTCCCGGAGATCACGTTCCCGATCGTCCCGGGGGAGAACGGAGAGGAGGTGGCCCCCCCGATCGTGGCCAGGCCGGCCCCCCCCTCGATCCGCACCCCGCCGCCGTTGTTCGGCAGCTTCGTCGAGCCGTCGGCGGCCACCCCGACGTGATTGCCCGTCAGCACCGCCCCCGTCGCCCCGGTCCCGGAGATCAAGATCCCGGGCCCCCGGCTCCTCACCACCGCCAGCGACCGCAGCGCCACGTTCGGCGCGGCCACCCGGATCGTGTTGTCGACCGTCCCCCCGCCATCCACCGTCACCACCGGCCGGTCCACGAACCCCGGGGCCGTCCGGCCGTCGATCTCGACCGGGTTGGCGATTACCGGCAGGCTGGAACCCAGCGCGATCGTCCCGGCCACGGAGAAGACGATCCGGTCGTCCGTCCCGAAGACCCCCGAAACCGCCGTCGCCACATCGGACCCCGGCGCGACCGATCCGGGGTTGTTGATCGCCGCGATCGCCTCGCGGAGCGTCACCACACCGTCATTCGTCGCCGCCGAGTCCCCCAGGCTCGTCACCGGGATCGTCGCCAGCAACTGCCGCCGCTCCATCGGCTCCGCCGCCGGGCGCAGCCCCCCAACCCCCCGCCTCTGGCGTCGGGGCCGATTCCTCCCTGGACGACCGCGTCTGCTCATCGCTCGATCCTTGTTGCTGTCCGACGCCCCGCCGGGCGATCCTCCGCCCGTCCCGGGCGACTCGCCCGGGTCCCTGGCCTCGTTCCCCGATCGCGCCCCAAACTATCGACCATCCATGCCTGTCCGCAAGCAGGCCGATCCGGGCTCCTCCGGCGGCGAGGACGCATAGTTTCCCACGACGCTTCAGGCTTCGCAACTGTCCTAGTTCGCCCGACAGCGCCACCGGGCTCCTAGGCGCGCGGCCTCCCCCCGTCCGAGACGACGGAAGGGGGTTCCTCGGGGATCCGGACCGCGTCCGGATCCCCGCTCCGACTGGGTTCGGCGCCGGTGCCGATCCCCGAAGCCCCGTCCCTGTTGGCCGCATATCTCCCTTGCCGAGAACGACTTCCATTCCATCCCGGACGGAGCGATCCCGATGCGATCGGATGGCGTCCCGATCTCCCGGCGAGAGGGGTTCCGGCCCTCGTCGCCGTCGTCCCGGTTCCTCCTCCCGGATCCGGGAGGAGGGGACGGGGAGGGCCCGGCTCCGAGGTCGGGAGGCCCGGACGACCGATCGATCGTCCGGCCCCTCCAGGGCCCGATCCTCGGACGCCGTCGGCCGCTTCCCTCCCCGGATCATCGGCGACCGCCCGGGGCGAGTGCCGTCGGAGCGATCGCGAGACGGGCCCCCTCGGGAACCGATTCGCTCCGGGATGCCGGCTCAGCGGGTCGCGCCGCTCGACGGGCCGGCGAGGTAGGAGTCGAAGACGCGGACGCCGGACCAGAGCGAGCGGTTCTTCTCGATGAACTCCAGGTGGCGCGGGTGCTCCTGGTAGGTGTCGTGGGCGGCCTTGCTGTCGAAGACCAGGTGCAGGGCGACGTCGAAGTCGGTGACGTTGACGTCTCGGTCGAGCTCCTCGGCCCGGGTGCCGACGGAGAAGTAGACCGTGCCCTCGTGGCCGCTCAGGTACTTCTGGCAGGCGTCGACGAGCTTCTGGGCGTCCTCTTCGGAGCGGTTGGCCAGGGTGAAGAACACCATGTGGGCCAGCGGGGCGGCGGCGGCCCGGGCGGGGCCGGCGTCGGAGCGGCTGGTCATCGTCAGGATGGCGGCGGTCACGGCGGCCGCGGCGACGGCGGCGAAGGCGGGGCGGAGCAGGGACGTGCGCATCGATGGTCTCTCCCGGTGTCGATCCCCGGGCCGCCGCCCGGCGGCCCGTTCCCTCGGCCGGCCCGGTCCTCCCCGGCCCGGCCGATCGGGGCCGATTGTAAAGCCGGGCCGCCGGACGGGCCAGGGGCCGAGCTCACCGGAAGAACTGGCCCGGGGGCCCGACCGCCTCGAAGGCGTCCGGGAGGTGCTCGATCTGAGGCCGGCCCCAGCCCTCGGGCCAGACGATGGCGACGATGTCGAACCGGCAGCAAACCGGCCTCGGGGCGTCAAGCAGGCCGTGCCGCTTGAGGAAGTGCAGCGCCGCCAGGGTGACTCGCCGTTGCTTGGCGAGCGTGACCGCTTCGGCCGGCTCCCCCTGTCTCCTCGTCTTGACCTCGACGAAGACAAGGGTCTCTCGGTCCCGGGCGATCAGGTCGATCTCGCCCTGGGCGGTCCGGTAGTTTCGCGAGAGGATCGTCATCCCCTGGCGTCGGAGGGACCGGGCCGCCTCGCGCTCTCCCCGATCGCCGAACCAGCGGTTCCAGGGCCGCTCCGCTCGGCCCGGGAGCGAACCGAGACGAAACGGCAGCCGGAAGCCGAGCATGCCGTCCCTCCCGACCCGAGGCTCCGGCCGCCTCACCCGGCATCAGCCACCCAACTCAATAAATATTAAACGAACCGCGCTCGATTTCCCTCGCCTCCGAGCTGAGCCCGCCTGGCAAGCGGTTGCGCTTGAAGAGGCGGGTGGGGGCCTCGTCCTCGGGAACGGAGGAGGAGATGGGAGGGTCGTCCTGGCCGAAGAACTCGTCGTAGAAGGGGGCCTGGTCGGACTGGGCGTCCTTGCCCTTCCCCAGGCCGAGGGCGTTGCATCCCGGGCTGGCCGCCGCCAGGCAGAGGCAGGCGGCCGCCAGGGCGATCCGGACCGGGCACCGTTCCATGGCGACTCGTCCCCTACCGGCCCGAGCGGTCGGGCCGGCCGATCTGTTCGGACTTCGGGCGCTCGAAGAGGCCGGCGGCGGGCGAACGCCGCCGCGACTCGAGAGGAGTGCGGCGGAATCCTGCCACGGATCGCCCCCCGCGCCTAGTCCGAACCGGGGGGCTCAGGCTCGGGGGAGGCCTCGGCCGTCGAGCCGGCCGGCTCGGGAGAGCGCCACTGGTCCCGGACCTTGCCGATCTGGTCGATCAGCTTGCCGTAGGTCGCCACCGAGAGCACCAGCACCAGCACCAGGCCGAAGCCGGCCAGCACGTTCTGCCGCCAGGAGTTGGCGAACCGGCCCATCACCGAGCGGTCGTTGAGCATCAGGAACATCCCCACCCCGACGGCCGGCACGGCGAGCATCGTGGCCGCCTGGGCGATGACCAGGGCGTTGGCCCGGTTCTCCTGCGGCATCATGGCCACAACCATGCCGATGAGCATGATCGCCAGGGTGAGTCTCCTCGGCCACTTCTGGTCCATCCGGTGCCCCAGGCCCAGTCCGTCGGCCAGCAGGCCGCCGCCGACCAGCGCGTTGACCGGGATCGAGGAGAAGGCCGCCGACCAGAACCCCAGACAGAAGATCGCCTTGGAGGCCGGCCCGAAGGCCGCCTGGAGCTGAAGGGCCATCTCGGCCGCGTCGGCGATGACGATGCCCCGGGGCTTCAGCGCCGCGGCCGAGGTGAGCATGATCAACACGCTGATCGTCGCCAGCAGCGCGATGCCGACGATCGAGTCGACCAGCCCCTTGCGGACATCCGGCAGCCGCCAGCCCTTGGACTGCACCAGGTACGACTGGTAGAGGCAGGCGTGCAGCACGAAGGTCGTGCCGACCATGGCGGCGATCACCGTCGTCCCCCCTCCCCCGGGAGGGATCCGGGGGACGAGCCCTTCGGCGGCCGAGGCCAGGTCGGGCCGGGCCACGACGAGGTTGGCGAGGAAGGCGCCGATCATGATCAGCACCAGGACGATCATCACCCGCTCGACCACCCGGTACAGGTCCTTCGCGAAGAGGACCATCAGCAGGGCCGCGCCGGTGAAGACCAGGGGCCAGACCTGCTCCTCGACCACCGGGCGGCCGAGAAGGTGGGAGAGGGTGCGGGAGGCCCAGTCTCCGGTGATCGTCGCCGTGGCGGTGGTCACGCCGAGGTTGTTGCCGAACTGGAAGCTGGCCGACATCAAGAACGACGCCAGGCCGATCAGGACGGCGAACCATCGGCCGTAGCGGTCGGCCACGGCCTGGAGAAAGGACCGCGACTGGGTGGCGCCGAAGCGGGCCCCCATGGCGGTGTACATCATCATGGCCGCCGAGGCGAGCACGACGACCCAGATGAGCATGTAGCCATATTCAGCCCCAATCTTCGACGCGGTCGTCACGCTGCCGGGGCCGAGGCAGACCGAGGCGATGATCAGCCCCGGCCCGATCGAGCCCAGAATCGCCCTGATCCTCCCGGGGATCGCCATCGGTCCTCCGGCGGTTGATTGCCCTGGTCGCCGCGCGGTGCGGTGCGATGCGGTGCGGTGCCGAGCCGCGTTGCGAGGCGCGGCCCGTCCCGGCCGGTCGGCCGGGGCCACCCCGGGACTTATACCCCGTCCGCCCTTCCCCGTCGATGCCCCGCCGGGGAGGGATCCCCCCTGGCCGGCGGCGGAGGGGGGGCGTAAGCTCAATGAGGCCGATCGCCCCGAAGAGGACCCGAGTACCACGGTCGGATGCCCATGCCCGAGAACGACTACCGGCTGATCCTCTTCGACGCCCCCGACGACCCCCAGGCGCTGCGCGACCTGTTTCGGGCCGTGATGGGGCTCCACCCGACCGAGGCCATGCAGTGGGTCAAGCGGGCCCCCGGCATCCTCCCCTGGCCGCTGGCCAAGGGGGAGGCCCGGGAGCTGCTCGACGCGCTGTACGAGCAGGGAATCGCCGCCGAGGCCCGCCGGGTGGACACCGTGCCGAAGCTCGTCCCCCCCCGGTCGGTCCACCGGGCGGCGATCCTCGGGGACGGGCTGAGCATCGGCGGCCTGCGCGGAGAGCCCGCTCACTGGATCCCCTGGGCCAAGCTGGAGCTGATCCACGCGGCCCGGATCGCCTCCCAGGACGAGTTCCGCGACCCCAAGGGCCCCGGCTGGGCCGGCACCCTGAGCGCCGGGCTCAACGCCCTGATCCTCCGAGGCCCGAGAGCCCCCCGCACCCGGAGGGCCCAGCGCATCTCCCGAGACCCGACGACCGAGCTGCACCTGGTCCGCACCGATCCGCTGATCGCCTTCCGGATCGTCGCCGACCAGATGAATTACAGCGACCTTGGCGACCGCCTCCGCCCCTCGGCCGCCGAGAACTTCCCGGTCTTCCTCCGGGAGCTGCTCGAGCGGGCCGACCACGCCCACGTCACCCCCTCCACCCGGGCCCTGCTCGACCCGGGGGAGGAGGCCGAGCCGACCACCTACCCCAGCGCTCAGGCGATGATCGACGACACCACGCTCCGGCTGCTCTGGGCCTGGTACCGCAGGGACCGGGAGCGGGACCGGAACCAGGGGGAGGAACCCGGAGCCGACGGCTGAGAGCCGAGGCCCGATGACCAAGGCCGGCCGGCGGACCGAGGCCCGATGGCGCTGTTCGGATCGCCCGCCATCGGCCCGATCGCTTCCGCCAACCCTCACCGGAACGATTCCTGGAGGCGGGTCACTTCGTCGAGCCGGAGGGGCGCCGGGTGTACTGGATCTCCATGCCCTTGATCCAGTCGTCGCCGTATTCGGGGGCCTTCATGTACATGACGAAGACGCGATGGTCGTCGTCGATGGTGCGGCCGATCGCCTTCTGTTCGACCTCCTTGTCGAGCATCGGGTCGAAGGCCTTGCCGGTCATCGTCAGGGTCTTCGTCTCGGCGTCGTAGGTCCCGGTCAGGGACATCATGGTGGTGCTGACCGAATCGACCCAGGTCATGACGAAGCGATCGACCCGGGGGTCGAAGCCGATCTGGCTGTGGCCGGAGAAGGGCATGCCGCCGAAGGTGCCCTCGAACGCGCTGATGAGCCACAGGTCGCCGAGCATCCGGTTAGTCTCGACCCCCTTGGAGACCTCGGGAGGGGCGTCGGGGCCATTCATGTAGGTCTTGATCTCGGCGTCCCAGGTGCCGACATCCCCCTTGAGCACCTCGTGCTCGGCGGTCGGCCGGGCCGGGAAAGCCGGGGCGTCGTCCTGACCGAGGGCGGAGGAAGACGCCAGGGCCGCGGTCAGCAGGGCGGCCAGTCCGGGCGCGATCGTCGCTCGATGCATCGGTCTGCTCCGTCGAGAGGCACCGCTGGGTCCGCCTCCGAGTGAACGCCCGGACAGGACGGACGGCGGCAGTATGTACGGATGTCTCCGATCTGTCCAGGGGAAAACGGCTCGGAAGGGCGCCAGCGGACGTGGTGACGGGCACACGGTCAAGCCCGGCTTGGCTTTACACCGCGGAGCGCCCCTTGATAAACTCGCCCCTCGAAACGGAGTCCGCGGCCCTTGGGGAGGGGCGATCTCGCGACGGCGCGTCACCCGACCGGCGCCCCCGCCCCCGCACCGACCGCAGGAGAGGCCTGCCCGTGTCCGAGAATCACCGCTACCTGTTCACCAGTGAGTCGGTCTCGATGGGCCATCCCGACAAGATGGCCGACCAGATCTCCGACGGCATCCTGGACGCCATCTTGGCCCAGGACCCCAACGCCCGGGTGGCCTGCGAGACGCTGCTGACCACCGGCCTGGTCGTCCTGGCGGGAGAGATCACCACCACCGCGACGGTCAACTACCCTGACGTCGTCCGTCAGATCGTCCGGGAGATCGGCTACACCTCCAGCGCCATGGGCTTCGACGCCGACACCTGCGGCGTGATGGTCGCCCTGGGCCGGCAGTCTCCCGACATCGCCATGGGGGTCAACGAGGACGCCGCCACGGGCAAGGACATCGGCGCCGGCGACCAGGGCCTGATGTTCGGCTTCGCCTGCGACGAGACGCCCGAGCTGATGCCGCTGCCGATCGCCCTGGCGCACCGGATTATCAACAAGATCACCGAGGTCCGCCAGTCCGGCCGCATCGCCTGGCTGCGCCCCGACAGCAAGAGCCAGGTGACCGTCGAGTACGACGACGGCAAGCCGATCCGGATCGACACCGTGGTCGTCTCCACCCAGCACGACCCGGGGATCGACCACGCGACAATCCGGCAGACGATCATCAAGGAGGTCGTCGAGCCCTGCCTGCCGAAGGAGCTGGTCCAGGGCGAGCCGACCTACCATATCAACCCGACCGGCCAGTTCATCGTCGGCGGGCCGCACGGCGACGCCGGCCTGACGGGCCGGAAGATCATCGTCGACACCTACGGCGGCGCCGGCCGCCACGGCGGCGGCGCCTTCAGCGGCAAGGACCCCACGAAGGTCGACCGCTCGGCCGCCTACATGGCCCGCTACGTGGCCAAGAACATCGTCGCCGCCGGGCTGGCGACGAAGTGCGAGGTGCAACTGGCCTACGCCATCGGCGTCAGCGCCCCGGTCAGCATCCACGTCGATACCTTCGGCACCGGCACCATCCCGCACGACCGCATCGAGGCGCTGATCCGCGAGCACTTCCCGCTCACCCCGTCCGGGATCATCTCGTACCTCGACCTGCGCCGGCCGATCTTCCGCAAGACCGCCGCCGGCGGCCACTTCGGCCGCTCCGAACCCGAGTTCACCTGGGAGAAGACCGACAAGGCCGCCGCCCTCCAGCAGGCCGCCGCCGCCGTGGTCGCCTGACCGGCGCCCTCTCCCCAATCCGATCCGATCCGATCCGATCCGACTTCCGTCTCGACCCGCCGCCCGCCGAGGAGCCCCTCCCGGCGGGCGGCGTCGTTTCCGAGGTCGTCGGGCGGCCCTCGTCGATGGGGAGCTCGGGAGATCCTCGGAGGAGTCGCGCTCCGGTTGGGGGCCGGAATCAGGCCTCCCCCGGATCCGGAAAGCTCCCGATCCCGGGGCGGACACGATCCCCGACACTCCTTCCCCGCAGGAAGCCCCCCACGGCGTCACTCCTCCGTCGGCATCGGCGCTCCGGGATCAGCGCTCGTAAAGCTCCAGGGGGAGGCCGTCGGGGTCGGCGAGGACGGTGAAGCGCGTGCCAGTCAGCTCCTCGAGGCGGATGGGCTCGACGGAGACGCCCCGAGACGGGAGGGTGGTGACGACTCGGTCGAGGTCGTCGACCTCGAAGGCGAGGTGGCGGAGGCCCCGGGCCTCGGGATCGCTGGGACGAGGCGGGGGGTCGGGGAACGAGACGAGTTCGAGCTGGGTGCCGTCGGGCAGGCGGAGGTCGAGCTTGTGGGAGTCTCGGGCCTGGCGGACGGTCTCGGAGACGATCTCGAGGCCGATCGTCTCGACGTAGAACCGTCGGGAGGGGACGTCGTCGGAGCGGATGAGGGCGACGTGGTGAACGCTCAGGAGCCTCAGGATGCCTCGGGTTCAGGACCTGGGGACTCGGCTTCTTCGGCGGGCGCCGGCTCGAAGAAGAGGAGGCGGAGGGCCTCGGGAACGCGTCGGGGGCGATGGGAGCGGGGGTCGACGGCGACCCAGACGGTGCGGACCCGGGCGAGCAGGCGAGCGTCGGCGGGCCGGGTGATCTCGACGAAGCGCTCCATGCTCGCCCCCTCGGCCTCTCCCACCCAGGTGCGGGCGAGCAGGGCGTCTCCGGGCAAGGCGGGGCGGAGGTAGTCGATCTCGTGGCGTCGGACGACCCAGAGAAGGCCCTGGGCGAATTCGGGGGCGGCGACGGCTCGCCAGTGGGCGACGGCGGCATCCTGGGCATAGCGGAGGTAGACGACGTTATTGACGTGGCCCATGAGGTCGATGTCGTCGGGAGAGACGACGAGGGGGTGCTCGAACCGAAGGGGCTGGGACATGGGGGCCTCGGAAGCGCGGACAACACCTTGACAGCGATCGGATCGATGAGGACGGCGGCCGATGGCGGAGGACCGGGGGAGTCGGGAGCGGGGAGGAGAGCAGGAGGAGCCCGGGTGATCGGTGACCGAAGGATCGGGGCAGCGCGAGCGGAGCCGGCGCGGCGCCGGCGCCGAACGGATCGGCTTGCCCTCGGTGTTCGAGCGGGCGGAAGAAGACGGTGACGGTCTTGGGTCGGGCGTCCCATCGTATCGTCGGCAGGCTGGGAAGAACGAGGGGGGCCGGGCCCTCGGCCAGGTCGTTTTCGGCGATCGGTCCGCGACGCCGGGAGCCTCGGGAAGTCGGGGAATTCACCCGATCTTCTCGTGCCGCCGGGAAGAGCGGCCCGCTATGATACGGCCCGCGGCCGAGTCGTGCCGATCCCCTCCTCGAGGAGCCCTGACGATGTTCGACCCGTCCGACCTTCGCGCCGCCGCCCGATCCGAGGGCGGGGTGAGCCGCCGCCTGTTCCTCTCCTGGGCCGCCGCGCTGCCGGGAATCGCGGTGCTCGGCCAGCGGGCCGAGGGGCGCACGCTCCGGCATCCGACCTTCTCGAGCGACCCGTTCTCGAGCGGCGTCGCCTCCGGCGACCCGACGCCGAGGGGAGTGGTCCTGTGGACCCGACTCGCCCCCGAGCCGCTGGAGCCGGGAGGAGGGATGGCGCCGGAGCTGGTCGAGGTGGGCTGGGAGGTTGCCTCGGACGAGGGGTTCTCGAACATCGTCCGCCGGGGATCGAGCGTGGCGACCCCGCAATTGGGGCACTCGGTGCATGTCGAGGTCGACGGGCTGGAGCCGGGGCGGTGGTACTGGTACCGCTTCCACAGCGGAGCGGCCGAGAGCCCGGTCGGCCGCACCCGAACCATGCCCCGCTCGGACGAGGTGCCGGACCGCCTGACCTTCGCGTTCGCCTCCTGCCAGCACTTCGAAAGCGGCCTGTACACCGCCTATGAGTACATGCTCGCGGACGATCCCGACCTGGTCTTCCACCTGGGCGACTACATCTACGAAGGAGCCGCGCGAGCCGGAGGCGTCCGCGAGCACATCGGCGACGAGATCCGGTCGCTGGACGACTACCGGATCCGCTACGCCCTGTACCGAGGCGACGAGCACCTGAGGGCCATGCACGCCTCTTGCCCCTGGGTGGTCACCTGGGACGATCACGAGTTCGACAACAATTACGCCGGCGCGATCTCCGAGGAGGAGGGGACCGACCCGGTCGCCTTCCTGGAGCGCAGGGCCAACGCCTACCAGGCCTACTACGAGATGATGCCGCTGCGGCGGCGGTCGCTGCCGAGGGGGCCGGAGCTTCGGCTCTATCGCTCGATCGACTTCGGCCGCCTGGCGAGCTTCCAGGTGCTCGACACCCGGCAATACCGCACCGACCAGCCCAACGGCGACCGCCGAAGCCCGATCAACGAGCAGGCGCTCGACCCGAAGGGCTCGCTGCTGGGCCGGGAGCAGCTCGGCTGGCTGAAGTCCCGGCTGCTGGCCTCGACGAGCACCTGGAACGTGCTGGCGCAGCAGGTGATGATGGGCATGGTCGGCTTCCGAACCGACGGAGTCGCCGAGCCGATCTACTCGATGGACCAGTGGCCGGGCTACGCCGCCGAGCGGATGGCGCTGGTCGAATTCCTCCGCGACCGGAAGGTGCCCAACCCCGTCGTCCTCACCGGCGACATCCACTCGAACTGGGCCAACGAGCTTCGGGTCGACGACCGGCAGCACGACGCCCCCGTCGTCGCCGCCGAGTTCGTCGGCACCTCGATCTCCAGCGGCGGCAACGGCTCCGCGACCGTCCCCGGCCTGGAGGAGCGGCTCTCGGCCAACCCGTGCGTGCGGTTCTTCAACGCGCAGCGAGGGTACGTCCGCTGCTCGCTCTCGCCGACCGAGTGGCGAACCGACTACCGGGTGGTCGAGCAGGTGACGACCCCCGGAGCGCCGGCCGTGACGAAGGCGTCGTTCGTGGTCGAGGCGGGGAAGGCGGGGATGGAACCAGCCTGACGAGGCCCGGGGAACGCCCGCTCTCGACGGATGCGAGCGGGCGAACGGCGAACGGCGGAGGGCGGAACCGCGAAGGCGGAGGAGCGACCTCGGCCCGCTCGGCGGGTCAACCGTCGCTTGCCGGCCTTCCGTCCTCCGCCGTCGGTCGGTCCCGAGCGCCGGCCAGGAAGGCCCGGCGTCATCGGGAACAGCCGCCCCCGCTTGGGGGGACCTGGTTCCAGGGCATCCGGGCCAGGAGCATGCCCATCCCGCAGGTGTCGGTGATGCCGGCGAAGACCAGGCCGCACCCAACGAAGCCGGGGATGACCAGGAAGTAGGGGCTCACGAAGGCTCCCAGCGCCGTGCCGATCGCCACGAGGGTGCCGGCGGCGATGCGAACCTGCCGCTCGAGCGAGATCGCCTTCTTGCCCCGGACGACCGGCAGCCCGGCCTGCTCCCAGGCGATCGTGCCTCCCTCGACGTTGACCACGTTGGGAATCCCGGCGGCCACGAACATCTCGCACGCCTTTCGGGCGCGGTTGCCGGTCCGGCAGATGACATACAGCGGCTCGTCGGCCGGGCACGAACGGGAGGCGACGACCGCCTTCGGGTCAAGCTGGTCGAGCGGCACCAGGCGGGCGGGTTCGGCGTGCAGCTCTCGGAACTCGACCGGGGTGCGGACGTCGATCAGGTCGATCGGCTTGCCCGAGGCCCGGATCGCCTCCAGGTCCTTCGGCGAAATCGTCGCGATGGTCTCGACGCTCATCGGTTCGTTCCTCTCCAGGATCGCGCGGTCGGCCCGTCGCCGCGACCGGGCTCAGGGCTTGAAGTAGGCATATCCATCGATCTGCTGCTTCCGGGCGACCTCGACAGCGCCCGAGGGGACGGTCTCAACGCCGGGAAGCAGGTCCTCCTCGGCGATCGACCGCTCCCGCATCGTGTTCCGGCAGGCGGCGAAGCGGACGCCCCGGGCGGCCAGGTCGGCGACGGCGCCGGCGTGCTCCGAGCGGTCGGCGGTGACCACCGCGATGCCGTCGCTGTGGCAGACGACCTCGACGAGGGCGTCCGGAGCCTCCTTGAGGATGTTGGCCACGTTCTTCAGCCCGCCGGCCTGGCGCTTGACGTCGGCGAAGTTGACGTGGACGACGACCCGCAACGGGCCCTCCGCCGCCTCGGCGATGGGCTCGACACCCGTCCCCTCCCCGAACCGGGCCAGGGCCAGAGAGGCGGTCAGGCCCATCACGGCGGCCAGGGTCCCACCGAGTTTCGACATCGCGATCACGCTCCTCGACTTCAAGAACGATGACAGAGACGCCCCAGTTCGGCGATCATGGTTGCCGCTCCCCCATTCCCCGGCCCGCCCAGGGAGGACGAGCCTCCTCGAAGCCGCCAGCGACGAACGCGTTGACCGTCTTCGCATGAGCCCGGATCAGGGGGACGACCTCGGGGTCGTCGCTCGTCTCCGACACGGCGATCCCCCCCTCGATCTCCTCCCAGGCCATCGTGATGGCGTCGGCGTGGGCGAAGACGTCCCGGAAGACCGGGTCCCACATCCGGACGGGCCGCCCGCGGTCCAGCCGGGCGGACATCTGCCGGACGTGCTCCCGCAAAACGTCCACCAGCGCCGGATCCGAGGTGACGGTCCTCGTCAGCACCCCCCCGGGGATCTCCTCCACGGTCCGCTCGATCGTCTCGTGGGCACTGAGCAGGGCGTGGATGTTACCGTGCTCCTCGGCCGACATCCCCCGGGCCATCATCCCCAGGCCCCGGCCCATCGGCCCGCCGTGCAGGCCGAGGCCGCCGGGCCCCCGCCCGTGCGGAGGACCTTGCGGCATCGTCAGCGCCGGGTTGCTCAGCAAGATGGCCGCGATGGCCGTCGCGATGGTCCCCATCGTCCTGCCCTCCTCCGCTCCCGAAACAGGCCCGGGCTTGATCGCCGTGCTAAAATATCCCAGGACGCTTGACCAACTATATTCCAGATCGGTTATTCAGTCAAGATGCACCCCGCGATCCCCGACGAGTTCCTCGACCTGATGGCGGAGAAGTTCCGGATGCTGGCCGATCCGACCCGGCTGGCGATCCTGCGCGCCCTGATGGGGGGGGAGCGGAACGTGAGCCGGGTGGTGGAGGAGACGGGGCGCAACCAGGCGAACGTCTCCAAGCACCTGAAGATGCTGGCCGACGCGGGCCTGGTGGCGCGGCGGAAGGAGGGGTTGCAGGTCTTCTACCGGGTGGATGACCCGCTGGTGGAGCGGCTCTGCAAGCTCGTCTGCGAGACGATCGTGCAGGAGGCTGAGCAGGAGGTGGAGCGGCACCGGACGCTGCTGAGCGGCTGGAGCAAGGCGTCGCCGTAAGGCCGGGAGGGATCGTCGGGCGGCGGGTTGCGGTCCGGCCGCCCGACGGGGCCTTGCTCAGCGGAAGAGCTGCCGGGCGAAGTCGGGGAGGTAGTGCTCCCGCCAGTTGATCCAGGTATGGCCGCCGTCGGTTTCCTCGAAGGTGACGTCGAAGCCCTTCTCCTTGAAGAGGTCGACGGTGGCCCGGGTGGTGTTCAGCAGGAAGTCCTCCCGACCGGTGGCGAACCAGAGCAGGTGGAGGCCGTCTCGGAGGTCGGGGTCGTCGAGGGCGGCCTGGTGGCGCTGCTGCCAGGACGGCCCGCGAGCGTCGCCGCCGCCGCCGGGCCCCTGGCGGTCGAGGCCGAAGACGCCGGAGCTGAAGACGCCGACGTAGCCGTAGTCGGCCAGTTGCCTCATGGCGATTTCCAACGTCTGGGCGCCCCCCATCGACAGCCCGGCGATGGCTCGGTGGCGGCGATCGTCGGAGACGCGGTAGGTGCGCTCGACCAGCGGCCGGACGTCGGCGATGAAGTCGGTGACGAACTCCTCCATCTGCCGCTCGAACGACGAGCCGCCGGGGCCGAACGAGAAGGGGCCGGTGTGCCCCATCGGCATGACGACGATCATCGGCTCGGCCTCTCCGGCGGCGATCAGGTTATCGAGCACCAGCCCGGCTCGGCCGACGCTGCTCCAGGAGGCGTCGGAGTCGGTGGCGCCGTGCAGCAGGTAGAGCACGGGGTATTCTCCCTCCCCAGACTCGTACCCGGGGGGGGTGTAGACGTGCATCCTCCGGAAGCGGTCGAGCGATTCCGAGCGGTAGTGCACCTCGGCCACGGCGCCGTGGGGGACGTCCTTCAGGTCGGAGACGGGGGAGCCGGGGACGGTGACGAGGCTCCACGTGTTCATATTCGATTCGCTGGTCGTCGGGTTGCGCGGGTCGACGACCGGAATCCCGTCGACCTGGAAGGTATAGCGGTACGAGCCGGGGGGGACGGGGCCGAGGGTGGCTTCCCAGACCCCTCGGTCGTCCTTGGTCATCGCGACCCCCCGGCCGAAGGGGGTGTCGGAGGGGAGGTCGCTGCTGGAGAAGCGGACCTCGTCCGCCTCGGGGGCGAAGAGGCGGACCACGACGGTCCGGTCCTCCTTCACCTCGGGGGAGGAGAACTCGGGAGGCCGGGCGCCCGGCCCCTGCTGCGGGGCGGCGAGGGCCGGGGAGGCGAACAACGACAGGGCGAGGATCCAGCGGCTCGATGCGGTCATGGGTCGTCCTCGATCCGGGGAAGTGGGTTCGGGTCGTCGTCGCGAGGGAGCGAGGGCCCCTGGCCCTCGCCGTCGTCCGGGGAATCGGCCGCCAGCGCCGGGGAGAGCCGCCGCCGCAGGGCGACAGGCCGATCGAACCCCGGATCGGCCGGCTCGGATCAGGGGGAGTCGGGGCAGGGGCGGCGGAGCAGCTCGATCTCGCGGCGGCGTCGGGCGTCTCGCTTGGGCTGGGGGTCCCAGTCGAGTTCCTCGGCTTCGAGCCAGGAGGCGGCGCGGTCTCGAAGGTCGTCGGGCACGGGGACGCCCAGCTCGGCATGGAGCACGACGACGCCGCAGAGGGCCAGCCGGGCGACGTCGTCCCAGGAGTCGAGATCGTCGCCGTGGTCGTCGCGGAGGGCGTCGAGGGCGGCGGCGAGCGTCCGGGCGTCGGCGAGCTGGCGGTGGATCTGCTCGACCGGCGTCGGGTTCCGGTCGCTCATCAGCTCGTCGTAGCGGCGGCCGTGGACGCGCTCGAAGGCCAGGTCGAGGGCGTCGTTCGCCTCATCGACCTCGTAGCTGCGGACGCCCCAGTGGCCCATCGAGTCGTCTCCGTTCGATCGGGGGAAGAAAGGGGAGCGGGTCGGGGAGGACGGGGGGATCACTCGGCCGACTTGCCGGCGGCGAGGAGGTAGCTGGGGTTGATGGCCTGGAACCGGAGGCGGTCGAGCTGCTCGACGCCCCGAGAGAGGTGGACGTCCCAGAACAGGAGGTCCCGGGTGAGGTCCTTGAGCAGCCGGTGGGCGTCGACCAGCGCCTCGACCGAGGCGACGTTGACGGCCATCCGGCCGCCGGGCTTCAGCCGGGAGAAGGCGGCCCGGAGAATCGTGCCGACGTGCCGGCCGGTGCCGCCGACGAACACGGCGTCGGGGTCGGGCAGGTCGGCCAGGGCCTCGGGGGCTCGACCGGAGACGGGGACGACGTTCGAGACGCCAAAGCGCTCGGCGTTGACGGGGATCAGGGCCAGGTCGTCGGCCCTCGGCTCGATGGCGAAGACGCGCCCCTGGGGAGCGAGCTGCGCGGCCTCGACCGCGACCGAGCCCGAGCCGGCGCCGACGTCCCAGACGATCGAGTCGGCCCGGATGTTCAACTGGGCCAGGGCGAGGGCTCGGACCTCCGCGGTGGTGACCAGCGCCCGTCGGGGCTGGTTCTGGGAGAAGAGGTCGTCGGGGTTGCCGAAGCGCAGGCGGGAGGCGAAGCGGTCGGCCTTCGAGGCGAGGTCCGGGGACCGAACCAGGATGAGTACGTGGAGCGGGTCGAACTCCAGCTCCGCCAGCTCGGAGAGCGAGGCTCGGGTGACGCGCTCGTCGGGGGAGCCGAGGTGCTCGCACACGAAGGCGCGGAAGTCGTCGATCCCCCGGTCGAGCAGCGCCCGGGCGAGCCGGGCCGGCGGGCAGCGATCGGAGGAGAACAGGCCGACCTTCTCGGCGTGCCGGATGCGGGCGACGATCGCCTCCAGCGGCCGGGCGCCGAGGTCGGCGAGGTAGGCGTCGTCCCAGCTCTCCTTCACCCGGGCGAAGGCGAGCTGCATGCTGCTCACATGGGGGATGATCTCGAACCGATCCTCGCCCAGCCGGTCGAAGAGGAAGCGGGCGATGCCGTAGAAGAGCGGGTCGCCGGTGCTGACCATCACGGGCCGATCGGCGCGCAAGGCCTCTCGGACCTGCTCAACGGCCTCGGTCATGTCGCTGGAGAGTTCCCACTTGCGCCCCTCGGCCTCCTCGACCGCCTTCAGGGCGGCGGGCGCCCCGAGGATCAGATCCGAGCCGAGGATCACCGCCCGGGCCGGCTCCGTCAGGCCGGACAGGCCGTCGTCGCCGACCCCCACGATCACGAGCTTGCTCGATTCGGCCACCGCGATCGGCCCCCCTTCCGCTGATCGGATCGAACAGGAGCGCCGGAGTTCGAGAGCATCCCCCGGCTCGTTCCAGGGTAGGGATCCGGGGGGCATCCCGCCAGTCAGGCGTGCCCCGGCGTCGGGAGTGCCCCCGGGGTCGGAAGGTCCCTGGCTCAGGGGAGCCGCTTCGTTCGGGCCATCAGCGCCTTCAGCCGACGGGGAGGGGCGGTGAAGGTGGGAACCCGGATGGGGGTGGACGCGATCAGCTCGGCGGGGGAAAGCTCCCGGCCGTCGAGGGTGCCGAAGCGGCAGCCGGCCTCGGAGGCGATGACGGCGCCGGCGGCGAGGTCGTGGGCCCGCTCGCCCAGGTGGCAGACGGCGACCAGTCGTCCGCAGGAAACCCAGGCCAGCTCGGCGCAGCAAGAGCCGAGGTCGCGCAGGCGGCCGACGACGGTGCGGGGGTCGATCTCCCGGAGAGCGTTGGTGCCGACGCAGACGTTGTCCTGGTCGTGGAAGTCGTCCCGGTCGGGGGAGCAGCGGATGGGCTGGCCGTCTCGCCAGGAGCCGCCGCCGAGGGTGGCCCAGTACAGCTCTCCCAGCGGGGGGAGGGCGATGACTCCCACGGCGGGCACGCCGTCGTCGATCAGCCCGATGCTGACGGCCCAGACGGGCAGGCCGTGGACGAGGTTGCCCGTGCCGTCGATCGGGTCGATCGACCAGCGGCGGGGGCCGGAGCCGCCGGCGTTCTCATACTCCTCGCCGGTGAGAACGTCGTCGGGGAACCGGGAGGCGAGGCGGTCCCGGATCAGACGCTCGAGGTCGTGGTCCAGGTCGGTGACGTAGCTGAGGTTCTCCTTCTCCTGCGGTCGGACGCGGTCGCATCGGGATCGGGCAATCTCGGCGGCCTCGGAGGCGATCGCTCTGGCGAAGTCGAGCTCGACGGCGTAACGGTCGGTGGGGGGCATGGCGGTGGGGAGGGGAACAGAGGCGGAGGGTCCAGGGGGCATGGTATGCGATCGAGCGGCCGGCTGAGAAGCCCTCGAGCGAAGGCCGGGCGCCCCGGAGCCGTCGCGGAGGAGCGGGCCGGACCGGACACCACGCGAATTGCCGGCCGCTCGGCGAGACCGTGTCGCTGAAGCCGACGCGGAAGACGCGGCACCGTCGGCGTCTTGGAGCGGCCTTGAGCGCGTTCCGATCGGATCCGCCCGCGGACGATCGCGCCCACGATCGTCCCGGGCCCGGCGCGTTGGTGAACGGGGGAGCGGGCCGGAGGCCCCCCAAATGGGCCGACGCTCGCCAGCGGACAAGGCGGGCCTCTGCCCCGGCTGGCCGTCCTGGGGGGATCGCCTCGCTGGTCAACCTGGCGATCCCGGACTGACCAAGCCGATCACTCGTCGTCGGGATCGACGATCTTGAAGGTGTCGCCCGCCTGGGCCGGGCCGCCCATCTCGAAGGTCTGCATGGAATTGCGGAGCCGCTTGGGCTCGAAGTGGAGCAGGCCCCGACGCTCGGCGCAGGGAAGGCAGAGCTTCTCCTCGGGGGAGTAGACGAACAGCTCGCCGTCGGAGAGGCGGTGGTAGGCGTCGTCGCCGGGGGCGATGGCGTGGCAGAACTCGCGCTCGCTGCCGACCTTCATCCCGACCTTCCAGCCGGGCTCCCGGAGGAAGACGCGAGGGACGAGCGTCTCCTCGGGATCGGGCAGCGGGGCGTTCGGGTCTCGGATCATCGTCTCGCCTTCGGCTTCTCGGGGCGATTCCTCGGGGGAGGCCCGGCCTCGGGGCGACGACCGGCCGGAACCGGGCCGGTGCGCGACGGATCCCGGGGCCGATCCTTCGCGATCGTATTGTAGAGCATCCCGCCCAGCTCGGCGACGCCGGGCAACGCACCGAGCAGCCCCAGCGGCCAGAGCAAGGGCACCCGGCGAGCCACGGCGACCACCGCGCCGAAGCCCGATCGGATCCGGTCCCCCGGGCCGACGGCCATGACCCCCTCCTGACAACGCTCCTCCGAGAGCGCCGGGTGGACCGCGACGACGTCGCTGGCCGTCAGGTCGATCCACTCGACCGTCCGGGCCGGGTCTCCCGAGCAGGCGATCGCCACCGCTGCTCGGCAGCGCGGGGACGCGCCGTCGAAGACGACCCGAAGGGGCTCGGGATCACGACCGGCTACCAGGCTCCGGAGCCAAGGGCCGGAGGCGAAGGACAGGTTCGCCACGATCATCGCCGCGGCGAACTCGTACAGGCCCATCGTGACGGCGATGCCCAGGTGGAGCGAGATCGTCAGGGAGACGATCAGCGGCCGGAGCGGCCTCGGCCAGACGAGCACCGGGTAGGTGATCTCCAGCCAGAGCGCCCCGTGCGAGAAGACCATCAGGAGCATCGGCCAGCGGGCCAGCCACGTCAGGTCGACCGGGCGGAACTCGGCGTAGCCAAGCAGGGAGCCGAAGGCCCAGCCCTCCCACCAGATCGGGTGCTGGAGCTTCGCCAGGCCGGCCAGGCCGTAGATGACGCACAGGTGGAGCTGGATCAGCCTCAGGCAGAGGTTCGCCGAGACGGAAGGGGCCGGGGTGCCGTCTCCGATCGGCCCGTCGAGCGGCCGGGCAGAGCGGGAGCGGTCGACCTCTCGCCGGATCCTCCGCCATCGGGAGACGAACCGATCGAGCGACATCGCCTGCCCGCTCGACCCGGTGGCGGCGAGGTACAGCAGCACCATCGACACGGCCATGTCGAAGCCGAAGTGGATCACCGGCGCCCGACGGACGGTCGAAACCACGATCATCCAGGCCAGCACCGCCGTCACCCGGCTCCAGAGCCCAACGGTGAACAGCAGCAGCACGACCAGGCAGGCGGCATAGGCCGGCACCAGCAGGGAGTCGGGCACGAGCGACCAGAGCGACCAGCTCCAGCGCTCTCCGGCGCCGTTCCGGAAGAAGGCGACCGCCTCCGGGTCGGCCCAGCCGGCCGAGCCGAGGAAGGCGTTCAGGTCCAGGCCGAGGACGGCGAAGTCCCAGAGCAGGATGAGGCCCAGGCCCAGTCGGATCAGGCCCACCGGGGTGGGGTCGGCGGGTCGGAAAAAGAAGGCGTCCCACCCCCGAACGGTCGATCGGCCGAGGTCGGCGAGGTACGAGGCCGGGCCGGTGATCAGTCGTCGCACGAGTAGGCTCCGATCCGGAGGCGATCGCCGTAGTAGCGCGGGTCCTCAACGTCGATCGTCCGGCCCTCCCGAGCGGCCTCGACCAGCTCCCGGGGGGACGGGTTGAGGTGGTCCTGCAAGAACAGGGTCACGCGGCGGCAACCGGGGTGCTCCCGGCAGAGATGCCGGGCGTAGGAGGCGGCCCACCGGCTCCGGCTGTCGCCGGTGTCGGGGTCTCGGGGAGCGCGGCGGACGTCCTCGAACAGGTGGTAGGCGATCGCCAGATGCCTCTGGAAGCGCAAGCGAGGGGCCTGGGAGCGGTCGGGAACGCGGATCTCCTCCGATCGGCCGTCCTCGAACTCCAGCTCGGCAAAGAGGATCGGGGTCGGAGGAGCGCCGGCGGTGTAGAAGCGGTACGTGTAGCCCTGGTCGAGCAACTGGTAGTACCAACGGAACTGATCGGCGACCGCCCGCTGCAGGCCCGAAGACGGCGAGGCCGCCAGGACGGCCGCCACCACCGCCGTCCCGTGCAGGACCAGCAGCGCCGAGACGCCGAGCTTCGCCCACCCCGGCCAGCCGGCCCCCCCCTCCCCCGATTCCGGTCGAGCCATCGCGTCCCCCCCCCCGATTGGTCCGGGGCCCGGCCGACCCGAAGCGGCCCCTGGGGCAATCTTACCCGATCGGGGAGCGCCTCGGCCCGAACCGGAGAAAACGTGGCACAATCGCCGCAATTCTCCACAATCTCCCCAAGTCGCCAAATTCACAGAAACTGGTTGAATGACGAATTGGCGGGGATTAGAATCTGCGATGGCTCACCTGTCCGTTCCGGTTGGACATGACGGGGAAGCTGGGCAGGGCGCATCGGTTTTCCAAGATGGTCGGCGGTGCCCGCCCGGCGTGCGAAATCACCCATTCGGCACAGGTTTCGCGGCTTCTCAGGGCCGGACATTCCCACCCGGATCACCTCGACTCGCAACCCACGGGAGAATCGAAGCGATGCAGGGCACCATGATCATGCTCCTGGCGCTGAGCGGGATGGGCTGCCACCACGGCGGTCACTCCTCGTACGACGCCTGCTATAGCTCCTGCTACGACTCGTGCTACTCGGCCTGCTACAGCTCCTGCTACAGCTCGGGTTACGACTCGTGCTACAGCTCCTGCTACTCGGCCTGCTACGGCGGCGGGTTCAAGATGGGCCCGTACGGTGCCTGCTATGATGCCTGCTATGACTCGTGCTACTCCGCCTGCTATGACGCCTGCTACGATTCGTGCTACACGACGAAGCACGGGTGCGGGCTGTTCTCGTGCCTCAAGGGGCTCTTCGGCGGGCACAAGAAGCACGCGTACTTCGACGCCTGCTATGCGGCCTGCTACGGGCCGGTCTTCCACGACGCCTGCTATAGCTCGTGCTACTCGGTCGGCTATGACGCCTGCTACTCGTCCTGCTATGCCGGGTCGATGGGCGTGGCGGCGTTCGGGATGCCGGTGTATGGGACCTACACGCCCGCTGTTTCGCCGCAGGCCGGGTACGCGACGCCGCAGAAGTCGGCCATCCTGACCTCCCCGAGCAAGGGGGGAGACTCGGCCGGCGAGGTGATGGAGGCCCCGGCCACCGAGGAGCCCGCCGAGACCGCCCCTCCGGCCGAGCCGGAGACCGAGCCGGCTCCGGCGCCGGCACCGGAGCTGGAGCCGGCCCCGGCCCCCGAGGTGCCGGAGAGCACCCCTCCGGTCGGCGATGAGTTGTCCATCCCGACCCCCTGACCAGACTGCCGGCCCGCTCCGCCCGACGGCCCGAGACGGCTTTCCGCGGCCTTCTCGGGCCGTCGGCCTGCGCGGGGAGAGGCAGACGGGTGGCCTTTGCGACCCGAGCGGTCGGGGGTATAGAGTGGGGCCTGCGATCGGCCCCCACGACGAGGGGCCCCAACCCGCCTCACCGCCGAGGATCGCCCGAACGATGGATCCGACTTCCTCCCCCGAACGCCCCTCGATCTCGGGATTGGGCCCCGACACCCGGCCCCCCGAGGATCCGAAGGCCCGCCTGGACTGGCTGATGGACGCGCTGGGAGAGGCCAATTGCCGTCGGCTGGGGTTGTTCCACGTGCCCGACGACCTGGTGCTGTCGGTCGTCATCCCCGTCTACAACGAGCGAAGGACGATTGAGGAGATCCTCCGCCGCGTCCGGGAGACGCCGATCGCCAAGCAAATCATCCTCATCGACGACTGCTCGACCGACGGCACCCGGGACCTGCTCCGCCGGTGGCGTCCGGAGGGGGAGGACCCGCAGCCGGACCTGACGATCCTCTTCCACGAGCGGAACCGCGGCAAGGGGGCGGCGCTGCGCACCGGGTTCGCGCACGCCACCGGCGATCTGGTGATCGTGCAGGACGCCGACCTGGAGTACGATCCGGCCGAGTACCTCCGGCTGATCGAGCCGATCGTCGACGGCCGGGCCGACGTGGTCTTCGGCTCCCGGTTCATCGGCGAAACCCACCGGGTGCATCTGTTCTGGCACGCGGTGGCCAACCAGGGGCTGACCTTCCTCTCGAACATGTTCACCAACCTGAACCTGACCGACATGGAGGTCTGCTACAAGGTCTTCCGCCGCGAGGTGCTCCAGGGGATCACCCTGAAGAGCGACCGCTTCGGTTTCGAGCCCGAGGTCACCGCCAAGGTCGCCCGCTTCCGCTTCCCCGACGCGAACGGTCGCCGAGGACGGAAATGCCGGATCTACGAGACTCCCGTCTCCTATCACGGCCGAAGCTTCGAGGAAGGCAAGCACATCCGTCCCCTCCGAGACGGCTTGCGCGCCCTTTACTGCATCCTCCGCTACGCCTTCGCCGACTGACCGGCCGGGCGGCCCAGGGTCCGCACTCCTTCGGTTTTCGGGGACAGGTTCCAACGCTCGGAGGCCCGAGCCCCGTATCTCAAGGTATCGGGCCCGGCGGCAATGCCGTCGGGAGGCCGATCGGCCCCGCGGCCTCCCTGTTCGAAGGGGAACCGCATCGGGCCGTTCCGCCAATCGAACTCGCAGTCCCTCTCAGAGAGGAATCGCCTCCGATGACGAACCTGCGCCTGATCGACCTGCTGAAGCTCGCCCCGCTGACCCTGGCCGCCGCCCTGCTGGCCGGCTGCGGCGGCGCCACCGACGAGGCCGCTCCGCCGGCCGACGAGTCCATCGGCGCCGAGATCTCCGAGCCCGTCGTCGAGCCCGCCGAGGGCGAGGCCGTCGAGGAGGAGACCGTCGAGGGCGAGGCCGTCGAGGAAGAGACCGCCGCCCCCGAGGCCGAGGTGACCGAAGAGCCGGCCCCGACCCCCTGAGTCCCTCCCCTTCGGGAGTGATCTCCTCGTTCTTCCCTCACCCCCCGGATCGCCGGCCCTCCCGGCGGCCTGGGGGGCGTTGCGTTGGTCGTCGGGCGATCGGCGCGGGAAGGACCGAGCCGGACCGGGCCAAGCCGGGCCGGGCCGGGCCAAGCCGGGCCGATCAGAGAAGGCCCGGGGGCGGATCGGGTGGGATGTGGTATGCTTCCGCGTCGGGGCTCGCGGACGAGATCGCCCCGCTCGGCCGGCGCGCAGGGAGGAGCGGCGCGGCGTCGGCCCGGTCGCCCACCCGGGATCACCGCCGATGCGCTCGCTCCGCCCCCTGCTCCTCGCCCTGGCCCTGCTCCTGCTGGCCTCCGCTCCGGGACGGGCCCAGTGGTTCTGGGGAGCCAGCTCCGATTCCGGGTTCTCGGGCCCCTACGCCGGCGATTCGGCCATCTGGGCCTACCCGACCGACCTGAGCAACGGCCCCTCACCCGATTATTCCCCGATCTTCAACAGCGCCGCCGCCAGCCGCCCCCGGCCGGACCTGAAGCCAAGCCCGTACGCCCGATCTCCGCTCGACCTGCTCCGGTTCAACCGGCCCTTTGGGGACAAGCACCACAAGAAGTCGCACCGGCTCTTTGGCCGGCGATGACTCGGGAATCCCTCGGGAGGGGCTTCCCCGAGCGTCGGGCCTCGGGTTCGCGTTGACGGCGAAGCCTCTCGGTCGTACTGTTCCCTCCGACCGCCCGGGGGGCGTCGGCGCTCGCGCCGCGCCCGGGACGGGCTGGAGGGACGGAGGGCCGTGCCCGGCCATGGCGACGACGACGATCCAAGACGCCCCGGTCCGCAACGGGGCACTGGCCACGTACCACTTCCGGGATCTCGCGCTGACCGTCGCCCGAGGGGAGCCGCTGCCGCTGGGGGCGAACCGGGTGCAGGGGGGCGTGAACTTCGTGCTGATCTGCCGGCACGCCACCTCGGTCAGCCTGGCGCTCTGCGAGCCCTGCGACGGCACCGTTCGCGCCGAGATCCCGCTCGACCCCCGGCTCAACCGCACCGGAGACCACTGGCACGTCCGAGTCGAGGGGCTGCCGGAGGACTTCTGCTACGGCTACCGCGTCGACGGCCCTCGCGGCGGGCCGCACCGATATGACCCGTCGAAGATCCTGCTCGACCCCGCCTGCCGAGCCCTCTCCTGCGGCACTCCCTGGGGCCAGACGGGCACCCTGCCCCGGCTGAGCCTGATCATGCCGACGGACTTCGACCGGATCAACGATCTCCACCCGCGCATCCCGCTTGAAGACACGATCATCTACGAGATCCACGTGCGCGGCTACACCGTGCACCCCTCCTCCGGCGTCCGCCACCCGGGCACGTTCGCCGGCCTGGCGGAGAAGATCCCGTATATCAAGGAGCTGGGGGTCACCGCCGTCGAGCTGCTGCCGATCGACGAGTTCGACGAGACCGACTGCCCCTTCGTCAACCCCTACACCGGCGAGCGCAACCGGAACTTCTGGGGCTACAACACGATCGCCTACGCCGCCCCCAAGGCCGCCTTCGCGAGCAACCCCGAGCGGACCGCCCCTTGGGAGGAGTTCCGCCGGATGGTCCGCTCCTTCCACGACGCCGGCCTGGAGGTCGTGCTCGACGTCGTCTTCAACCACACCGCCGAGGGGGGCGACGGCGGCCCGACCTACAGCTTCCGGGGCCTGGACAACGGCCTCTACTACCTCGTCGACGACCACGGGCGCTATCAGAATTTCACCGGCTGCGGCAACACGGTCAACAGCAACCACCCGGTCGTCCGCAACCTGATCCTCGCCTGCCTGCGCAACCTGGTGGCCGAGTCTCACGTCGACGGCTTCCGCTTCGACCTGGCCTCGGTGCTCGGCCGCGACAAGAAGGGGCACGTCCTCGTCGAGCCCCCCGTGGTCGAGATGATCAGCGAGGACCCCCTGCTCCGCGACACCAAGCTCATCGCCGAGCCCTGGGACGCCGCCGGGCTCTACCAGGTCGGCTCCTTCCCCGGCGGCGCCCGCTGGTCGGAATGGAACGGCCACTACCGGGACGACGTCCGACGCTTCTGGAAAGGGGACCGCGGCCAGGTCCCCCTGCTGGCCACCCGCCTCTGCGGCAGCGAGGACCTCTACCACGACCGCGGTCCGCTGCACTCGGTCAACCTGATCACCTGCCACGACGGCTTCACCCTCTGCGACCTCGTCTCCTACAACCAGAAGCACAACCTCGCCAACGGCGAGGACAACCGAGACGGCCACAACGACAACTGCTCCTGGAACTGCGGCGTCGAGGGGCCGACCGACGACCCCGCCGTCCGGGCCCTCCGCGCCCGACAGGCGAGGAACCTGTTCGCCACGCTGATGGTCAGCCAGGGCGTGCCGATGATCCTCGGCGGCGACGAGTTCCTCCGCACCCAGGGCGGCAACAACAACGCCTGGTGCCAGGACAACGAGACGAGCTGGCTCAACTGGACCCTGACCGAACAGAACGCCGACTTCCTCCGGTTCGTCAAGCGGTTGATCGCCCTGCGCAAGCGCCATCCCGTCCTGCGCCGCCGGACCTTCCTGCGACGGGTGGCCGGCCACCCTCCCGACATCGTCTGGCATGGCGTCGAGCCCGGCGAGCCCGACTGGGGCTTCGACAGCCACTCCCTGGCCCTCGCCCTCGACGGCCGCCGCTGCGACCGCCCCGGCGTCGTCGACCGCGACCTGTACATCGCCTTCAACGCCTACTGGGAGGCGCTCACCTTCACCATCCCCGCCTCCCCCTCCGGACGTCGCTGGCGGCGCACGGTTGACACCGCCCTGCCCTCCCCCGAGGACGCCCTCGACCTGGACGAGGGGCCGACCATTCCCGTCCTGCACCGCTACCGCCTCGCGCCGAGGTCGATGCTCATCCTCGTCTCCGAGGCCTGAGCCACCGGGACCGGCAGCGGCGATCGCTGGGGAGCGACGTCGATCGGTTCGCCGATCCCCCGCCGACGGCCGGAGGGGCCTCGGGCGCACGCTCGACGCCAGCGATTCCGCTCCGGCCGACCGGCTCCTCCCGAGCCGATTCGACGAGACGGGCGGTGGACCCTTGCGTTCCGGGCGCCGACCGTCTACCTTCCGGCCAATAGACGGGCGGGACGGCGAGGGCCGTCGCCCAGAGGGGGGCCGTCCATCGGGCGTCATCGCGACCGACCACATCCCCCCGGCCGGTCGCGCGCCCAGGGCCCGGGCCCGCGCCAAGGCTTCCGATCCCACCACCGGCCCGGGCCGAGCTGGAGCCACCGATGTTGCTGCGACGATTCCGCTTCGCCTGCCTCCCGATGACCCTCGGCGCCGCCCTGATCCTGGCCGGCTGCGCCGGTTCCGAGCCCGCCGCCCCGGAGGGTGGCGCGATGGAGGGCGGCGCCATGGAGGGAGCCCCGCTCGGAGACGAGATGATCGAAGACGAGGGCGGCGCGATGGAGGGTGAGGCCATCGAGGGCGAGGCGATCGAGGTCGCCCCGGCCGAGGAGGTCCCCGCCGAGCCCGGCGCCTGAGCTGCTTTCCTCGAGCAGATGCCCTGAGCATCGGGGAGGCCGGGGTCGATTCGCCCCCGGCCTCCCCGGGCCGATCGCCGGCCCGCCCTCCTCCCGATCCGGCCTCCCCTCACCCGTCCCCCCTCGGTGCCGTCCGGCCCTCCCCTCTTCCCTTCGGCCTCCTCCGATCCCCGCAGGCCCCTCCTTGAGACTGGAACCGAAGCACTCGCCGCCCTCCCGGCTGTTCCACGGCAGCAAAACGCCCGGGTGCCGCCGGTCATCGTCGCGGCCGACGGTTCGATCCCCCCTTCCCGCTCGGCCCGGCCGGTAGACAGCCCCCCCGCAGGAATGCTAAAGTGCTTGCGGATCGAATGTTGAGCGAAGGTTCAACACGCCTCGCGGTCGAATCACATCGAGGATCGACACATGAACGGACGCCACGACCGATCGTCCGGCCGGGCGGGCTGCGACGCCTTCCTGGCCTCCGTCGGCTCGCGTCGGGACGCCCTGCGAGCGGGGGCGCTGGCGCTGGGGGGGCTCGCGCTGCCCGGGTTGTACCGGGCGAGGGAGGCGTCGGCCGCGGCGCTGCCGGGGCCCCCTCGGACGACGACCGGCCGGGCGAAGGCGTGCATCCTGGTCTTCGCCTGGGGAGGGCCAAGCCAGCTCGACACGTGGGATCCCAAGCCGGAGGCCCCTGAGGAGATCCGGGGAGAGTTCCGGGCGATCGAGACGAGCGTGCCCGGCGTCCGGATCGCCGAGCATTTCCCGATGCTGGCCGCCCGGGCCGACCGCCTGGCGATCATCCGGTCGATGACGCACGACGACCCGGCCCACCTCTCCAGCGTCCACCATCTGCAGACCGGGCACCTCGCTCCCCGGCCGCACTCCGACGCCGACGGCCCCTCCCCGAACGACTGGCCGCACCTAGGCTCCCTGGTCGCCCGGGTTCGGCCCCGGGGAGGGGCCTTGCCGCCGTCGGTCATCATGCCCTGGATCGTCTCGCACCCGGCCGCCCCCGGCGGCAAGGCTCCCGGCCAGCACGGCGGCTGGCTCGGCAAGGCGTTCGACCCCTTCCTCATCCCCGGCAACCCGAACGCCCCCGACTTCCGGATCGACGGCCTCCGCCTGCCCGACGGCCTGCCCGACGCCCGCCTTCTCGATCGCCGAGCGCTGCTCTCCCGCGTCGACTCCGGCGCGATTGCCGCCCCCGCCTGGTCCGACTACCGCTCCCGGGCCTTCGACGCGCTGCTCTCGGCCGAGGCCCGAGGGGCCTTCCGGATCGACGAGGAGTCCCCCGCCACCCGGGACCGCTACGGCCGGCACATCCACGGCCAGTGCCTGCTGCTGGCCCGTCGGCTGGTCGAGTCGGGCGTCCCCCTGGTCACGGTCAACTGGCACGACGACGGCGTGAACTTCTGGGACACCCACGGCGACAACTTCAACGGGCTGAGGACCCGCCTGATGCCCCCCACCGACCGGGGCCTCTCGGCCCTGCTCGACGACCTGGCCGCCCGGGGGCTGCTCGACGAGACGCTGGTCGTCTGGGTCGGCGAGTTCGGCCGGGCCCCCCGGATCACCCGGGCCAACGCCGGGCGAGAACACTGGCCGCGCTGCTACTCCGCCGTGCTCGCCGGCGGCGGGATCCGAGGAGGAGCGGTCTTCGGCTCCTCCGACCGCTGGGCCGCCTACCCCGACTCCAACCCCGTCGGCCCCGCCGACCTGGCCGCGACGATCCTCTTCGCCCTGGGAATCGACCCCGCCACCGAGATCATCGACCCCATCGGCCGTCCCCTGCCCATCAACCGGGGAACCCCGGTAACCGCCCTCTTCGGCTGATCCGCTCCCCCCGGCGCGGCGAGGGGGAGCGGCCCCGCGCCGCCGCCGGGGAAGGGCCCGGGTCACTCCAGGTCGAAATTGAAGGTGTTGCTGCCCCGCTCGACGGTCGCCGTCAACCCGGACGTGTTGACGTCGGCATATTTGAGGGAAATCGGGGACTGCGGCTGGTCGGAGGCGTCGGGGGGGATGTAGTCCAGGACATCCTCCGGTCCGAGGCCGGAAATGGCCACCTTGTAGGAACCGACCACGGCCCCATCGCCGAACTCGGACGTGGCGAGGGTATAGGAACCGTCGGGCCCGATCTGGCCGGTGGCGTAGGGGGCGTCCGGGTCGTCGGGGACGAAGGTGACGTTCCCCTTCGTCAGCGGCGCTCCGCCGTGGGTGACGACTCCGGAGACCCGGCCCATCGTCGGCCCCGAGGAGCCGCAGCCGGCGGCGATCAGGGCCAGGCAGATCGACAGCGATCCCCCGGCGGCGAGCCGGAGGGCCGGGGAGAGAAGACGGTTGCTCACGGACTCGGTCTCCAGGAACGCGGGGATGCGAACGGCCCCGCCCGCCCCCCGGAATGGGGGCGGGAGGGGCCTGGTCCTCAAGGGGAGGGCGACGGCGATGGCAACGGCGACGGCGATCGCGACGGCGATCGCGACGGCTTGACGACGTTGGGCGTCGCGCCGCCTCACCAGTCGGGAGATCAATACTGGTCGGCCGAGATGACCTCGCCCTGGGCCCGGGTGCTGACGGCCTGGTAGATCGGCAGCGCGATCGACTCCTTGATGAACCGAACCGAGCCGTCGCACATCGCGAAGTTCGCACCGCCTGGATGCAGGCTGCGGAAGGTGTACTGGTGGGTCCAGTTCCCCACGTTGGGCGGCCGAAGCGTGTAGTTCAGCGGCATAGCGGTGGTGCCGACCGACTGGTTGGCGTGCACCCAGGCATTCCAACGGGTGGTGGCCATAACCTGCTCGCCCATCAGGAAGGTGTTCGAGGTCTCGTCCCGAATGGCGTTGATCCCCACCTTGGGGCCGTATCGCCAGAAGATGCCGCTGCCGCCGCCGTCGGCCAACTGCGGGCCCCGGCACGGGTAGCCCACCGTGGCGCAGAGCTGCACCTGGTTGGCCGGCGGGTTGCACGCCAGGCAGTTGTCGCCGATGTTGCCGACGTACGAGGTCCCGGCCGCCAGGCCGTTCCAAATCTCGTCGGCGTTGGTGTTGTCCAGCTTCTCGCTATCATCCGACGGGCAGTTCAGCGAGTTGATGATCGTGGTCCGGACCGTCGAGTTCTGCTCGCCGTAGTACTGCGGACCCCAGTTGAACAGGACGTTCGTCCCCCACATGATGCTGAAATTCACGGAGTTGTAGACCGACTGCTGCTCCATCTGGGGAAGCAGCAGCACGATCCAGCTCGCGTTGTTCCAGGCCTGGCTGTCGGTGACGTAGGCCGGGTGCTTGTACAGCGCCGTGGGGAAGGTGCCGACCTGGTCGTGGTAGTTGTGGGCGGCCAGGGCCAGTTGCTTCAGATTGTTGGTGCATTGAGCCCGCCGAGCGGCCTCGCGCGCCGACTGGACGGCCGGCAGCAGCAACGCGATGAGAACGCCGATGATGGCGATCACCACAAGCAATTCGATGAGCGTGAAACCGCCTCGATCCCGACGGTTTTGCATATCCTCGCCTCGCGTTCGACCTTGGGAAGGGGGCCGGATTGGGCTGTACCGCCCTCCGGGGGGGACCAGTATTTGGGCTGATCGGGGAAAAAGCAACAAAAAAACCCCCGGACCATATCGGGACCAGCTCACTTCTTATTTCGACAAAAACATGACGATTTGCCGTACTGTTTTCGGCCCCCGGCCGCCTCCCGTAACCGGGCGAAGGACCACGGTTGTTCCGCACGAAAATCCCGGATCCGATCCCGGACTCGGGGCGCCTCCCCGGGTCCGGCGCGGCCGGCTCGGGGAATGGTCGCGGTCGCTGGGGGAAGGCTCCGTCGCTCCCGGATCGGGGGCGGGGAGAAGGCTCAATCCAGCTCGGCGGTGAGCTGATCGGCGTCGATGAACTTGTGGTAACGCTCCTGTGCGATCTGGGTGACCGCTTGGCAGAACTGCGGGTGATCGCGGAGGATGCGGCGGAAGTCGGCTTGCTCCAGGACGAAGAGGTTGCAGGCGGTGCGGGCGCGGACGGTGGCCGTGCGGTGCTCCGAGAGCAGCAGGGCGATCTCCCCGAAGCAGGCCCCCTCGCGTAGCGTGGCCAGGACCTTTCCCTCGCCGTCGACGACCTCGACTTCCCCCCGGCTGATCAGGTACATCTCGGCGCCGGGATCCCCCTTGCGGATGATCACCTCGCCGGGGGAGGCGGCGTGGGGGCGAAGCGCCACGCTGACCTGGTTGAGCAGCAGCGGGTCGCCCCCCTGGAAGAGCGGGACGCGCTCCAGGGTCTCGCGGTCGATGACCTCGTACCAGCGTCGGCCGTCGCGCTCCAGCAGGTCGTAGGCGGCCACGGGGCCCCACGAGCCGGCGTCGTAGTTGGGGAAGTCCGGCGCCGGCCGGCTGGCCCAGGCGTCGAGGAACGGCTGGGCGATCCGCCAGGCCGACTCGACCAGGTCGGTGCGCGAGAAGAGCGTGGCGTCGCCCATCATGCAGCTATAGATCATCACCTCGTAGCCGGTGCCCCGGGCCGCCCGAAACGAGTCGCCGTAGCTGAACCGCATGTTCACCGACTGCAAACGCATCACCGGCCCGGGAACCTTGGCCTGGAAGATCGTCTCGATCCCCTGGTCGGGCTGGATGTGGAAGACCAGCCGGTTCGACGACATGTGGCCCGACGGGGTCCCCCGGAAGAGCACCCCGGGCGCTCGCTTGAACTGCACCACCACCTCGGTCCCGCGCTTCCAGAGCGCCTTGCCCGACCTCAGGTAGATCGGCACGCTCTCCCACCGCCAGTTGTCGATGAACAGCCGCAGCGCCGCGAAGGTCTCCGTGTTCGAGTCGCGGGCGACGTCCTGCTCCTCCCGGTAGGCCGGGCACGGCGTCCCGTCGGCCTTCGTGCCGGCGCCGTACTGGCCCCGGACGCTGTTGGCCAGCGCCTGCTCCGGGGTGAACAGCCGGACGGCTCGGAGCAGCTTCGCCTTCTCGTCCCGAATGTCGTCGGCCGCGAACGAGGCGGGGGGCTCCATGCACACATAGGCGAGCATCTGGAGCATATGATTCTGGATCATGTCCCGAAGCACGCCCGACTTGTCGTAGTAGCCCCCCCGGCCCTCCACGCTCACGGCCTCATTGACCGTCAGCTGGATGTGGTCGATGTGCTTGCGGTTCCACAGCGGCTCGAACATCTCGTTGCCGAACCGGAAGGCGAGGATGTTCTGCACCGTCTCCTTGCCCAGGTAGTGGTCGACCCGGTACACCTGGTCCTCCGACCAGTGCGCCAGGATCTCCCGGTTCAGCGCCTGGGCCGACGCCAGGTCGGTGCCGAACGGCTTCTCAACGATGATCCGCTTCCAGCCCGGGAACGTCCCGAACCCGGCCACGTTGAGCTTCTCCGAGATCGTGCCGAAGAGCGACGGCGGCACCGCCATGTAGAACAGTATGTTCCCCCCGGCGCTGTACTGGGAGTTGAGCTGCTCGACCAGCTCCCGCAGCCTCAGGTAGGCCGACTCGTCCCCGAAGTTCCCCGTCGTGTAGTGGAGCCGAGACTCCAGCCAGGACCAGCGCCCCTCGTCCAGCTCCTTCCTCGTGTTGAACCGGCGGATGTCCTCGGCCATCCGGGCCCGGAACCCCTCCGTGTCCAGCTCGTCCAGCGCGATGCCGACCACCGCGAACCGCTCCGGCAGCAGGCCGTCGCAGGCCAGGTTGTACAGCGCCGGGACGAGGAGCCGCTTGGTCAGGTCCCCCGAGGCCCCGAAGATGACCATGATGCACGAGTCTCCCGGGCCGCTCTCGCTCAGCGCCTCCGGCCGAGAACGACCGACGGTTCGTGTCGTGTCCATCGAGGAAACCTCCCGGGGGCTCGAGCTGGGGCGGTTCGAGATGGTGCCAGGGGGATGCGATCGGGCTATGGCAAGGGATCTTACACCAGCGGGCTCCCCGCCGCGCCTCCCTTCCCCCGCGCCGGTCGGCGAGGACCCGGCGCCGGCCCTCGGCACGGCGGTTGCATCGGCCCTCCCCCCCGAGGCGAGTCGGATCGATCGACTCCCATCCCATTCCCCGGAGCGGAGGCGGGACCGATGGTGTTGCTCAAATGGGCCCTGATCGCGCTGGTGATCGCGGGAATCGCCGCCCTGCTGGGGTTCGGCGGCGTGGCCGAGGGGGCGGCGGACGTGGCCCAGGTGCTCGTGCTGATCTTCCTGGCGATCGCCGCGCTGCTCGGGGTGCTCGGCGTGATGGCCTACCGCAAGGTCACCTGACTGCCGATCGGGGAGGAACCCCTCCCGGATCCGGGATCGACAACGCCAACGGCCCGCCCCCCGAAGGATCGCGGGGGCGGGCCGTCTCGATGCGATCTCGGGCGTTCCTCGGCGGCCGAGGCCGGCCGTTCGGCCTCGGCCCTCGGAGCCCGGGGGGATCAGTACTGGTCGGCCGAGACGACCTCGCCCTGATCCCGGGTGGCGATCCCCCAGATGACCTGGATGGCGGTCGTGTTCTTGAGGAACCGGACCGAGCCGTCGGCCATGCAGACATTCGCGCCGCCGGGGTGATGGCTGCTCAGGCCGAACATCCCGGGAGAGTCGAAGTCGCCACAGCCGGAGCAGGTCATGCAGTTGGGGATCCCGTTGGGGTTGGGCGGCAGGAGCAGGTTGCCCAGCGACCGGCCCGGGATGCCGGTGATCCACTGCTCTCCCAGCCAGCTCCGGTTGACGAGGTTGGTGCCCGAGGGAACGGGAGCCCAGCTCGACTGGCAGGTCTGGATGAACGCCTGCAGCGCCGCGGCGCCGAAGGGCATGTTCGAGTTCGGGTCGTTGTTGCCGAAGCCGTTGACGGTCGTCTGAATGTTGACGACGTCGGTGATCGACATCTTCGTGTTGTTGAAGTCTCCGGTGCGCCACTCGCCGAAGGCGACGGTGTTGCTCGTGCCGTCGAGCACGTCCCGGACCCCGAGCGGGGCGCCGAGGTACTGGAAGAGGCCGGTGGGGGGGGCGTTGTTCCAGGTGCCTGAGAACCCGGCGCTGGCGCCGAACGAGGCGAAGTAGTTGTTCCCCGGGGCGGTCACTCCTCAGAAGTTGGTGTTCCTCGGCAGCGGAGAGGACGGGCAGAGGAAGGTGGCCACCCGGGTCCGAGTGGCGGTCGTGTTGGCCCGCTCGCCGAAGTAGTTGTTGCCGTTGTCGCCCTGGTTGATGAAGTTGAAGTTAATCGAGTTATACACCGCCTGCTGCTCCAAAAACGGCAGCAGCAGCGACTGCGGGCTGAAGCAGCCCCACGCGCCGCCGGGAGAGAACGTGCCGTTGGTGTAGCGGCCCGCGTTGTAGGCCCCGGGGAAGGCGTCGTGGGTCTGGTGGTAGTTGTGCAGCGCCAGGCCCAGTTGCTTCAGGTTATTGGTGCACTGCGAGCGTCGGGCCGCCTCCCGGGCGCTCTGGACGGCGGGCAAGAGCAGGGCGATCAGGACGCCGATGATCGCGATGACGACCAGCAGCTCGATCAGCGTGAACCCACGCCGCGAGCCGGGACGGACGATGGCAGAGTACAGCATCTCGAAACCTTGTGGAGGGGGACGAGGCGGGAGAGATTGACTCAAGAGCCACACGGACCAAACCGAACCGAGTGAGTCGGGCGACGTGGCCGTCACCCGGGACCGTGGCGCTCCCGATCGGATTGACCGAGAGGGTTCGGGCCCGACGCCAGGACGATCCCCGTTGCGACGGCCCGGGAGGAGGACCCGGTCGGCCCCGCGACCGATGGCGATCAGCGCGAGTACGAGGCCGGGTCACCCTGGCTCATGACACCGGTGTCGCCCGTGGCCGGCGCACCTTCGGCAAACTTCGGCGGCGCGGAAGCCTCGGGGAACTCGATCACGGCCCCCTGGTCCCCGCCACCGCAGCCGACCCCCGGCAGGGCGGCGATCGCCAGCGTCGCGGTCGCGACAAGGCGACGACAAAACGGAATTGCGCTCATGGAATCTGCTTCCAGGTTGATTGCGGTCACGCCTCGGCCCGGACATCGAGCGCGCCAACACGAGAGCAACAGCCCCACTCGAGGGTAGCGGCCGGTGGCGAAACCTTCGGGAAGAACCACTGACGCCGACGACGGGCGCACAGCGCCCTTGACGCCCCTGGGACCGGCCCGACCCCTTCGCGGCCAGCCCCCGGCGGGGGATGATGACTCGGGACTGTCCTGTCCATCCTCGACCGGATCGGGAGCCCCGCGAAGCGCGGACCCACTTAATGGACCTCGATCGGGCCCGCCACCTTCCAGGGGGGATTTTCCCGAATTCGGGATGGAGGTTGTAGCTATGTATGATTCTAGTCAAGCTGACCGGCCCCGTCAATCATTCACTCCCCTGGTGCTGATTCGTCTCCTTGCTTCCCCCTTGTCGAGGCCCTTCCGTCCGGTGGTCGTGTGCGAGGAGCCTTGGACCGATTCCCGCGGTCCCCAGGGTGAACCGACTCCCCGTCCCCGACGGGAGGGGCCGATGGGATGAGGAGGTGCTCCCTCCTTGAAGGAGCGACAGCGGACGGCCTTCTGTCCGAGGCAACGGCGAACGGCGTCGGCGTGTTGACCGTTCCTCTCGCCGGCTTGGACGCCGACTGGCCCCGGAGCGGGGCGGTCTGCCTGTCCGGATTGGGGGAGGGCGTGGCCCTCCGGCGAGTTCCGAGGGGATTGGCCCGCTCGGAGGGGGGGGCGTCGGAGGCCGACGGGGAGCCGACGGTTCGAGGGGGGTGCTTTAGGAAGAGCGGAACTCGGATTGATCGAGGTCCGGGAAGGTCGGGGGAGGGGAGTCTCCGGCGCCGGGGGCCGGCCGGATCGGGGCCGGAGCGGCCTCGCCCGACCCCGGCCCTGGGGGAAGGCTCCTCGATCGCCGGGATCAGCTGGTGATCCCCTTGGTCAGGTGCATGAACGCCGTCTCCAGGTTGATCTCGTCCTCTCGGAAGAGGGTCAACTCGAAGCCGTTCTCGATCAGGCGCTGGGCGAGGAAGCCGTAGCTGATCACCTCGGGCTTCATCTTCACCACGAGGTAGGTGCGGTCGTTCAGGTCGGTCTTCTCGTCGACCGACTCCACCTCGGCCTGCGTTTCGAGGAAGTCGGCCGCGTCGGTCATCCGGTCGGCGACGGTGACGTTGAGCACCACGTCGGTTCGGACCTGCTTCATCACGTCCGAGACGGCGCCGTTGACCAGCAATTGGCCCTGCTCGATGATCCCGATCTTGTTGCAGATGTCCGCCAGCTCAGGAAGGATGTGGCTGGAGACGAGGATCGTCTTGCCCATCGTCCTCAGCTCCTTGAGCAGGGCCCGGATCTCGATGCGGGCCCTGGGGTCGAGGCCCGAGGCCGGCTCGTCGAGCAGCAGGACCTGGGGGTCGTGGAGCAGCACCCGGGCCAGGCCCAGGCGCTGGGTCATGCCTCGGGAGAGGCTGGTGACCAGCGCGTCGCGCTTGTAGGTCAGGTCGACCAGCTCGAGCACCTCCTCGCAGATCTTCTTCCGGGCCGGGCCGGTGATCCGGTAGGCGGCGGCGAAGAATTCGAGGTACTCGATCACCTTCATATCGTCGTAGACGCCGAAGAAGTCGGGCATGTAGCCGATCGCCCGGCGGATGTCCTTGGCCCCGGTGTAGATCGAGTGGCCGCAGACGTAGGCCT